>JAJYRA010000070.1 GCA_021794355.1 Thermoplasmata archaeon | reverse complement strand
AACTTCTGATGCTGAATAACCTCATTATTGACGAAATGTTAAAATATCTGGGCCCAGCAGTTAAAGTCATAGAGTATAAATTTCATTGAACGTAAGTAACAGAAAAATGAGCTGTTCTGATTTTAAGTATATTTAGGAACAATTAGCTCTATATAATATTAATGCTTAAGGGTTTTTATGGAATATAGCATGCCAAAGAGAGAGAGAACGATGATGTCCGCAGGTATCTTAAAATATTCAGCCTTCTGATAATGGTTTTTATGCTTTGCCTTTCTTTTTCATATATTGTGAACGATCTTCAGAAAAACGATATTCAGGTTCAAACATATAATTATTTGGGCGAAAGTGTTAAATTCACAGGAAACAAGGTTATGCTGGGATTTGGCAAATATTCTTTTCCTGTATTTTGGAGTATATACACTATAAATTCCAAAGGATCAACGTTAGATGCAACTCCTTACTCCTCATCCCATTCCATGAATTTGATCAACAATACAACCTTCAGCAGTTACCATTACAGAAGGGTGTGCAACCCATTGGAGAATGCTGCAGTACTGACCCAATCAGGACACAATATAAGGATGTCAGAGATATATCCCTTCGGCAATGGATGCATAAATTCATACCTTTCATTCAAGAACACGGGAAACAGGACAGAAACATTTGAAGTTGATTTTTCAATCATGTCGAATCCTGATGTCAATGCCATGACAGACGGATTCAATTACAATTCGTATTCTTTCTCAAACCCTTCTGGAAACACATACTTGATCCCATCATCGGACATGCATGCACAGACTGGAAACGTGACTGTTTCATGGTATGGGGAGCAGTCAATATTCCATGGTGGCTTAATAAGAATGCAGAGCAATGGAAACACTATATCACTGCCTTTCGGGCCCATAACCCTTTCACCCAATTCCTCTTATTCGATTGATCCTCTTATATCACCTTCACCATTGAAGTACTGGCACCCTCCGACCGGGTGCACCAAGGATGAATTGCCCACCATTAGCAATTTTGCAAACGTGACTTCACCATATACAGGGCCCGGTGAATCATATGTTTTCAGGGGATATGTCAATATGAATGGAAAAATCAACGGGGTATATCCATCAACATATGTGGGGTATGAGGAAAAAGGCATGAACTCCAAGATATGGGACGTGTTTGGAGGGAAAACAATCAACTCCAACGGGTGCGTGGAAGTGAGCATCCCGTATTCAAATCTGGTATATGCCCAATATGTCAGGATGGTTGCTTACAATATATTCGGGATGGGAAAAGATTCTAAAGTGATCAGTGTGGCCACAGCTTTTAATCCTCCTGTGAACAGGACAATTGAGATATTCAATTCCACAGGATATGTTGTTGGTGCATATAATATGGCAATGGGGCCATATGGTGACACTAAAGTACATTATAACTTTACATATCGCAATACTCAACTCCCATTTTGCGTGGACATTGGGGATCAAAATTTTGCAACCACCGTCTCTTACCTGAATTCGGCCGAGTCTAAATATTATTTTTTCTGCTCGCCTGATAATCTTGTTCAGAATGTTTATGGAAGAGACAATTACACTCAAAATAAGAATCCTCTCCTTATTAATGGTTATTCGTGGTTTTCAGGGAGTAGCACTCCTTCAAACAACGGAATTAATTATATGAAACAAATAATAAATTGGGGTTTCACTGCATTGGAAATGGGATTAACTTATAGTTCCCCAGAGGTTTCTCTTATAGTGGATATAGTGAGCAATATAATACAATATTTGGCTAACAATTATTTCAAGCAATCAGGATCAATTTCAAACGGTGAAGGTTCATATGTTAGTAACATAAGCATTCCTTATAGCTATAATCTCGCTTATTCAAATTCCGCACAGAGAGATAGGCATTATTGGGGAATAACTTCAGGCACTGATTACATACAAAATTCCCAAAATGTTCCCAATATAAACTTTACTGCCTACATACTTTACTCAGTCTCCCTAACATTACCTGGATTTATAAGGGAACCAACTGACTGTGGAAAGTATCAAATGATCCCCTTTTCCATATATTCTTCATATACTATAATGAGTTATTTCAAGGTGTCATTCAATGAATAAGAACACTAAAATACTGATCTCCATACTGGTAGTTTTTACAATATTGATAAGTTATACGGCATATTCTGATATTTCTTCTTCAAACAACACTTCAAACATAAAACCCAAGATGCTTTCAGAAAAACAGATATCGAATCTCTACCATTTTCATAACTACGCAAGTTTTCTCTATTCAAACACTTCAAATTTTAATCTTTTAGAAAATAGTTACTGTGGATATTCGGTATTGAAGGTGTACCACAACAACACGTACAGAGGGATGTTTTTTGATAAATTAAATATTTTTAAGAACATCGCGGATTTGAATCAATATTTGCAAGGTTGCAAGTACGTATTCAACCAAAGCCAAATAGCATCGGAAAGATGGAATGGTAACATTGATTTCACATTTTATATTTGTGACATTATGCTTAATTCAAGTTTCATCAACAGTACTTATAATGGTTGTGGTGATTATGCAACTTGGTTTTTTGCAGTAAATGGAACAAAATTAATTGACTTTTTTATACCTTCTTACATGTTCCAAATATATACTGTTTTTACAAATCTTGCAGAAATCCTTTTTACAAACGCAAAAAACATCACGTACAGTACTTTAAATCAAAAATCAATCTTTTTCTAACATTTTAATTTATTCCACAGTATTGCGGGTGGAACATCTTCCATACTGATGTTGACTATAAGGAACTCATTGAAGAACTCTATTTCACCTTGGTTTTGGCATGAGATTTTTGACAATAATGTTGGAAATTAGAACCAAGTGAAATCCATTCATTATAAGAGGAATTATATTTATAGTGTAAGGGAATTAAGATCATGGTCAGGAACGAGATAAGTTCAGGAGCTCTAGTATGCAGGGAAAAAGATGGAGGAATAGAATTTTTGCTTCTTGCACGAAAGGAAGGCTTCATGGACTTTCCCAAGGGTCATATAGAAAAGGGTGAAACTCCTGAGATTGCAGCCATAAGGGAGATCAAGGAAGAGACTGGCCTCACATGTACATTGATTCCAGATTTCAAGGAGGAGATGAATTATCATTTCACAGGGAAAAATGGCATCATAAAGAAGAAAGTTATCCTTTACCTTTCAAAGGTTTCAAATGATGAGAAGGTCATTATATCTCACGAACACGAGAATTTTTTATGGGCCCCTTTCGAGAAGGCAATAAAGATAGTGAAGCACAAGAACCAGAAGAGAGTCCTGAAGCTGGCCATGGAAAAACTGCGGAATCAGAGCTCTCCAGAAAATTGAACCTTTTATTTATTATATATATTTGCAATATCATGGAGTGTTTCCTGTAGAGAGAATGAGGAGGCTCAGAACAAGTCAGGAGTTAAGAGATCTTGTATCTGAAACGACCATAAACCTGAACAAACTTGTAATGCCTGTTTTTGTCGATGAAACTTTAAAAAATCCACAGGAGATCAGGAGTATGCCAGGCATATACTCATACGATCCTGATTCTGTGGATGATTATGCTGAAAAACTAAGGAATATGGGTATAAGGAATGTGCTCGTATTCGGAGTTCCCTCAGCCAAGGATCCCATGGGGACTGAAGCATACAATCCTGAAGGAGTTTCACAGAAAGCCATAAGGAAGTTTGCAGAGAAGGGCCTTGTAGTAATGGCAGACCTCTGCATGTGTGAATACACTGATCATGGGCACTGCGGTGTTCTGAAGGAAAAAACTGTCCATAACGATGAGACAATAAAACTGTATGGAAAGATAGCAGTGAGCCAGGCAAGAGCAGGGGCCCATGTGATAGCTCCAAGCGGAATGATGGACGGTCAGGTGAAAGCAATCAGGGAAGCACTGGACAGTGATGGGTTTTCTGATACACCTATCATGGCATATTCAGCCAAATATGCATCCCAGATGTATGGCCCATTCAGGGATGCGGCAAAATCGACTCCATCCTTTGGAGACAGGAAAACCTACCAGATGAATCCATCCAATGCAAGGGAAGCCATAAGAGAAATGGAATTGGACATAATAGAAGGTGCAGATATAATAATGGTGAAACCTGCATTATTTTATCTGGATGTTCTGAAAGAAGCAAGAAATAGATTCAATCTTCCAATTTCAGCATATGGGGTGAGCGGAGAATATTCCATGATAAAGAATGCGGTTGACTCGGGGCTTCTTGGAGAGGATGCCATCAGTGAATATATCATGTCTGTTTTCAGGGCTGGTGCTGACATATTCATAACATACTTTGCTGAATATCTTGCCCAAAAGGGGCAACATCGTGTCAGGGTATAACACATAATATCCAACCTCTCCTTATAGCAGGGAATGTGTTCAAACACAGATTATTCCTGATTCCGCGAGCAGTAGAAAATTATATTTCTTTCAGGACTAATTATAAGGAAATAGATAAAAACATCAAACACATTGTTTAAATTCATTATTAATATACTGTGGAAAAGCGTGGAGCCAAATGACTGGTGAAACTGATATACCATGGTACAGAGATGCCATTTTCTACGAAGTCCCCGTAAGAAGTTTTTACGATGCGAACAATGATGGCATTGGTGATTTTAAAGGAATGTCGGAAAAGCTGGATTATATCAAGAGCATTGGGGTTGACTGCATATGGGTTCTTCCATTCTACCAGTCTCCGTTGAAAGATGATGGTTATGATATAAGTGATTTTTATTCCATCAATCCCGACTATGGAACAATGGAGGATTTTGAGAACCTCATAACTGAAGCACATAAAAGGGGCCTGAGAGTCATTGCCGATCTTGTGCTGAACCATGTTTCGGATCAGCATCCATGGTTTCAGGAGGCAGCATCCTCAAGGGACAATCCTAAAAGGAATTGGTTCATATGGTCAGATACTCCTGAGAAGTTCAAGAATGTGAGGATAGTATTCGTGGACGTTGAGAAATCCAACTGGACCTTTGACCAGAGCACGAAGCAGTATTACTGGCACAGGTTCTATTCCCACCAGCCGGACCTGAACTACGAGAATCCTGAAGTTAAGAAAGAGATGATCAACGTAATAAGATTCTGGCTCAAGAAGGGCCTTGATGGTTTCAGATGTGATTCAGTGCCATATCTATATAAGAAAGATGGGACGGATTGTGAAAATCTGCCTGAGACTCACCAGTTCTTCAAGGAAATAAGGAAGATCATGGATCAGGAGTTTCCGGGG
>JAJYRA010000009.1 GCA_021794355.1 Thermoplasmata archaeon | reverse complement strand
CCGATCTGATATAAGGGCAAAACGGGAAGGAATATAAGGATATTTTAATGATTTATGACGTGATTTTATCATTAAATGGTGGAAAGCGAACAATCAATATCTTATTCGAAATCCTCAATATAATATTTATATTATTCAGCATAAACTTAATGTGCATTCAAAGAGAAGAATTATAGTTTAGACATTGTCAACTTTTAGTTGATAATTCCGGAAAACCAGTACAGGAAGCGAAATCATGAAATAGGATGGAAACATTACATGACATGCGACTGAGGAAGGCGCCACATGTGGATTTCAAAAGTGTTTCCACCACACTGGATCAGTATGGGTCGGATGAGCCTTCCCCAATTTTCAAGATAAACAACATTCCCATGATGGATGTGGTACTGAAGGGAAATGATCTGATCAGTTTTATGAGGCCAATGTGCCCTCAATGCCATTCAAGAAAGGTGGTGAAGAACGGAACCTGTGTTAGAACCATGGAGAATGGCATCATATTCCGCATCCAGAGATATATATGCAGGGAATGCGGATATTCCTTTGTTGCAAGGCCTCCCAATTACGGCTATGGAAAGCATTATCCTGAGGATGTAAAAGAGAAGAGTGTAAGGGCCAGGGTGAAGACATCCCTGAGGAAAGCTTCCTCTCTATTCCGGATCATTGGAAACGTGATCATATCCCATGAAACCATCAGGAGATATGTGCCTCCTGCACTGGCAGGAATCATGGAATCATCCGGTTACTTTGTCTATGATGAACAGTATGCCCACATCAATGGCGTTGAAAAATACAGATCCCTCCTGAAGGATTCAATAAATGGAAACTTTGTGGAGGAAATGCTGGATGATCTGAAGGAAGAGACTCTAACAGGATTCTTCATAAGGGCACTGTCAAGGTTCACTATTCCAAAGGAGGTATTCATCACCACTGACGGATATCATTATGAATCCGTGCTGGAAGCATCATCCACAATGTTAGGAATAAAAATAAGAAGGCAGAGATGCCTGTTCCACTTGGAGAAGGATCTTGCACACAAAATAGCAGTGGCAAAGATGGAAGATCATCTGGGAATGGCAAAGAAGTTGATCAAATACATGTTCTTCCAGAATAAGTCAAACATGGATAAACTTGGAAAGAACAGGGATGCTGTTGCCAAGATCATAGAAGGCAGGAATGAGAAGGAGATTGTGGAAATAATGCTGGAGAAGATCAACAGCATGTATGGCGATGACAGGATCATTGGATCGTTCCTGGGATTGGTTCAGAAGCACAGGAGGGAGGTGTTCCTGTACCTTGAGAATCCCAAGGTGGAGAAGACATCAGACAAGGCGGAACAGCATTTCTCCGTCCAGTCATGGCTGTTGAAGCACCGGTTCAAGACAAAGGAGGGGTTGATAAGAACATCCTACTGGTATCACCGATACCTATCAACCGGAATGTGACAATGTCATAGTTTAGAAAAGTTTTTAAAAGTTTATCAATTACGGTCAGAAAATTCTTGAAATTAAGTTGAGATTATGAGATTAACACTAGATGAGCGGTGCATCATTTTACTTTCAAATAATCCTTTTTAGGTTATCTCTGCTGATGTACTAATGTAGAATGTCCTTGACTTTTCAAAATTCAGAATATATCTTAAATATTTCAATACCTATATTCTTGGAAACGCGAAAGATTTTCATATTGATTTGATTATGGAACAAACAAAAAGTTCAATATAATAAAAGCAATTGAGTAACACTTGGATAATACTTATGTTGATGCTTCAACTGAAATTACACCAAAAATATCTGTCATAGTTCCAGTTTTTAATAGACGCGAATTCCTCATGAAAGCAATGGTTTCATTAAAAGAACAAACATTAAATAAATTATTATACGAAGTAGTAGTGATTAAAAATTTTTATGACGATTATCTTGATTTAAAAATTTCTGAATTTGGTTTTATAAACCTTTTTTCTGATGGAACAATGGGTGACAGATTAGCAAGTGCTATTTCTCAATCGAAAGGAACGATTATTTGCTTTTTGCAAGATGACGACATTTTTTTCGCAGAAAAACTTGAGCTAATTTTTAATAAATTCTCAGAGAACAATGAGATTGGTTTTATTAGTAATGGATTTGAACAAATAGATCAATGGGGAAATTTGATAAAAACTAGGAATAAGATTATAAAAAGAGAATCTTTTTTCTCAAATTTAGATAAAAGAGATTTGATAACCATATCCTTTATGATTAAAAATGGATGGGATTTTAATCTTAGTTGTATGAGCGTAAAAAAATCAATTATAGAACCTTACCTTAGCGATTTAAGACAAATAGAGGGCGCCGATGATTCTTTCGTATTTTTTATATCTCTTTTTCAAGAGGGAAGTTTATATAGAATTGAAAAACCAATTACAAAATATAGATTACATAATAGTGCAACAAACAAATTTGGCAAAATTGATGTAATGCTTATGAAAAATTATTCAACTTTTAAAAGACAAGTTAAAACTTTTAAATTACTTTATAATCTTGCACCAAACAAAATATTTAAGGAAATAATTAAGAGTGGGATAATGGAGAGAGAAATAGTAATAGAAATAGTTTCTCCCCATAAGATAAAGATAGGGTCAACGTATAGCAAAATCAAATGGTTAGTAAATCATAATCATACATCAAATATGAAATTCATCATTAAATTAATTTTTGAGACCATAATTAGCACAATTAGCAAAAAAATTGGAAAATATTCATATTATACTTATATGAAACTAAAATTTTCAGAAAACAACAATAACGGAACTGGGAATTGAAATAAGGAAAAACTTAATACCACTTAGAAATGATACCAAAAGATATGAGGTCTGGCGCTCTTGAGTATTAAAAATTATTTCTTAGGATTCGTACTTAAATACTCCATTGAAATATTACTTTTAGTAGCCTTTTTTACATATGTTATTGTATGGTCCGATATTACATTAATTAGGCTATATACTTTAAACGCTTTGTGGGCTGATCTTGGGCTGGCAATGGAAAGAAGTTGGTTGGTCTATAATAATAATTGGAACATAGATGGATATATATTTGTGCTTTTTAACTCTGGGATTTTATATTTCACTTTTCCCATTTCAATTCCGCATAATTTTCAATTATTATTAATTTTTCAAACGATTGTTATTGGAGGGGCATGTTTTCCAATATTTGGAATTGCTAAACATTTCATAAACAATAAAATATATTCATTGATAATATCACTTACCTATCTTATGTATTTTCCAATATCTGGTCTCAATTGGTATGATTTTCACTATCAAGCACTATTCCCAATTCTTTTTCTCTCAGGATATTATTTTTTTATAATTGATAAATTAAAAGCATCATTTTTTATTTTATTTTTGTCAGGAACAGTAAGGTTCCCTTATTTTATCTTTGGTTTCTTATTCGGATTGATTGTTTTATTACAATGCTATTCATTTTGGAGAAACAAATCTAATTTTTCATTTAAAAAAATCAATTATGCAGTTGGACTGGTTATTGTTTCTACAATATTTCTATTAGGAGCTTTTCTTTTTAATGGAGAATATTCATATGTAAATTCGACTGTGGGATATAATAGCGAGAATCCAATATTTAGTAATTTATATACTGGAATGAAAACATTTTTACTTGTGTTTTTTCCTTTTGCATTTTTACCATTTTTGTCTAAGCGTTGGTTTATATTCTACTTACCTTATTTAGGTTTTGTAACTATAATTGGAGGATATGCGGTGGATATACCTAACGCATTTCATTATCAGTATACTGCAATGATAACTCCATTTACATTCTTAGGGCTAATCGACGTTCTTAACCAATATTTATCTATGAAAAATAAACCAAAAAAAATTATATCTCGATATTTTCGTTTCGCTATGAGCAAGACCAAAATATTAATCTTGACAGTGGTTATATTATCAACTATATCTGCTACCCTTTTTGAGCCTTATAGTCCGATAAATAAGTATACTTTTGACAATTTTTCAAATTTTGGTAATTATTCCCCTGGAAGTCCAAATGCCTACAATTATTTAAATCAAGTTATGAGTTACATCCCTCAAAACAACGCATCAGTAATAACTCAGTTCAATCTTCCAGAAATCTACCCAAGAGCACAGATTATACCATCATTTCCCAATCAAATTTTTGTCTTGGTCGGAGGGCACTCAGCTTTATCTAGTTTTAATAATCTAACTCTTTGGGCAGTAGAGCATAATCAATATAATATAACTGTTGAAGAACATCATACTTGCACAAATATCAGTATACACATATATTATTTACTAGCATATTCGAAATCCCCATGGTATTATAATGATTACCCAGACAGCATGCAGAATTTTATTTATTTGATGAACGAATCAAAAGAATACGGTATAGTCGTAAATTATCATGGATTCTATCTTCTTCAATGGAAGTATTATGGCCCAGTTCTACTAAATGATCCAAATTGATTGAAATGTTCTGCCAATTTTTTATGAGCATGAGGTGCTCTAAATTCATCAATCACCGTTGATCCTTTCCCAAAATTTTTTAACTTTTTGATCAAATCTCAGATCAAAATACGGTCATTTCGAAAGGTGCAATTACAACATATTTGAATACAAACAACGATTCGATTTTATTTGCGATTACGCTGAATAAACTTTCCTTTTAGGGACACAATAAAAAACTATATGAATAGAGAGGTAAATCAGTGTTGAATGGATCCTACTCAAAATTATGGTAAGTCAACATTTCCATTGGTTTCTATAGTGTTGACAGTTTACAATGGGATAGCTGATGGTCTTAATGAATGCCTTGGGTCTATTTTTCAACAGTCATTTCCGAATATTCAATTAGTAATTGTTGATGATTGCAGTTCAGATGGATCGTCAAAATTATCAGAATCTGCCGTAAATTCAATTGGCGGAGAGTATATACGCCATATCGTTAATCTAGGACTTTCAAAATCACTTAATGATGGAATAAAAGCTTCGCAGGGAGAGTATATCCTCATCTTACAACAAGATTGTTTTCTGTTAGGGGATAATTGCATACGAGATGCAATTGTACATTTGGAAAATGAGAGTGATATAGATATTTTAATTGGTAGACAGAAATATTACTTCGAAAATTTGAATTTCTACCAAAAATTTATTGAGTTTAGATTAGGGCATATTTATCTTAATACTATCTTAAAAGAACAAATAGGACTGACGGAGAATAAATGTGATTTACTCAAAAGGAAAACTATGTCTAAAATTGGTTTTTTTGATGAGAAATTACGATTGTCTGGGGAGGACC
>JAJYRA010000069.1 GCA_021794355.1 Thermoplasmata archaeon | reverse complement strand
CAGTTTCGCATACGGGCAGCTTCAACATAGCCATCGCTGGATATGCTGTGCCTTTCGCTATCCGGCTGAATGCACAATTGCCGGTTCCAGATTTACACTGTTTAGTCATAGAGCTTCCCTGGCGCGCTGTTCGCATGCACACATGATTTCAGGGTCATGTTCTCTCTTAGGAAAAGTGAGTGCTTCAAGCCTTCTTCGGGTACGGGATTGTCGAAGCGTAAATTAGTCACCAGTCCTCTGAGACTCAATCAAAGTCAACCAGTCAATCGTTGCGCTATCCAGGCTGCAGCAAGCCCTGGAACTTTGGTGAAGAGCAATTTGCTTGACTATGCAACAATATTTGAATCATTTCTATATCAGGGTAATAACATGAATGACGAGCAAGAGAATACGATGAAAGTGAAACAGAAACTGACCGAGATAGATTCTCAGATGAAAACGTCCCTTGGTGCCGACACCACCCTAAGACAACACCAATATAGGCAACGGTCAGCTCTTGAAAGAAAGTTTATGAAGCAGATAGTGGAGGTTGCCAGCGATTTACTGGGTGAAATGGACCAAAAACAGGTCATGGAAATAATAGGTAAAACCGTTTTGCTCTCACACGCTGAAACCGAGACTATAAAGCATTGGCTCGCCGATGAAGATGAAGGGTTCATTTCAGGTGTTATCCCATGTGTCGTGATGATTGAAAATAAAAAGTTGGACAAAGGTATTCAGAAGCCATTCGTAACCTCTTTGGATGAATATAAAGAATTTGCCCAAAATTTTCCAAAATACGATGATAAAGTAAGTCTTTGGGCCATATGTCAGCTTTACGATTTAAAAGATTATGTGTTAAGAGATCTGGGAACTGTATTAAACGAGGAGATTCGGACCATGATAGACAATACTCAAAGCAAGGCCAGATCGAGTGCAAACCAATATCTGTTTTACTCAAGCACCGGCAAGATATGGGGTATAACTGAGCCGCATTTTGTTGCGACTTTTCCTGCCACACCAAATCAATCGGGGAAGAACATGTTATATATACGTTTTATGGGCATCCCATTCGCCATCTTCGGAAAAAGGAAACTCGTCCTGAAAACATCCGATGATCTTGAAGTGGTAAGCGACAACACTCTAGAATGGATTAGCAGGTTCATGTCGAAAAAACTGAAGGCAGAAATCATTGTGATGGACCCAGTTTTTGATGATGAACTTCCTGAATTTCTAGAGGCTATGGCAGATGAAAATGCAAGGATATCGGATAGCTTATACCAGAAGAAACATGTTGCTCATGTAAATTTCCCAATTGAAAAGGGTAGTATTCTTCCGCCTCCTGAAAATATCAGGGAGGCTTGTCTGAATTTCTTCTATCTATCAAGTATAAAGTGCTCTGAATGCGAAAAGATCCATGAGGATGATGCAAAGATCACAGGAATAAAGGATAATGAACAGTGGAATCTTGTTATTGATGAATATCTACTATTCCTACTGGAAAAAAAAGATTCAGTTCTATCTCTACTTGCTAAAGATGAGGAAATTATCAAGGAGTGGCCTGAAATGTCAGATATTTTGAGACGAATACTACTTGGGAACTTTGAGCTCTAAATTTTTTGTTCTTCTTCTTTGAAGTGCTTACCCCTCTAGAACAGGCAACGTATTAAGTGGGGCAAGGTACCATCCCCAGCTTACCTATCATGACAGTGAAGTTATTCCGATAATGTTCAGATTGAAAATAATACGCCAAAATAAGTAACGCACTTTCCAATTAAAATATTAAGCGTGTACAATGGTGAAGCCACTAGGTGAAATAGAGAAAATTTACAATGTTATTGTAATTTGTCACAATGAATAAAATTCTTCAGGCTGTAGGTCAGAATACCTTCATTCTATTATTAAAGATTGTGCCAGTAACTCACGATTAGTTAAAGTTGAGAATGTAAAAAAATTGTAAATTATTTTTTGGATAATTTCTTTGGTTTTTCTCTTCGTGTTCTCCACTTAGGCTGTTTTGTGCCCCTCCCACGTCCCGATGAAAGAACCAAAAATGCCATGAAAATAACAACTACTCCAGAGATATAGTAAATCCAGTTATAGTTTGGTGGTTTGCCATAAAAGAACCTGGAAGAGTACTGTGCAGAAACTCCAGAATATACCTTTGAATTCAGTACTTTAACTGAAATCGTATTCACTTTACCTGGATCTATCTCAGAGGATTGTATAGTAATATTTATTTTATCTTTGGAGTAAGGATCAAGCTTTGCAATTGTCTTGGTCCCTATACCTACCCCGTTTAATACGAACTCCACAGATACGTTATAATAAGGAACATAATTTGAATTATAGATTTCTGCGTATAATTCTATGGGGGCATAAACCTGAATGTTGAAATTTAAACTGTAATTTACCGGTGTCCCTTCAAAGTTAGCTGTAAGATAGACTGAACCATATATGGATTGATTATCTGCCTCTGGGGCTGTAATTCTGAATTGAAAGCTACCCTTTGTTGAGTGTTCCCGCGTTGAGTTGAGAGGGCTCATTCCCTTGTCATATTCTGCACCAAGGTAGAGTGTTGCAGTATAATTGGAATACCCTTTGGTGGCATTGATAAATATAGAGAAATGCTGGCCTTCATAGACACTGCTAACCGTTTTCATTACGGCGGAAAAATAATTCCCACTGATTGAGGGAATAACGTTTCCATTATGGTTATTATCCTGAATTTGGATACCTGGTGAAACTGATGAAATGTTGGACATTTCAATGGATGATAGTGGAATCATCATCATCAGAAGTGATACAATCACAAGAAAGACTTTAATTGAGTGATTCTTCATTTTCTCTTCCTCCCTCTTACCGCGATACCCGCTATACCTCCAACTACAGCTATTAATATGATTATTAAACCATACTCAACAGTCGCAAACGGATTGCCCGTATAATTAGATATGATTCCCGGACCTTTTGAATAGGTCTTTAACCCTGGTGTCACAGGTGGAGTGTAGCTGATGGGGAAAGATTTTGTTATATTCGTTTTGGTCAGGTTTGCATTGATAGTAACAGTAAATGAGGATGTTGCATTTACGGATGGACTGAATACTATGTTTATTACTTTTGATTGTGAAAAGTTAAGTGTAACATTGTTTACTATTTTACCGTTGGATTCGAAAGAAAGGTTCCAGTGATATAGTTTAAGGGAAGAGGAATTAAGTTTTATCAATTCCTTGGAATTTCCAGTGTTTGACAATTTATAGGACAGGATGGACGTTCCATTGTTGTAGGAAGGTGCTGCCTGAACTTCCTTGATTGAAAAGTTCCTGTATGTGGTTAAATTTACTCTCACAAAGGCATTCTCAGAACCTCCGGCGTATTTTATCAATACTGGAACCTTATTCAGGCCAGATGGAACCATTGCAGTGTTGTTTAATGTTAGCGTTACATTAATAGTCCCATTAATAGGTACATTTCTTAATGTTGACCTATTAAACTTCATGTTCCACGAGTTCATTCCCGACGCTAAAGTTAAGTTTTCAACCGAATTGAGATGGTTCACTATTGTCAGGTTGTAAGATACAGATTTAAATTCGTTGGTTGTTTTAACTTTGTTTTGCGTTAAAGTTACATTTCCTATCAACACCTTTGTGAGAATTAAATTCAGTGTTGTGGTTTTATAAGTATACACGGTTTGAGAGGTGCTGAATTCAAAAGCTGTATTGAAATTGTTAATGGTCACTTTCTTAGAGATGTGTGATGAAAAAGTATAGTTATGGGATGGCAACAGTAATGGTACCCCGCTTGAAGTTACTGAGAATAGCTGATTCCTCAAGGTAATATTCACTGGTAGTATCTTCTGAGACCCAGATACGTATGTATAAATGTAAACGTTATGGGCATTTGAGGTGTAAACACTCATATTCATTTGTTTTTGGAAATGACCTATACCTAATGTACCCGTCGAGGCCATCATATATTGACTGGAGTAGGCGTAATACGTGTAAGTTCCATTTGGTAAATTAATTTGAAAATGTCCAGTTCCATCTGAAACCAATTGATCTATTAGAATTCCATTGTGATAAAGGTTTACGAAATATCCAGAAATAAAGCCCTCTTTATTACTCAGTGTTCCTTTTACTGCGGTGGTAAAAGTTTCATTTTTAATTTTTAAGGATAATTGGGCATTTGTATCCAGATAAACATTACTGCTTCCTGTTAGTATAAACTCACCCTTATTGGTCGATACGCTGGATGTTAAATTGACAATGTAATTACCATTTGGAAGTATATTCTTAAGCGTAGATAATTTGATTAAAAGCCCATTGGTTTTCAAGGTTAACGTCAAATTGCCAGGTACTTTATTCAATATACTTAGACTGCTTGATGCACTGTAGGCTGGGGTTAAGGTCATGTTCTGCGTTAGATGAACTTCCTGAATTGCTGCCAGGTTATTACGCGAAAGGGAATAAACCGTGTAGTTACCCGGTAAAAGCTCAAGAGGATTGTTAATTTGGTTACCCTGCATATTATAAATTATTGATGTTTCAGCATTTGTAACCGATAGGGAGACTTCCGGAGTGAACGTTATATTGATCTTTCCAGACATTGTCCCAACATAAAAGGAATTGGTGTAATTAGAAGCTATCATATTTCCGCCTATGATCGTGAATATGTAGCTACCTGAAGGCAGGGATAAATTAACCATGCCGTTACTGATAATTCCAGTCTGGGTTATTGTCCCATAAATATTCAGTTTTCCGTTTATTTTCGATGCATTTACCCTGGATACAAATCTAAGCGTAACATTGTGACTTGGAACTTTTAAGGCCATGGGAGAAGTTGGGCTTATATGCTGGCTATGTGCGCTATATCCATCACCAAATGCCAGTAAGGATACACCGTTTAAATTAGATGTCGGGAAAAATAGGTATGCATATCCAGAATTAATATTGGTTGCTTCGAATGAATTTCCAGATATGTTAGCTATGGCTATTCCAGAGGAAACCGCAGACTTTGCATTGAATCCAAGAGAAACCGATGGATTGTATACCTCAATTCCAGTTTCCGTCGCATTATTAAGCTTTAAATACACATTTGAAACCTGATAAATTTTATTTTGAACAGTTCCAAAGTAGTCTTTTCCTGCTTTTGTTATTGTAGCATAAAATGTATATTTTTGATTTGGAGATAGAAGCATTGTTGTGTTTTCAACAGTGGTATATTCATTTTGAAGTACATTTTTACCATTTATAACACCGATAGTGCCCGAGTATTTGGATAAATTAAGGTTATTAATTATTATCCCAGTCTTAACGGCATTATGGAAATTGTAATTGAGAGTGCTCGATGTATTAATATTGAAGGATCTAAAAACAACTTCATTGTTTACTGTTTTGTAGATCGTGAAAAATCCAGACGGCACCATTCCCATAAACAAGTTATTTCCTTGATTGGTAAGATTTACAAATGTTTGAGTATTACCATTTTCATATAATGTTAAATTTCCACTTAAAAGTGGCCCATTTAGACTTATTGATAGGTTATTTCCAGAAATTAGTGACATGGTCAACGTTTTAGTTTCGTTTAATTGATTAAACGAAACTGAGTAGACTTTGGAAACCAGGTTTCCGAGCCTTGCAAATACACTATATGTGCCCGTATTTAAAACGACAGTAGCTGACCCGGTAGAATTGCTAGCCAGCGTTCGCTTTCCAATGTAGATTGATACCCCTGTTAATGTTTTCTTACCCGACGTGGTGGTTATAACAAGCTTATCTTCGTTGATAGAAATATTTTTCTTTGCATTCGAAGCATTGCCTATATTCACTGTAGTTATATCATTAAAGGTTTTTCCATTTGTTGTCACACTTACATTATAAGTTCCAAAGGGAATGTTGGCAAAAGAGTAATTTCCATTCGCTATTACCGCACTGAATTTTTGATCGGAAGTTGAGTTAGAAATTGATATCGTACCCGAATGAATGAGTCCGTTACTTTTTCCGCTGTTACCTGCACCCTGCGAGACAACACTTCCTGATAAACTTGTGTTTTCGGATACGTAGTTTCTCACTATGTAATAGTTTGGAAGACCTGACGTTTTGTTTATTCCGTATACCCTTCTCTCTGCCATTGACTTACTCACAAATACTTTTTCACCGTGGAGGAAGCTGTTACCCTCAAGAAATTGCTTATTCAATGTTCCATAAGAAAATATAAGTGAATCGTTGCCGGGTAAACCAGTAATATTATAGAATCCATTCTTATTTGTTACCACTGTGCTATGGGGGACATTATATTGATCGTATATTGTTACCCTTATTCCTGGAATTGGGGCTCCACTGCTTGTTTTTATCTGCCCTTCTATCATCGCACCAGGGAAGTACCTCAGGATTGGGTCAGATGACTGGATTATTGTGGCTAGCTGTGGGAATATGAATGCAATGCCTTTCCCAGAGTGCTCTAGAGAATAAGCTTGCTGGAGGGATTTTATAGTAAAGGCATTTGGGTGACTTGAATAATTTGTATAGGGATTGTAAGGAACTCCCTCGTAACATATTTCAAAGTTGCTCATGTTGAAGGCAGGCTCCATTGTGTATCTGGTACTACCGTAGGATAGCCCAGGAATTCCGTTTGTTTGCCCAACTGCGGATGGTGGTAGCCCTATTAGCGCTCTATAAATCGTTGTGTTGTAAAAAGCTGGTGTATACCCTAATTCAAAGGAAGTGGGAACAACATTTGCAGGAGTAGCGTTTAAAGGATATGTTCCATTTGGAGTGACAGCATAAATCTGGTAATATTCATAAGGAACTATTGCACCAGAGGATGTGGAGTAAGAAGGGGTATCAGTCAGATAGGCAGGAGCATAGAAAGTTCCTGTGTTCGTGGCGCTTAATGGTAGGAGAGTATGATCTGCCTGTATATATTGAATACTCCATCCTGTGGCATGTTGAATTTCCTGGTAGAGATTTACCAGATTGTTTACGCTTAGTTTGGAGGCTAACTGACCTTTTTCCAAGGCAAAATAGGCATTTATGCTTGTTAAACTGCTCATGTTAAATTTCCCATATATGGTGGAATTTGCCGAAATCCATGAAACATACTGCTCTGGATTTTTGTAGATGTTTTCTAGAAGTTTAATTTCTGAATTGCTGAAGTACTGTGAAAATACACTTTGCATTGCCGGTGAAAACTTCCCAGAGTTACTGGCCAATTGTGCCTGCATTAGCCTTGCAGAAAACAGGCCAATTATTTGAGATTCATTCGTGGATAATAGGATTTGCCCTGCTACCTGATAGGCCTGCTGAAAATCGTCTGCAACTGTTGGGTGCTTTCCCTGGTATAGCTCCTGAAATCCGTAATCCCACCAGTTCACATATGCCGGCTTATTAGCCAGTGATAAATTTGCCTGTTGAGTTGCAAACCATTGCATTGAGGCTGAAAGTGGAGATGAGTTGTTTGTTATTTGAGAACCCGTTGTACCGAAATATGTACTTTCATTGGCAAGGTATGATGGTGGTCTTGCAAATGCCGGAAGGGCATTATATACCTGATGGTTTACATTTGGAGCAGAATTAACAGGAACAGCCGCGGACATTACTCCCAGCCCTGATGGAATCAGGATTCCGAAAACAATTATTAGAACAAATATGGCTTGAAGCCAGTTAAGGTTCCCCTTAATACCAGCCCTTTTACGAAAGGCTCTTTTGGTTCGTGTATCATCCCTTACATTTGCAATTTTCAAGAGGTCCGCGAAATAATATAGCAATGCTCCACCCATTATGGCATAGGCTGGAGAGGCAGTAATATTAAACCTGGCTGCTGTAAAACTCATGTATATGGATACAGCTGAGAATACTATGAGAAAGGCAAGGGAGTCAGTTTTCTCTTTTATATATTTGTATATTACAAACATAAACCCTCCTATTCCCACAACAAACTGTGCCACTCCAAATCCACCTATATACTGTCCCAGTGCTGGAGCCTGGGCTTCAGCTATGGTAGAATAAAGCTTTGTTTTTATGAAATAGCCCTCGCCACTTACTATTTGTGAATAAATATGAGGAGAAACGAATGCTAACCCACCTACGAATGCTGCAACTGTCAGTACAAGAACTGGCACAGCAATTATCCATGGTTTTCTACCAACTATACTTATTAGCGCAGCTATAAATATCATACCCACTCCAATAAGAAGTGGTGGTACGTACCAGATGGCAGGTGCATTGGGTGCGGTATAGTAATAATAACCTCCCATTGCAAAAGAAAGGAAGACAAAGATGATACTAATGTAAAGCAAATATCCAGTGTTTCTGGATAAGAAAAGATTCAGAAGCAATTGGGCAATTACGTAGATTGTTATAATTGCCAATATGTAGGCGTGCCCTTGCCAAGAAAGCATCAAGGCACCATATGATGCACCAGCAAATAATGCATAAAATGTAGTTTTCTTGTTAGATACTATATATTGTTTTATACTGGAGAAGTAATTATCAACCTTTAAAAGACTGCCCTGGATTACTCTTTCTTTGGTTGCATATTGAACGGCTCTTTCAAAAAAGTATATTGCAAAAAATGCAAAAATTAACTCTGGAGTGTGCATCCTACCATCTGAAAGGATGCCTGAAGTAAGATTGCTTGGCATTAGTGTGTACAGAACTGCACCAATCATGCCTGCCTTCCTTCCCAGGATGCTCTTTCCCAACAGGTATACAGGTATGATGAGCAGTGCCCCAAATACTGCATCAAATTCCTGGAAAACATAATATGCCGCATGCAAGGCTCCCCCGAATAGTGGGGCAGTTATTGTAGCAACGAACGCTATCATCCAATGGAAAAAGAGAGGCCTAGGATCTCCTGATCCTATGGGATAATTAAGTCCAGAAGTGTGTAACAGGGAATGATGAGTAGTTAATATATGAATTATTATATAATAATTAAAATAGGGATCACTTCCACCAGAAAAGTTCGCAGCTCCGTCCAAGAATGTTTGCCCCCACATGAAATAATTTGCGAGGAACATATAGAGGGAAAATAGTATCATTATACCTGCGAACTCCCAATTTCGGCTGAACCAGCCCTTAAATTTCTTTATGTATTCTATTTCCTGGAGTTCCATTTTTTGACTACCGAAATCGCTAATACAATTGAACTATTAAAACGTTTAAGATTAAAAAAACCTTAATTCCTTCCATAAATTTAATGAAATTTTATGAAATGCTTCATGCAACTTCTAAAACACTTTTTAAAGCGGCTATTTTAATTTCTAAATAGGATGCGGGAAATGGAATGCCTCTCATTTTGAGTTCTTCCGGGGAGACCTCTCCTAAAATACCAATTTGGAGTTTTTCTTTTTCGAAATTAATCGTCCCTACCCTCCCATCAATGAAATTAATCTGCCTGATAGGAGTTATAATTACTTCCTTTATGCCAGCAGCAAGAACAATACTGTCTAGAATTCCCTTAACACTGTCGTAAGAAGAACCCTTTCCGCAAATTATACAACCCATGTGCGTTTCCTGTGTTCCGTTTTCATCAATAATGTCCCCAGTTTCGTAAATATACTGAGGAAATGATTCGGACTTATTTCTTTCCAGGAAGGTTATCAACCCATCAAATAGATCCTGTCTGATCCTGCTATAGTCCAAACTCTTTGGGTTGAGGACAGTAAATTTATCATTATACCTATTCACCTTTCTAAGAACAAAATTCTTAACCTCCTGGAATCCGAGGGAAACCATTAATTGGCCAATTTTTTCTGATGTGCTTATGGATTCATTCTCCTTTCCTATGAAATTGGATTTTAATGACTTTTCTTCTATTTTCCCAACACCGTATGCCTTAACGAAATCCTCAATTATGTCTATTTCGCCCATTATATCAACACGATTAAGTGGTACTACGGTGTTCTCACCATCTATTTGTATCCCCATTCTGTTGATCTCTCTTTTGATTAAATCTAATTTAATTTCTCTTATTCCGGTGACCTTAGATATGTTTGAAAGACTAATCTTGACCTTTTCTCCATTATTTTTGTATAAGTTCCATACACTTTCAAAAACGTCTGGCAGGATGATATCTATTCCCTTGGCAATGAAATAACCGGCCATTAACCTGAATCCCAACATAAGACCTTGTTCTGAGCTTGCGGATATATCTACTACCATTTTGTTGGTATCATCGTTTATCCTTGTACGATACGTGTTGAAGAATGGTGGAACGGATGCAATTCCTATTTCATCCAAAACTCCTACAACTTCTCCTGACTTTAAATTTCCATATTTTATCCCTTTCTCATGTCTTGAGATCAACTGGGAAATTGTCCCTTCCATACCATCATAGGTAACAATTTTCGTTTCAGGGTTAACTTTACCGTATTTTATTTTCCCTTTAATTGATTGTTGGTCGTGAGCCCCTACTGAAAACTTGCTTCTCTGTTTTCCTACGGTTTCTGAAACTCTATCCGAATATTCCAGAAAATCCGTGTTGATGTTATAACTAATTTTAGAGTCTGCATAGCTTGATGTTTCAAATGCAACAAAAAAGGGTCTTGATTTAACATTTTCTAGTGAAAATTCCCTTTTTTGAATTATAACCTTACCATATGTGGGGTACCCTTTTTTGAATATAAAATATTGGTTGATGATTGAACCGATAGAATATAGGTCTGGCCTGTCTGGATTTAATTCTATTTTTATATCTTTTGCGTCGTTGGAGTCAAAACTAAACCCGATCACCTTTGAAAAGCTCTCCAGACTCTTTTCCCAATCGTCTCCTATAAAATTTTCAAGTTGATTTTGAGTTGTTCTAACCACAACCATTATTGATGCCCCTCTTCGGCTTTTTCTGATTCATTTTGCTTAATATTTAGTGTATTTTTAGTATATTCCTTCAGAACGCTTCTTATTAAATCATCTATGGATATTGCCTCTCCTCTCTGTAGCAACACGTTGAGATCGTCAACCATTTTTTTTGTTAACTGCACCTCAATTTTTTTGTTCGTGCCTTCCTCGTCGAATTTATCTATAAATTGCCTTAATGCAACTCTTATTATTTCAGATATGCTCTCATAGTTATATTTATCCAGTAACTTTTCGAGTTTATTCATATCGTCTTCTGATAACCTGATTGTAATTCTATAAGGAACTGCCATGATAAATCGCCGTTGTTTGTTTTTCACTAATGTTTCGCTACTTATAAATATTTGTTACAATTTATAATGTAATTATCTACAATTTAACATTTTGAGCTGAATTCTACTTTAAGAGATAATGGACGAAAAGGGAAGAAAATAATGTTCACACCCAAAGACGGTGTTCAGTACACTGGCAGGCAAAAATGGAGATAATTGGATGCATATTATTTTCTGGCTGCACAAAGGACTACCTCATAGAAGAGGGAAAAACCGTGAAGATTTTACCGGTAACCCTTGGCAAAAAGCAGTCCTCGAAAGCTGGAGTAGAGATTAGTTTGAATTTCTTGAACTGCGATTATAGGAATAAGAAATAACATTTTGTCGTTAAAATGCCAATAGTTCAAACTCTTAATATATTGATTTGAAATCTTCTCTTTTTACTATTAAACAATGAGTTGGGAACATAATTAAAAGTTCCCTAACTTTAGAATTCATAAGACCAATAGATACAGTTTAGGGCGGAATCTACCCTGAAAGTTGTTCCAGGAAAAGAAGGTTTAATTGAAAAACAATGTAGTGATAAACGCTAATTGTGCAGTAAGTGGATAATAAAAATACTATGTTTTAAACCCTGAAAAAATGGACATTAAGAGGATATGATCTATTTATTGTAAAAACAAAAAAAATTGTAATTTTTAATAAAATTAAGCATATCGATTAATAATCGCCCAGTTTAGACGTACCTATTTAGCTATTGATGCTAATACCATGAAACTAATTGATGCAAATAAGTAGTTATAAAAACTACAAAACACTTTTAATATGGTAATGTCTACAATGGAACAAAGGTGAAAGAAAATTGATTGCAATGGAGGAAAGAAACAAGTATCCCGAAGTCAGGTTCGCAAGTGACTTTGAGATAAGTAAAAATGCACCGTTCAAGACAGTAGATGAATTCATTGGGGCAATGAGAGATTTGATCTCAGATGATATGATGCTGATGAGAGTGACAGAGAGTCTCTGCCCAATATGCGTTGATGACGAAAAATTTGATCAGATGAGAACACCAGCCATTGTGTATGAAAATGGTGGTGAAGTTAAACTTATAAAAGAATGCGCAGAACATGGGATAACAAAAGAGAAGTACTGGGAAGATTACGATATGTACCAGGAAGCAAAGAAATGGCAGGATCCTGGAGTGAAAATCCTTAACCCACATGTTGCTTATTTAGAATCCAAGATTGTGTGTCCAACACACTGTGGGCTTTGTGTTAAGCATAAATCCCATACTGGATTGGGAAATGTAGTAGTAACAAACAGGTGCGATCTTTCCTGCTGGTACTGCTTCTTCTATGCAAAAGAAAACGAACCAATTTACGAACCGTCCCAAGATCAGGTAAGAATGATGTTGAGAAGAATGAGAAACGAGAAGCCAGTTGGTGCAAACGCAGTTCAGATAACCGGTGGAGAACCCACAATCAGAGATGATATCCTTGATGTCATTAAGATTGCCAGGGAGGAAGGATATGAACACATACAGCTCAATACAAACAGTGTAAGAGCTGCTTTTGATCCAGATTTCCCAAAAAAGATAAGGGAAGCTGGTTCAAATGTTGTTTATACGAGTTTTGATGGTCCAACGCCAAGATCAAATCCAAAGAATTTCTGGGAAATACCAGCAGCATTGGAAAACTACAAGAACGCGCCCATGGGTGTGGTATTAGTTCCAACCGTTATAGGTGGAATAAATGATATGTATCTCGGGGACACCATCAGATTTGGCCTTTCAAATATCGACTCCGTAAGGGCAGTAAACTTCCAACCAGTGAGTCTCGTGGGAAGAATGCCAGATAGAATGAGAGAAAAACAGAGAGTAACAATCCCTGGATGCATAAAGAAAATTGAGCAGCAGACGGATGGAATGATCGGGAGAGAGGATTTCTTCACCGTCCCTTCAACAACAAAAGTCTCAAACTTTGTAGAGCAACTGAAGGGAAAGGACATGTACAAGCTATCTATCCACTTCGCATGCGGGATGGGAACTTACCTGTTTAAGGAGGGAGACAAAATAACACCCATTACCAGATTCATAGATGTTAGGGGTATGTTTGAATACATAGGGGAACTGGCTGATGACATAAAGGACGCATCATTCAAGACGGTTAGAAAAGTTACCTCAGCTGCAAAGTTACTTGCAAGCTTGAAAAGATTCGTCGACTATGAGAAAGCTCCGGCAGATTTCAGCATTAAGGACATGGTTTACAATGCTTTCACAGAGGGAGATTACCATGGTTTGAAGGCTTTCCACTACAAGAGTATGTTCATCGGTTTCATGCATTTCATGGATCCATATACTTACGATGTGGATAGAGTAGAGAGATGCGATATACACTATGCGATGCCAGATGGAAGAGTTGTACCTTTCTGTGCCTTTAATGTAATACCGGAACTTTACAGGGACGCTACCCAGAGAAAATACTCGATACCTGCCAAGACATACGAGGAAAGAACTGGAAAGAACCTGAAAAGGGAAAAATATTTCAGAGAATACACACTGGAAGAGAAGAAGTCAATTCTTAACTTCTATGAGAAAAGTATTGGAAGAAAACTCTCCCAGGATGAGATAGGTCTTAACCTGAACGAAGCCATACCAGTTATATCTTCTGACAAACCAGAAGATTAATTTTTAAATTTTTTAAAGATGTATCAGATTTTGGAACATCAAGCTGATACAAAAATACGTATTTTTGATCTTAATTTTGACGGTGTAATTGAATCTGTAGTTGATAGTTTTAGAGAAATACTGGTTGGTAAATTTAAAAGCGATGACACAATAACGAGACGTATCAGAATAAAGGAGAACCACAATTTTCAATTATTGGCCATTGATGCTTATAATGAACTAATTTTTTTAATGGATGATCAGGTTATTATTCCTATGACCACCAGGAAAATTGAACACGTTGATGGATGGTTGGAGATAGAAATAGGCTTCTATTCCATGAAAGATCAAACAATAATAGGAACGATTCCAAAGGCTGCCACATGCAACAGTGGTGATAATTCCTCCGATTTTTTTGATGTGACCCTTGACCTGTGAACCTCCTATGCACTTAAAATAATTTATTTTTCTGACACTGTCAAATCTTTGTTGATAATTTGAAAATCGAAAATATTCTGGAAAAGTTACTTTGGGCAAAAACTGCACTGTTCTCCAGTTTAAACAAATGCTCATAAGGTTATTGAAATTCGCAAAGAGAAAAAGTCAACCAAAACTTGGCAATGTCTTTTTCCTGCTTTCCCTATATATTAGGAAAATTGCTTTCAGTTTTCCGGCGTCTATTCTTGATGATTTCTAATAACCGCTAAAATGGAATCTTTCAATTCATTGACTCTTGATGGAAAAGGCGTATTCATCTGTGTTGGGGGAAAGCTTTCAAGTTAAAGTTCTCCAAGATACAGGGGTTTTAAGAAATCGTCTAATGTGTTGGAAATATAAGTTCGGGGAGTTGATAAACTGTTATCAGGTAAAGTTTTATTTCATAATTGTACATACGGATAATATGACAAATCTGGTTCCGAATAAGCTTTTTTTCACAAGAGGGGTTGGAAGGGGTGATACCATGCTTCGTTCCTTCGAAGAAGCTCTTAGAGACGCTGGAATAGCACAGTTCAACATTGTAACGGTAAGCTCCATATTTCCACCAGGGGCGGAGATAGTAAGTCGTGAAGAGGGCTTAACACTTTTGAAGCCAGGCCAGATTCTCTTTACAGTTCTGGCAAGAAATGCGTCCAATGAAATGAACAGGATGTTGTCTTCAGCCATAGGATATGCCATTCCAACTGATAGAAGTAAGTGGGGATACCTGAGTGAACACCATAGTTTTGGTGAAACGGAAAAAAAGGCTGGTTTTTTTGCAGAAAAACTGGCAGCAGAGATGCTGGCAAGCACTACGGGGGAACAGGATGAACTGGTCTGGGATCAAAAAAAGGAGGAATATAGATTAAAGGACAGAATCCTTCAGACAAAAAATATTTGTTCAACTGCAGTTGTTTTGAAGGAGGAAGAATGGACTACGACCATAGGAGCTGCTGTATTGATAGTTGAATGATGTTCATGGATGAAGAGAAGAGATGGCAGGAAGAGTGGGAAAGAGGGGGAATTTTTCATTCTGAACCAGATAAGAGAAAAAAATTTCTAATAACAGTTCCATGGCCATATACCAGTGGTCCACTGCATGTAGGTCATGGAAGAACCTATACTTTAGCAGATATTATTGCAAGATACAAGAGAATGACCGGTTACAACGTTTTATTTCCAATGGGCTTCCATGAAAGCGGAACTCCCATAGGATCAATTTCTGAAAAGATTAAAAGAAATGATGAGAAAACCCTCAATATGTACAGGAAATATATTTCAGAATACGAAAATATAGATAGGGTTGAGGAGATTCTTGAAAGCTTCAAGGACCCTTTGACAGTGGCCAACTATTTTGCATCCAAAATAGTCAACGACTTTAAGGCTCTGGGTTATAGCATTGACTGGCGAAGAACTTTCAGATCCATTGATCCACTGTACAGTAAATTTGTTGAATGGCAATTTAGAAAACTTGGAAAACTTGGTCACCTGACACAGGGCAGTCATCCTGTGTTATTCAGCAGTGAAGACGGTAATGCTGTTGGGGAGGACGATATAGAGGATGGAGATACGGATAAGGTTTCCATTGAAAAATTTACAATGGTTCTCTTTAAGGTGTCAGAAGGGGATTACAACCTTGCGGCATGTTCCCTCAGACCCGAAACCCTGTTCGCAATCACGAACCTCTGGATCAATCCGGAGGCTACCTATTTGCTCATGAATGTTGAAAATACGAAAATCATAGTTAGTGAGCAGGCATCCAAGAAAATTTTAAATCAATTCGCAGGGTCGAAAGTTCTCTGTAATATTAATAATGATGAGATTACACAAAAACAGTTTCAGGTTCCCCTCACCAACAGGACTGTAAAAGTATATGAAAACAGTGATATTGATCCGGAACAGGCAAGCGGGGTTGTGTATAGCGTACCGGGCCATTCTGTGATGGACCTTCACTATATGAACAGATTGGCACTGAATATTGATCCCCTATTCATAATCGAGACGAACGGTTCAGAATCGAAAGCTTCCACCTATATTAGCCAATTTCCCAGCATAAAAGAGGCAAATGCAGCAATCTATAGAAAGGAATTTTATGAGGGTATTTTGAAATCGGATGTGCCCTTAATCGGTGGAAGAAAAGTAAAGGAAGCTAGGGAAATAATGAACGAAAAACTTGCCCAAGCAAAAAGTGGTTTAACATTTTATGAAACATCCAGAAAGGCAAGAACAAGGGATGGAAAACCGGTTATTGTTTCCATAATGCACGATCAGTGGTTTATTGATTACTCAGAATTGATCTGGAAGGAACGTACAAGAAAATACGTTGAAAAGATGTCTTTCCATCCGGAATTTTATAGAAAAAATATGTTTGATATAATTGACTGGATAGAAGAAAGGGCATGTGCCAGAAAGAGGGGGCTTGGAACTCCGCTTCCTCAGGATCGGGCTTGGGTAATAGAATCTCTTTCTGACTCAACTATTTACCCAGCTTTTTATACCTTTTCTCACCTGATAAAGGATATACCTGACAGTGAGATTACCGATTCATTTTTTGATTATATAACAGGCAACGAAACTGATGTGTTACCATGGAAGAAAGGCCAGATAGAGAATGCAAAACGTGAATTTGAATACTGGTATGGCGTTGACCAGAGAATTACATCTGCTTCGCATATGTCAAATCACCTGGTATTTTATCTCATGAATCACGCTGCCCTATTCAATGAAAGTTATCAACCTAAGGGAATATCCATAGTAGGGATGGTTATTTCAAACGGATCAAAAATCTCCAAAAGCAAGGGCAATGCAATTTCTCTGCTCGATGTTGTGAATCAATACGGGGCGGATTTATTCCGTCTATATGTAGCCCTGGTCGCAGAAATGGATTCACTTTTGGATTGGAATGAAACAGAAATCACAAATATTAAAGGGGTGTATGAATCACTTCATTCATTACTGGATGGTGGGCTCGCTCCAGTTAATAAAGGAGACGGTAGATATTCTGACCTTTTTAAGATCAAGTTTAAGAAACACACGTTGAATTTTCTTCACAAGATGGATGAATTACAGGTAAGGAATGCGTATGTGGAAATTGTTTATGAAGTAATCAAGGATCTGAATGAATTATCAAACATCGGGCTGGACAAGTATGCAGCGGTCAATGAGATAATTGAGGATTGGATTAAGATCCTTTCCTGTGTTCTTCCCCACATGTGTGAGAACTACTGGTCAAAGCTTGGAAAATCAGGGTTCGTTTCAAAAACCCAACTTGATAGGATTGAACTTACCGAGAATGATATTTTAAAAATAAATTATTATGAATATTTGAATTCTCTTTTAACAGATATAAGAGCCATAAAGAATATAACTCGAATAAACCCATCTACAATAAGAATAACAATCTGCAGTGGTGAAATGAAGAAAGAGATTAAAATGGTAACAGAGGGAGATATGAACGTATCCATGAAAAACATTATTGGTATAGTAAGGAAAAACAGGGGTAAGATGGATTTCGACATCGATGAATTTGAAGCTCTCTCACTATATGGGCAGATTATAAAAACTACACTAAATGCGGAATTGAATGTGGAAATTTATAAGGGAGATGGGAAAGGTAAGATACCAATGCCTGGAAGACCCTTGATTGAATTGGAAGGTGAAAGAATTGGATGAAATGGATTTCAGAGTGGAAAGTGCGAAAAAATTAGGAAAAGATAAGGATTTAGTTCTTCATGGGGGTGGAAACGCCAGTGTAAAGATTATTGAAACCGATCACGCAGGAAGAATTATTAAAATTTTAAGGGTTAAGGGGAGTGGATCCGACATGGCTACCATAACCAGAGATGGTTTTACCGGTTTGAGAATGGAAGATCTTCTTCATGCAAGGAACATCAACAAAATGACCGACAGCGAGATGATGGACTACCTGAGGAAAAGCATGATAGATTCATCTGAACCTGCGCCTTCTGTGGAATCATTCCTTCATGCCTTTATACCCTATACATACGTAGACCATTCACATGCTGATTATATTCTGATGTTGACAAATTCTGAAATGGATAGTTCTGAAATTTCAAATGCATTGGGGAACGTTATTGTGGTGGATTATGTTGCTCCAGGCTTCAAGCTGGCCAGGAAGATCCTTGAAATTGTTGAGAAGATAACGCCTGATGTTGAGGGTATTGTTCTTTCCAAACATGGGCTCTTCACGTTTGGAGAAACTGCAGAGGAAAGTTATGAAAAGCACATCAGGATAGTACAAAGGGCCAGGAAATATATTGAATCTAAAATTGGTGAAAGGATATTTGACGGGAAATATAAGGAAGTGGATTCCTATGGTGAAAAATTGCCTGAATTAAGGGGTCTTTTATCTTCACAATATAAAAAGGTTCTGATGGTCCATAAAACAGAGGAGGCAAGGGTAATATCATGCTCCTCACAGGCAGAACTCTTTGAACGACGGGGTCCAGCAACCCCTGATATGCTTATAAGAACTAAATATGACTACCTGTATTTGACCGAACAGGATAATATTTCAGGTAAGATTGATGAATTTAAGCGCAACTATGAGAATGATTACAGGAAATATGTATCTAATTACCCAATGCACGATCCAAATCCAGCAATAATTGTGATAAGGGGGTATGGTATAGTAACTGCTGCAAGAAATTACAGGGAATGCAACATAGTTGGTGATCAGTTTATTCATTCCATGAGAGTCAATTCCGTTGCTGAAAAGCTGGGAGGCCAGAAATTCATCACGCGGAAGGAGGCTTTTGAGATGGAATACTGGCCATTGGAAGAGGCAAAGCTGAAAAAATTTAAACCTAGGGTCCTTGAAGGCAGTATCAGCATTGTAACTGGAGCCGCCAATGGAATTGGATTGGAAGCTTTCAGGAAGCTGGCGGAAAGTGGCTCAGTGGTCATAGGAGCTGACATAGACGGATCCATAACCAATATTTCTGAAGACATTTCTCAAAAATATAAAACAGAAACGATGGGCTATAAAATTGATCTTACGGACAGGGATCAGATTGTTAAGATGGTAAGAGATATTAAGGAAAAATATGGTGGAGTGGATATAATATTTCATAATGCAGGAATTCTTAAATCTGAATTCATGGAGGATATAGACCTTGAAACCTTAATGCTTCATTTCAAAATAAATTCCCTTGCTCCCTTTATCCTGTCACAGGAGATATTTAAAATCATGAAACAACAGGGCATTGGGGGAAATTTTGTTTTCAACATCACAAAGAATCTAACAAATCCAGGCCCAGGAATGATCTCCTATGGAACTACGAAGGCGTTTTCAGCTCAGCTATCCCACTACATTGCAAAAGAAGGGGGGAAATATGGGATAAGATCCAACATAATTAACCCGGATAAGATTTTTAAAAATTCAAGGATATGGGAGAATGGGGTACTTGAGGCCAGGGCAAAGGCCAAGGGAATATCTGTTGACGAGTATAAGAGAGGAAACCTGCTCAGGAAGGAAGTTCTTCCGGAACATGTTGCAAATATGCTTCTGGCAATGGTAAATGAAGATATATTCGGGGCAACGACAGATGCAATGGTTCCAGTGGATGGAGGAATTCTATAGAAAATGACCCAGTACCTTTGATGTGCTGATCCCAATTCCAAAATTCCTCATTTCTCTCATGACAAGACCAAGGGAAAAAATATTTGTAAATGAGATAATCTTTCCAGACTGTACTTTTCGTACCAGATTGCTGAGCCTTTGAAATTCTTTCATCCTTTTTCCTGTTCTCTCCCTGAACGCCCTTCCTATCTCATCCAAACTATCCTGAGATTTGATACACTGAAATAGCACTTCTGCTGATTCAAGTGCAGGAATTATTCCCTCTCCCAGTAAGGGTGAAATGTAACCTATGCTTTCTCCCACACCTATGCAATTTTTTGTGAAGATGTTTTCCATGATCGGCTTCATTCTTATCTTCCTTGAAACCAGTTTTGTTTCTTTATATGGATTCAGGTAGGACTTCACCTCCTCCAGATTAATACCACCGGCACCTACATGATATGTTCCCTTCAAGGGAAAGGACCAGAAATAACCCCTTCCTCTTGGAAAAAAGTAAAAGTAAAACCCCTTATATTGCGAGATTGGACAGATCTTTTCCATAGCATACATTGTTCTATCCTCTGCTGGTTTTGGAAGAAGAGCTCTTGAAATTCCAGTGGCATCAATAAACCCAGAACCATTATGGTGCTGACATCTTTTGCGGATCACATTATCTCCGACCATTAATTTCTCCAGACGCATTTTATGTATAGTGGAAAGCCCTAAATTCTTCACTTCCAGAGGTTCAAATTTATTTCCTGAAATGGTCATGGGTCCATCTTCAATTTCACAAACCTGATCAAAATCAATCCCAACCATTTTCAGATAGGGAATGATTAGGTTTTTATTTGTGGCAAACCCACATGGAATATAGAAATTCTCGACCTTTGGATCATAAATTTCAACATCAAAACCACTGTTTGTAAGCCTGTTATACAGGAAGCTACCTGCTATACCTGCTCCAGCTATTTTCCACACATGAAATCCATAACATATGGATTTAAAAGGTTTCATGTTTTTTTTGTGAAAATTTTTTACCTCATAAAAGGAATTCCCTTGAAAACTATTAATTAAGTGAGTAAAATCATGGAGGAATGAGATATCTCCTTGCCTTTGCATACGATGGGAGCAGATTCAGTGGGTTTCAGAGGGGGACCGGAGAGAGGAGCGTTGAGGATACCATCCTTACATGTATAGACAAACATTCCCTTGGAACAAGATTAATTTGCTGCTCAAGAACTGACAGGGGAGTTTCAGCCATAATGAATACGGCAACCATTGATTCCGAACTGAGCGCTGGAAGGATTATTGGGACGTTAAATTCAAATATTGAGGATATTTATTTTTACAAATATTCAACGGTTCCTGATGACTTTAATGTAAGAAAGGTTCAATGGAAGAAATATGTATATCTTTTTCCATCCGGAACCTTATATTCAAAAATAAAACTTGAAGATCTAAAAAAATTTGAAGGGAATCATGATTTTTCTAATTTCTGCAAATTGAATGGAAGGAGAACAGAAAGAGTAGTTATTGAGGTGGGTGAGGAAAAATTTCAGAATGAAAGAGCAGTATATTTTAAGGCCAGAGGATTTCTCTGGAACCAGATACGTTTTTTTATTGGATATGGAATGGAAAGAGTTAGAAATCCGGAGACGCCTGAAGATCCTTTCTCTCCTCAATACAGAGCAAGAAGATTGGCTTCCCCTGAGCTACTCTTCTTGAGCGAAATAAAATATGAGAATGTGCAATTTGTGAACTACCTTAAAAAATCTACAGCTAGAAAAATTAATAGGGAATATCTGAGTGAATTTTCGAGAAATTATCTCATGACATCCCTTTCCTGCATTTTTGATGCCTTAAGATCATTTAAATAAGTGAAACCTCTCACATATTTATGGGACTTTTTGAGGATTATTTCTCAGGAAAAACGTTTGTTATTGCAGGAATGGGTATTGGACAGGGGCTTTCCAGTGCAAGGCTGTTATGTTCCATGAAATCCAGGGTTTATGGCCTGTCAAGAAGTGGTAAGTTTCCATCGGAAAAGGGGGATGATTCCATAAGAGTTTTAAAATGTGACCTTGAGGGCGAAACAGAGGTGAAAGATACCCTGAAAACTATTTTCGAGAAAGAAGGTCAGATAAATGGTGTTCTGAATAATGTCGGAACCTGGGAATTCTCGGAAAAGAGCATGGTGGAACCAGATATACTATTCAGGTTTCTGAGTTCAAACGTTCTAACGCAATATAATGTAATATATGGGGCGTCAACACTACTTGAGCCTGGATCGTCCATAGTCAATATAGGTGCCTCAAGAAACCTATTCCGTGGAAATAATTCGGGATACACTATCTCTAAATCAGCCATAGAAGAGATGACAAGAACCGCCGCTTCTTCATTGAAGGCTTCAGGCATAAGGGTGAATGCGGTCCTTCCAGGATCAGTGGGAAAGGAGGATAACTTTGGGAATATTTTTCCCTTTAACTTTAAAAATAAAGGAGCCATGGACCCCCTCAAGATTGCCTATGTAACAGCATTTCTATTATCACCACTTTCATCGGGTATAAATGGTGTATCCATCCCAGCAGATGATGGAATGGGGCTCTAACTTTTGCAAAAAAATTCAAAATTAAAATGTTTATAAGTTTTATCGGTGATTGAGCATAATCGCATAAAATTGCCATAGTAGAATAAGATAATGCAATCTTTATGTACAATCTTCGTATTTGGAACTATGCCATTCGAGAATGAAGTTACATATGTTAAATATGTAAAAAATGGAAAGGAAAAAGAATTTAATGAGTTGTATGAAAAGGCCTGCGAGGAGGCAAAAAAATATCTAGGAAAGGAGTATAAAAATATAATAGGAAAAGAGATTGCTGAAGAAAATAAGGTGAAACACATTTCACCTGTGGATGAAAAGGAGATTGCAACCTTTCAGGCTGGATCAAAAAAATCGGTTGACGAAGCGATTGAAATGCTGAAAAAGTCGCAGAAGTCATGGTTTAATTCCTGCTTTGTAAATAGGGCCAGAGTCCTGCTCAAAGCCGCTGACCTTGTATCAAGGGATAAATTTTTGATTTCTGCTCTTCTTGCCTATGAGAACGGAAAAAACAGGCTTGAAGCCATGGCCGACGTTGACGAGGGGATAGATTTTCTCAGGTATTATGCTCTGAACTTAATTGAAAACCAGGGTTTTGTAAGATTTACGGGAAAGGGATATGAAAATGAAGAGAGCATGTCATATATGAAACCCTACGGCGTCTTTGCAGTTATTGCCCCCTTCAACTTCTATGCCATCACCGTTGGAATGGTAGCTGGTCCTCTGGTAACAGGAAATTCGGTTCTCTTGAAACCATCCAGTGATATCCCCCTTACATCATATCTTTACATCAAGACTCTGCTGGAAGCGGGCGTGCCATCGGGGAATATAGCCTTCATATCGGGGAAGGGTAGTGAGATAGGGCCTTACATAACATCTCACAGAGATATATCCGGCGTATTGTTCACAGGATCAAGGGATGCAGGTATAAGTATATATAAGAATGCAACGAAGGACAAACCAAAGATTGTAATAACCGAAATGGGTGGAAAGGATACCATTACTGTAACAGCGAAGGCGAATCTACATAAGGCTGTAAATGGAGTTTACCGGGCAGCCTTTGGGTATTCCGGTCAGAAATGCAGTGCATGTTCAATTGTTTACGTACAGGAACCCATTTATGATGAATTCCTTAAAAACCTGAAAAATGTTACCGATAAACAGATAGTGGGAGATCCAAAAAAAATTGAGACTTTCATGGGGCCAGTAATAAATAGGGAAGCCGTTGAGAAGTTTAAGAAATATTCAGAAGTGGCCAAAAAGGAAGGGAAGATCCTTTCAGGAGGAAATGTGGTTCAGGGAAACGGGTTCTTTGTTCAACCCACAGTGGTTACTGATCTTCCAGCAGATTCTGAGATCTTGAGGAACGAATTATTCCTTCCATTCTTGGCTGTAGTCAGGGTAAAGAGCCTTGATGATGCTATATCGAAAATTAACAGTTCCGACTATGGCCTTACGGGTGGGATATTTACTGAAGACCCGGAGGAGATTAAGAAATATTTCGAAGAAGTGGAGGTTGGTACAATTTATGCCAACAGGGAAAGAGGGGGCTCCACCGGTGCCATGGTTGGTTCACAACCATTCGTGGGATGGAAACTTAGTGGTATAAGTGGAAAGGGAACCGGATCTTTCTACTACTTACAACAGTTCCTGAGAGAACAGTCACAAACCATTGCTCATTGATAGGAATAATGAGGTTCTTTAATTCCTAAATTTTTTATTATTATATCAAAGAACAATCTTTTTTCACTTTCCGTATTGTATGATTCTTCGTTAATTTGGGAAATGGATGTCATGATGACTGAATCAAGTCCACAGGGTTTAATGATGCTGAATTTTTTAAGATCAGTGTTCACGTTAATGGCTACCCCGTGCATGGTAAAACCACCCTTCAGTGAAAAACCTGTGGAGCATATCTTCCTGTTTTTTACCCATATTCCTGTTTCTTCCTTAAGCCTTGATTCGCCCTCAATGCCGTGCTGTTTCAGGTACTCAATCTCACATTCATGGACAAATTTTATGAGGTCCAACATGTTTATACCTCTCTTTCCCAGATCCATCAGGAAATAGACAATTAACTGACCAGGTCCATGGTAGGTTATCCCACCGCCTCTCTCAATCATGTAAAGATTTGTTATACCAGGAGGTACCTGCTCCCTGTGAATGCCGCAAGTGTATACATCATTGTGTTCGCAGATAATGATAGCCTCATTGCCCTTTCCTTCCATCTGCTCCAAATTTACTTTTCTCTGCAGGTCCAACCCATCTGAATAATCAAGATGCTTAAAGATTAAAAAATTTATATTTTCATTAATTTCCTGATCCTTCAAGCCTTCTTCTGACATTTTCATACGCCTCCCATAATTCCTCAGGGAAATGCGTTTCAAATGATTGGAAGAAAGGTTTTATGGTGTCAAGTTCCCTGAGAAATCCTTTCACGTCTATATGGAACAATTGCATCATAGTGCTTTTACTTATGCCTCCACAGTTAAATGATGAAATGGATGGTACAAATCCCATGGGCGTCTCAACCGCATCTTTCACTTCACCCCTAACCCTTCCAATGATCCACTGAACAACGTTCATGTTTTGGCTGTACCCTGGCCACAGGAAATTACCTTCCACATCCTTCCTAAACCAGTTTACATTGTAAATTCTAGGCGGTCTTGATAATTTCTTCCCCATATGGACGTAATGCTGGAAGTAGTCCCCCATGTTATAGGGCATAAATGGCCTCATTGCCATGGGATCATTACGCAATTCCCCCACTTTGCCTATGGCTGCGGCCGTGGTCTCTATCCTCTGCATTGCACCATATAGAACCCCCTCATTCCAGTTTTTTGATTCTATTACCAGTGGCAGCAGGTCACTGCGTCTCCCCCCGAAAAGAAAGGCACTGACAGGAGCTCCCTCAGGATTTTCATAATCAGGGGAGAGGTTCTTATAATATTTTATTGGCGTGCTGAATCTGGAATTGGGGTGGGCAGCTTTGTCCTTTCCGTCATATTTGTTGCCCTTCCAGTCAATCAGGTGAGCAGGCTGGTCATACATCCCTTCCCAGTATGGGCAGTTGTTTGAGTCCAGGGCTACGTTCGTGAACAGGGTGTTTTTATGAATTGCATCCATAGCTCTTGGGTTTGTTTTATAACTGGTATGGGGGGCAACTCCGAAGAAACCGAATTCCGGATTAATTCCTCTCAGTTCCCCATTCCTTTGGTGCATCCAGGTTATGTCATCACTCATCAGAAATGTGTCCCATCCGTCTTTCCTGAAGTTTTCAGGTGGCTCAAGCATGGACAGATTGGTCTTGCCACTGGAACTTGGAAAAGCTCCGGTAATATACGTCATTCTGCCTGAAGGTTCCCTGATGCCTATCATCATCATGTGTTCTGCCATCCATCCCTCCCTTCTAGCCCTGAAAGATGCAATTCTCAGGGCATGGCACTTTTTACTGAGAAGCGCATTTCCACCGTAATTCGTGTTGAAGCTTATGATCAGGCCCATCTTTTCATTTTCATCCGGGAAATGCATGATATATCTTTTGTCAGGATCCAATTTAGCTGTTGCATGCATGCCCAGAACAAAGGAGTTGCTTTGGGCCATCAGTCTGGCAGTATCCTTGCCAACCCTGGTAATTTTCATCAGGTTCAATATGACGTAAAGGCTATCGGTCATTTCAATGCCTCCCTGACCGTATGGAGAGTTAAGAGGACCAAGCCAGTAGGGGACAATATAGAGTGTTTTACCCACCATAGAATCCTTTAGATTTTCCACGGCTATCTTCATTGCATTGTCTGAATGCATCCAGTAATTTGTTGGTCCAACATCATCAGAACTTCCCCTTGTACAGATGTATGTATCTTTCTCTGATCTTGCCACATCAAAGGGAGCGCTTCTGTAAAGGTATGATTCAGGGTACTCCTTTTCATTTAACTTCAGGAGTAACTTTTCTGAAAGAAGACTGTTTATAATCTCTGACTCCTCATCTCCCTCAATAACTGAGATTCTGGATGCCCCAACCAGCGACCAGTATTCCCTGACAGAATCTACCATTTTTATGTGAAGTTTAGGGTTCAAATCAGCCAGAATTCTGAAAAATTCGCTTTTTGATAGAGCATTAACGGTTTCAATTTCCATATTTTTATTTTCTTCTTCCAGTCCCAACATAAATTAACCTATTTGTTCATCTTTTTAATGATATAAAACTATGCCACTGGGGGTTAAGCATTTGCATATATTACTAATTTAAAATATTTATATAAATATAATTTCTAATAGTTATTTCTTGACAGAGATATATTTTAATATTAAAACAATCATACAGGTTGATGTCGTCAGAGCCTTCGCTTAAGGATGTAAATGTTAATGAGATTTCATTAATACTTAAAATTTTAAAGGGGGAAAAGAACCTAACGACAATGTCAAAGGATCTCGGGATAACACTTCAGGGCGTCAGGTATTACATTACCTCCATGAGGGATAAGGGTCTCCTTGAGGATTTCAGGGTAACACCCAGCGGTTATGAATACATAAGCTCGGCGATGAAACTATTAAAGAAATTTGTTATAGAAGGTGCCGATATACTTTTTTCCTCAGCAGACTGGGAGGCCATAGGTGATGATAACCTGAATCCGGAAGATGAGGTTTTCCTGTATATGAAAGGAGGTTATCTGCACGCTTCCTTGAGTGGGGGTGATAAAAGGGCAAGTGCCAAATCCTGCGAAAAAGCTACTAAGGGGCATAAGATCAGGATTAGGGATGTCAAAGGCATCATAAATATAGAATTTGGAACGGTTACCATAGAGATGATAGACAATTTAAATGAAAATAATTTCAATGAAACCAGAAAATCTCTTGAACTTAGAATCAAGGAAACTCAGGAAGATCGCCCCACTTTTATCCTGGGTGAAGGAATCTACAGTTTGTTGAAAACTGGGTGCGTAAATTTATACGCTCCTCTTGCAGGTGCTTTTGACGCTGCCAATAGAGGAGTGAATTCCACTATCTATACAACCAGGGAAGCATTTAATTTGAATTTCGATGAATTCTCAAACCTGAAGGAGAGATTCAGCCTTGTAAAAACAATTGTTACAACCTTTAAAATATAATTTTAAAATTATAAATATATTTGTATTCTTACTAATACTTAGCAACGCCTAGTTTTTAATTCAGGTGTAAGATAATTATAATTAGATCCAGTTACATCAATATTTAAATAATAAGAAATTATGACTAGTTCATACACAAAGAGGTGCAATGATGGAGGACGATGAAGGTGGCCGTGGGAATTCATATTTTAGCAGACATGTATGGTATAGAACCAGAGCTTCTGGAGCGAAAAGAGTCTTTAATGGAAATAATTGAGAGGTCCATAAGGGTCGGAAACCTCACAAAAATTTCTTCAGACTACTATCAATTTGAGCCCATGGGAGCCAGTGGTATAGTTCTCCTTGCAGAGTCTCATATATCCTTTCATACATGGCCTGAGTATGGCATGATTGCTCTTGACCTGTTTACCTGTGGTGACCCGGAGAAAGCTGATATTGCCTTTGAATACATTAGAGATAAATTAAAGCCCACTGAGATCCAGTTCAATAAACATGAAAGAGGATCAAGAGTTGCTTCCAGTGAATCAGTACAGCCTGCAGCTAGTCAGTTTGCGTCTAGTCTGCAATGAAGCCTCTCCTATTATATACAATTTTAATCGGGATCATTATAGTAGGTTCCCTATCCCTCATTTTTGAGAATGCCATATTTTTATTGTTCATAACAATTCCAATAATTTTTGGAATGGACTTAAGCTCAGATGAAATGTATGATAAAATTGAGGATATAACGGGAAACAAGCCAGGTCTTCTCTATGGCTTAACATTATTTTCCTTTCTCACTTCCTTCGACGAAATCACGGTATCCTCTGCTTCCATTGCAGAAGGTTATTCCAGAATTTCCCTGGGAACACTGCTTGGATCTGAACTGGTCACCCTTTTTATTTTCCTCATAATTTTGAAGTTGTCCAAAAATAGTATAGAAAGAAGAATATCCATCATACTGTTTTTACTACCCTTGTATATCTTATTTCTGTTGATTTTAGATCCCTTTGGAATTTATGTTTCTTTTGCCCTTACCTCTGCCTTTGTGGCACTCTCTATTTTTTCCTTCTATTTCATCAATGAGGAGGAGAAGAAAAGTAACATAAAAACAACCGCAGAAGGTGAAAAGCAGTTCGAAAAGTGGGATTACATAGAACTCCTTTTTTTTATATTGAGCATAATCCTGCTTTCCATATTCCTTTCTAAAACCACAGAATCCATAGGATCCTATCTTAAGATTGGGAATTTGAACTCAGGATTCATAATTCCAGGAATACTGGGCTCAATCCCTGAAATCATTGTTATAAAAAGTTCAATTCGCAAAAAAGACTCTTCCAGTGCTACGGGCATAATAATGGGAAGTTCACTGATAAAGGGTGGAATTCTACTCCCCATCCTGATCTTTGCCTTTGGTTACAGACCTGTTCTATCAAATTATACATTCTCTCTCAGTTTAATTCTTCTTTTCATTCTGGTTACGCTGATGGTATTATTCCCAAAAAATTCCCAAAAATAAAATCCTTTAAGCAGGGTATGGATTCATATCACTCATTTCTCATAATTGCTTTACATTTCATTATGAATTCATCTTTTTGTATTTGTATAGCTTCGATCTTGCATATTTTTATTAGCATCAATAGCCCAACCATTGTAATACCGAACCGAAAAGTATTTTCATGAGGAAATATATTGTTTCATGGTATTTCCGATTGAAAGTGATTCAGACAACTATATCCTTGAGATGGAACGTACCATCGAACTTCTTATTGCTGAGAATTACAGCCTGAAAGAAATGAATACATCTCTCTCTGGCGAGGTTGAAGCACTGAAAAAGCGACTTCTCCTGTATGAGAATCCCCACACACCACCGGCATTACAGCGTTTTAAACCGAAGCCTGTCAATCCAGAGGGAAAGAGGGGTTCTCCAAAGGGACATAAAGGTACAACACGCATTCACGATAAACCGGATGAGATCATTCATGTATCGGAGGATAAGTGCCCTGAATGCAATCACCCACTGGATTCTCCCATAAGAACGGAGAAGAAAACGATCTTCGACATACCACCACCTCAGAAGATAAAGATCACGGAATTTGATCTTGATGTGTATAAGTGCAACAACTGTGGCATTGAGGTGAAGTCAAAACACATGGACTGTCCACAGGTCGGAGATATGGGTATATATCTCCTGAACTATATCACCATGCTGAAATACAACTTAAGAGGGGTCATAAGGAAGGTACAGGAATTCCTCCTTGCAAACAATGATCTTGATCTGAGTGTGAAGGGGATCAATGACGCATTGCTCAGGGTGGGAGATGCCTGCAGATCAGAATATACTGTCATACAGGAACGGATCAGGAGATCATAACAAAGGAAAGGCATTCAAGGGACATGGAACGATGGAAGATGTGGATAAACTGTATCAAGAACTGGTATTTCTCCTTGATACAGATTATGAACACCTGAAATGCAGGAATTTTGTCAAGAATCTCCTGAGAAGAAAGAAAGAATGGCTCTTCGCCTATGTCATGAACCCGGAGGTGGAATCCACAAACAACAGAGCAGAAAGAGCATTGAGACCATGTGTTATATATAGAAAGGTTTCAGGTGGATCACGAACAGAAAGGGGTGCTGATATATACGCAAGATTATCATCCATATATTACACATCAAAGCTCAGGAAAAACAGTTTCATAAAGGATACACCAAAGGTCATAGTGAGAAAGAAAGGGAATCCAAAACCTGGATGATAAGTGTCATGCACTCAAGACTGATCGGTTACGGTAAAGTATATATAATATATAAATATTTATTTTATCATGAAGAACTCAAAAAAAAGTATGGATTGCTTCAGCAATGGTGGTTTTATTTTTAATAGCTCCCACTTGGAGTTACTTAGATCTGCATAGCACTCAGAATGCAACTACAGTCATACAATCAAAAGGGGAGCAAATAATGGTAGAAAATTGCTTGAAAATAAGTAGCACGTCTTTGAACAAAGCCCACTCACGAGTAATCGAGCCTTCTATTGGTATAACGACTTTTCTTTCACATGGGAGAAAGAGCAACAAGTACTTCTTGGTGAACACAACTATGAATGGCGAAATTATTAACGAATTGTTTCTAACAATAAGTTCCAAAAACACCACACATTATACTACTTACATCCTAACTGTTAACGTACTTTACTCAAAAACTGGACTTAGCAGTTTTACCTCAACTGCAAAAGTTAGTTGCACCCTCTCGAACTCAAATAACTCCAGAATCAAGCAATCTGCAATTGTTCAATCTATTGCGCCTAAATCAGATATCAGTGCATCAGCTGGTTTGTTTGGATGGGCCATTAGCTTTTCTGGCAGTGATGTGAACAGTTTGTACTATACTATCTATAAGTCAGGATACACATCTATATACGCTGCAATTGTGGCCTACATCGTGGAAGCAGGCATATCAGGTTCCTTGGCTGGGCCATTGGGGGTAATTGCCGGTATAGTAGGGGCGATGATTATCTCAATAGGGTTTTATTACCTTTATCAATATGACCAGAGCAACGGAAACCCTGGAGTGTATTTCGCTGCAGATTGGGCCAATCCTTTGCTTTTAGATATATGGGGATTAAACCCCATTCCTTGGTATTACTGAGGGAGTAACATGAGTCCTGTCAAGAAAAAGTATGTGGCGCTGGCAGCATCTGGATTTGCAGCGTATCTCATATACTCTGTGATCTTTTTCTATTATGCAACGAATCTGTCAATTCAGCAAGGAAGTGTAAATTATTTGGTCTACAGCAACCTGAACCTTGTTATACTTGGATTTGCAATCTTTTACCTGCTAAAGGCAGTTTCTAAGAGAAAGGCCTATGGAAGAGATTCGCCAAGGTAGTCAACTATTGGAATCTCTTACTGGAAGTGAAAAAAGCCCTTTGATTTTTTGTCATCGTAAAAATAGAAAAACTAATGCAAGAGACAGACAGAAGCTGTTGAAACCTTAACTGATCTACCACTTGCATCTCAATTTATTCATATGCAAAAGAATCCCGACCGGTTCATTGTCTTTGACTTGACTTTCGAGAAGAGATCGATGAGCGATCTCATGCAGAAGTGCTTTTACACGGATTAAAATGTTAATTATTAAAAAATTATGTTGGTACGGAATTTAATATTTTTCCCGGATAGGATATGGTCATCTCATCATTCATGGATTTCTCGAACAGTCTTGAAATGAGTAGGGAGAGAACACACAAAAACATGAGATTCAATCCTCTCCTCCTTTCTGTGGTTTACCGGTCTTATATCAAGGAATGATTTGATTGTTCTGAATGATCTTTCGATCTTCCACAGATCCTTGTATCCTTTAACGATTTCTACAATTGGCAGATCTGCATCCGTTACAATCATGAAACGGCCTACAAGTTTCTTCTTCTCCTCTATTCTCTTTGTATTCAACTCGGTTCCATCGGATTTCTTAGTTGAGTTTAGGTGATCCCTTTGCCCAAGAATGACGAATTAACGATAATCCTTACTCTTTTGTCTTCTCGCCTCAATAAGTGTTGGAATCCAAGTGAAACCTATAATTTGTATAGAAAAAATAACTCAAATATTCCAGAATTCACTATCATTATAAGGAGAAAGTAAAACGAGCCACAATACCAATATAAAGATAAAAACACCGATTAATCCAGCAATGATGAATCTTTTGAACCTTTTCTTGCTCATTTTTTTCATCATTGGCATTACTAATCACCTCTTTCTTTAAAATTTAGGTGGTAGTACGCTCACTGACAGAAACTTTATGTTTTTTGAATAGAAATGAAACTCTGGTATTAAATTAAGAGATGAATTTACACCCTGGTTCCCCAGAACATGTTTTCCTTCCGTTTTATCCTTATGATCTCCTCCAGTGTTTCCATGGTTTTTTCGTCAAGGGATCTTTCCCTCAATTTTTTAACCACATCTTCAGTTATATCCACGTAAATAGATTGATCCGGAGAGATCTGACGGTTAAGTGTTACACCATCAATAGCTACGGCCACCTCCTGACCAGCCTCTGCAAATCTTTTTGACACTTCCCCATCCCGTATGCTCTTTATGGTTCCAGCATACTTACCGTCCTCTCGGATGAGTGAGTCAGAGACCTTAATTCTACCTGATAGAACCTTAACTCCAACAATTATGGGTTTTGCGGCTCTGAAAATATATTCAGGCATAATCACAAACTTTGATGGTATTGGCATTCCTTGCTTACTCTCTTCGTCCATCTCCTCCTTCTTATTCCTCAACCAGTTTTCAACACCCTCGATGAGTGAATAAATAACCTTTGATGTCACGATGCCTATATCATAATTCATTATGGCGGACTTTGCATCTGCAGAAAGTTCCACATTAAAGCCAGCAAGAATGCGATCCATCTGGTCTGGCAGGGTGGATACGTCAATCAGATCCCGTTTGCTGATTTCACCAATCTGCGTGGATCTTATGCTTATGCCCTTTGTCCCGAGTTCGAAGGCAACAGCTTCAAGGGAACCCAATGTGTCTGCCTTAAGTGTTATTCCATGTTCGGCAAGTTCTATCTTTATGGAACTTTCTTCCATCAACTCCTTGTAAATTTCTTCTCTGTCCCCTCTCAGTTCTATGAGTGTTGTTCCGGGTATTACATCAAACTTATCTGAAATTACTATCCTTACACCGGCTGCGGATTGCACCACCCTCCTTTCCATGACCTTTGTGGATTTTGATGAGACGTTTGTAAAAAGAGCCTTAATTTTTGTTTCCTTGGGACCATCTGATGTGTTAACGACCACGGACATGCCAGTCCTTAAGGTTCCCTGATAGAGAATGGAATCAAGAGTCATACCCAGAGATTCTTCCCGTCTTATTTCCAACACATTGGCCCTTGTTTTATCAGAAACTGCTGTGATGGATGATGTTAAGAACCTCTGAGCCAGTCCAGATATGGTCATCAGAATTTCCAGAGTACCGATGGAATGTTTTGCACTTGATGGAACTATGGAAACACTTTTTGTAAAGTCAGTAATTCGATCATATCTCTCAGATGCGAGACCATGTGCATAGAGCTGGTTGACAATTGAATACATCTTGTTATCCAACTCCTGAACATATTCCTCCCTCTGCTCCTTAATAAACTCTGGGAAAAGGTTGCTTTTAGGTTTAACAAAATAGGGTAGAAGATCTATTTTATTTGCAACGATAATGAATGGAGTTTTAAATTTTTTTAGGATGTTTATGGATTCAATTGTCTGAGGCATTATGCCATCATTAACATCAATCACTAAAATGGCAATATCTGCAAGAGCACCTCCTCTGGCCCTCATATTGGCAAAGGCCACATGCCCCGGGGTATCCACGAAAAGAAGTCCCGGGATTTTAAACATTTTATTGGAAATTTTACCCTTGGAGATTTCAATTATCCTTTCCACACTGATTTCAGTGGCGCCTATTCTCTGTGTGATTCCCCCTGCCTCCTTTTTCATCAGGGAGGTACCACGTATTGAATCTAAAATACTGGTTTTTCCGTGATCAACGTGACCTAAAACACAAATAATGGGCTGTCTGAGGTTTTCCATACAATAATATTACACCTCAGAATAATTTTTCATCGCCGTATTCTACTGGAATGATTTCAGAAGCACTGAAAAAAATAGGGAACTCATGCTTATAAGATTCCTCGGAATCTGATGCGTGAATAATATTCTTGTCAATGCTTATGGAATAATCTCCCCGTATTGTACCGGGATTTGCCTTTGAACCATCTGTAGCCCCTACTAAATTCCTAACCACACTGATGGCATTATTACCTTCCGCCAGAATAGCGATAATGGGTCCACTGGTAATATAAGATACAAGATCTTTAAAAAATGGTTTATCCTTATGCACTTCATAGTGTTTTTCAGCTTTTTCCCTGGTTAAGTGAAGTATCTTCAGCCCCTTTAGGTTTAAACCCTTTTGTTCCAGACGCTTTAGAATTTCCCCTGAAAGTCTTCTCTTAACTCCATCTGGCTTGATTAAAACAAGGGTGCTTTCCTTTGTCATTGTTCACTTCCTTCCTGCGTGGATAGCTGTTTTTCGGCTTTCTCTTGTTCTTCAGCCTTCTCAGCATTATGAATCTCGGAGGCTTTCCTGATTGCCTTAAGGTTCTGATATTCCCGTGTCCACTTTACCTTTCTTGGAACCCTTTTTAATTTTGTTTGATTAATCCTGCACTTCCTGCTACAGAAATTAATAATAGCTCCGTCTCTCCTGATGTAAATCATTCCTGTTCCGGGTTCAATTTCCGTTCCACAGAAGCTGCATTCTCTACTAACCAACCTTATCACCTCATCGAAAGTTTCTTGGCCTCTCTTGCCGTTTCTCTGAGCATTAGAATATCCCCTACTTTCACTGGTCCAAGAACATTTCTTGCGATAATTCTGCCCTGATCCCTGCCTGCCAGAACCCTAACCTTAACAGTCGTAGCCTCACCAGTCATTCCTGTTCTTCCCATCAATTCTACTACTTCTGCCGGTGTTGCATCATCTAACATTTGAAACTCCTCACTTGTTGAGGTTTGCTACTTCTGATGTGATTTGCTTCAGTAGTTCCTCGTTCTTACCAATGTCCGTAATTGAAATGGATGCTGTGGAACCTATTGCAACCTTTGAACCCAAGTCAGTTCTTGTCTTTACGTAAGCAAAGGGCACTTTTCTCTCCTCGCAGAGTTTAGGAATGAAATAAACCACTTCCGGTGGGTTTACGTCTTCAGCCAGTACAACTAACTTACTTTCTCCCCTTTCAATGGATTTAATAACCTCATTGGTCCCCTTCTTTATCTTTCCATTTCTATAGCAATTTTCTACTAATTCCAGAATCTTCTTCTCTAAAGACTCGGGAGTTTCAAACTTGACATATGTTGTTTTGTCCATGCTTTTCTCCTCCTTCACAGAGTAAAACGTTAACTTAAGATTCTATAAATAGTTTATCAGTGGAAGTTGTAAGTTATTCAACCTCAATGTGCTTTGTAAAATTCAATACATCAATAATCTTACTCTCCACTATTTTTTGCATTGTTGTAATGGGATCAGGTAATCTTCCCCTAATGTTATGCTTCCTGTAGAATGCCGTATAAACCATGGCCGGGAATGGATACTCATTCACCATTCTGAAAAATTGGTTAAATATCCTTTGAGTTCTGGTGGCCATCTCCATATTTCCTTCCGTGAAATATTTGTAAACGTCCGTAACCAATGGGTTAATGTTTGTTGTTCCACATACTCCACCCTTGGCTCCTATTACCAAAGATTGAAGAAGCAGATCATCCTGTCCCTGATAAACCTTCAAGTTGTTGGAAAATGTTGAGGCAACTTCGTTGAAGAACCTTATGTCCCCTGAAGAATCTTTAATTCCCTCGATTCTTCCTATATTTTCTACTATCGCCTTCATTGTGTCTATTTCTACCCTTGACCCTGTAAATTGAGGAATATTATAAATATACAATTTACCAGAAAAAACCTCGGAAACAGCTTCAAAGTGCCTCATGATCCATGACTGTTCAGCCTTATTATAGTAAGTTGGTTGTAATACTATCTTATTGAATCCCAAATCCTCTGCGAACTTTGCCAGCTCCACTGCCTCTTCCGTATTTTGCGACCCAACACCCACAAGGACATCGAAGTCGATGGCCTCTTCCCGGATCATTTTGAGAAAGTTTTGTTTAGACTGCAATGTCATTAAATTGAAGAGTCCATTACTCCCAAGTGGGAATATTTTAGTTACACCATACTCCTTCATATCCTCTAAAAAAACCTTCAGGTAATCTCGTGATGGTTTGGATTCATTATCAAAGGGTGTTATCATAGGGCATATAACTTCTAAATTTTCTGATTTCATATATCATTATAGCTTACAATGTAAAAAGTTTATCCGATACTTTCATGTGATCATCGATTATGACACAATCTACTTTTTTACGGGTTACCTTTAATACATAACAATTATACAGTCCTATGTCTCTTTTAGATTACTTCAAGACCCCAAATGGCTTAAAAGAACTTGAACCTGACGGGGTTCAAAAAAGAAGTCTGGAAAATGTCACACTGATTGATGTAAGATCTAATTCAGAATACAACAATGGTCACATAGATGGATCAATACACATACCCATGGGACAAATTAAATCGAAAATGAATGATCTTGATAAAAATAAAGAGTATGTCCTGATTTGTGCCACAGGGCACAGAAGCAGAAATTCTGGGGCAAAACTGATAAGAGTCGGATTCAAAAATGTGTCTCACCTTAAGGGAGGGATGAATTCCTGGAAAAAACACGGCAAGAAAACAGTTAAGTAATCCCAATCATGTTTCCTTCTGTTTTAAGGAACATCTGATAAAATCCCGATTTTCCTTAATGTCGTAAGCGAGGTTCATTTTTTCTCCAATATCCTCGAAATCACTGGCTCTCATAGTATGGGAATTTGCTATTTGCCAGTATATAACCTTATGAGGCTTGATTTCATAAATATTAAACGAGCCTTCACTCGTAAGATGGGCCATTATGTTAGAAATCGAATTCTCCCGTTCTTTCCAGTGATGGAAGGACATGCTGGTATAGATTACGTCGAACTTTTCGTTTGATTGTATGGATCTGCTACTGCCATTGAGAAAATGTATCCTATTTTCAAACCCCTTTGAAATACTTTTTTTTGTCGCGATCTTTATCATCTGTGGAGATGGATCTATACCTATTGCACTAACCTTAAGATTTCGTGACCCTAAGGCTAAGAGGATATATCCGTTTCCGCATCCTATGTCCATCAAATTTAATTTTCCAAAACTTTCTAGGTCTTCTAATACGAATTTGTAATAATGTTTGAAGGTTGGAATTAGTCTATTAAGACCGTATAGTTTCGAGGCTAAAAAACCAAATTTTTCTTCCCCATCAGAATATAGTTCATCTTGCATAATAATACAATATATTCTTAAGATGTAAATAGTTAAGGATTTACATTTATTTTAAGGATAGAATATTAGTTTAAGGACTATTTCAGAAGAATAGAGTCTTCACTCCTGAAATTCCCGCCAACCCTTTAACAATTACTTCTAATGGGTATGAAGCTTATTTTTTCGCTTCTTTATGCATCAAAAATTGGTACATATATTGTTATTAGAAAAACGGGCACTAATTTTTATTTCATTCTTCTTATGTGTTTGACTTCCTTTTATTATTCGTCATTCCGAATAGGAGATCGTTAATCTAATCAATTCCTGATATTGTCTAAGATTGCGAAAAACATTTCATATTTGGTCCCTTGTATGGCAGTTCATTCTGTGTCGTTTTTATAAAATCACGCCAATATGTGAGGTCGGTTTTCTATAGAGAGATACACATAATATAGGATCTTATGAAAATAGTGTAGGGATATATATCATATATTAAAAATATTAAAATAAAATTGTAGAGTGCTTAATTATGAAGTGCATGCAAGAAAAATGGAGATTGAGAGTAACCTATATTGCAATTGGAATAATATTAACGCTCTTCATTGGAACACAACTAAATCTTCCTGAGTTAGAAGCTGTCTCACCATCTTCGCATATTTCCCATAAGCCGACAACGTCTGTTTACAATATAACTCAAGAAAGCATGATCAAAAATTTCATCAATGTATATCACAGGGTCAATGCTATGCTCTTGGACAGCAGCAACCAATATTTGTTGAGTAAAAACTCGTTATGCAACTTTTTTTCTGAAAAAATAAGTAACAACACGCCTTTCAGTTTGATAATTTATGGAGAACAACATTACAGGGCAAATATTATAAACACCTGGCAAAATTCACTTCGAAGTCAACAGCAAATAATGTCTGTGCAATTAGCCCATCCTGTCAATGGAAACAAAAACGTTACCCAATTAGACACTGTCCTTCTCACGGCTCCCGTTGTTGTTATGGGGTTTAACCCAGATAGTATCTTTATCATCAATGGCACCTCTTGCTATTACAATGGAGTAGTTTGGGCACTGGAAATGTTCGCAAACTCATTTGATTCAAGTATGACTGCATTAGCTTCAGTTTCAGGAACGATGAGCCCATTGTCAAAAACGGTGAATGGCATGAACTTCATAGGCACTATAGGTTGGTTCACGCAATACGTATCTGGTCCATCGTCTCCGAACGGTGGTACCGGAAATGCATTAAGGATGGAGGAGTATACATCATATTACTCGACTTCGCAAAACACATCTCAAGGCACATACTATCTCTTCCTGGCATACAACAAAGAGAACGCATGTGGGTACTCTTACGGCGGGTTTAATTGGGGGATTCCATTTGGACCATATTATGCAAATTATAACCCAGATTATTATAGCACGGAGATCAACTGGGAAACCAGCTCATGGGCTGGCCAGCAACTCCTCAGTTGGGGTCCTTTAAACAGCGGTAGCTTTTCGACTATATCATATTCACTTTCTGCTGGTACAAATGGAGTTTCTATTGGAATTCAATACTCTGTGCCTGGCGGTCTCGGTATATCTTGGACTGACGAATCAAATCCAGCTGCTGGAATAGAAAAGACAAATGAAACCATAAGCGCAACAACACAAACGTCTTACACAGTGATTCCGTCTGGTGTAAGCGTACTTAACCCTACTCTGCCAGGTGGTCATCCCCCCATGGAAATTGTTCAACATTACTATCTTGGGTCTTTCTCACAGGTTTCTTTTGAACGTCACCCACCGTCATTAGGCGTTTCATTCACTACTCAATCCATACTGTTGTACCCAAATGGGGTTTATTATGATTAGGAGGATGTGCTATGAGACTTAGAGATAATCCGGGTAAACTGGTTGTGGTGATACTCATTGTTATATTATTTGTTGGAGTGTTTGCTCCCCACGCGATTCTTATAAATCAGGCAAAGCAGAATGTTCCTAAAAGTAATCCTTATGTGATCATCAAAAATAATACGGTTTACAATATCAGCGCTGCTAATGGATTCGTTATTGGTTATGGACCAACATTTATAGCTAATAATAGCGGTGTTCTGACAGGAAGGTGGAATTCCACTGAACCTACTAATTTCTCCTTATGGTTCGGAAACAACAAGCAAGATTATCCACGTCTCACTGCAAATTCTAACCTCTCAGAGATAGGGGTGGTTAATTTAAGCATGAGACCGGGCAATTACACACTAATTTTTCAGACCTCAGCAGGGGGAGATAACATACATATCTTGAGTAATTTCACCTTTCATCCCGTTAATTAATCTCCGACCTCCGCTCTCAAACTTCGCAGGGAGTGTCCCACTTCAAGGGTTGCTAAGGGAATCCCCATGAATTTTAATTTCACAAGTCGGAGTGTACTCGGTGATTGAACAATATTTTGAGAGTAGGAATGTCCTTTTTCATCGCTTATCTTTCAAAGGAGAATCTCATTTGAAATATGAAACGCAACAAATTTTTGAATTATCTTTCTTTCAACCTCAGTATATTCAAGGAAAGATGCTTTTCCTTTAACCATATAAACTAAGAACCCAGGCAGTTTGTGGTATAATTCACATCATAAAGGGCACGGGCTTGCCGGGATTTGAACCCGGGTCTTCGGCTTCGAAGGCCATCAGGATATCCTAGCTACCCCACAAGCCCGTGCAGTAATCCATTCATTAAACAATATGTTTTTGATCTTGTTTGCGTTGAAAGATGTCCATTGCGTAAGAGCACAAACATTTCTTCCTAATTTCGTATTCAGCTCTTGCTTTACTTTTTAATGTGCATAAATATCCTATCTGTCTTATTCACATTTCACCTTTCAAACCATTTTTTTATTCCCTGAAATATTTGCTCTCACTTAACTTGATTAAGTATTTACTTCCCAAGGGAACTGAGGGTGATAGCTTTCCATAACCCTAACTTTTCAATAAAAAATTGAAAACATTAATAAGATGTATTGATTTAGCAAATTTGGTAAGAAAATAGATGGATTCCAAGGAAACTAAACATGTGATACCAGGAGATGTACTTGCATACGCCGAGGAATATTTACCGGGAAAGAATACGATTGAAGAAGATTCAAGAATTATATCTCTGTGCTCTGGTGAAGTTGTAAAAAATGATAAAGAACTTACTGCGAATGTAGACAGTAAAATTAAGGTAATAATACCGAGAAACGGTGATATTGTCTATGGGAATATAGTGAAAAACGATTCCAGACAGACAACTATCCAGATAGCAGGCATTGAAAGGGAAGGACAGTTAGTTTATTTTCAGGCAGAAGGATACATAAGGAGCGTTCACGATTACAAAAAAGATGAAAGAAATCCCCAAACTGTCAGAATAGGAGATATAATAAGAGGAAAAGTAATCAGGGTCGGTCAAAATCTTGAATTGACGTTGAGTGGAAGCAATCTTGGTGTCCTCAAAAGCAGATGTTCAAGGTGCAGAGAGATTCTTGTAATAAAGAATGGCACACTCTTTTGCGAGAACTGCAACAGAAGTGAGTTGAGAAAGGCTGCACCTGATTACGGAGAGCCAGAGATAGAAAAGAGATGAGAAAATGAAAGTGGAAGCCAATATAAAAGATTTAGAGAAACTCAATAAGGACATAGTGAGCTTGAGGAGAGAGGTTGATGACATGAAGGATGTCATTAGGGGACTGATCCAGTTCATAATGAGGAAGGAAGATATTGACAGTGAAGAATATAACTGAGGAATAGATATGATAATGCCGATGAAAGTGTTGGAAGAAAATTTAAACAAAAAGGTTTCGTTGCTGCTGAAGGATAACAGAACTCTTGAGGGAGTGTTAACCGGTTACGATGAGTACATGAATATGGTCATGGGTTCAGTGGAGGAAACTGGCGAGGAATTAAATAGAAAATTAGGCACGGTAATTATAAGAGGTAGTAACGTAGTTAGAATTGTACCAATTTAATATTTTTAATTGATAAAAATAGATTTATTTATCAAAAATTAATAGTGAGTTATGTCATTGGGGAACAGGAGGGATCCAAATAGAATTATAGCTCAACGCAGAGAAAGTAATAATTTGCGTAACATTCCTGATATTCTTATACCTCTGTGGCAGATAAAGATAAGGGAGAGATTCGGTATTGACGTGGACAGGGAAATAGCTCGCTATATAGTTCTGGCGGCCCATGAAGAAGGTACCTGGAAAAAACAGCGTGCCATTAAGAAAATAGAGGATCTTTTAAAATCAAGGGGAATACCAAGGGAAAAATCCAAGAAAATGGCCAGTGATGTAATAAGAATGGCCATAGGCGGAAAGAGTAGTGAAGATTGAAAAAGAGTAAGAAGACCCTTGAAATCAAGCTTTCCAAATTAGGTTCTATTTCAAATCCGAAAATTGAGTTGGAGCAGTATTCAACCGATCCCATCCTTGCCTCAGATATGGCGAATATGGCTTTTATGAATGGTGATATTGAGGGAAAAACTATTCTGGATGCAGGGGCGGGAAATGGAATTTTTTCCTACGCATGCCTTTACTTCGGTGCCAGCAAAGTATCCGTTATTGAAATTGATCCGGATCAGGAGAAAATACTGGATGATAACCTGGCTGAATTTTCAAATAAGGAAATCATCATAGGAAATATAGAGAAAATAGAAGGTCATTGGGATACGGTTATCTGCAATGTTCCCTTTGGCTCAGTGATAGAAGATATAGACATTCCCTTTCTTGAAAAGATTTTCCATTTAGGGGATGCAATTTATTTAATTCATAACTGGAAGGCCAGGGAATTTGTTCTGAACTTTGTTTCAAGCAGATCGGAAATAATTCAATACACCAAAAAAAGGCTGATTATACCAAGGACCTATAAACATCATGAAAGGGATAGGGTGTTCATAGATGTACTGTTGATATATGCAAAAAGGAAATGATAGATGGTTAATCCTTTATTCGCTCATAATCGTTGAATTTTCCGTCCTTTTTTGACATGTATTTTTTTGTGACGTCAACCCATACGTAAAAACATCCGTCGAATATTCCCTCCTCGTCATTCTTCAGTTCACTCATTCAGATTCCTCCTGTAGAAATATTTCACCCTCTCCCAAGCATCCTCTGAAGCTTCCCTGTTGTAACTCATTCCAGTGTCATTGAAAAATGCATGATAGGTGCCAGGATACATCTTCATTTCAAAGTTTATCTTATGATTCACCACCTTTTCCATTACCTGAGGGATGGTTGCATTGATTCCGCTATCTTCACCGGCGTAAATTCCGAATACTCCCCCCTTAATTTTGGCCATATCTTCCATATTCCTTGGGCTTGCCCCATAAAAGATCACCGAGGCGTCGAAATGCTTCTCCGTAGATAACTGGAAAGCCAATCCTCCTCCCATGCAAAAACCCACTATTCCCTTCTTTTTATGAGAGTTCATATCCGCTTCATAAAGATGACCCAAATCGGATATCATCCTTTTTTCCATTATTTCCCTCTTCTGAGAAACATACTCAAATATCTTCTTTCCGGTGGGACTCAGTTTCTTGATCACTTCATTCATTGCTTCAGGATCTCTCCTTTTTTCTGGGGGGAGTGACCACATGGGCCTCATGGCATCCATTATATTCTCCTCAGTAAAGATGGACTTATCTTCTTTCCTTGAATAAAGATCCGGGGCGATTACATTGTAACCTTCCATTGCAACTCTTCTGCTGAACGACTTAATGAATTTTGTAAGTCCCCAAATCTCTGAAACAACCATTATCTTTGGTGCAGATTCTCCGTATTTCACTTCAAAATAATCCAGTTCGTTGCCATCCTCAACCTCGAATTTTTTCATGGATTCCTGTAAATTTACCATACATAAGGTACTTAAAAAAGGTATAAAATATTTGCTTTGGTTATTAATGATTTAGGAGATAAACAATTGCTGCTTTGGCGCTGTGCAACCTGTTTTCGGCTTCCTGGAATATGACGCTGTTTATGCTATCCGCAACTTCATCCGTTACCTCCAGACCTCTGTGAGCTGGAAGACAGTGCATGAAGATGTAGTCTTTTTTTGCGCCTGATACCAGTTCAGTATTTACCTGAAAAGGCCTCAGAGATTTTTCCTTCTCTTCCCTCTGTTTTTCTTCCCCCATGGAAACCCAGACATCAGTATAAATTATATCGGCGGAATCCACAGCTTCCTCAGGATTGTTCGTTAAAGTCACATGACTCCCAGTTTCCTTGGCAATGGTTTTGGCATTTTCAATGAACTGCGTATTGGGTTGATGGTTTTTTGGTGTTCCTATGCATATGTCCATCCCGATCATGGCACAGGTTAAAACCAGTGAATTAACCATGTTGTTTCCATCTCCCACATAGGCAAATTTCTTCCCATGAAAACTATTTTTCTTTTCAGCTATGGTCATGAAATCCGCAATCATCTGCAGGGGATGTTCCACGTCATCCAGCGCATTTATTACTGGAACCGATGAATTCCTTGCAAGCTTTAACACATTCTCATGGCTGTAGGCCCTGTATGTTATTATGTCAAGCATTCCGGAAAGTACCCTTGAGGTATCCTCAACCGTCTCCCCCCTTCCCATCTGCATGTCAGAAGGGTTCAGGTAAATGGCATTTCCTCCCAGCTGGTACATGGCAGTTTCCAGGGAAACTCTCGTTCTTGTACTGGATTTCTCAAATATCATGCCCATTGCCCTTCCCTGTACAGAGGGCTCTGTTTGATACCTCGACCTTTTCAGTCTTAAGGCAAGGCTGATAACCTCGTCGAAATCTTCCCTTATATCAAGAATGGATACAAGATCTCTTTTTGTCATGTTTTTCACTCCAGTAGTGATGGTACATCCGTAGGGTATTCGGCAACCTTAACTCCGGCCTCGTTGAAAGCCTTTATTTTTGATTCGGCTGTCCCAACACCCTTCTCTATGATCGCACCCGCATGTCCCATCCTCTTTCCCGGTGGAGCACTTCTGCCAGTTATGTAGGCAACAACCTTCTTTGTCACATTTTTCTTGATATACTGTGCAGCCAGTTCTTCATTGCTCCCCCCAATCTCGCCTACAAGAACAATTTTTTCAGTATCCGGATCCTGCTCGTATTGCTTGAGGATGTCTATGTAGTTCAGTCCAACAACGGGGTCACCTCCCAGTCCTATAACGGTGCTTTCACCGAAACCACTTTTGGTCACTGCATCAACAATCTCATAGGTAAGTGTTCCACTCCTTGATGCAATACCCACATTTCCCTTCCTAAATATCTTGTTTGGCATTATGCCTATTTTACACTTTCCCACAGCGGTTATTCCCGGTCCGTTTGGTCCTATTACAACGGCTCCCTTCCTCTTCGCATTGTGAACTATGCTCAGTGAATCGTGGAATGGTACATGTTCCGTGAGGATGTAAATGAATCCTATTCCCGCATCAATAGCTTCGAAAGCTGCATCCTTTACAAAGGGTGCCGGTACACTTATCATTGTGGCATCTGGCTTGAATTCCATGGCATCCCTTACTGAAGCTACTATTGGAACCCTATCCATGAACTTTGTTCCTGCCTTCCCCGGGGAGACGCCAGCCACCACTTTTGTACCAAAGCTGAGCATTTCTCCAGCATGGAATGATCCCTGATGTCCCGTTATTCCCTGAACTATAACCTTTGTATTTTCATTCACATATACGCTCATTTTAATTACCTCCTGCTAATTTCACGACTCGTTCAATGGCTTCCATCATGGTTGGATAGGAGTCGATATTGCTGTCCTTTAATATTTTCCTTCCCTCGTCATCTCTAACTCCACTGAGCCTCACTACAATGGGAAGCTTGATATTCAGCTTATTTTTTGCCATTACAATACCGTTTGCAACTGTGTCACATTTTGTAACGCCACCGAATATATTCACAAGAATTGCGGTGGGTTTTGCTTTCAGAACGAGATCAAAGGCGTTCGAAACAATATCTGAATTGTCCGTTCCTCCCAGATCCAGGAAATTTCTAGGTTTACCCTTGTGCAGTGTCAAGGCGTCCAGTGTTGCCATTGTGAGACCTGCACCATTGGCAATAACCCCAATATTCCCATCCAGTTCTATAAAGGCATAACCTTTTTGGGATGCTTCCAGTTCAAGGGGTGTTTTCTCTGGATCTATAACTTCAAACTCCTTATGCCTGAACACGGAATCACTATCCACTACAACTTTTGAATCTGCTGCAATCAATTTTCCTTCCTCGGTTATGACAAGAGGGTTTATTTCCACTAATTCGCAATCTTCCTCGTCCCATATCCTGTAAAGTATCCTCAATATGGAAAGAAATTGCTTTGCAATGTCCGGTTCCAGTTTCATGAAAGCAACCGCTTCCCTTCCGATGAAGTCTGAATACCCCAAAATTGGGTCTATATGCCTCGTATACAGTTGATCATGGGGGATGGACTCTATTTCGACTCCTCCCTGAGTGGTTGCTATGAGGATTGGCTTTTTTTCCGTTCTGTCAAGTGCAATACTCACATACATCTCTTTTTTAATATGTATCATCTGCTCAATGAGAACTTTGGTTACTGTGAGACCCCTGATTTTTGAACCAAGGAGCTCCTTAATACCGGAATCCAGTTCTTCCTGAGACTTTGCAAATTTAATACCACCTGACTTCCCTCTTCCACCCAGGAGTATCTGGGATTTGACAACAACTGGCATTTCATATTTTCTAGCATCTGATGGTTTTTCTACAAGATAGCTCTCCGGTACGGGGATGCCATACTTACGAAAAATTTGCTTTCCCATATATTCGTAAAGATTCATATTTTTACCGTGACTGCATTACTTAAAAGGATAAATAATATTTTACGGTATAATAGGATTGATAAAAAAATTTAAGAATTTTAGTAGGGGGGCATACCGCCCATTCCACCCATGCCTCCCATTCCACCGGGGTTTCCTCCTGCGGATGGTGCGCTCTTTTTGCTTGCCACAACATCGTCTATTCTCAGGATCATGGTGGCAACCTCAACAGCGCTTTCAAGAGCATGTTTCTTCACCTTAAGAGGATCAAAAACGCCGATTGAGAACATATCGGATACATTATTCTCAGTGAAGTTGATTCCGAAGTTTACGTTCTTTTTCTCGTGCTCAGCTTTGAGCTGGATGAGTGTGTTGATTGGGTCCATTCCTGCATTCTCCGCCAGTGTTCTTGGTATGACTTCAAGAGCCTTAGCGAAAGCATCTATGGCTAATTGCTCTCTTCCACCTACACTTGCGGCATATGCCCTTATCCTTAGGGCTAATTCAGCCTCTACAGCTCCACCGCCTGGAAGGATTTTTCCATCTTCCTTTGTTATGGCTACAACACGGATTGCATCGTTGAGTGCTCTTTCTATTTCTGAAACAACATGCTCGGTACCACCTCTTATCAAGATGCTAACTGCCTTGGGGTTATTGCATCCTGTAACAAAGGTCATCCTGTCATCCCCAATCTTCTTCTCTTCTACCTTCTTAGCCTTTCCCAGGAATGATTCTGACAGATCATCCAGATTTGTAACTAATTTAGCTCCAGTTGCCTTTGCAAGCTTTTCCATGTCACTCTTCTTGACTCTCCTAACAGCGTAAATTCCTTCCTTGGCAAGATAATGCTGTGCAATATCATCAATGCCTTTCTGGCAAAGCACCACATTAGCACCACTTGCCTTAATTTTCTTGACCATGTCCTTGAAAGTGTCAACTTCTTGATCCAGGAAGTCCTGTATCTTTGAGGGATCTGAAATCTGTACCTTTGCCTCTATTTCTGTCTTCTTAATTTCCAAGGCTGAATCTATCAGGGCAATTTTGGCATCGTTGACAACTGAAGGCATTTTTGCATGAACCTTCTCCTTATCGATTACCAGACCCATAATCAGTTCTGTATCGTTTACACTTCCACCGCTTTTCTTGTCGATCTTAATGCTTGATGGTTCGACGAAAAATTTATGATTTTTCTCCTCTGCAACTGCGTTAACTGCCTTAACAATTAATTTATAAAGCAAGTCACCGCCAAGACCTATATTTTTTCCAGAAAGTGCTGTTCTTGCAACCTGCTCCAGGGACTTGTCATCCTTAACACTCTTTGCAATGCTTTCCAATTCCTTCTTGGCTTCATTTACCGCAAGTCTGTATCCGTTGGCTATTACGGTTGGATGTACTCCCTGTTCCAAAAGTTCTTCTGCCTGTTTCAGGAACTCCCCAGCGAGGACTACTGATGTTGTTGTGCCGTCTCCCACTGCTGTGTCCTGTGATTTTGCAACTTCAACTATCATCTTCGCAGTTGGGTGATCTACATCCATTTCCTTCAATATTGTGGCTCCATCATTTGAAATTATTATATCTCCAATGGAATCCACAAGCATCTTGTCCATTCCCTTTGGGCCCAGAGTAGTCCTTACAGCTTCAGCAATTGCTTTTGCTGCATCTATGTTGTTCTTCTGAGCACTTTTTCCCTGATCCCTGCTGGTTCCTTCCTTTAATATAAATATCGGCATCTGTCCGTTTAACATTTTCTTTCCTCCTTATTGCTATCTGGTAAATTTGTTCTTCAATATAAATGTTATGCTAATTTCTCCCCATAAACGGATAAAAAAGTGTTTAAATTTAAGGGTAATTTAGATTTGATACTTCGTTCATATACCCCTGTTATTTAAGGCGAACTTCCTTACCTGAGATAGAGAATGAATCTGCCTCGAATTTCACCGAAAGGGTTGCGTAAATTGATCCGCTACGTGTTAGGCTCTGGTCTGTTTCAATTTCCCTGTAATCACTTCTTAAAAAAATGTTCTTAAAATGTTAAATTTACAACGTTTTAATGGAATTACAAATAAGGGGTATCATTGACTTTTTGATGTATCAGTTTAAAATTGCCGTGAAAAATCAATCCTACAATTTTTTAATCTTTTCCTCCTTGCTATATTCCTGGAAGAATCTTCCTATGGGGTAAACTCCTCTATCCATAAATTTGAAAAGCGGCTCAAATTCCTTCTCCTTCTCCAGAAAAGTATCCACCATTTCTATTGAAAGTTCCCTTAAGTCTGGATGAGATTGAGGAGTTGATCGAAGTTCTGAAAAATAGACAAGTTCTCTCAGATTGGTATGTATAAGGATCTCATAATTTGTGCAGTATGGCAAGATATATTGGGCTATTTCTCCACCATATTCATTTTGAATGTCGCTGAAAAGAGTTTCTGCTTCGTTTAAAAGATTCTCAAGTTTACTGTAGATCTGTTCATTGTTTCTTATGTATTCTGGGATGTAATATCCAAGGGAGGGATTGAGAGATTTTCGTATTATACTGAGGAACCTGTGCCTCTGTAATTCTCTGAAGGCACCATAATTAATGGTGACCCGGTATGATAGGTTAATGAACTCAAATTCCCTAGGGATTTTGTTCCTTCTATTCTGTCTAAGTTCTCCTATTTTCTTTATAATTTCTTCCCTATGTGTTTGGGTAGGGTTTCCCATTGAGAATTTAAATATATCAGCAATCTTCCCTGCAGGTTCATTAGTATAGTCCAAAAGCTCCACTTTAATTTCATTGGATGATTCTGTGCTTGTCTGGAACTTTCCTGATTGCTCCGTATTTTTAAATTTTTTGAGATATTGAGAATTTACGGTTCCGTATTTATCTCTTGCTGATTTAATCAAATTTTCAAATTCAGAGAAGAGTTCTTCATACAATGTATTGGATAAAGATATGGCCTCTGGCAAACCACTGGAGTCAAGCCTCTGAATGAGATAGATGAAAGCTCTGATGTTTCCTGAGATACCCAGATTTGTTACGGTGGCGGCGGGTAATACAGATCTTATCTCGTCCATAGTTCTGGATCTTATGGAAGTATTATAGGCCTTTAAGGCAGATTCCTGGCCGTTTATGTTAAAAAGTGTTTCTGGATAATCCTTCCGAATTGCTTTTTCGATAATTGGAATTCCGAACGAGTACAGTTCAAAGAATGAGTCCATCAGGTGATTGTACCTGCTTTCAAATTTCTTATCAATGCCAGTTTCATCAAAGTTCAGGTACAGGTATTTGCCTTTTAATTTTTTTTCATAACTTACATATCTGGATGATTTCTCCAGATATGAAAGGCCAACCCTTGCTTCTTCTATTATCTTGGTAACAATGTTAGATACTCCCTGTATCCCCAATTGGACCGTGACCAGTTCTGCTACGGATTCGTCCCCATATTCCAGGAAAACCCTTTCATAAAACTTTTTCCCCCTTTCCGGATTTTCCTCGAACTCTTTTTTATAAAGATCTCTTATATCCAGATTTGAAGTTCTGCTATATCTTGAAAGTAATGCGCCTCGATCTATTTGGCTCTCCATTTTTAAAATAAAGACTTTCTTGTCCTGATTGGAAAAAAAATTTGTGTTTGTCATGTTATTATTCTTTCGCCGGTACGAAATACACATCTGTTGGGCTGTATGTTAGATTTCTCTTAAATTTAGCCTTTACCTTCATTCCTATTTTTATGTCCTCAAGAGAAGCTCCAATCAATCTTGCCATAAATAAGGAATCCACTCCCTCGAATTCTACCATAATCAGGTTGAATGGTGTTTCTGGAAGAAACTTCTCGCTTCCAAAGTAACATGTGGTAAAAGTGTGTATTTTTCCTTCATTTGGCAATTCATGCCATTTTGTCTCGGCGCCGCAGATCATGCAGTGTCCTCTTGGAGTTGCATAAACATACCCACATTCTTCACACTTGCTTCCCATCAGTTTCTTTTTTCCCAGTGCCCTGAAGAACTCAGAATCCTGGGCATAACTGTGGATATAGTCTATTTCATAATGGGACTTAACTATCAAGGGATCTGTATTGTATACCTCTGTACCTTCCTGTGTTTCCGGCATTTTAGCATTGTAATCTATTGTCATTGTACCGCCTCCATAATTGATACTGTCACATAAGTACCTGTACCCGCGTGACTGTGTATGAGTCCTTTTTTCGCATTTTTAACCTGCAGAGTGTCATCCTTAAAATGCTTTTTTATACTATGCTGGAGCTGCCAGAACATAAAGACCGACTGCATGATACCTGTGGCTCCCACAGGATGTCCGGATGCTAAAAGACCCCCTGATGGATTAACTGCAACTTTTCCGTTGAGATTTGATTTCCCCTCATCAATGAATGCTCCTCCTTCCCCGTATTTACAGAGACCAAGGTCCTCATAGGTCTGTATTTCCGATGAAGTGTAGGCATCGTGTAATTCTATAAGATCAAGCTCTTCAAGCGGATCCGTAATGCCTGCGTTTTTGTACGCTTCCAAGGCTGCAGATCTGCCTGCTCTGAACGAATGGACCCCAGGATATTGAAGGTTCTTGTAATCTGATTCCTTCTCATTGGGCAATAGGGGAACCTTGAGGAAAGGCCTGTCTGATAACCTCATTGTATCTGTACCGGTGCCAATTCCGCTTATCTTGACCGGATGATCGCACATTTCGAACGCCTTTTCCTCCGATGCAAGAATGGCCACAGCCGCCCCATCAGACATGGTGCATACATCAAGCCTTGTCAGAGGATAAGAGACCATTTGAGAGTTTCTCACGTCCTCTACCGTAATTTTCATAGGGCTCTGGGAATATGGGTTATGTAAGGCATTTCCGTGATTTTTCACGGATACCTTTGCCAGTTGCTCCAGGGTAGTTCCGAATTCATGCATATGCCTGACTGCCATCATTGCATAATAACCGGTGTAGAATCCACCAACGGGATAATCGAAATTTGTGTCACTTGCCAGCGCTATGAATTCGTTCCCTTTCCATGTGTTTACATGAGACATTGTTTCAAAGCCATAAACGGCGCATACATCCATCCTTCCTGAAGCCACTTCTTCCACGCCGGTTTGAAAAGCGAGACCTCCAGTAGCCCCTCCACCTTCAACCCTTTTGCTGGGCTTTGGTGTTAAGGCAAGATAATCCTGTGCCATTATTCCAGACATTAATTGCCTCTGAAAATGATCTGAAAAATATGATGCAACCGATCCATCAATATCCTTGACGCTTATATCAATATCCTTCAACGCATAATCGAATGCATGCTTTGTTCTCAATCTAAAATCCATTCCAGGGTTTGACTTTGTAAACTTGGTTACTCCGCCAGAAACCATATAAACATCTCTGCCACCATTTTTCATAAATTCACGAATCTTTTATGATATCTTTCTATTAAAAACTTGTTTATCTTTAATTAACCGACTCTCTACTATCTTTTTCACTTTTCGACCTTTTTTTTATTTTCAAATATAATGAGGCTTTGTTACTAATTCTATATAGAAAAAGATTAAGTAAGGAATTAAATGTAGTTTTGAGTAAACATGCAAAACTCATCTAAAGGTAAAACAAAAATCTGGATTGCTATCGCGATTGTCGTGATAGTCGTTATAGCTTGAGCGGGAATAATTATTTTGGAAAAACCTGCGAAAAAGCAGACCATAAGTATAATGGTGGATTCTGGGAGTATGACTGAAGCCTACCTTAAAGCGGTGGGTTCACAGTTTGAAAAGGAAAACCCCAATGTTGTTGTACAGGTAAATTCAGTCGGATACAGCGATATGTCAACAACTGCCCTATCTGCCTTACAGGGAAGAACCGCACCACCGGATATATTCATGTATTATGCATCACAATCTCCTGCCCTTGCCCCCTATCTTTACAACCTTAACAGCACACTTGGGCAGAAATACCTTAATTCAGCCAACTATCTCTCCGGGGATCTTGCCTCCGGCGGATTCGCACCAAATACCACAGGCAGCGGGTATAATTTCATAGGGATACCTATTCATACAGTGGTTGGTTACATTCTGGTTTACAATAAAACAGTATTCAACAATCCTTCACTGGAAAGTGGGTTTTATTCAAAGTATCACTTCAATATAACTCCGTCCAAGCTTGGGAATTGGACTGCTTTGAATGACGTTTCCAATTATGTTTCAACACATACAAGTTTCAATGGGATAAATAATAAATATGCTCTAATGTTTCCAGACAGCGCCTCTCATTCCATAATAGATACATTTTATAACCTCTTCTATCCCTATGGTCAAGGAAAACCCGTCACAGGAATTCCTATGGATAGCTCGCCAAATTACTGGACCTATTTTGGTTTCCAGAATAATAAGGTGAACATATCCTATAACAACAATTATGGTGTTCAGGCATTAAAGATGTACAAGAATCTTACCGGTTATGAGCCTTCAGTTGCCTCTCAACCCATAGGGTACAGTCAACAGGAATTATACTTTGGTACTGGAGATTACTCAATGGGACTTGCATGGTCCAGTTTCCTGCCAACCTATGAGAACAGCTCTTCTAAAGTGAAGAATGATCTTGGAATTTCACTTCTGCCTGGAGGATATACTGGTTATTCACCCACATTCCTTGGAGTGAACCCATACAGTGCCAACATCTCTCTGGATCTGAAATTCCTGCAATTTGCCTCATCTAACAGTGAGTTTTCAATGGGCATAAAGAATTATTCATTCGTGCCTTCAACCTATACAGGACTTTCATCTGCCTCCAAACTCCCGGGTTTCTCCTGGCTATCACAGGTCAATAACTACTCGGCAACAATTAAGGTAAACAAAACCTATTCACAGGTATTTATGAAAGCTTCACCTCTATTCTCAACCCTTATACCGGATTTCAATGATCAGGTGTATAAATATCTGACAGGAACAACTACTCCGAGGGATGCTTTAAATACTGCAGCGCAGGAATGGCAAACTGAATTAAACAATCGTGGGATTACCCTGTAATATGATGAAGTCCTCCATTAAGAAACAGGCCTTAATCGTTACCTTACCTGCACTTCTCTATTTTTTTATTTTTGTTTTATATCCTATTTTTGACAATGTCGTAATATCTTTTGAAACTTTCAATTTTGCTGAGGTTGCAACCTTTGCCGGCATAAAGAATTATGTTATATTCTTCCAGACACCGCATCTTTCTCAATTAATTGATAATACCATTATATATACGCTGGCTGTGCCGATAATAGATGTTCTTCTTGCAATCCCCCTTGCAACACTGATAAAAAGGATAAACAAACCCTATCTTATTCCCCTCATACTCTTGCCTTCATTTATTCCGCAGGTAACATCGGCGAATATATGGCTTCTCATGATGAATCCTTCCTATGGTATACCGTACTACTTGGGTCATCAAAATATATTCCAAACCGCATGGAGCGTTGTCCTGGTGGATGTGTGGTCCAGTCTGCCCTTAGCCACATTGATTGTTTACTCAGGCTTGAAATCCATTCCACCCTCACTTGAAGAGGCAACGTCCATGGACGGAGTGAGAGGAGTGAGGAAACTCATCAACATTGATGTTCTTTACATAAAATCGAACATACTTTCTGCCTTTGTCCTCATGTTAATGTATGGTTCGTTCACATTTGATCCCATATACGTTCTTAACAGTTATTCCAGCCCCTTTGGAATAAACGATCTCTCATATTTTGCCTATCAAAATTATTATGGGCAGGACGTTGGGCTGGCTGCCGTGATTATAATTATAGTTTCAATATTATCATCAATGTTCACCCTGGTTTTCGTTTACTTCACCTTGAAAACGTCCAAAGTTAAAACGTCAAGAATATGGAGATCAGGAATGAAATTCCTTCCCAATAAAGAATTGCCTAAAATTGGTGTATACATCGGCATTTTCTTATTTATTCTATTCCTCATTGGACCCATAGTATTTCTGGGTATTGATTCCATAAAGCCCCTGTCGGAGATTATCAGTATTCCACCTATGTTCTATCCTGCCCATCTCACATCATCCAATTACAGAATCGCACTTACAGCAGGTTTGCCATACTTCACCTCCAGTATTATTGCATCCCTGATAGCATCGATAATCGTGGTTTTTATAGGGCTGCCCGCGGCATATGTTGCTGCCAGATATAAGCTGGGTGGTCTCAAGTTTATAGGCTTCGTACTGTTTATATATTCACTTCCAACCATAATATTCTTGATTCCGATGCACAATATAATTGCCTCACTGGGCCAATTGAATCAGATTTCTGGGCTCATAATATCCTATCCGGTTTTCATACTTCCCCTGTCCATATGGATGATGTATAATTTCTACCAGAACTTTCCAAAGCACGTTGAAGAGGCTGCCAATATGGATGGAATGAATCTCTTTAGGACCATTAAGAAGGTCATAATTCCCCTCAGCTATGATGGGATGTTTGTAACGTTCCTTTATGCTTTTATACTGGCATGGGGTGCACTCATTTTCCCTCTGGCACTGACCTATTCCCCATTTAATCTGAATATTTATTACCCTAGTGGTGCCCAGACCGTAACCATCCTCATTGGAGGAGCCATCGGACATGAGGCAGTTGGGTATGGAATGCTTGCAGCATCAAGCATATTGAGTATAATACCATCAGTCATTCTGGTTATAATAGTAAGAAACAAAGTGGACAAACTGTGGAGAACAGGAGGTAATGTTAATTGAGCGAAATAAAGATTGAAAACCTAAAAAAGACCTTTGGAAATTTTACGGCCCTTGATGTTCCTGAACTTGAATTTTCAGAAAAAAGTTATCTTACAGTACTTGGTCCTTCTGGTTCGGGAAAGACTACCTTGCTGAGGATTATAGCGGGTCTTGAGAGTGCAGATAGTGGAACAATGAAAGTAGGAGGGGTAGATATACTGAATTCACCCCCATGGAAAAGAAGCATAGGTCTTGTTTTTCAGAATTATGCCCTTTATCCACATCTCAGTGTTTATCAAAATATTGCAACACCCCTGATTCAATTGAAGATGGACCAACCTGAAATTGACAGGAAAATAACCGAGATTTCAAACATAATGGGACTGGACGATAAACTTGCGAAACTGCCCCGTGAATTGAGCGGTGGGCAGCAACAGAGGGTAGCCCTTGCAAGGGCTGTTATCAAGAGACCAAACATATTATTACTTGATGAACCCCTATCCAACCTTGATGCCAAGGTTAGAGTTGATCTGAGAGACTATCTCAAGAGGATACAGAGGGAGTTCGAGCTGACCGCCATTCATGTAACTCACGATCAGGTGGAGGGCATGGCCCTTGGAGATTCAATGGTGATTATACATAGGGGGAAGGTGGAACAGAAAGGGGTTCCTGAAGATCTGTACAGGCATCCAAAGACAAGATTTGTATCCGGATTTGTGGGAGAAATAAACATAATAAGGGGCCAGACCGCTTCACAGTTAACGGGAAAAAATATTCAGACAGATGCCGGATTGAGATACGAAGATATAATTCCGGATAAGGTTGGTCCATTTACTGGTAAAGTGGTGGAAAACCAGTTCATGGGATCAAGGCGGATGATTACCTTCATCTATAATGAGGAGAGGATGCGTTGCTTCACGGATCGTGATCACCTGAGCAAACTTCAGGGTGAGATAAAATTCAGGGTTGCAGGTGAAAATCTGGTTGTTTTCAGCGAACTTGAGGTTGAAGAGGAGAATTAACCTTCAATAAAATTTTTTATGAAATGAAGGGCATCTTCCAGTTTCTTGACTGTTATATTTGCCTTTGAGTCTCTGGAGTAATTCTGAATATAGACTGTGATCAGTCCCATTTCCAAGGATGGAATTATATCGTTTGTATAGTTGTCCCCTATGCTCATTATATTTTCTGGAGGAATCGAATAGATTTCCATGATGCTTCTCACTTTTTCACAGAAACCACCTGGTTTTGATGCTGAACAGTAGATTCTGTCAAAGTATGAGTCTATCCGAAAATTTCTGATCATGGGCATGGCATATTTTTCCGGCGTGTTCGTTAACAGGATATGGTAAACTCTCTGATCTTTCAGGATATTAAGGGCAGAATCTGAAAGGTTTACAGGTATGATACCCTGGTTCATGAGTTCACGGGTCCGTGCAAAGCACTGATTTAATAAATCATTTCCTACCCTATCTCTCGCAATGTTGGCTATAATGGCCCAACCATCCTCTCCCTGGTTCCTTGAACTGTCCTCTATGATGGCCATGATGTGGGATACAAATTCATTCTCGTCTTCACCCATGGCCCTCCCAATACATCTTGCATATTCCTCATAGGATGCTGGAGAGTGGTAAATGGTGCCGTCAAAATCCCAGATGATTAATTTGTTTCTATTATTAGTCATCCTTAATCAACAGAGTTTGCAATTTCTTCCTGATCTCATGTTCTATGGGAACCTTCTTGAAATTATTGTCTATCCATACTATCACGGTCTTGCCAGATGAAAATAGTTTTCCATCGGTTTCAGATTTGATTTCGTGAGAAAATATACAGCTTGTATTCCCCACCTTTGAGATCCACGTTAAAATTTCAGGGCTATCCTCAAAATGGATGGGTGACCTGAAATCAACCTCCGCATGATTGACAACAAATTTTACATCGGTTGAGACAAAACCGCCCAGAAAATCACGAACGTAATTTGTCCTTCCCAATTCATAATATGTAAGGAAAACTGCGTTGTTAACATGACCCAGTGCATCCAGGTCCCCGTATCGCATCTGTATCTTCGTGCGCTGTACGAACTCCATGAAACCCGTATATCAGCAAAAGATAAAATATAATTGATTCTCTGACCCAAAATGCGGGTCTTGTTTCCAATTGCAGCTTAAAAAATAAATTAATGGGATGTGATTGTTGAAAATTACTTTAATAACTAAAGTTTTACTAATAAACATTTTATATTGTAGTGTAATTGCTGTAAATAGGAATAAATCGTTTATTTCACAGGATGCTTGAAAAATATTTGCTGTGAAATAGTAATTTAAGATATAAACGGGAGATGACTAAAGTGACGGATGAACAGGTGAATATAGATAACTACACAAGGATATGGCGAAGTTTAGGTTCCATATACAAAATGATGTATAAGGGAATGGATAAGAAGTTCGTGGAAATGGGAACCAGTGTTCTGGAATATAGAATATTGAGAATACTGGTGGAGACTGGTCGTAAAACCATGGCCAACCTGGCAGATCTGAACTTTGTAACCCAGGCATGGATTACTGGAATGGCTGACAGGATGGAAGAGAAAGGTTATGTTAAAAGAGCAAGATCTTCAGAGGATAGAAGAGTAATTTATGTTGAACTTACGGAGAAAGGACAGATATTTATTGAAAAGATGAGAAAGGTACACGATGAATTCCTAAAAGATCTTTTCTCCTTCATTCAACCTGAGGAGTCGGAATTACTGGCAAATGCGATTGAAAAATTCTCCCGTGAACTTGAAAAGAAAATTTCTATCTCCGAATAAGGGCTTTCAGTAATCCAACCACGATGAGTCCCAATATGATCATATTTATGGCGAATTTTTTTCCTTTCTTATCGGATATATCTCCTGCTGTTGATTCAAGACCGCATCCTATGATGGGCATGGAAGTTCTATTGAGTGGATTTATTAAAAGGTAAAGCCTTAAATGTCAGGTGGCAACACAAATCAAAAGTAATAAATCTCAAATTATAATAGCCATTAAAGCTCCAGTAGTGTAGCCAGGCCAAGCATAAGAGGCTCTCAATCTCTCGACTCGGGTTCAAATCCCGACTGGAGCATTTTAAATTCCGTTCCAGATAATCTCTTTAGAAATTTCATTCTTTATATACCCCCCCTAACTATGACGGTTATATACAGTTGGCACTATAATTATATTATGTGTCACTTCTTACGGAAAATACCAGATTCAGAAACAATCAAGATGTATTGCATAATTACCAGCTATGCTAACAACTGTAAGAAAACATAAGAGCAAAAGTGAGAAGGAATACTCTGAATCCAGTAGATAAAGCAATAGAAACAAAGCTCAGTAATTCATTGGATAGGGATACATACAATAATGAAATGTGGGATGAAGTCTATCTATTGCATAATTTGAGTAATGTGATTAGAAGGTTGTAGTAAATCAACCATCTATTTCAGCCATTGCCCCCTAAGGCTTTGGTTAATGCCATTATTACCCCATGAATGATAGAAAAACTAATTACATTTGCTTACACTTCATAAATAGGACTATCTCTAACGATCACATCACCAAAGGAAATAACAGAAAGATTATTAAAAAGAGCAGGGGTTTTTTTAGGATTTTATCATACACATGAAATAGTGTATTAAGAAAGATAAAGTAGTATGAGTTTTATTCATCCAATTCAGTGTTTTTTAGCTTATATTCAGGGTATTCCATGTGAACCGTTTCTTTCAAATGCCCAGGGTCAAGAGGCATTATCTTAGCCTTGACACCCTTCGAAATTTCCTGAAATGATGTGTCAAATTCATTTCAAAGTGATTTTGCCTTAGCCTCACTGTCTGCTGAAAGATTGATGTGCAATGTTGAAATCTTACCGGCTGTTACCTCTATGATCTTCCCATTTGACAATTCTTTCAGGTCGTCCGATGGCTCCACCGGTACGGGACTCCTTTTATCTGCCTTAAAAGTGTATGTGCCAAAAGTACCACTCAGACCAATATTTTCAAGTCCCTTCCACGGATTAAATAAAATCTTGTTCAAATTGCACTTCCTAAAAACAAAAGCCTGCAGAAAATTCCCTAGTAGGACTTCCAAAATAAGCAATAACATTGATTGCCTAGGTTTTAATGCCTCCTGTGGGAGAGTGTGATAACACGGGATTTCCCTGGCACAATATGGTATGTTGTTATCATTGGTAAAAACCAGTTGTTTAAGTGTGAAAGTGTGTGTATAACTGGTCTAAAATTTTACTGCATACTACCCTAAATGAGTTTTAAGAATTTATAAATAAAGAAATTCGTTATGATATTTTATGGAACCAAAAAGGATTATCGTAATCTTTGTAACGTTGCTAATGGTTTTCTCTGTATTGTATATAATGGGACCAAATACTCTTGAAAGGAAGGGTTATGAGTCACCAGTAGCCATAACAAATGCGAGTGGCGTGTCTAACAGTTCTGCATCCAATAGTTCCACTTTGAATCTTGGGTTATTGCTGAGCGCCTACTCCTGGGGAACAATGAATCCTTTGTTGCCAATATATTCATCTCAGGGTCTTAATTTCTTGTTTTACACACCATTAGTAACAAATGGTTATCCTCCGGATTTGGGAATACATCGAGCACTTCTTAATTCCTGGTCACACAATTCAAACTATACCACATGGACCCTTACACTAAAACCTAACCTTAAATGGGATAACGGTCAACCCTTAGATGCAACGGATCTTGCATGGTCTTTGAATTTTTATAGCTTGAATGGGACTCCTTTAGGATTGGGACTTCCCGCCATGGCTAAGAATGCGAAGGTGATTAACTCAACCACTGTAACAGTTACCTATAAAACAGCATATCCAGATATGATGCAGGAGCTGGCAGGTGGAGAGTATAATGTAGTATATGCCCCATCCTTTGAGAAAATTAACCCGAAAGATATGGCTAATTTCAGCAACGAGAAGAATATGGTTCTCGATTCACCTTTTTACATAACCAACTATACCTCCGGTGAGAATCCGGTTGTGTTTACCAGAAACCCTTATTACTACAATGGTACCCCTTATTACAAATATCTCTCAATTCATCTTTTTGATTCTACCAGTGCTGAAATAGCGGCATTGTCCTCAGGCTCCATTTCAGGAGTTTGGTACGGTGGTTCCTTTGTATCGGCAAAAGCATTCAAGATGCCGGGACACACACTATATGCAACAGTCCCATCTGGAGAAGAACTGATAAATCTTAATTACATGAGTTATCCAACGAATATTACAGCAGTGAGGCAAGCTTTAGCATTTGCAGTTAATAGAACTGAACTTTCTACCATAGGATATGGCTCAACAAATTACACTTCATTAAACTGGGCTACACTAACTTCAGGATATGACAAATCGCTTGGCATTAGTAAGAATTACCTAGCGAATTATACCTATGACACCACAATGGTTGCCAACAAAATGCATGAAGCAGGATTTAACTTGGTGAACGGTGTTTGGACAAACAGTACTGGTTCACCTGTTACTCTTAAAATAATATATCCAAACTATGAAACCAGCAGTGAAAACATTGCAATAGAATTGAGCACCATGTGGACCTCAGCTGGATTTAAGGTTGAACTTGAAACTCTAACTTCTACGGACTTTACTAGCACCCTGTGGGGAAATCCGCCTAACTACCAGGCAGTTGTATGGGATGGGTACGGATTTGGAATAGATTTCAATTCCTTCATAACCAACCTGTACAGCTTCTTTATAGATTACGGGACCCCCGTGTTTAACCATAATGTAGCCCCTCTTTCAGAGGTATATGGACACACCGTGGCAAATGGAACTTTTGCCTCAATATGGGCGGATTATGTTAATGCATCTTCCTATCCTGCAGGGTCTTCTCAGGCTAATCACTGGAACAAGTGGGTTGCCTATGGTCTTGCTAAGTATGTTCCTATGATTCCCCTCTATTATACCTATAATTTCGTCGATGTAAGCAACTCAATATACTGGGGGAATGCAACCAACCACACAGGAGTGTTTAACACACAGTCTTTAACAATGCCACTGTACTGGGATGGTACCCTTGTTGAGGCTCATCCAATTAGCAGCAAGGTGAAGACTTCCTTAAACACAGATATATACATTGTCTCGGGAATAATTGCTGCAGCGGTAATAATTGGCCTGGTTTCTTATAGATATAGTATTAGAAGGAAGAAAGGAAAGGCTGATGAAGATTAAAAATGTTAATATAAATAATTTATTTGAATACCCAACCAATATATTCCAAAAAAAATTTATTTTAAAGGAGAGTTCCTATGGGAAAAATTAAGGACAGATATAGCAGACAATATATAATCAAGAGGTTGATAGGCACAGTTACTGTTTATATTTCAGCTGTTTTTATCATATTTATAATCCCGCATTTAATGCCAGGAAATATCGCATATGCATTTGTGTCAAGAATAATAGCTTCCAATCCTAACATGTCGTACCAGCAAGCGTTAAACGTAATTGAACGGCAATATGGCTTGAATCTTCCCATAACAACCCAATTGTCAATTTATCTCAAAAATGTTTTTCTTACGTTTCCACCCAACTTTGGAAAATCCTTTGAGTTTTTCCCATCCAGTGCAATGGGACTTGTCTTAAGAGCATTGCCATTTACACTACTTCTTATAGGCATATCCCAGGGAATTGCGTGGTCCCTTTCAATTTTTCTCGGGGTTTTTTTAGCTCTCAGAAAAAATAAAAAGATAGATAAAACCTCTGTCCCATCGCTGTATTTTGTGAACAGTATTCCCATTTTCTGGCTTGCAATGGTCATGATACTGGTATTTTCCGTTGAAATTCATATTTTGCCTTCATCTGTCTCGGTTTCCTATGGTTCGCCATTTGGAATGATCCTTTATGCTCTGGCCTTTCCCATACTTATTGTGGTAATTTCTACCATACCAAACCATACGCTGATAATCAGAAGCGCAACAATCGATTTTCTGAAGAGTGATTTTGTTATTGCACTCAGGGCAGAAGGTTTAAAAAATTCTACGCTTACAATGAAGCTGATTAAAAATTCGTTGCTTCCTTCCATCACACAATTTTTCATGCAGTTTGGTTACCTAATTGGAGGGATTTTTATAATAGAATCCCTCTTTTCACTCCCTGGAATGGGAACAGTTATCATAACAGCAGCAACAAATTATGATTATCCCGTGTTAGAAGCAGGATTGTTTGTAACTTCTGTCGTTATGATTCTAGCAAACCTTGGTGCCGATTTGATCTATCCCCTACTTGATCCGAGGGTGAGTTATGTTTAAAGGTGGTATGTATTAATAACACAAGAATGAAGAACGTTTCCGGATTGATTTCCAATAAGATGCTGAAAAAAAGGAGTGTTAGGGATGGATCAATGATGTCCTTATTATTACACGATCTATATTTTAAGATAGGCCTATCAATTCTTTTATTCTTTTTTGCAATGGCTGTTATCTCAATATTTTATTTGCCATATAATCCTATTGCCAGTACAGGAATTGCTTGGAGCCCTCCTACGTATTCCCACATTTTTGGAACCACTGGCTCAGGGCAGGACGTATTCAGCCAGTGGATGTATGGCAGTCAACCGACTCTATTGGTCGCCTTTCTATCTGCATTCATAGCCACCGTGATTGGGGTGGTGATCGGAATTGGAGCTGCATTCCTCACCAAACTGGATGAACCACTTATGAGAATGGCCGACGTATTCCTTGTTTTGCCCATTCTACCATTATTGATAGTTGTGGCCACGTTTATTAGGCCATCCAACTACTCTGCCAGTTTAATAATAGGAATTTTTGCCTGGCCATGGATGGCCAGAACGGTGAGATCAGCATCCCTCTCGTTGAAGAAACAGCCTTTTGTAGAGGTATACAGGATGAGCGGTGTTCCAACCAGGAGGATTATGAAAAGTATATTTTCTCATGTTTTCCCGGTCATAATTGCAAACAGTATTTTTGCGGCAACCGGTGGTATCTTGTTCCTGGCTTACATGGATTATCTGGGTGTTGGACCCGTAACCAGTTACGCATGGGGAACCACTCTTTTTTATGCACAAACTGCCAATGCAATCTACGTGGGTGCCTGGTGGTGGATAATACCTGCAGGGCTCAGCATAGGAATTCTTGCAACAGGGCTTTCCTTGATTGGTTACAGTATGGAAAATGCCTACAGGGGTGTTACCAATTGAGTGAAAATATAATATCCATTAAAAATTTAAACATAACATATCAGTCTTACGGGCGGACTAACGTGGCAGTAAGGGATTTTGATATGACCATAAAAAGAGGTGAAATTGTAAGTTTGGTTGGAGAAAGTGGTGCCGGTAAGAGCACTGTGGGTAAGTCCATAATGGGCTTGATAGACCCACCAGGAAAGGTAAGTGGGGAAATATTATTCAATGAAAAAAATCTTGTCAATATGTCTGAAAGTAAAAAAAACAGGTATAGATGGAAGAAAATTTCTATGATTTTCCAGGCATCGTTGAATTCCTTAAACCCCACCGGCACGATCTTTTCTGATTTTTACTCAGTTTTTAGGGATAAACTTGATATTAAGGACAAGAAAATAGTGAATCAAAAAATAGACCTGTTGCTTGATTCAGTTAACCTTTTTCACGAAATTAAAAAATCCTTTCCCCATGAATTGAGTGGAGGCATGAAACAGAGAATAATGATTGCACTGGCCTTATCCACTGAACCGGAACTGGTTATTGCGGATGAACCAACCACAGCGCTGGATGTCGTTACGGAATATTATGTTCTATCACTGCTTAAGGAGAAAATAAAGGCTCTGGGAATATCAATGCTCTATATTACACATGATTTGCCATCGGTTATATTTATGGCTGATAAGATTGTAGTTATGGAAAAAGGAGTAATTGTGGAGGAGGGAAAGGTAAGGGATGTGATCACAAACCCTTCCAATCCCTATACGAAAATGCTGGTTCAGGGTCTGGTGTTTTGAAAAGAGGAAAAAAGTATGACAAATATTATTTCAGCACAGAACGTAAAGAAGTATTATGGAAGTAAAGCTAAAATTGTAACAGCTCTTGACGACGTTTCAATCGATATCGAGAAAAATAAAAACACTGCAATTGTTGGGGAAACCGGATCCGGAAAAACTACCCTTGGAAGGATTACCTGCGGTTTAGAGAAAGCAAGTCAGGGAGTTGTGAAATTGGATGGTGTCAACATTAAAAATTATAAACCCCTGGATCTATGGAGGAAAGTCCAATACGTGCACCAGGATCCTTACAGTGCCATTGATTCACTGGAGACTGTGGGTAATTTGCTATCCAACCCCCTGAGATACCTTTCAAATATCAGGGATGAAAATGAGATAAAAAACAGGATTGCAAACACCCTAATGAACACGGGTCTCAATGAAACTTATGCTGACAAAAAGGGAGGTGAATTGAGTGGTGGGGAGATTCAGAGAGTGCTTATTGCACGTGCTTTTATAATGAATCCCGAATATGTTGTGGTTGATGAACCAACTACAATGATTGATTTTATACACAGAAATGAAATAATCGAAACTTTGAGAAGAGTTGGGGACACTTTTGGGACCACACTATTACTTATTACCCATGATGTTGCCATAGTTCCAAAAATAGCCAGAAGAGTGGCCGTCATTTACCAGGGCAAGATACTTGAACAGGGAAGTACGGATGATATTATTAAAAAAGCACTCCACCCATACACAATTTTCTTAATATCCATAAAACCAGAAAAACTGGCGAACGACGCCAAAATTTTGAATTACGTTAAATCCTTTGGGGCACATTCTCAAGCCGTTTATGTTAGGGGATGCAGATATTCCAATCTCTGCCCACTATCGGATCAGCAATGCAAGACAGAGGAGCCGAGACTTATGGAGTATGAGACAGGTCATTATGTTGCCTGTTTTAAGCCCGGTGAACTGCAAATTTAATTTGGATGGCTTTCAAGTTTTGCTCACAATGAGTATTTTATTACTTGATACCGAAAAGGCATAATATGACAGGGTCCAATCACTGATATTTTCTGGGATATTTTCGTTTCCAAATTCGTTTCCCATTTCTATACCCATAATGGTATACTTTGATAAATTCAATTTTGCAACATTGCCTGCTTCATTGATAAATTTTGAGATATTGATGGAAATGTTTGAACTGATGGATCTTAATGGTGATTTTAATACAAATGATACCGTTTCCCATGGGTTTGCCCTACCGGCCCATACCTCCCAGGTTGCGTTTATGTTGTGATTATTCAAGTTTACAGTTTGCGTAAAACTTCCCATATTTGTGCCAATGGGTTGGGAACCCTGGCAATACATCCATATCATAACTTCCAGATCTGAATTTGTCGGATTAACACCCGGCTTTGGATTGTGTTCCAGCCATAAATCATAAGAAAAGTCAATGGGAATATTGGAGGGTGTGAGGTTTTTAAAAGAGTAATTGGTCTGAGAGGTAAAATTAAGTTCGCTAAAAGTGCTGTATTTCATGGGAAAAACAAGAGATGCTGCCTGTGAATTCCCAAATAGTTCATCTTGAAGATTATGCCCATAGGCTATTTCCGGGTATCCCAAGATCGTATTATACTCAGAAGTAACATTGCTGAATGATGAGTTCACGTTAAGAATGCCATTTTCCCCTATCTTCATAGTTGTATTTCCCTTCGCTTTCTCTAAATTCCAGAGGTCAGTTCCAATTGCTCCGTATTTTATTGGAACGTACTGGTACTTGTTGGTAGCATTACCTATAACGCACGTAACATTGGGAGGAGGAGATTTTGTGGTGTTTCTTGGTGATGGTCCTGTCGGTGTGGGAGTGTGTGAATGGGGAGGAGGTGGAGTGATGGATGGATTTAAGACTAGGTAGATTCCTGAAAAAGCTACGATCGTGATCACTACAACGATTATACCAAAGATAGTCTTCTTATTCACTATTTTGTTAGTTAAAATTTTTATTTAAACCTGTTTCAATACTACCCTCAGTTGTATCCAAAAAACGGTTCTCTGCTGGTTTCGGTGAATAGTTCTAGCGGGATAAATTCTAATGGCCCTAATATTACTGAAAAATACGTTGATTTATGCCAGATGGCCATAATGAAATAGAGTCATAACCTTGAATGTCAGGGAAAACCTGAACCGCCTGTGTAGATCAGTAAACGTTACCCGCGTGAAAGACCGATGACGTGTAAATATTAATTCAATTGGTCATCCACTCCAGATCGTCAGGAATGCCCTTGTTTTCAGTGATTCTTTTATATATCAATGCGCTTGGGCGCATCTCAATCTTTTTTGTCTTTAAGTCTACGCCCAGTAATCCAAATTTAAATCCGAATCCAGAGGTCCATTCATAATTGTCAAGCAGCGACCAATGTAAATACCCTCTCACGTCTATGCCATCATTCAAGGCTCTTTCCACCTGACGGATGTGTGAAACAAGGTATCTGGGTCTTAATTTATCAAGGGAATCGGCAATTCCATTTTCTGTAACAATCATTGGAAGATGGTATCTTTCATGGTATTGTTTCAATATATTATATATTCCTTCAGGGTACACTTCCCATCCAAAATCGCTGACCTCACGACCATCTTTGCTTGGCATGCCAGCAACTGCGTTATGGCCGTATCCCTTGAGGGTGGTGTAACCATTTTCCGTTTTTTTAATTACATGCCTGGTGTAATAATTCACACCAATCCAGTCAAGTTTCCCCTTGAGATCATCTCTTTTTTCACTGGATCTTTCTCCAAAGATGCTTGCGTCGTTTACCACCTTAACCCATCTCATATCCCCGGACCTCAGGGAATCAAAGAAAGAGTACCTTTCATTATATAATGCCATTTCTACGGCCGCCCTGTCCTCCTCGCTCCTTGGAACGAAGTCTGCGTTGGCATATATCAGACCAACAGGTTTACTGGTGTATTTCTTCATTTCATCATATGATCTCCCTATGGCCTCTATTATGTGCTTTTTTGAAAGATTTCCAGCTTCCAGAGATGGATATGCTGGTGGAAACCCCGACTTAACATTTATAAAACCGTTTCCAAACACAACATTGGGTTCGTTCATTATGGAAAACTGGTCCCCCACATCGTTGAATTTCCATGCGACATAGGCTGCATATTTGACAAATTCTATAATTGTTTCGTGGTTGAGCCATCCATTTTTCTTTGTGTCCAGGCCTGATTCTCTTGAGAGGATGGGATCATGCAGGAAAACAGGTAATGGCCAGTGATATACGTTTATTATGAGGGTCATACCCCTATTTTTGACGTCCCAAAATATTTTCTTATAATGTTCAACAGCCTTCTGATTTGCCAATTTATCCATTTTTTGAAGTGCTTCTTCCGTTACGTCTACTTTTATTATATCCCCGCGATCTTCTATCACATCAGTGTGAACTTCAGGGGCCGATTGTGGGAAGAGCCTTGTCCATTCTATGCCCAGACGCAAAGCGTTTGCCCCAAGCTCCTTTGCGGCACCATTATATGTTTCATAAAGATCCCAGTAGGCAACTCCATTTTCAGGTTTATCCCCTGACACCAATCCTGTTCTTATATTATTACTGTCATGTACCCATTTCCACCAATCTGAAAATTCATCATTATCGCTTAATCCCATCTCAAACTGGAAGCCTGAGAGAGAGAATCCCATTAAAAACTTGTCCTTGAACACAATCTAATATAGTATTTCAAGATAAATTCATTTGTAAATACTACCCATAATGGTTTAAAGGAAATTGACCGGATCATGGGGCTTTCCCAATTTATTCTGATCATCAAAACAATTATTATGTGATATTTCCTTTATTTCAATTCCAGCAGATTTACCTTTCTTGAATGTTCCCTCATCTCGTACTCCTCAAGTACCCAATCCAGTCCCATTTTTAAATTATCAGTATCCCCAAATTCTGAACCCAGTTCAATCCCCATAATATATTGTTCTTCAATTGAATTTTCCATAAGTTTTTTTGAAACCTCCATGAACTGAGATACTGGGATTTCCACACTGATCTCCTGTTTCTGTTTTTCAGGGTCCATAACAAAACTGATGGTAAGCCACTTCGCTCCCCTGCCTATCCAGATAAAAAACTTGAATCGCTCTACTTTCCCGTTTACCCTGCAATCAATATACACATATCCTTCATTTTTGCCTATTGGGTATTGTATATGCCTATAGAGCCATATCATGATTTCACAGTCTGATTCCCCCGGGAGATCATTATTTTCTTTATTCTGTCTGATCCAGAAATCATAGGAGATATTAAATGGAAGTGTAGATGGGTAAAACCTCTTTGTTGAAAACTTCGTGTAAAGTTTCAGGTCTCTCTTTATGAACTTTTCAACCGTTAATGGAAAAGAGATTAACTGTATTGATTTGGGATTAAATGGAGAAACCATCAAATTGTGGCCTATGGCATATTCCGGATACCCGAATATTGTCTTCTGCTTCAAATCTACACTTTCAATTTCAATTTTGGTTTCCATATAATTTCTACCAAGTAATATCTGGACACTACCATCAATTTTCCTTACGTTCCACATGTTCGTCTGAATGATCCCATATTTTACAGGAAGCGAGACCTGTGTGATCTCCCCCTCTGACTTCAGAATAAAATCCTGTTCTCCCATGATATACACAGTGAATGGCGGCTAATATTTATTTTTAAATACTATCTGAAGTTGTACATTAATTGTATTTTCTAACTCATATTAAATTAAAATTTCCACAGAAGTTAATTTATTTTTGTATCTTTGTTTTTGAAAAGGACACGACTATATTATCATAATCACAGTCTCTTTTCTGGATCTTCTGGAAGAAAACATGGATGCCATCCAGAGTTTCATGCCATTCTAACTTGCTCAAAAAATCCAATGCCATGCAGGTCCAAAACATGAAGATGTTTCATACCCCACAACTCACTTCCCGTATTTCAGGAGGAGCAGAATGAAAGAGCGGATATTCCCCTATTCTTTACTCCGCTTCAAAATCACAAAACTAAAGTAAGATTAGCGTCTACAATCAACCATGGATGAGGATTTATTTAAGGAACTTGAAAAATTTCATTTGTCCAGTTATGAGATAAAAGCATATTCCTACCTTCTAATGAACGGCCCAGCAAAGGCTACAGATATTATCAGAGAAACGGGAATTCCACAACCAAGGATATATGACATATTGGGAAAATTACAAAAGAGAGGGATAGTGCTCGTTAATTCAAGTTTAAATAAAACCTATGAGGCAGTTATGCCAAAGGAAGCGTTCAAGGAAGATCTTTTATCTATGGAAAAGTATATAAGTCAACTTAACGAATTTGTAACGTATAACAAAAGAAAGGTGGCCATTAAAACACCAAATATATGGTTCATTGGAAATGACGCCAGAATTGAGAAAAAACTTGAAGAGTCTATTGAAGAATCCAAAACTGAAATTATAATCTCACTTCCTGGTGAAAGAATCCTGTCGGTTTTTCCAAGTTTAAAAAAGGCATTTAAAAATGATGTGACAATATGCGCGGTGCTTGGAAATGATGTTGGATCTGAGATCATAAATACATTATCTAAAATTGCAGTGGTTAGAACCAGGGATGTGACTCCCGCAGAGATCGTAATTATAGACCAGAGAACGGCATTTTTAAACGCCAAATCCATAAACGATACTTCCGATTATTCAATATTTATTGAGGAGGACGAACTCGTCGATGTCATGAGTTATTACTACTTTTATATGAACTGGTTACCTGCGAAATTTGAAATTGATTTCAGCAGATACAGGAAGTTCAGGATATCGAACTCATGGTTGGCATGCGAAGCCATCGACAATATATCGGGAAAGGGTAAAAAAATAAGATCTGAGGTAAAGGGATTTTATAAAAACAAAGAAATTACAATAGAAGGGAATGTAACCTCAAACATCAGGGTGCCGGGAATAAAACAATCATTCATTGTGGAAACAAAGGATGGACAACTGTCAGTGGGTGGAAAGAATGGAAAGTTGGAAGATATTAGGATGATCAGGGTAATTTTCGAAGTAAGGGAATAATAATATTGCTAATTTCCTGGGAAGTGGATTGGAGTACAAGCAATCTGGCAGGTTATCAGGGATGAGGGTGCCGATTCACAATAATTGATCGGAAGTTCCAGCTCACTTTTCTGATCTGAATCAGTGTTTCAACGGAAATGTGGATAATTCACTTCTTTAATTCCCCACTAAGTATTTGTTTGATACTATGGCGGAAATAGATGGTTGAATTTATCACAACCTTCTAATCACATTACTCAAATTAAGCAATAGATAGGCTTTATTCCTCATTTCATTATTGTACGTATTCTAAATCAATGAATTACTGAGCTTTGTTTCTATTCCTTTATCTACTGGATTCAAAGTATTCTTTCTCACTTTCGCTCTTATATTTTCTCACAGTATTAGCAAAACTGATAATTACGAAATACATTTTTATTGCTTCTGAATTCGGTATTTCCCGTAAGAAATGATACAAAATATAATTATAGTATCAACTGTATATTACCGCCATAGGTTTGATACAAATATTTTTATTGGTTTATGTATTATTATTTGTAAGCACTATGTATATTGATTTGAGTAAATCGATACAGAACGGGAAGACATACTATCGATGCCTTCTCAGGGAATCGTACCGTGAGAACGGTAAGATGAAACACAGAACAGTTGGAAACATATCCCGTTGCTCTCAAGAGGAGATGGAAGCGTTAAGGTTTGCACTGAAACACAAGACCAGATCAATAAACTGCCTAACCATAGAAACAGATGCAGTGAGTTACAACCGGATACCTGAGCCAAGAGAATTAAGATCACAACTCCTGAATGCACTTTCCTTTACATTGCCAAAGGCAATTCCCAATAGCGGCATAAAAGTATCCACCAGAAAGAAATTGGAAATCAAGCGAAAAAAATAGAAAATCACAGTGTTCCTTTATGATTTTTGCTCAAAATTTTAATGGAACTTCCGATGCATGGCTCCAGATTGCCATAAAATGCCTCAGGTTGAATGTTCATCCTTTCATCCTTAACTCGGAACCTTTTTAGGGAACAGTTCTGGTTTCATATCAAGGGTTTCTGCCAGTTCCCTGACTTTCTTTGGTATTTCTGCCATTATTGTCCTGTCACCTATATCTGTCAGGTATATCTTTGATAACTGCAGCAATGCGTCTTTCACACTTATTCTTGTATTGATCTTCTTGCTCTTAAGCAACTTGAGTATCCTGTAATACGCCACGAGTGATATGAATGATGCGAACACATATCCTCTCAAAGTATCATCATCCCTGAGATATGGTGTATCCACCTGTAAGAGGTTCTTGAAAACATCAAAAGCCTCTTCCACATCGTTCCTGAACTTGTACAGTTCGAATATTCTCTGTGGTTTCTCCCTTACGTTGGTGATGAGAGCAATCTTCCCTGCCTTATCCGGTGAGAACTGTGGTTTCTTTCCCTTTTCCATGAGTGCGTAATACTCATTCTCTTCATCTGCTCTCAGCAGTATATCCTCGAATACATGAACATCATAATTGTCAATGGTTTTTGATGAATATCTTATGGCTCTTTTCCTGT
>JAJYRA010000056.1 GCA_021794355.1 Thermoplasmata archaeon | reverse complement strand
AAGAAATTTCAGGATTTCACCGTGAATGATGTTTACTTTGTGCCTATCTAGAAAGTCTGTATGCTTCCACGGAAATATTCCCTGCACTATTTCTGTTCCTGAATACAGCCAGGAAAAGTAATTCAGATATGGAGGTTTGGGGCAGTAATATAGACAACATAATCTATCCATTCCGAAGAGAAAGAATGCAGTAAAATTGTAATTATTGTGATATCGCAATGGAAAGCATGATAAAGGACTGGTGCACCCACACAATAATATTTGAAAAACATTGAAAAATAGCACTCTGTGACCAACAAAAATAAGATGAATGTTAAGTCATGTATATATTGAAAATATTAACATGGTGATATATGTGGAGCGTTGAAATAGGAAAAAATTTTAAGTCCAAACACTTGCTGTTAAATATGAAAGTAATGCAGGTCATACATGGATACCCGCCAGAATATAATGCCGGTTCAGAGAATTATACAAAAACAATCACAGAAGAGCTCCTTAGACAAGGACACAGCCTTTTTGTTTTCAGCAGGGAAGAGAATCCGTTTTTGCCCGAGTATAACTTAAGAAAAGAAATTGAGAATAAAGGAAAACTGACAAAATATACAATAAATCTGGCAAGAACAAAAGATCGGTTTATTAATATGGAAGTGAATTTAAAATTCATAAAAGTGTTGGAAAGTGTTCAGCCTGATATAGTTCATTTTCAGCACCTGAACCACTTATCTCTCTCTTTGCCACTTGAAGTTGGTAAAATGAATATACCTTCAATATATACATTGCACGATTTTTGGTTGATGTGTCCAAGAGGACAATTTCTTCAGACAAATCTCTCTGGTGAACCCTGGAATTTATGCGATGGACAAGATGATAAGAAGTGTGCAAAAATTTGTTATAATAGGTATTTTACGGGAAAAAAAGATTCTAATGAGGATATATCATATTGGACAAACTGGGTAAAGGAAAGAATGAACAATTCAAGAAAAGTTGTTCAGAACATAGGTGCATTTGTATCACCCTCCAGAACTGTTTCTGACTATTTTAAACAGTATTTCCCTCAAGATAAAAATAAGGTTCAATTCTTGGATTATGGTTTCAACCTACAAAAGTTATCCGGAAGAAAGAGAGTTAAGGAAGAGCGTTTTGTATTTGGCTATATTGGAACTCACATACCAGCAAAGGGAATTAACTATCTTATCAACGCAATTGGGCAACTACATGAAAGTGCAATATTAAGAATCTGGGGGCGATACAGATCAGACAGCACATCATATCTGAAAAAATTGTCCATGGATGTTTTAGATATCAAAGATAAAGAAATACAATGGATGGGTGAGTTTGACGGAGACAGAATTGTTGAACAGGTATTTGACAATGTTGATGCAATAGTCGTACCATCGATTTGGTTAGAAAATTCTCCACTTGTTATACACGAAGCTCAACAGGTAGGCGTTCCCGTAATAACCGCCGACGTAGGGGGAATGAGAGAATACGTAGAAAATGGAGTAAACGGACTAACTTTTGATTTCAGAAATGTCAAATCACTTACTGAAAAGATGGAAATATTTCTCCGTCAACCTGAATTTGCTAAAGTTTTGGGGTCAAAAAGATATCTATATACGGATTCTGGTGATATACCATCAGTTGAACATCATGTAAATAGGCTACTGGAATTATACAATAAACTCATTTCCCAACACACCTGACCTTATACTATTTCAGGCATTACATGCCATTTGGCTCTCTAGAACGACTCATATCTATCTTCTTTGTAATTGTTGCACTTTTCAGGAAACTTGGAAAATTGTGTGAGGTTCAATGATTTTTCTCAAACTAGAGATAGATAACCATATATTGCATAGGCATCAATTGCCTCCCGGTAAATTTCTAAGTCATCCTTATTATAGGTAAGAGAGTTAAAATTTTCCAATTTGGATATTTTTGTACTATTTTTCTCGTTCAATAAGTCAAATAATTGGTTCCATTTGGTTCTTGTGGAGTTCATACAAATTATAAATTGCGGCACTCATGTTGAAATTTAATTTCTTTGTAAGTAAAAAATACACTCTTCCGTCAGATTCTAAATGGTCCATTTCTTTAAAACTAATCTAATATCTCATAAAGCTTTTAGCAACATTTCTGTTTTATTTCTTTTAATATTTATGGACTCTTAAACTTTGGCTGATGTTCTAGAGAGAAGATCGAAAATTACAAGTCTTGAGACAGTAAAAATTAATTCTGTTTTCTAGTACTCAATCATTTTGTCTGAAAGCATTTGTAGAGGGCTCTACAATTGGCCCCTTATACTCAACAAGATATTTCCTTTTTCATTGATGATCTTGATTTCACCATATTTTGTAATAACTCTTGCATGACCATTATAGAATGGTTCAACAGAATCATACCTTTCATCGTAAATTGCTTCCCCATTCATGTTAATATGAAACCATCCAACCGAATCTTTTGCAGAGGCTATACCCTTGTGGTATGGTGTCAAATCAAGGAACCCTTTTTCATTCAGCATTTTTCCATTTCTATCAATGTGAACATGTAAGCCATTATCAATCTGTACAACGGCATAGGACTCTTGATAATCACCTGCGTATAAATATGTTTCATCATAAGCTCTTGACCCCTCAGTTAATATATGACCATAGCGGGAATTCTTAAATTGAACAGTGCAAAGACCATATTGAAAATTTCCACACCACATATATCTCTCTGCATAAACCTGTTTCCCATTAGTATCAATATGAAAATAAGAACCATCTTTCATTACAGTAGCGAGTCCTTCATAATACCCCCATGCTCTATCGTATCTTTGTCCGTAAATTGGTTTCCCATGAGAATTTATATGAAACCATTTATCATTTTTTCTTACGGGAGCAAGACCTGGAGTATGAAAAGATAATACCTCATCAAATCTTTCATTGTAAAAAGGTAATCCCCTGTATGAATGATATGTTCTATCATTTGATACCACAGATCTTTTCCAAGCTTCATTGTTTAGTGTCTCTTCCTTTAAGTTATCTATTCTTGTCAAGGTATTTTTCACCTCAAAGCGGTTTTCTCATATTGCATTTTTTGCAAATCTCATTTGACTTATAGTTAGCGACAAGGCTCCTATATCTCGTTCCGTTCCAGATTGAACTTATACCTCCTTCTTCTATTACGTTCCCAAAATAACCGAGTTTCATCCTCTCAGCATCTGGGGCACAACATGGATTGAAGTCTCCCTTGTAATTCACCCACGCTTCCTTTCCTAGAAACGGGCATTCCCAATCACTTGGCATCATTCCAGGAGTGTCTTCATTTATTTTATTGAAATTCTCAAGGATTACAGCCTTGCTACTTCCACCTTCCACGAATTGCGCGGCAATATTGCATCTATCTACGACCTTGTTCCATTTCTCAATTGATTTCTTTGATCTTCTCATGTCCAGATCTCCGATTTCAGGGAAATGAACCCATAGATGATGTCCTTTTACTCTATCTACTCTCATCTCTGCCGCCATCTTTACTAAGTCTGGCAACTCATCGACATTCGTCTCAAGGAAAGTACATTGAAGAGTCACACGGCACCTATTGGGGGAAGAGATACCTATCTTATCTCTAACCGCAATAAACTTTTGAAGATTTTTGAGGCGTTTTTCGAACAGTGAACCTTTCATAATAGCCTCCTGTGTAGTCTTTACTGCTCCGTTCCAAGAAATTTTAATGTCGCTTGTGACAGGGCATATCAACTCAGCCCATTTTTCTGGCCCTAAGCCCGGCCAAGTGCCATTTGTTGTAATATTTAACTTGATATTTCTTTCTCTGCATAATTCAATAATTTTGATGAAATTTTTATAAAGCAACGGTTCACCCATAGTTGAAGGTATAATTTCCATCAATCCATGTTTAACCGCATCATTTACCGTTTTCGAAATTATGGAAAAGTCCATTCTTCTATGAGGCGTTTTTTTAATTATGCGTTCTTTCCGCAATGGGCTGAAGAGACTATGCTCCTCGCACATTATACAGGACATATTACAATCATCGGGATTTGTATCAAATGTGATCCTCCAAGGACCAAGATAAGATAACCTGGTGCCGTTTTGCGAAATTTCATACTCTTTCGTGGTGTCCAAGATATGCCCCCTCCGTTAAAAACTTTCTAAACCAGTTTGCAGTCGATTCTATTCCCTCCTTGAGGGTATATTTAGGATTCCACTTTATTAGGTCTCTGGACCATTGTGCATTTATTTCGAATTTTACTGGAGTGTTGTTTACTAGCTCACCAGGCTCATATTCTGAAGTAGGTTCTATGATATCCTCAAAACCTGTGACATTACTTACTATTTTAGCTAGGGCAACATTGGTAAGGATTTCATCGCCATAGTTGCCTGCTACGTTTATCACATAGTTTCTCTTCTTTATGCGACTTATAAATTCGTTGTTTCTTCCATAATCGCTACTTTTCATAATGGAAGAATAAGCATTTACAACGTCCCCAATATATGTCCACAGTCTAACTGATTGACACGATCGCAATGGAAATCTTTCCCTTTTTATCCCAGCATATATAAGCCTCGCAACAAGTTCATCTGTTCGCATACCCTCTCCATAGCTTGATCCTACCCTTGTAATTATGATGGGTATTCCAAAGGAATGGTGATAGGTTAGATATAATTTTTCAACTGCCGCTTTTGTCCAACCGTAAACTGTTGTGGGATTAGGTGTTGTATTCTCATCATAAATTCCGGAATTTCCATATAGTGCATTGAAGCTACTAGGGTATATTATCGTTGGTTTTTCCTTTAATTGCCTAACTGCCTCAAGTACACCCATGGCAGGGAATATGTTTCCAGAAAGGGTTGTTTTTGGGGATAAAGTTCCAAACGGCCTATCTGGAAATCCAATAGCACAATCTACGATTAGATCCATTCCATCTATGTCCAGAGGTGATATTTCATTAGTAGATTTCCAGATGTAATCAACTTTATTAATAATATCTGATTCAATTAGTCTCCAGCACTCCTCTTTTCTTGTGATGTCGATTATTTTAACATTGTTTCCCAATGTTAAAAATGCCTTTGCAAGTGATGAACCTAAAACACCAGCACCACCTGTGATTAAAATATTTCTCATTTCATATTCCCCCTATTATAAATATATCATTATTCAGCGTTTATATTTTAATTTTTTGATCATTTCATGGTGATCATGTCCCAAGAGACATTATCAACGTAGATAGGGGTAAACAAAAGGTGAAATTAAACGATAAAAGGATAAAATACATAATTAGGCAAGATGAGGTAAATTTTGATCTTGAAAAATTAATTTATCAATCAGGTTACAACATAAATAGTGGAAACCGCCTCATATGGAAAAATTC
>JAJYRA010000063.1 GCA_021794355.1 Thermoplasmata archaeon | reverse complement strand
CTTTCTCACTTTTACTCTTATGTTTTCTTGCAGTTGTTAGCGTAACTGGTAATTACGTAATACATTTTGATTGCTTCTGAATCCGGTATTTTCCGTAAGAAATGAGACAAAATATAATTATAGTGTCAACTGCATATAACCGCCATAGCACTATGGGAAAAGTTTAAGAGAAATTTTAGCATCCGCACTTTGTAGGGGTTGTAGCTTAGCTAGGTAGAGCGCCTGGCTCATAACCAGGTGGTCATTGGTTCGAATCCGATCAGCCCCATTTGATATTAGGTTTAGATACTATTTCTGGAGATATTGAGTATTTAAAGAAATAACCAGTTTAATAATATAAAAATGCTTGAATATGAAAAAATAAAGCTCATAGTTTTCGGTTCTTCCTATGTTGAGACTTTCACTCATGATTATTCGCCTTTGACGGCGTACCGGTAGCAAGTAAGATCTGTTTTGAGATGAATCCCTTGGTAACCGCTTAATTAAATAAGTGAATATTTGGTCAGCATTATTTTCTCTTTCTCATCATTACAGGTACAACTGTGCCCATTACTGCTATTGCTATGACTAATCCGATTATTACATAAATCGCAGTGATGGAGATTCCCGGTAATGAAGGTTTCGGTTGGCTTTTAGTTGAGGAATGTGTAAATGTAATGCTCTCACTAACATTCTTTCCATTGACTGTTATGCTTCCGGATGACGGTGATACTGAGTAACCAGATACTGCCCCTATGGAGTAGGAATATGTTCCATTGAGAGCTGTGAACGATATTGTATCTGCCATAGAGGATTGTGTTGACTCATTGAATGTGACTGACCATGATGTGCCAGATGAAAGACCTGATTCTGTTAACTTAAGTGTGTAGTAATTTATAATCAATGAAGATGTAGAAATTATACTAACAGTGCCAGAACCAGAATTCGTAACATAGATATACCTACTGTATGAATCGAAGGCTATCCCACAGGGTTCTGATCCAACGCTTATTTTTGCAATCACTTTGTTTGTTGCACCATTTATTACTGAGATACTGCTCGATCTATAATTTACCACATAGACATGTCCATTTGAGGAATCAAAGGCTACTCCCAAAGGCCTATTTCCCACGGATATGGTTGAAATTACTCTGTTGGTTGCACCGTTGATCACTGATACGTTATTCGAAGCCCAATTAGTAACATACAGATACCCGTTTGAAGGATCGAATGCAACTGCGGTAGGATGACGTCCGACAGATATGTTTGCAATAACCCTGTTGGTTGCACCGTTGATCACTGATACCCCCGCATTGATCACATAAATATAGCCGTTAGATGGGTCAAATGTAGCTGCACTAGATCCGGATCCCACATTTATGTTTGCAATCACCTTGTTCGTTACACCGTTGATCACTGATACCTTGTTTGCAGCCCAATTAGTAACATACAAATACCCGTTTGAAGAATCGAATGCAACTGCGGTAGGATAACGTCCGACAGATATGTTTGCAATAACCCTGTTGGTTGCACCGTTGATCACTGAGACATTGCTTGATAGACAATTTGCAACGTACACGTCTCCATTGGATGAATCGAATGCTATTCCGCGTGGAAATGTCCCCACATTTATGTTTGCAATCACCTTGTTCATTGAACCATTGATCACTGAGACAGTACATAATTCCAAATTAGTAACATACAAATACCCGTTTAAGGAATCTAATGTTACTTCAGTTGGTTCCGAGCCAACATTAATTTCTTTAATAATCCTATTAGTTAAACCGTTTATTACTAATACGCTTCGTAGATTGTAGGTCACATAAATATATCCATTTGATGAATCGAAGGCTGCTACATTTGGTTCTAATCCCATATTAATGGTTGCAATCACCTTGTTCGTTGCACCGTTGATCACTGATACGTTTTTCGAAGCCCAATTTGTAACATACATATATCCGTTTGAGGAATCGAACGCTACTGCCGTAGGACACACTCCAACTGAAATGACTGAAATTACCCTGTTTGTTGAACCGTTGATCACTGATACGTTGTCTGAACCGCGATTGGTCACATAAATATATCCATTGGATGAATCGAATGCTATCCCGCGTGGAAATGTCCCTACATTTATTGTTGCAATCACCTTGTTCATTGAACCGTTGATCACTGAGACACTGTGTGAACAGTGATTGGTCACATAGACATAGCCGTTGGATGAATCGAAGGATACTCCCATCGGACCACATCCGATTCCACCAGATATGGTTGCAATCTCCTTGTTTGTTGAACCGTTGATCACTGATACGTTGTTTGATCCTCCGTTGGCCACATAGACATAGCCGTTGGATGAGTCAAATGCTACTGCCGTAGGATATGCTCCAACTGATATGGCTGAAATTACCCTGTTTGTTGAACCGTTGATCACTGATACGTCGCATGATCGACAATTTACAGCGTATATTTCACCATTGAATGAATCGAAGGCTATCCCGCACGGCCCTGATCCCACATTTATTGTTGCAATCACCTTGTTCATTGAACCGTTGATCACTGAGACACTGTGTGAACAGTGATTGGTCACATAGACATAGCCGTTGGATGAATCGAAGGATACTCCTTGTGGAGATAACCCATTGTGCGTATCCATAAAAGTTCCGTTGATAAGAGTGTTATTATTTAGATCTAGTGTGTATTTCACATATTCTGAATTGTTCTGACTGCTTTTCTGAGTCAACTTAGTGATATTTGTGTTGGAGCTGTTTCCTATGATTGAGATGTTGGAATCACGGGTGTATACCATGACGAATGATGTTCCTATGAAGATAAGAGCAATAAATAGGACGATTGTCTTTATAATTAAATGTTTCATATAAATTGAAATGCTTTTCTATATTTGTAGTTTCTTATACTTGTCCCTCCTACTGTGAGCGGGATGAGAAAACTGGAAAGGATAAGTGTGAAGTTGTGCAATTAATTACCTATTTTTGGTGAATTCATTGCTGATGGTCAATCCCTGGTGAATTGTGATTATTCCTATATTTGTATCGTCCACTTTAAGAACCATAAGGAAATCGATCTTCAGATAGCCTTGATGGAAGTGGAGATGGAATTCAAACAACCGGTAAAATGGATCAGGGACGTCGTGCAAACGCATTCTGCAAGCATAAGAATCCGGGATATTAGAATGAGTAGCGAGGGCATAAAGGATCTTATTGAGATATTCATGCCTGGTGGTGAGATCAAAGGATTCTCCTCAGAACTCATTGAGCAGAAGAAGACAAAAATTGATAGCGTTACAATAATGGATGAAAGCCGAGCCACTGCCATTGTAAATGCTCACGAATGTGCTGTCTGCAAAGTTATCGTTAACTGGGACCTGTTTCTAGCGGAGGCATACTCCAATGATTCTGGCGATATTATCATGAAGTGGCTTGTTCCAGATGAACCCACAGTAAATGGCTTCCTGAAGAGACTTGAAGAAGACGGAGTTAAATTCGAACTTCTAAAGAAAAGGGCATTGTCGAAGCGAAGCGATATTACCACCCGACAGGAATATGTTGTCAAGACGGCCTTGGAGCTTGGATTTTTCGACTACCCAAAGAAAGTGAACCTCGAGGGCCTTTCCCGTAGACTGAACGTCTCCTATGTCACACTGGCTGAAATTTTGAGACGCGCTGAGAAGAACATAATTTCCTCATACTTCAAGAAAAAAGAAGAATAATCTCTCTTAGCTCTTTGCTTTGTCTTATCCTCAGGATATTTTCATTTCCAGTTCTATCAGTTTACCCGAAGCAAAAGCAGCCGGGTAGAGGATTTCTTCTTCAAAGTCCACATGGTTAAGCAGGTGTTCAGCCAGATCCATGGCAGCCTTATCTGAATTGATCCTCATGAAATTACTGGCCCTCTCTAACAGTTTCCCCATCTCTTGGTGCTCATGCATCATTTCAGGGTAGTCATTCTTAAATTCTATCCACGCCAATTTAAGCGCCTCTTTATTATTGCCGTTGTGATTTCCAAGCCTTTCTTTTAAATATGAAAGAAGTGGTAATACCGTCTCGTTCTCCTTATCAAGATGGTATCTGAAAATTCTGAGGACTTCAGAAAATAGCCTCCCCACCTCAGTATGTTTGCCGGCAACTTCTACTAACATTCCAATCAGTTCCTCGTGTTCTTCATCCAGAATACTTTTTTCATCTTTCATAACTGTAGAATTATATAATCCTTATTACCTCTGTCCCAAAGTTCTTCGGGATAGCTTCATGAATAAGTCACGAAGCAAAGAATCCTGACATTTATTCTTATTTCATAGAGAATTAGTGCAATAAAATATCTATTGTGAAAAAAGTAGGTTCAGTAATTATCCCCGAAATCTTTTTCCTTAGGAGTGGAAGCTTTTTTTGGCTTTGATATCAACATTATGTTCACAAGATGGAGCAAAACTGAGATCATTATGGCTATGAGTCCAGTAATAGCAATTGGTTTTCCTGCTGACTGTGACACGGATCCGGAAAATCCAATGAAGAAGGCCACCACACCAAAGTTAAGCAGGATGTATTCCTTTGAAACGGTTGAGTTGATAAAGGCGCTGCTCCTCGCAAGGCCGGATGAAAACATGTAGGAGAGACCGAACACTATCATTGCGACAAAGCCAAAGAGCCACAATATGAAAATTGCATCACGGTTAAGATTCAGGATTCCCGCCAGATTTAGTGTCAGGAGAACCAATCCTGCAAGCAGATACATAAAGCTCGTAGCTATGAACCTGAGTACAAGAGATATATCTACTCCGGTAGATCGTCTTTCATGAGAATTATTTGCCGTAAATTTTTCACCTATCAAATATGGGGATTAGATATACCTGTTTTTCAGTAATTTACCAATGACATCCCTGTGATCACTCTCATCGGGGACCGGAGAAACCACGTGTAGTGCTTCCATGTCTGTTTTCGCCTTGATACCTCTTTTCTCTCCTCCTGGTATTATCAGGATACTTCCTGGAATGAGTGGAACTTCTTTCTCTCCTGCGAAAGCAGTACCCGTTCCTGTGAACACTGCAAATATCAGGTCTGTGGAGGGCGAATGAACAGGTATGAACTGTCCTGCCCTAATGTAGGTTATAATGACCTTGTAATTATCTGCAGCATAAATTCCAACGGGATTAAATCTGCCGTCAAGATAAGCCCTTTCCTCATTAACGCTTGTGACCTTTACTCTATCTTTTCCGGGGGCATTCTGCAATTTTCGAAATATTCCCGTGAAAGTTCCGTCCTTATCCATTTGCGTTCTGTATGCAGAAATATCTATTGGCAGTCCCGCATGGTTCATATGTTCAACTAGATGTATTGGATCATGATCTACCTTCACATGAAGCTCCTGCCCCGGTTTCAGGGACATGAACAGTCCAAAGATTTTCCCATGTCGTTCTGAAGGTGGTACTGTCCTGGCATCTATTATTACAGGTATACCTTGCTTTGTTTCCATGGAGGTGAATGAAACATTGTAGCATTAAGTGAGTCCCTGAACTTTTAGGGATTATCCAGCACAGATGAAATATTACCTCTCAGGATTATCCGGAAAGATTCCTTTCCTTTTCACCACGGAAGTGTGCGGAATCATGATTCTTTTAAGATTATACACAAATGCAACAAGGGCAATGAGCAATACATATCCTGAGAGATATGAAGCGGCAAAACCAGCAGAACTCACATGTGAGATCAGATCTCCAAATACTCTCATGGCGTTTGAGATTGTGAATATGAAATAATAAGATAAATATTTTCCATCCAAATGCTGCCTGCGTAAGGTGCGCCCTATTCATAATAATATAAGTTACTCAATTTTAAATGTAGCTGTAGAATGCCCGTTATAAGAAATGTTAAAAGATCAAAAAGGATATGCAAAGGTCAATGGTTATAAAAGGAGGAGAATGGAAGATGGATGCTGATGGGGAAGAAGTAGTGATGGTACCATACTGGAAGTATATGCAATTAATATTACAATTCCTCCCCACTCTTAAGAATACGGTATCCATGGAGGCGGTTGGATGAAGGAATTCAATACCCCTCAAAAAAGTGTTATAGAAATTCTTCAGGATATTGGGATGACGGAACTTGAGGCAAACGTATATAGTTTTATTTTCAAGAATGGTGGGGCAACAACAAGGGACATCCTGAGAACCCTGAACCTGAGGCAACCGCAACTATATGATATAACATCTGGATTGGAAAGGAAGGGGTTTATAAACGTGATTGTTGGAAGACCACAAAAATATGAGGCTATTAAACCGGATATTATTTATGAACAGAGAGAGGAAAATCTTGAAAGAATGAAGGGAGTTTTCCTAAAATGGGCAAAGGAAAACGAACCAGAGAGGTATAGGAATGAACCTGAGATTTTTATTTCCAGAAATTACAAGGGTTTTCTCTCCAACACCATCGATATTATAAAAAGTGCAGAAAATTTTATTTTTATTCACACAACCTTTCAGGATCTTGAGAATTATATGGACATATTATCAAGGAAAGCTCACGATGGAGTGAGAATTTTTCTCATGCTCTTTGATAGCGATTACAATGAAGAATATGTCAATGATATTTTTGTTAAGAATGTGTTTTCAAACATCAGATACACGAAGATAGGGAAATTTTTTACCGTTATTTCTGACAATATGCTCTCTTCTTTCATGCCCAGAAACGTTCTTTTAAGTGAAGAGCCACAAAAAAATGGTTATATTTTCAGAGATTTAGATATGACCTGGTTTCTCATGCATAACTTTTTTGCGGGATGGTTTAAGGCATCCATTGTTTTCGATAAAACTCCAGCAATTCCCATGGAATACACAAACCAGAGGGTAGCTCTCACTGATATCATGGCCCTTAAAAATTCCGGAATCAATCGAATCAAAGTAAAAATTTCTGGCCAACTGCGTTCTGAACTAAAAAGGGTTGAAATTGAGGGAGAAGTCTCTGATATCAGCATCGATGAGGATATTATCAACTTCACGGTGAAGGATAACGGTGGAAAGAAATACACCATAGGTGGTTATGACTCGAAGGTTGAGGATATCGTAGCAGAGACCATTTCAATCCTATAACCAGGTTGTCTTTCAGTTCTGGACCAGTGTTGCCCTTGAATCTATAATGCTTATTTTGTATTCCTTTCTCCTGAATTTTATTCCCGAAATTTCCGTGCCGTTGAATATTTCCGGTATGGATGAATTGCTGGAAACCTCCAGGCTTTCATTATGAATTCTCATTGCAAAAATGTCATTTAACAGATTTTCAATAAACATGGCTGCTGACCATGCCTGTATAAAACAACCTGACTCGTTGTTTGAGATTTCAGGAAAACATCCAAAACTGTATTTACCCAGCACTTTTAAATTCAAGTTGAAGAAATCCATTCCCATAGGATCTTCCCCATAGTTGAAGCACGCCTTTACCATGGTGGAGTTGCCGTTTGGCATCACATTTCCTCCTGAATCTACCTTGATACCTTCCTTACATGCTATTCGATCATAAGCAACACTCCCGTTTATAAAATCCCTGAAATGCTCTCTGCTTCCCAGATTTATGCTGAATGGTATAATGGTTGTCCAAAATCCGTTAAATTGCGGTACCCCGTCCCTGTATCTATCAGCATAGCCTGATATTTCCTTCATCCACATTTCCCTCTCAAGAAACCTGGTTTTATCCCTAATTTCTTCCCTCATTTTGCCTCTAGAATCCGCCATCACACCGGTTTTATCTGATATAAGGATCATTGCCTTCAAGGACTCCACATAATTACAGAGTACATCTATATCCAATCCACTACCGGCCTGAGGATCCTCCATTATTCCAGTTCCATTTATTTCACCTGTAAGAAACTTACTGAAGGTCGTCTCCATAAGTTTGCTCCTGTCTCTGAGAATGGAAAGGTCCCCCGTCCAGTTGTATAAATCGTAAACCATTTTCGGATATACGATAGATTCTACCACATTCCCTTTGTTAAAAATTCTCCCATTACTCACTATTTCATGGGGTATTCTTCCTTTTTGAACTTCCGCATACTTTTCAATTAATCCCAGACTGCCTGAATATTCTTGTTCCATACCGCATAATAACATTCCGTTTTCGCAATAGTATGTGTCAATTCCAAAAAACCACGGAAATTCGGGATATCCAGCGACAATGCCCCTTCCAATTCTATCTACGTTCAGGGTGAGCCATTCAAGGTTTAACATTGCAAGATCGAGGGCATCCTCAATCTGCCTTGTACTTTTTATTTTCAACCTACTGTAAAATTTAGACTCCTTTTTCTCTGCGTATTTTGAAATTCTTTCTGATGCTGACAAACCGTTTTCAACGGAAGTTTCAGATGAACTGATTATGATTATTGCATCCTCAGTCAATGAATAGGTAATAGTATTACCATCCAATGAATATCTTTCATCTGGACACGAATAAATTCTGATTTGCATCCCGTAATTTCTTTCCCATATGTGAATTCCGTCCTCTTTTTCCATGATGGTAAAGTCAGCGGGATTTTCACTGAACCAGACGGGGATTATTCCGAGTTCCATATGAATGTTCACTTTTCCCTTATATTCCTCACTTTTAACAAATCTCACTGCCATTTCCCCTTCATCAGATGCCATGAACTCAATGGTAAAACTTGAAAAATAAAACTTCCTGGAAGCAATACCAATTTCCATGAAATTTGGTGACATATACTTCCCTTCCACGGAAACCGTGATCCACTTCAATATTCTCAGGGGAGGAATCCATAAACCATTCATTTCATCCTTGATGTGGTATCCCAGTGATCTTGAGGTCATATCCGAGAAACCAATGTAATAGGACTTTTCTCCGCTGAATACAAAGGGTAGTTTGTCCACTGGGGTTCTGATGGGAAGGGAAATGATCCTAGTTCACCCCTATTTTACTGAATTTTTGGTTTTTGCCTTTGTTCATATTATCACGATGACTTTCCGTTACATTAATAACATCCCCTTTCCTTATTTCAATATCATAAAATTTACCCTTAAAGGGGAAATTCTTCATAAATAATTCATCCCACTCCTTTGGAAGGTGGGAATGCAGATTTGCTTTAAGGCTTTTGTTTTCGGGGACTCTTGTTATGCCAAGAAGACCTTCTATGAAACTCTGTATAAAAAGACTTGAAGACCAACCCTGGAAAAACTGACCCTCACCGTAAAGGTATTCAGGGTTATAGGTTTCATTTATCCTGCCCGGATCCATACTGGAAAAAGCAAGCCTGACGAAACTGTTTATCATTTCAAAGCCCTTTTCGTATTCCGTATTGTTATATAGGGCAAGGGCCATCCATCCGGTCATCAGTGGCCACACGGTTCCCGTATGATAACCGCCATCATAGAATGGATCTCTACTGGATACCGATCTCACACCCCATTCAGTCACAAGATCGGGCTGGTATAACCATTCCAGTATATCCTGAAATGCTCCTCCATTGAAATATATGGATGGGACTATTTGCATGGCCCCCTTTATGTTCCGCCCCCTTTTTCCGTCCATTGAATCGTAGGCCCTAGAACCGGTTCCATCATTCCAGTAAAATAGGTCCTTGAACTTTTGAAGATCTGATTCCAATGAATTGTTCTCCAGACCTTCCACTGAATTGTGAATTCTCTGTGCTTCGAACCACCATGCGTTCACGTCGATGCATATTCCATCCCTTTCCCTTGACCATGATTCGGGCCATCCGATCAATCCCTCTGAAAAACGATTTTCAAGAAGACCATCCGAATCTCTGTCACAACTTCGGCAGAAATCCATCACCTTTGATATTTTTTCCCTCTGCGGCTCCTTTCCACTCCAAGCTGAAAGCATATATTGGCTGATTACCCATAAGGGGGAACTGTCTATGGACATGTACTGTGTGCTGACTTCTGAATCACCTATGGTATAATTTGGGGAATCTATCCTGCCTTCATTGGATAATGGAATCTCATGGGGAATTCTTCCATTGCTTGAAAACGAATAGAGCATATCAAGATGTTCCTTTGCAAAATCGGTCATTCCACACTCCATGGCTGCCATGGATATCCATTCCCCATCCCTTCCAAAAAACCATGAAAATTGTGGTATTCCTGCATAAAAACCGTTGCCTATGGGTGTTGGTGTGAACAGTTCCAGCAGATCATGTTTTGCCCACAGGAAAAACTTGTTGAATTGAAAGGACGGTGTTTCCAGTATGGCAGTTTTCATAGGTCTCTCATGAAATTCAATAGTTCTTTCAAAGTCATCCTTCCCCGGTTCTGAACCGTCACAGGAGATATAAACAAAAAGGGAAGTGGACTGGTTAGATCTTAATGTTATGAGATTGTTATTAATTTCAATCTTCAGGTTTCCATCGGTTTTGTGGAATATTTTTGTGGTTGCTACATCACTTCTTATCTCCACATAGCCACTATCAATCCTCGCATCATAATGGGTTCCATTCCTGATCTGAGGCCATGCCTTTTCGTGAAGTATGGTAAGATTTGTCACAAAATTCCCTTTTTTTGAGGATCTCATCTCCATTTCCAGTATGGCTTTTTTTTCGGGAATGAAATCTACCCTTTCCCACTCCTCGTATTCCCTGTAAATGTATCCCAGACCTCTCACATATTTTTTGAATGTTTCTGTATCACCTTTCCCATTGAAATAAGTGTTCATTGCAGATACATGCTGTGTATCAAAATTCCACAGACCTATCCTTCTTCTGGGTGAAAGCCATGATTCAATATTTCCGTTCTGATGAGCAACGAAATGAACGGGACCGGTCTTCAGGGCTGAAATATACATACCATCGCTGTTGGAGCTTTTTCTCTCCACGATCCAGTGTGTTAGACTGGTAAAGTTGTTTTCCATATTCAGCAATCTGCACCTTTCAACAATTTCTTCTGAATTCTGCAACCTATCACTTCCCCTGTGTTTTTTTCATGATGGCTTCCGGAGGATGCACCTTAATTATGGGATTTTTAAGACGCCTATCATCTGGTCCGAAAATATAAAATCTTTCTGATGAAACTGAAAATCTTAGGGGTGATTCTGGTTTCAGATCATAAATGTCAGTCTTTGTTCTGGATTCCCTTGATACTGTTATGATTAATTCTGAATCTCCCAGTTTAACCCTCATCTGTATTACTGACCCGAGAAACTCAAGGCTCTGTAATACAACCTTTATTTCCCCGTCGTCTGAAAGAATGAAATCGTTTGGTCTTATACCGACGGTCAGCTCATCGGGAAGCGTTTTATCAGCGAACTCAAGTCCAAAGGGTGAAACTTCTGTGGTGGAATCCAGTATGAACAATTTTGGATCTTCAGTGCTCTTCCTGAACCTGAACGTGTTCATGGCCGGAGAACCCAGAAATGTTGCTACGAATACATGTTCCGGATTATCATATAAATCCCGTGGTGATCCTTCCTGTATCTTTATTCCATTATTCAGTACCACAATACGATCGGCCATGGACATGGCTTCAATCTGATCGTGAGTCACATAGATGATGCTTTTCTTTGTAATTCTGTGGAATTTTATGAGTTCTTCCCTCATTTCATCCCTGAACTTTGCATCCAGTCCGGTTAGGGGTTCATCCATGAGATATACAACAGGATCCCTGATCATTGCCCTTGCAAGGCCAACCCTCTGAGCCTGCCCTCCAGATATTTCCTTTGGCTTTCTATCCAGTATGGAGGTTATTCCAACAATATTGGCCACTTCCCTTACCTTTCTATCGATCTCCTGCTTTGGGATACCTTTCATCCTCAGGTTGAGTGCGATGTTGTTGTATACGGTCATATGGGGGTAAAGTGCCTGGTTCTGGAAGACCATTGCAACATTCCTTTCCGATGGGTGAATGTTATTCATGACTTCACCGTTTATGATCACATCGCCGGAATCCTGTAATACAAGACCGGCTATAATCCTGAGGGCAGTACTCTTGCCTCCCCCTGATGGTCCCAGAATTGCAACGAATTCGCCATCGTCAACATGCAGATCGAAGTCCTTGAGAGCCACGGTTGAACCGTAGGCCATATTCAGTTTTTTAAGTTCTATTGCCATTTTAATTACCCCTTAACTCCGGAAAGCGTAAAGCCCTCCACGAAATATCTCTCGAAGAGTATGTATATGACAAGGGTCGGAATCAGGGTCAGGAAGACAACTGTCATCATTTCATTCCAGTATATCTGTGTACCATTAACCCCCTTGAAAAAGTTCAGCACCAGAGGAAGCGTGAATAGATTCTGTGAATGGACCTCCATTAAGGGCCAGAGAAAGTTGTTCCACGTTCCAATGAATGTATATATGGTCGCCGCGGCAAATGCCGGCCTGGCCATGGGTGCCGATATCCTGTAAAAAATCTGAAAAGGATTTAATCCATCCAGTTTCGCTGCATTTTCCACATCAACCGGAATTGTCATGAAATATTGCCTGAAAATGAATACGTTTAACCCTGAAACAATTTCCGGAAGTATCAATCCCTGATAGGTGCTTATCCATCCAAGATCAAGCATGAATATGTAAGATGCTATGGATATGACAGGAAATGGTATCATAAGAGTGGCAAGAACTGCATAAAACAGGAGGTCTCTTCCCTTGAAGTGCAATCTTGCAAAGGCATAACCAGCAGCAGAGCCTACCGCCACACTTCCCGATACCACGAGCACAGCTACGAATACGCTGTTGAAATACCACAATGGGAACGATCCAAAGCTTATGACATCCCTGAAATTAACTATAAAGTTTCCTAGGCTGGTAAGACTGAATGGATTTAGATCCGGCGGAAAATGTGCAAATATACTGCTCCTGAACATCTTGAGAAACATCCAGTAGAACGGAAGCATATATATGATCACGAGAAGAATGCTCAGGAAATATATAACTACCTTTTTAGCGGGTCCGATGGATAGAAGCATGTCATAGACATCCTTCTTTTTCACGCCCTTCTCTTTCCTGAACAGTTTACCTCTTTTATCATTTCCAAACATCATGTCCACCTCGTTTCCTTAAGATACCGCCTCTGCATCAGCGTAATAAAGAGTATGGCGAAGAAGAGGATGAATGAAGCTGCGGCGGAAAGACCCACATCACCAAAATAGATGAAAGTCCTGTTATAAATGAACATTAAAGGTACATAGGTTGCATGAGATGGCCCTCCATCCGTGATCACATATATCTGGTCAAAGAGCTGCATGGATCCGATAATCCCAAGGATCACCACTATGAATGTGGTAAAGTTGAGCATGGGTGCATAGATGTACCTGAACCTGTTCCAGCCGGTCTTAACACCGTCAAGGCTTGCAGCCTCAAGAACACTTCTTGGAATTGTCTGCAATCCAGCAAGATAAATTATCATGAAATAGGGTGTGGTTGAAAATATATTCAGTGCCATAATGGCTGGAAATGCGTAGGTTGTGCTGAAGAAGAAATTGATAGGCTTGATCCCAAAGAAAGAAGTGAAATAGTTTATCAATCCCTGATCCGAGAAAACCCAGATGAATATTATGGAAAGTGCAACGGAAGAAACTATGGCCGGAATAAAAACGAATGCTCTTGATATTCTTGAGATCATCATTTTATGATTGAATAGAATTGCAAACATGAATGCCAGTATGGTCTGTATGCTCACAACAACCACCGTATAATAGAGAACATCCAGTAATGCCTTGGCAAAAAGACCACTGTGCAGAACACTGTCATAATTTGCCAGACCAATAAAAAATACCTGATGTCCAAAGGGGTTATAGTGGAACAAGCTTATTGCGAAAGAGTATATGGCCGGAAAAAATGTAAAAATAACTATCAATGCCATAAGGGGAGCTACCAGTAGATAACCATAACGGGCCTCCAGCTTAAGGTCAATTTTCCTTCTTTTGTTTTTCGTTGAAGTATTGTTCATAATTCATCATCGCTTTAAAATACTTAAATAAAAAAATGGATTAAAAATTTAAAGGGTGGATGTCCCGGCCAGAGATGCGTTTGTCACGTCAAGCATTTCCTGAACGGCTTTGTTAAGGGAGATTGTACCGGCGAAAAGACTTGCGTAAACATTGTGTACATCCAGTTCTGTTGCCTCAAAGTTTGTTGTGTTGTAATTCCATCCGTATGCGTATGGGAATTGCTTTCCCACAAAGGACTGTATGGGGAAATGTGAGCTGTACCAGGAACTTTCAAGGATTGCAGTTCGTGAGGGGAGGGCAAGACCCTGTGATACCCACTGCTTTTCGCCAACAGGCCCGGTAAAGAACTGAACGAACTGATCTGCTATCCATTTCTGCGTTCCCGTTAATGCACTGTTAACGCCAAGACCAACGTTGAACATCATTGTTGCATGAATACCGGTTGGTCCGGCTGGCATATAGTAGTACCCCACATCAGACATTTTTCCTGCAAAGAATGCGCCACTGGCATTCAGCACTGGAACTGTCCATGTTCCGCTCACTATCATTCCTATATTACCGGCAGCAAAGTCTCCTCCATTCCATCCTGCACTGAAATTTGAGTTCAGCTGAGCAAGTCCGCTGGAATAAAGGTTATACCAGTAGGAAAATCCTTCCTTGAATCCTGCTGTGTTGTTTACGGCTCCGTTTCCCTTCGCGTTTATCCAGTCTCCTCCAGCTGCATGCATAAAGGCCAGAGCTCTGGCAACCTGTGGACCAACAACCATTGGCGTTATATGACTGATTCCCAGTGATGATGCCATTGACTCGTTTGCTTTGAGCGTTTCAAGTGTTTGCTTCATTGTGTTCCAGTTCCATGTGCCGTTTCCTGGATACTGTACATGTTCGGCGTTGAATATGGCCTTGTTATAAAAGACTGCCAGTGGACTCCAGTCCTTTGGTGCCGCATATAGGCCTCCCTTATAACTGAAGGTGTGAAGGATGGATGGTGCAAAACCACTGAGATTATATGATGTGTTGGAAGAAAGGATTGGCTTGAGGTTCTGCAGATAACCTTCCGATGCAAATTCTGGCAATGCGCTGTTCTCCATATAGAAAACACCTGGAGCACTATTGGTTGAAAATTCCGTTCCCAGAGTGGGATAGAAATTGTTCAGTGATTCAAACTGGACTGATACGTTTGAGTGCTGACTGTTGAAGGTGCTGACCATGTTCTGGTCAAATGTATACTCTTCTCCACTTGATACCGCAGCCGCAAAAACTATGGACTGCTTCTTGGCTTTACTGGGATGGGAAATCTCAAAATATATACCCAAACCAGCAACAATCACTATGACTGCTATTACGATAGCATAAATCGATTTTTTATTCATGGATTCACCAGTGATTATACTAATGAATGTTAGTATATAAATATTATCTCACGTAAAACTGGGTTTAATAACCCTTCAGATTTAAAAAAATAGATGGATTAAACATCCGCAAGAGTTTCATGATTTGATTTCTTAAGAAAGGAAAATAGTTTGAGTGAAAGGATTGGAGTTTTAGATATTTTTTTATTGATTCTATATTCCACAATTTAATTCATTTTGCTTATGGCGGGCTCTGGAGATGTCCATATAATGCAAGGTAACCTATTACCAGGGCAAAGATTGTACCGATTCCCAGAATTATCCATTCAATGTAATACATGTACTTCACTATTCCTACCTTTCCCTCCTCTGGCTTAAAGTAAGCGATTGGAACAAGTATGGCTCCTATGGCATCGAAAAGGAATAAACCCATTGCGGTGATATAATTCTGTCCAGTCTCCAGTTTCAGTGCATTTATACTGTAAGCTCCATCTAGCACGTATATACCTAGGATCACGCTGAGTAAGGGCATGATGCCAAGCTTCACGTTTTTCTGAATCATTATTGCACCTATGATCAATAATAATCCAAACATAAGCAATGGATCGCCAAATAACATATTATAGCGTGTTCCAAAGGAGGTCATTGGCCATGCAAATGACATATAGAATCCGCTCATAAAATCGAATACCCCTATGCCTATTGCTGGATAGACCAGACTCATTAACTGTTCTTTACTCCCTCTTGCTGCGAAGAAGAAATAGAAAGCACCAATACCAGTTCCCATGGCCAATCCTATTAACATAATGGCCAATGGATCTACAAAAGCAGTTGTCATTTAATTCACCTTTTTTGGAACATTTAGTTCCAATAATATGATTTCCCTGACGTTATTAAAGCGTATGCCTAATATTTTAGGTAATAAAAAAAATTTATTACTGAAGGAGATAACACTTTGACTTTTATTTCACTTGAGTGAAAAGGTCTCCTAATCTGTCTGAAAAATGAGTGTCAACCTTTTTGCGCCTTCATTAGGGATCAAGTCAATACCGGAGAGGTGAAGCACCCCCCTGAGGGAGAATGTGGTTAAGTGGAATGGCAGGAAAAGAGTGGTTTCATAGGAAGACTCTCCTTGAGGAAATGTGATAGATCAGTCAAACCCTCTGTCAGAATCTATCTTAAGAGCCGTAAAATAGTAAAGGGAACAATGAGATTCTCTTTCAAAGACTATCAATCAGTCGTTGTGTCACCCATAAAACAACAAGACCATTATGTCAGGTAGGTAGTTGGTATGAGAACGGAATTTCAATAGTTTTCACATTCATGGATCTTTAATTTCATGGTTTTTAAAGCGTAACTCGTATGGATTTCTGATCTTGGATTCGCCTTTCATATATATTGATCACTTGGAGGTGGTTTGGTTATTTTGGGTACAAAATGTACCGATTACCAATAATGTCACATCCGTCCAATTTCTTTCTCAAAATTTATCAATTCCTTATACCAGTATATCATCAGTGAACTTTTAGTGATTTTATGCTTTTGGGACCACTCTATATCTTTATTCAGATAGGAGAGATGGCTGTTCAATCTTTCATCCTCTTTGTAATGTTCTCCACTCATGTACTTATTTATGTTTTCTATGATCTGGTTTGCAGATTTTTCATCTATCAATCCTGAGGAAATTCTGGATTTAATCATCTGAACCTCGGAGATATAGGTTAAGCGTTCTATATCCTTAACTGACATCCAGTCGTTGTAATAGTTGAGAAAGTCCACCCATGATTTTCCCCTGTCCAATAGATCGTAATAATCCTTAATGGTTCTCGCAGTGATATGGAAACCATACTTTTCTGGCTTTTCATAGATAAGTGATCCTGGATCAATGAATGGCGTTAATGGAGAAATAAAAGAGTAAACCTGCATTTTGGTTCCTTTCTGTTTTAACATTAACTCACTTGCATATTTTATATCCTTCTGCAACTCTTTTTCATCCTGACCGCTTATACCTAAAGTAAAGTACACATCAAATTTCTTGCATCCAGCATCCATTGCGTTTGATATGCTTCTTTCAAGCACCTCATTACTATATTCTCTTCCATTAGCTCTCCTAATATTTTCACTTGAACTTTCAGGCGAAATTTCAACTGAAAAATCCCTGAACGTCCTTCCTAAAAGATTCAGATAATCTTTCTGAGGTGGTTTGAAATATTCAGTTAGTATGGGTATTTCAACGCCCAGATCCTTGATTGTTTTGAACAGATCTCCATAGAATTTTTCCCCAGCCAGATTTATGTCACCGGCAACAAAGATAGGTGCACCAAGAACTTCCTGAGCCAGCTCAATTTCCCTCCCTACGGTTATGGGATTTCTATATATGGGCGAAACATGGAAGAAGTTGTTTTTATAGGAAAAATTAGAACCACCACAAAATGCACAATTAAAGTGACATCCATGTTCAATTATGGTTACAGATTCGGGATTGTTTATCCAATCCGCATAGGGTAGATGACCTTTAACATCATGATATTTTATGGCATTTCTCATCAAGGTTTTATAATTAAGGAACACATTATTAAGAGAATCTTCATTTGATTGTGGATTGAACTTTATCATAGAATCAGTGTTTCTGTAAACAAGATTTGGAACATTTTCCTTGCTTCCATTTTTCTCCACTGTGTCGATCAACTTTGATACACTGAATTCCTGAAGATCACCCTTGAGAATATAGTCTATTTCAGGATAAGTTTTCATAATATCCAGTGCAAAGTAACTGGCTGAAAATCCTCCGAGAAGAATCTTTGCTTCCGGATTTAACTTCTTTATAATTCTGGCAATGTTTATAGCTCCATGCACGTGTGGAAGCCAGTGCAAATCTATGGAGTAAATTTCCGTGTCCAAGTTTCTCAGGTATTTTTCAGGGTCAAATTTTTCTGACATCACCATCATTGAAGCGATATTGCTTATTCTGGCATTGTATCCCTTTGGAACAAGGTAGGAAAGCATACTGATAAACCCCATGGGATACATCTCAAATACGGGTGTTGAAGGGACAACATCACTTATAGGCCCTGCCTTGAGGTTTCTTTTCCTGAAATCGTAAATACTGGGTGCATGAATAAATGCAATGTCTGATTTCATATCTGGAAAGTTGGAATGTACTTAAAAATGTATAGCTTTATTTAAAGACGTTACAAAGATTTTCTGAGCAAAAAGGACTTGAAATATTTATGTGTCAAAGTATCAATTTAGAGTTTTGAAGTGATTCGAACCAGAATTACGGCTGACAGGTTTCAAACAAAAATATTAGGAAATTATGGATCGAATAGCTTCACATCCTCCACTGCATCCAAACACATAAGTGAAGCAGTTGTGAAGAGATGGACGCAAAGACATTCTGCAGTGAAAGTACGTTCGTCCGGGATGATCTCTTCAATCTTACGCATTCCACTTATTCCAGATCGACGATTAAGATCTAGAATGATGGAATAAAGGTGAAAGAGTACGGAAAGTGGGTTGAAACTATGATCACAGGACCGGGTGATCTGCTACCTGAAGTATCTTCTCAGAAGGAAAGAGGAGGTATAGAAATAACGTTTCAAGTGCATTTGCAGCAAACCCGAATCCAGAGTATTTGGAAATATAAATCAGGGAGCAAATATGGAGGTCAAGTGAACGGGTTGGATCCTAAAAAGCAGGATCTGAAGAGAAGATCGGTAGACAGAACAGAAATCGGGATCTTCTTTCAAAGGGGAGGCATATATAAAAACGTTTAAATACTACACATAATTAAGAGTGATAAGGTAAGTAAAAATGAAACAAATACGGCAAAAAAATGATAAGGCTGTATCACCCATAATTGCAACCATTTTGTTGATAGCAATAACGGTAGTACTGGCGGCAACCCTTGTAACCATATTAGGGGGGTTCACACATGGTGTTGGTAATACAGTAGAAATAGCGGGAGCAACAGTATTTGAGGGTAAATCTACAAGTAGTTCTGGTACATATATTTTGTACCTTAATATATCAAGTTCATCCAGTAACATTTCTAGCTCTCAGATTACTCTATTGTGCACACCACAAAGTGGATCAAGTTCTTCATTTTCTCTAAAATCTAGTTCTGTTAAAGGTCCCAACTTTTTCAACGCGGGTTCAGATTATATAATAACCTCATCTCACCAGGTCAAGTCCATTGAGCTGACATACAAGGGAAGTTCAATATATAGCAGTGGATTAATAACCATCTCTTAATTTTTTAAATTACAAACACTTTAATTTTTAATAACAATACCTTTTTTATGGAAGAGAACCCAAATGAGTTATACATGTTCATTTTTTCTATTAAACTGGAAGATATTGATTCTGGAGTAACTGATTTAAAAAAGGTTAGAAATGAAATGATTTTGGAATCATCATTAAAACATTTAAATTTATACAATTCACTCAGGGGAGACTGTGATTTAATAGGATGGGTATCGGCAGATGATCCGTCAAATATCCAAATATTTCTTAAATTGTTAAAAAACTTCATAGGAGAAAGAGGTGAGATAATACATTCCTTTATGTCCATATACCAGAGGTCCCCATACCTAAAAAATTCACTAAAAATTGAGGACCAGATTAATAAGAGCAATAAAAAATATATTGTTGCTTATCCCATGTCTAAATCCAATGACTGGTACCTTCTTCCCTACGAAGATAGAAAGAGGATAATGAATGAACACATAAGAACAGCAGTGACTGATCCAAATAATAAGGATATATTATCCTATACAACCTACTCCTTTGGTCTTGGAGATCAGGAATTTGTAGTTATATACGAAACGGATAGCCTTTATTCATGGATGAAAGTGACGGAAAAATTGAGGGAAGTGGAGGCAAGAAAGTGGATTATAAAAGAAGCTCCGATTTTGACTGGAATCAGGATTTAGAAAAATATTACGTTTATCTTTTAAGATATTCAGAAATTGGTCTCAAGGGAAAGAAGACCAGAAACCAGATGGAACTAAAACTCATTAACAATCTCTCCAAATCTCTCCAATCCGTTATGGATCAGATTACATTTATAAGGGAAAGAGGGAGAATACATATAATATCCAGAAGCGAAATATGGGAAAACATTTCAAGAGTTATGGGCCTAAAATCTTTTTCCAGAGTTAGGGTTATAAAATTTGTAAATAAGGAGGAATTGATTTCAAAGATCAGGGATGTGTTCATAGGAAGAGTGAATGGAAAGAGGTTTGCCGTTTTCACTAAAAGAACAGGCAATCATGATTTCTCATCCATGGATATGGATAAATTGATAGGGGATGCACTTTACAACTATTCAAATGGTGTTGATATAAAAAATCCAGATGTAAGTATAAGATTGGAAATAAGAAATAACCTTGCTTTCATAATTTTAGAGGATTATGAAGGGCCAGGAGGATTACCACTGGGTACCGAGGGGAAGATGGTTTCCCTCATTTCTGGAGGTATAGATTCCCCCGTGGCCATCTGGCTCTTGCTTAGAAGAGGATCACCGGTAGATATGATCTTTATATCTCTTGCAAATCCCATTGATACAAAAACATTCCTGCAGAAAGCACAGATACTCTATTCAAAGTGGTATTCAGGATATAACCCAAATATATTCATTGTTGACGCTTCAAGGCTCATTACGGACTATCTGTTCAAGGGAAGGATGAAATATGCCAATGTGAGTTATAAAAGAAAAATGTATGAAATAGCAGATCGTATAGCCTCCAATTCAGAATGCTATGGTATAATTACAGGTGAATCCTCAGGGCAGGTATCCTCTCAAACACCAGAAAATCTCTATGAACTGAGCAAAAATCTTAACACAGTAATTCACAGGCCACTCATAGGAATGGATAAGGACTGGATTATTTCCATGGCCAGAAAAATAGGAACCTTTAACAATGACTCAGCAGAGGAATTCTGCGCCCTATTTGGGACCACTCCCATAACAAAGATCAGACATGAAGAACTGGAAAAAGATATGGAGAACCTTAAAGAATATTTTCCAGAGGAAAACGAAATTGTAAAAATAAAGGGGTCTGAAATTAAGGAATACCTTGAAAGGATTGGAAATCCAGAATATGAAATTAACAGCTTCGAATCCCTACCAAAAGATGCAATTGTTTTCGATGTAAGAGATCCAATTTCCTATAAGCAATGGCATGCTGATGGTTCGTTAAAAATCAACCCTTCTGAACTCGAGAAAGAAATGAAAAATATTGAAAAAAGTAAGGATGTTGTGTTTTACTGCACACAGGGATTACAGAGTGCATATATGGCTGGAAGAGCCAGAAAAATGGGTTACAACGCATATTTTGCCAGTGAAAAGATATTTAAGAATCAAAAAAGTGTGGATCTCTGATGTGTTTTTCTCTCTGTTTTTCTGCTGATGCTATAGCTATTTTAACGGCTTCTTCGGCTGATTTTGCAGAATAATAATTTCCTTCCCTTTCCCGGGATTTCTTTAAAACCAAACTTTCTATTCCAATGACATCCTTTCCCTCACTTATGGCAAAGGACTCTTCAGAAATAGTTCCGTTTGATCCATCAATGGCTATCAGCGATTCTGCAGCCCTGATAATTAGAAAATTTCTGGCGTACCCTATACCGGTTGTTATGGAATATGTGAGATATTCATTTTCTTCAATTCTTGAATAACCTGGTAAAATACCGATTACTACACCATTATTATCGTGAACACCCCTCGAAACTTCTTTCATGACCCCGGAAAGACCACCACATAACACCGTTATTTTGTTCTTTGCAAGTAATGTTCCCACTTCATATGCGATATCCAGAAATTTTTCGTGCGGGTTTGCCCCACCCAGAACACCAATATACAAATTCTCCTTCATATCAGGATATAACTGTTTCATATATGTTTTTTTCATCTCTGTGGTTGTCCCATGGAAAACACCCTGAAAGGAAAAAAGGTGTCATAGTTTATTGCATTATCAACAAATTTTATAATCATTTAGCAATTACGTGCTTACTGGTAGTGCCCTGGTAGTGTAGCGGCCTATCATACGGGCCTGTCGAGCCCGTGACTCGGGTTCAAATCCCGGCCAGGGCGTCAGAGTAAAAGTCCAAATCTTCCCTATAGAGAAAGACTTATCAGCCCCATTTTTTAAATACTTTTACACCCAGCTTCGAGATATATCAATGATAGAATGGAAAGACCCTCATAATTCTTCAATGGCAGTTATCAATCTAAGCCTTGATAAACAGATATCTATGGTTTGAACCTGTTCCCATGTGTTATACAAAAATTGAAGCCTCATTAATATCAGAAAGTTATGCCTTAAATTCTGATTAGGTGTTTGCGAACCATTTAATTGAATTAAAAATTGAATCCTCCATCCACATTCAACTTTCAGTTTTTGAATTTTCAAGACCAGAAACTTAAAGTGTAATTATGAAAGGCCCGGATTTATAATGCTATAACTATTCAGGAATTTCTATTCCAGTTTACTTTGGGTCATCAGATTCTTGACGCAATTCAATGCTCCTATTCCATATTGCTATAAACTGCTAAGGTTGAATGTTCATCTTTTCATGATATCAAAATACCATGCCGATTGTCATCTATTCCTTTGAGTAAACAATGATTATGACAGGAGAGGATTTCTAAAAACATCGGTTTCTTGGAAAATCCTAATTTAATAAGTTTCCCTCAACACAGACGGATAAGCCTTTTCCATCAAGAGTCAATGAATTGAAAGATTCCATTTTTTCGGTTATTAGGAATCCTCAGAATAGAAACTTATTAACCACCGACATTGTCAAATCCTCGTTGGCGCGCCAGGGAAGCTCTATGACTAAACAGTGGAAATCTGGAACCGGCAATTGTGCATTCAGCCGGATAGTGAAAGGCACAGCATATCCAGCGATGGCTATGTTGAAGCTACCCGTATGCGAAACTGCAGGCCGTATCGGTGCAGCCTGTAACCTCACAAGACCAGTTAGAGATGAGACTAACCTATGAAAGAACCTAGAATCATAGTAGCAAATCGGACGCACCGGTTGAGTAATCGCCGGTGTGAAAGCTCCGAGGATAAAGCATCTGCCAGCGCAAGCTGGGGCTGTACAGAGATGCGAGCGAGCAACCAGGCCGTAGTAATGATGAACGAATTCTGCAGCGCCGAAATCTGCACCACAAGAATACAGTTCAAGTGGATTGGTGAGTGTGATGAGTCAGTCAGTACTTGGCGAAATCAGCATTTCCAGACAAGATGGGTATGTGCATCTGGAAAACACTCCGGTGTAAGGGAAACAGCATGGTTGCAAGGTCTTGTGAGCAAAGCAGGAAAGGACCTTGGACATAGAAGGTTGATGGGGGAATGCGTAATGCCAACTCCGTTGATTGTTCAAGGCCTGGCGGATGTGGTAGTAGTAGCAGTGAAGCCTCTGATAATAAGGAGGAAGAGCGAAGGACCACTGGGTATGGTGGTCTTCGAGATAACGGATGGACAGGCCATTGCTCTTAGAGCTAGGAGCCGATGCCTTACTGGTCTGAGTCACTGGAAAGGCATAGTTCTGGGGCCGTTATATCGAAGACGAAATGTGCATCAAACCGAAAGGGAAGGGTACATGTGATCAAAGAGACACTTGGAGCCGGATACCCGAAATGGATCAGTCCGGAATCTTAGAGGGGGAGCTGGAAATGGATCTTCGGAGAGCTGTCTCTACGGGATGTTGAGATATAATCAGGCTGTGCGAAGAAACTGCGCTAGCTCTCTACTCGACAAAGAGAATGCGATGTAGCACCGAAAGGACTGGGAGGGGAAGCCGAATGCGTCGACGAAGTATGAAGGCTGCCATATCCTTGCAAACCAATGCACATAATGAGGATATTCCCCCGGTGTTTCAGCAATGGCATGCAGTGAAAGCCATAGAGGGTAACCTGGGAGACCATGTCAGGTCTTCACAATTCATAAAGAGCTCTAAGGTGAGCATTGATGAAGTAAGGGATT
>JAJYRA010000028.1 GCA_021794355.1 Thermoplasmata archaeon | reverse complement strand
CAACGCCATAAATCATTAAAATATCCTGGCAATCCTTCCCATTTTGCCCTTTTATCCCATTGTTTCCTTATGTTTTCATGAAAATTTCCATAGCTACCGCTATCCCTGTATAATTTTCATCGCATGGATATTATATGCAAAACACGCGAACATGAATTTCACCCTCACCCTTCTTACGGTTGTTACCAGAACATGGGAGAAGTGGAACGCCCTTTTCATGATGGCATAGGGATATTCCACCAGTGATCTCTTCCCTGATATCCTCAGATTCCTTCTTATGGATTCTATTGGCATTTTATGCCCTCTCACATTCCTGTCCATGGTTCCGTTGAATCCCTTTGGATCATGGCCAAAATATCCCTTGTCCCTGTAAACTGTTATTCCTTGTTTTGAAAGATCTATGGCAGTATCGTGATCCTTTGCCGTGGTGATGGCATAGGATCTTATGGTGGGAACAGGCTTATTGTCATCCACGATGGTATGTCCCTTATATCCAAAATACGATTTATTGTTCTTCTTTGTATGTGATCCATCCCTGGATCTCCTTGTTTTTCCCTCATTGCGTGGTTCATCATGCTTTCCATGGCCAGGATCAGAAGTGATGAATGTGGCATCCTGTGAAGATCCCTTCTTCACCCTGATCCCCTTTGATTCCATCTGCCTCTGGAGCTCATTCCATATTACTCTGTCTCTTCCGGTTTTTGAGAGTCTCTCACGGAATATCCATATGGTTGTGGCATCCGGCAAATGATCAGGATAATCCAGGAAGTTCATGAAGGATATCCTGTCCCTGATCATGGTTTCTGCCTGCTCATCCACCATGTTGAACATGCTCTGTAAGAATAGGACTTTCACCATTGTTATGATTGGGACATTTGGCCTTCCTCCCTTATCCGTATCATTGTGGTACAGATCCTTCAAAAGTGTTGAAAATGCATTCCAGTCAATGGCATCCTTTATGAATGCAAGTGGATCATGGATCCCGCTGCTTCTGTATTTCTCCCTCAATGCATGGTCAAACAGGTCACTCATACAGCAACATGCGTATTCCATGAATAAATATTATGGTTCAGAGGGAAGGAGTTATTCGGAATCCTCTATTGTGATTTAACTTGTAAATTACATATTTTGGCAGATGGATTGCGTTGGATAAATTGAAAGTTGTTTATATTGGCAGATCCTGTAACATAAAGGCTAACGGAAGAAAACAGAGCACTGTGAATGGAAAAATGCAATAAATCCAGTTTGTTGAATCATGGATAATTAATTATCCGCATTAAGAAAATCAATTAGCGAGATTCAATATATCTTGGCCATGTGATGCGATAAGGCTTTCCACTTTGTTAGAAACAATCACTTTATTTATAATGTCAAAGCAGGCTTTTGAATAAACTTTATTCGGAGTTTTCGTAAAAGATTCTTCGCCAGAAAGGATCTTTCCATCCGGGCTTCCCGAAGCAATATCTCCGACAATTATTTCGTTGTTCCGGGTTAACAGCGCCATCTCATCCAATAAAAGGGATCCGTCTTTGCCGCTAAAAGAAAACCGCAAGGGCTTCAGATTCACCGGGATAGAAGTGTTTTCGTCATAATATCTAAACTTAGCAATGCCTTTGCATTCAAGCATTTTCTCCGGGTTCAGGTATCTTGCAGGTTTCTGCCTTGGCATAAACAAATCGACACCCAGTTTCTGTGAAAGGTATTTAGCACCTCTGGTATGATCTGCTGTAGTAAGGATAACAAGAGCAGGATCCCCAACAGTTTTTATATCTTCAATGAGGTGTGGGACGAAAGGCGGATCTACAATAACAACCTGTCCATCGGCAATTATTAGGTGCCCCACCATTATCCAGTCAAATTCCGGATCAGGTGTTTCCCATCTCATAATTCCCTGTTTTACTGGAATCAGCATTGTTAACCATATATAGTGAATAATATTAATTTTTGTGATTCAAACTTCACAATCACTTCCATGGCCATCGCCATCTTAGGATATCCGAAAAACGGTTGAGCATTAAATACGCAAAAGGAACAGGGCCGCCCGCAGAATTTAAAGAATTGGATTAACCGAGGGCAATTCTGCGTAGAAAATTCTGCTTTTGAAGTTACAGGCAAGCAATAAATATTTATTGAAGATCAAAGCTTATGAAAATGATTAATAAAGATAATAAAATAGTGATCTGTGAGTGTATCTGCAAGGGGTAAGCCATCCAGGGTAAGGGTCTTGGAAACTGTAAAAAAGCTTGAATCTCCAACGCTTTCACAACTCAGCACTGAAATGAAAATGTCCAAGACAGCGATTCTAAAGCAGGTAAGTTTGCTTGAAAAGGATGGGGCTATTTCCAGGACATATGTCCAGACAGGAAAGGGGAGGCCGGTTTGTAAGATAAACGTAATTACAGACGCATACGAACAACTTCAGGACACTTATAGAAGCATTGCAGAAGACGCCCTTTCATATATAGAGAAAAATTTTGGCTGTGATATGATTAAAGAAGTTTTGGCAACAAGAAATGAAAAACTCCTGGAACAATATAGAATAGAATTGATCAATAGAGACTGGGAAGGCATGCTCGGCAAATTTGAAGAAATGAGGAATAAGGAAGGTTACCTCGCTGAGGTTTCAGAAAGGGAAGATGGCACAATTGAAATATCTGAGTTTAACTGCCCGTTGATGAGAATAGCCGAAAAATACAGGGAAGCATGTTCATTTGAAAAGAATTTTCTAAGTGAAATTTTCGGGATGGACGTAATATACATGAATACAGTTTTAGAAAATTCAAAGGCATGCAAATTCGTATTAAGTGAAAAACAGTAAGCAATCATATAAATTCTTTGATAAAATACCAACCTATGGATTCAGAAGAAAGGCTAAAAATTCTGGAGGCGGGAAAACTTGGCAAGAAAGCCCTGGAGGTTGCCTCATCATTGATAGAGCCAGGGGCATTGTTTCTTGATGTTGCTGAAAAAACAGAAAATTTTATCCGCGAAAATGGCGGAAAGCCATCGTTCCCACTTAATTTATCAATAAATAATGAAGCGGCCCATTACACACCATCGCCCAATGACAAGAAAACCTTTAAAACCGGGGACCTGGTCAAGGTTGATATAGGAGCACAGGTAGATGGATACATTTCAGACAATGCAACAACTGTGGAGGTTGGTGGAAAGGGTGAGTACAGCAGCCTTATAGATTGTGCAAGGGAAGCCCTTAACGCTGCACTCAAAGTATTGCGCCCCAGCATAGAGATATACAAAATAGGCCAGGCGATAGGGGCTAAGATAGAATCATTCGGCTTCAGGCCTGTAAAAAACCTTGGGGGGCATGGAATCAAACGAAACGATCTTCATTCAACTATTTTCATACCAAACTATGATGATGGAAACGGAAGAAGGATCGAGAATGGCCAGCTCATAGCCATTGAACCATTTGCATCCACTGGCATAGGCCTTATCCATAATGGAATGGGGGGAAATATCTATATATTCAGTGGAACAAAACCTGATCCGAGGGATCCTGTTATACAGAATTTCAGCACTTTGCCTTTTGCAGAGCGATGGCTGGAGAAGGTTAAACCGGACTATAAAGAATATTTGAAGAAAAACCTATACATGAAACAGATAAGCCACTTTGCAGTGTTAAAGGAACATAAGGGGGCAATGATTTCCCAGGCAGAACACACAATCCTTTTTGATGGAGATCAGGTTATTGTCACAACCCAGTAATAATTGGTTTAGGACATTCAGAAGAAGTTGATCAATCACTGTTTAAATTTTTAGCTATTTCATCCATTGCGTCTTTGAGCATGTCTTCCTTGGTTCCATTGCCGCCTATAATTGCTCCGGGGCTGAAAAAAATCCCCCTCTTTATAGCTTCCATATATACATCATAAACATCCTGGAGATACCCATTCTCCTCGAACATTTCCAGTTCCCTCTTCTCGCCTGTTCCCTGCCTGAATGCTTTTCCGTCATAATTGATAAAGATTGTAAGATCTGGTTTTAGGTGGCTTATGGATAAAACGTTCTCAATCCAGGGGTAGAAATTTTCCACATTTTCGAACAACTCCATCAGGAAAACACCCTGATAAGCAAGGGAGGAAAGTGAATATCGGTCACAAAGGACAAAATCGCATTCCTCCAGGTTCGTCCTTATCACTTTGTTATGCTCAATTCTGTCCCTTATGAACATTGCAAGGAGAATGAGATAATCATTCCTTTTCAATTTAGATATAATATTAAGGCCGGAATCAATGAAAGACGTGGGCTCGTGGGTTAAAAAAACACTTTTTCCACTATTCCGGAGACTCAAACCTATGTTTTTCGCAAGAGTGCTTTTTCCTGATCTGTCTATGCCTTCAACCACAACAAATTTGCCCATGAAATATACCGTTCCTTTAAGATATGTTAATATTTATGCATTCCTATATTCTCTTCATAGCCTCCCTTTAATTAAGGTGGGTAAAGGTTAATTATATTTCTTCCCATGCTAATGATATGGCTAATCGTGGTTTTAATACAAGGGCAGTGGGTTCAGGAGAAATAAAGGATAAAAAATATGGAAATGTAGTAACTCCAATATTTCAGAATGCAACATTTATCTACCCAAATTATAATGATAAAATAGCTAAAGACCCAAAAACGGGCAAGCCCTACATATATTCCAGATCTGGCAATCCAACATTGACAGCTCTTGAAGAGAAATATGCTTCATTGGAAGGAACAGAAAATGCAATTTCATTTTCAACCGGAATGGCTGCAATAACTTCCCTGATGATGTCAATGGCCGGAAAGAAGAAGGAAGTGCTGTCCATTTTAGATCTATACGGCCAGACACTCAGTTTTTTCAAGAACAAATTTCCGAAATATGGCATAGGCGTGGACATTGTGCCCATAGATAAGCTAAATTCTATTGATTTTGATTTGAAAAAATATGATGTGATATATGCGGAAAGCATCACCAATCCCTCAATGAAAGTTCTGGATTTGAAAACAATTGGTGAACTGTGCAATAAGAACGGCATCACCCTTGTTGTTGATGCAACATTCTGTTCTCCTTATAATCAGAATCCGGTATCTCTTGGTGCGGATTATGTTGTACACAGCGGTACGAAATACCTTAACGGCCATTCAGACACAATGTCAGGCTTTGTGGGTTCAAACAGGGATCTTTCTGATGTTTTCGATACAAGAATGAATCTTGGTGGAACAATGGACGCATTTCAGGCATACCTGATTCAAAGAGGAATGAAAACACTTGGCCTTAGAATGAAGCAACATAATGAAAGTGCCATACAAATAGCTGAATTTCTAATGGAAAATCCACATGTGATATCCGTGAACTACCCGGGGTTGAGCGGAGATAAGTATCATTCAATTGCAGAAAAGAACATGAGGGGCTTTGGAGGAATGCTTTCTTTCAGGGTTAAA
>JAJYRA010000034.1 GCA_021794355.1 Thermoplasmata archaeon | reverse complement strand
ATTTCGTCAACCAGTTTCGATACTGCAAATTACTCCGCAGTTCGTGGTTCAAGCTCATAGTCGCACACGTAATTACTATGCAGGACTTCCACCCGCAGGATATATCGATTCCTTGGCACACACAACCTTTTACCTGTAAAATGACCAACAATTTAATGAGTGAAACTTTCTCCAAAAGTGATAGAATTGTTGCAATAGATGCCAAAGATTTTATTAGGTCAAACCCCACTAAATCTTTTCGGGGAGTTATTGGAGCCGCTGTTGAATTCCACGATCCTCTAACTTTCATTAGGGAATATAGAGAGATATTAAACAACTTGAAAATGAAGTTTGGCATAAAATCAAATCTTAACGTCCTGAAATCTTTTAGAGTGATGTCGGAACTTGGTAGAGACAAGGGTAGTGAATTTCTGGATGCTTATTTTGATGAAGCCCTTCCGTATATTTCTAAGATTACAATTTACTACACAACAATTCCTTCGACAAAGATCCCAGAAATCAATAAGTATGGAAGAGATAGGGGAGGAGTGGAGTCGGTTAAACCGGTCGAGTTCTTAAAAGAACTTTCTAGTGCTTATCCCCATTGCTGCGCTTGGAAGTATTTAAGGAATAATAAGGAGAATTCATCTTCAGTGATTTTGCTTGATTTCTTTCAAGGTGAAGTTACGCTGGCTTGGGAATATATAACAAAAACATCCAAAGTTGCTGTTGGTACTGATGATACAAACCCATCCATCGCCACTGCAGACATCATAACAAAGATAGTGGATAACCGCCTTTATGCCTCAAAGAGGAAACTTTTCACTGATGATATACTAGCTTGTTTCGAGCAGAAAATGATCAAAGTCGATTTCATAGACGAGCTTGACTACATAGTACCGATTAGAAGAGATAAGATAGATGTCCAGAACCTCTTAGTTCACCCATCAGTGTTTATTCTCAAAGAAGGTATAGACAACAAGACAATGGGTGAAATTTCAGAAAAGAACATTATAGAATTGTCCCCTGCATTTGAATCAATTTTAAACTTTGCTTCTAAAAAGAGTGGATATTACAAATTCTTCAACGCAAAGACAGACGTGAGCCTAATCAGAGAAGGAGATTATTTTGTCTATTTTGGTGAAAATGGGAAAAGGTCTGGGCTTTGGCTTTCTCAACTTGGATTTAACGTGAAAGTTGTCAACATAAATGAAATAAAAAATTTGTAAACAGTATGTCTAATTCGAATTTGCGAATAAACATGCTCTCTGGTCTGAGACCATGCTCGCAATTAATGTAAGTCAATTGCCCTATATTTAATTTTCTCATGCTGCTATGGCGGTTATATGCAGCTGACACTATAATTATATTTTGTATCATTTCTTACGGATAATACTGGATTTAGAAGCAATCAAAATGTATCACGTAATTACCAATTATGCTAACAACTGCAAGAAAACATAAGAGCAAAAGTGGGAATGAATACTCTGAATCCGGTAGATAAAGCAATGGAAACAAAGCTCAGTAATTCATTGGCTAAGAATACATACAATAATGAAATGAGGGATAAAGCCCATCTATTGCATAATTTGAATAATGCCAGTTAGGAAGGTTGGGTAGAATCAATCAACAATTTCCGCCATATCTCAAAGAACAAATTTATTAAGCCATTTGAGATATATAAAAATAATGTCAGAATTCACTAATAAAGTAAAATTGGCTTATCTAATTAAAAAACTTCATATAAATATTAATGAAATAAAGGAAGATACCGATGATGGAATGGATAAAAGGATTAAGCTACAAAAGATAGTTTATTTCACTAAATTACTCGGTGTTGATTTTGAGTATAATTATTCCATGTATCTACATGGTCCATATTCTCCTGAGCTTGCCAAAGATTATTATTCATTGAACCAAGCCGATGTGGATGAGGCCATTGTGTGTGAAGCCATTGACAAGCTTTATCCCAGAATTGAGCAATTATACCGTAAGGAGACCATATGGCTTGAAACTGCTGCTAGCATAACAAACGTAAGGAAAAGCAATCCAAAACTTGATTGGAAACATATTATTGACCATGTCTATAACATAAAATCTGATATTTTGATTGAGAACGATAAAGACAGCAGATATGTTGAACAAGTTTCCCAGGACCTAAAAACACTTGAAATGACTGATAATTGATGGCAGTAGGTGTCAAGGGAGTGTTAGATACAGATTGTTACCAATTTGATGCGAATTTGTTCATAAATTACCTGCTTAATGAAGATGATAGTGCTAAGGAGGTAAGGAAACGGATTGAACGATCCAATCCTGGGAATAGTTACATTATAATTTCAACAAATGAAGCTGGGGAAATTTCGAAACGTCTCCTCTCTGAACATTCAAAAGGAGATGTGAAGGAAGGAATCATTAAAAGGATAACGAAATTGTCAAATCTACTCGGAACTAACAGGATTAGAATAATAAGATTTCAAGATGTGATAAGAAATAAGGAAGACAATAAAACATTTTTCGATACTCTTGGTTTTTTGAATGATGAACTTGGTTTTGACGATTCAAGAGTTCAGGAAAGTGACAGGTTTCATTTATGTTTTTTTGCGCTGACTGAAGCAAAAAGGTACTATACTTCTGATAGCAAGATTCTTCAAAGTCAAAAAATCGTTGATCACTTCAAAGATAATTTCGAAAAAGAAATCAAGGAATTAAGTTAATGGGCAATTGAAGTAACTCACTTAATGTCCATTCTATTGTTAAATCAGATCCCATACATCGGGAGAATAGGGCATAAGATTTTCAATCTGAACTTCCCCATCGTGTTCTCTAGCGAGGTCAAAAATTAGAGATGATAGTTCATAAATATTAGCCCTTGGGACAAACACTGAAAAGTGTATTTTTCCCTCACTTTCCCTGATAAACGAACGTATTCTCATTATGTGGTTGTCATTGGCGAGATCTCTTGCTTCCTTTAACAATTGATTGGTAAAGCTAAGTTCATAGATGAAATCATCCTCAGATACTGGTATAAGCCCATCAATTTCTCTGATTATTCTGTGATCAGTATATATGACAGCCTTCATCATACCATTTTTTTCTTCACTGCTCTTTAATTCGCCCATGGTTTCGGGTTCGAACAGAACATTTTTTAAGTTTTCATCTTCCTGTGTTAATTCAATTTTGCATGTAATGAGGGATATGGGGTATTCTGAATTTATAACATCCCCAGCTTTCATTATTCCCCTGGTCGGTCCCAACCATTCAACCCTGGAGTTTTCTTTGTCCTCAGTGTACAGGGAGAGAAGCTTGGAAACTTCGTTCATCTGGCTGTGGTGAAATCTTGCATAAACATTAAGAAAACCACTGCTTATGTCTGCCCTGTTTATTATGAATGATGGCAATTCCATGAATTTACCAATTATAGCAAGATCCTTTTTATTGTTGATTCTTGAATCTATAACATAGGATTCTTCCCTTTCAACCGCCTTGAATTTGTCAAGGAAGAGTAAAACGTTGTTCGCTTTGAGATTCTTTGGGAAATAAGTACTGATCCATGATGTTCCTTCCATTCCATATACGTAACTTGGGAGTTTAATATCCAGTTTTGAAGTCGTGTGAAATAGTTCTGTATTCTGCTTAACTTTGAGAATAATCCTCTTGTCAAGCTTCTTGTCTATGTCACTGATCTTCACAATATAATATCAGCTAATATTAAATAAAATTTATCCTAAACGTTTAAATATGTGCGCTGGACCCCGAAAATCTTTAAGATAAAAGCGCATTATGAAACAAAATAGTAAATGATGAATTTTATACAGTATTATCATCGCGAAAAACTCCCTTAAAATGCCATATGTTTCATTCTTTCTCTAAAACGAGAATTGCTGCCAAATTGAGCTCTTTTGGTTTTCATAATGAACGAAGTCAATCTTTAACATATCTGGTCAACCATAGGAGCGTTGAAAGAAATCTAATGTGATTCCCAGATGATTGTTTATGCCTGAAGAAGATCAATTCATTCTGCTTACAGACAATACTTTTTTTAACGATCAGGAAGATTGTGAGGAATTTTACAAAAGGCAATGAACAATATCAGGGGGAAAGCATCGTTCCATAAAGGGTTCAAGCATAGCAGGTTGGAGTTCTACCAGATGCCTCAGATCTTATACTTTTTGAATATTATATTTTTGAAAGTATCCATGAACACCATCCAGATGAATGATAATCCCAGTGTGAATAGAATGTAAAAGATTGGTAATGGAAACACCAATATGCCAAATAGTGAAATGGTGATAATGATGGCCATATCACCGATGGTGGCGGTTATCAACCATTTTCCTGGCATGGACTTCCAGAAGTGATCCCTTTCCCTCACCATATATACCGTAAATTGTCCTGAGAATACTAATAGGTCAAATACAAAGGTATCAATCTGAAAGTGATTCAATCCCATATAAAGCGCAAAAGAAAGGGCTAATATACCCTCCACCACAAGGAGAGCACCAAGAATGACCGATGACAGGACAATCTGCTTTGTTTTCCACTTTTCCGGGAAAGGGCTATATCTGGCATTATCCGTTGCAATTGACATGGTCACGAAATCATTGGCAAATATCAAAAGTATGATATCAAAGGGTGTCGTAGCAAAGAATCTAAATATAAAAAAGGATATTGTAAGAAAGAAAACAACCTGAATCGTCTTTATTATTTTGTTGAGAATATATGTAAGCATTCTCTGGTAGATTCTCCTTCCACTTTTGACAGCTTCAACAATATCGGATAACCCCTCATGCGTAAGAACTATGCTCGCCGCAGCCTTTGCAACGTCCGTACCGTTGCTCACGGCAATTCCTACCTCTGCCTGCCTGAGTGCAGGTGCATCATTTACCCCATCACCTGTCATTCCCACGGTATGTCCCCTGAACTGAAGGCTCCTCACAATGGCGTGCTTGTCCTCCGGGAAAACCTCAGCGAATATATTCGTTTTCTCAATCTCTTCAGGGTTATCCTTAATGGCTGCAATCCTGTCTACCTTCCCACCTATACTCACGGAATCTGAAACTTCCCCTGCAATTTCCACACTATCGCCGGTGACCATTTTTGGTGTTATATTTAGTTCCTTGATCTCCCTGATCAATTCATTAGAATCCTTTCTTGGTGGATCAAAGAGGGACATTATACCCACCAATTTTTTCTCCCCATCATCTAGGGCGATGGCAATGGTTCTGAACCCATTTTTAGATGCCTCTTCTATATCCTTATTCATTTCCTCTGGAACACGGTAAATGTTCATCAAAATGGGTGGTGAACCTTTAATTACCCTCATCTTCTGTCCATTCTTTACGATCACTGCTTCAGTTCTCTTGGTGTGAGGATCAAAGGGTTTGAATTCCGTTCTCTTCAACGAAGAACTGGAAATGTTACTTGATTTTGCGTAGGAAATTACTGCATCATCAATGGCATCTTCCGAAGATTCATCAGAAGCAATCAGTGCATACAAAATAAGATCTTTCGAAGAGATTCCATAGGGTTTGACCTCTTTCACCGTTATCGTATTGGTTGTAATAGTACCGGTTTTATCCAGGCACAGTACATCCATTCCGGCTGCATCTTCAATGGCAGTAAGATGGGTGACGATGGCACCCTTCCTGGACATTTCCTCTGCTCCTATGGACATGGCAATGGTAAACATAGCAGGCAGAGCTACAGGTATGGACGTTATGAGAACAACAAGGGCAAAGGGGATTATGGTACCTATATTATAACCACTCAGATATGAGAATATGCCCAGTGAAAGCACAAGCAGGGTATCTATGGCAATCAGATATTTCACGATTCCAACAATCAATTTCTCTATGTGAGATTGGGATTTTGAGATTGCAACCAATTCTGTGGTCTTACCAAACAATGTCTTTGAACCGGTCGCAACAACGAGTGCACTGGATTCACCGCCTCTCGCTGTGGAACCGGCATATACCACCCTTCCCGCTTCACATTCAACAGGCAGGGACTCCCCGGTAAGTGATGATTGATCAACCTGTAGTTCACCATCCACAATCTTGCAATCCGCTGGAATTGAGTCTCCATTCCGTATATGTATAAGATCACCTGGAACAAGGTCCCTGGCCTTTACCTGTATCCATTTTCCATCCCTCCTAACCCTTGCCATGACATACAGTTTACTCTTCAGGAGTTCTACCGCACTCTGTGCCCGGGATTCCTGGGCAAAACTCAGTATACTGTTGAAAAATAGAAGGAATATGATTATGTACATATCATCGAGTTTATCCAGTAGATAGGTAGCAATTATGGTTATTTCCAGCATCCATGGCACGGGAGCCCAGAACTTCATCAGGAATCCCATGAGCAGGGATTCATGTTTTGTTTCCACCTCGTTATAACCGTATTTCTTTATCCTGAGATCCAACTGATCGTTTGAAAGACCTTTTCCATCAGTTTCCAGGCGTTTCAGTGTTTCGTCCAATGTCAGGTTTTCATATTCGGATCTCATGATTACCCACAGTTATCCATTGAATACTTTAAAGGTATTCACCTTATTTATGAGGCTCGAGGTATAAGATAATGAAAATTTCATTATGTCTCACCGTTTTGATAATTAATCCATTATGAAAAATACCTATTCCCCTAAATTTTCCCTATGCTTAACAGATCTATTTTGTCTGACAGAATAATAAATTTCTTCATTTCTGCATCAAATTTATTAACAAAGTAAATATACTCATTCAACACAAAGAACAGATATCTGTGGTGATTTTGATTGTATGCAATTATAGAGGATGAACATCTTGCAAGGGTACCTCCAACCCTATTGGGGGAAAATTATGATAAGGCTATAGAGGAGGTTACCAAGGAAACATTACAGGGAACCCTCATCGATTACGTTCCGGATAAGAATTCAAGAGCGGATATGCTGAAATGCTACGTGGTATCCATATTGAACATTGAAAAGATAGATTATGGGATTATAGTTCACGGCGATGGTGGAGTTTACCAGAAGATTAACTACAAAGCACTTGCGTTCATCCCAAAAAATAATGAAATTGTGGAAGGGATAGTTGTATCAGTCGTTCCAAAGATAGGAGCGTTCGTTAGATTTGGACCCTTTGAGGGGCTTCTTCACGTGGGTCAGATAATGGATGACAGGATTGATATGGATGAGAGCCAGAACAGGCTTGTGGGTAAGGATACCAACAGGGATATCAGAATAGGCGATAAGGTAAGGGTAAGGATCGTCATGCTCAATCTGGCATCCTCTTCCGTGAGGGATAGAAGAATAGGATTCACCATGAAGCAGCCGGGTCTTGGCAAACTTGAGTGGTTGCAGGTTAAAGTAACAGACGAAAAGGTAAAACCGGCAAAGGCAGCCCCTAAAAAGAAGAGTACAGCAGAACCGAAGGCAGGTAAAGTAAAAGAGAGTGCTCAATAATGGCCGGAAAATCTACTAAAAAGAGAACAATGGCATGCAAGATATGCAAGAAGATATACTTCGATGCAGCGTGCCCACAGCATGGAGATTCCCATATGAGTGATGACTGGTTTGGGTTCCTAATCATCAATGATACAGAAAACTCCGTAATAGCAAAAACTTCAGGAATCAAGGAATCAGGACGATATGCAATTAAGGTTCGATAAGAATTATTTTTTAACGGATCAGTCCAGAGAGCTGATACAGAAGAATAACGGCAGGATCACTTCAGTGGAAGAGATAAAACGCCAGGATTCAAGATTTTTATACGCAGTTGGGGACTATACCTGCCAGTTAATGGATAAGAACAGAATTGAGCCAAAAATAATGGTTTTCGATCTCCTGACTAAGAGGGGAGAAAGGACCTATCCCGATAGGCCAGGATCCTTGGTTGTGGAGAACCCACAGGGGGTCATAACGGGTCGCCTGATAAAAACCATTGAAGAGGGCATAAATGGAAACAAGAATGTAAAAATAAGAATAATCGGTGAAGAGGATCTGGCAGTTTTACCAATAATTTTTTATGCTCCTGTTAATTCACTGGTAGTTTATGGAATTCCGGATACGGGAACAGGTTCCATAAGGGTAGATGAAAAAGTTAAAAAATTGACGGAAGAAATAATAGAAAAAATGGAAGTGAAAGACTATGAATATAAAAATTGAGGAATCAAAGGAAAATGTACTATTAAAGAGAAAGGAGATTAGGTACACGGTGGAATTTGAAAAGAATCATACTCCATCGAGGGAAGTTATAAAGGAGTTAATAGCGAGGAATACAAATAGCAACAAGGAACTTATCATAGTGGACAGAAATGAACAGCTTACTGGCCTCCATGTAATAAGGGGATATTCGAAGATATATTCCACGAAGGAAGATGCCATGCTGTACGAACCGGATTATGAACTTTTCAGGAATGGGCTAAAGGTAAAGGAGGAGAAGCAATAATGCAAAAAAGGGAACTGTATAAACTTGAAAACAGTAAGATCGTAAGGGGAAGGAGAAGCTGCCCCAGATGTGGAACCGGAGTTTTCCTGGCTGAACACGAAAACAGGATGACCTGCGGTAAATGCGGTTACACAGAGTTTAAAAATAAGAAAAAGAATTAGAGTTCTTCAATTTTTTTGGTTGTTTCCCCACAGGCTTTTTCAATATCTTTGTATTTTGCTCTTTCGTATTCCTTTGATTTATCATCCTCTGGGTTTATTCTCAGCAGATTTAACAGATGTGAAAGTTCCGAGTCAAGTATGAGTGATAGAGTTCTCAGCATTTCGGCTTTCTCTGAATCTATTCCCTTTCTCTTTGCGGATACAAAGCAATCAAAGTGCACACTACCTTTCTTGGTGAAAGTGAATTTCTCCCCTGTTCTCACATCTTCCTTACATACATAGCATTTGAACTGTGCCATGAACTGAAATTGTCTCATGACATATTAAATATTTACTTGGTTTTAAACAAAATAACCAGTTATTCTATTCATGCCCTTCTTCTACCATATTTACCTCTTCCCTGCTTCTCATCCTGTTGTATTTTCTGAAGAAAAATACGTAAAGAACCGGATCAAGAATGGAAACTACGCCTGCAAAGGAAAACATGAAGACAATATATCCAGTGCTGAGGAGAACGCTGCCCAGCGTTGTGGATGCACCGTAGGGCAGTCTCCTTGCTATACCGGTTAAACTGTTTCCCCTTGCCCTCTCTTCCGGTTTCAGTAGTTCCATCTGAAAACTCTGTCTTATGGGAAGTGCCAGTTGATAGAACCCTGTACGCAGGGCGTAAATAATACCGGCAGTTATGGGTGGCACAAAGGGTATGATGATGAATAAACCACTTCCAAGGGTTCTGAAAATACCGATGGCGTATATGGAACCAAAAATCCTTTCCATGTAGGACGCAAAAAACACTGCCACACCGGCGGCAATATAGGATGCTGTGAAAATGATCGAAATCATGTAAGCTTCCAGGCCAATATCCTTGAAGTATAGGGAAATGATTGGCGTTATAATGCCAAGACCAACGCTGCCAAAGGCACCGGATAACGCTATCTTCATTATATTGCTGCTCGATTCCGTTGGCATAATGGGTGCCCTAGATTCCCTCTTCTCCATTTTGGTATCCTCCAGAAACATGGTGAGGACAATGGATGATATATTCAGTACAAGGGCCAGAATAAATAGAACCTGAAAATAGTTTGGTATATACTTCTCAAGGACCGCAGAAGTGCTGCTCCCTCCAATGGCAGATACTATGGATACTATCATCAGAAGTGAATAAATTCTTGTTCTATTCCCAGGAACAGTCTTATCTGCCACAAAGGCGGTCAGGATGGGGGCAATGGGACCGCCTCCAGCACCACCACCTATGGCACTGAATGTGATTCCAAGAAGAGACGTTGCAAAAATAATTATAAAATTTCTTGTGACCAAAAAGGAGATAAAAATGAATGCTGGAAGTGCTGACATTATGAGGAGTGTTTTCTTCCTGCTGTAAAGATCCCCGAGAAACCCTGAGAGTAACACAAGAACAGAACTTGCTACTGTGGCAACCAGAGCATAAATACCTACGTAAATGGTGGAAAAACCTATATGTACCAGAAAAAGAGGAATTAGGAAGGCAATGTATCCAAAGTAGAAACTCCTCATTGCCCTTATGGCACCCAGTAGAGGAATCTGCTTCATTCTTCCATATAACAATCGTTTATTAATATCTTAATAGTCATGAACATGTTTAATATGAGGACACAAAAAACATAACTTTGTATTGACTATATGATCAGATGCCTGTTCAAAGAGATGGTACAGCCTATCTTCCTCTTCATTATGGTAAACCCCCTGAATTGCTTTACAGGAAGATTGTAAAGCTGACGGGGCAAATATGTGAACTCATTAACAATACCTACGGGACGGAGGAATTGATAAGGAGGATGTTCGATCCGGTCTGGTTCCATTCCCTCAGTCTTGTTACGGGGTTTGACTGGAATTCAAGCGGAACCACAACAACCACACTTCACGCTCTTAAGGAATATACTGAAAAGAAAGATTTAGATTTCTTTGTGGGCGGTGGAAAGGGAAACCACATGAGGGAGAAGAGGGATGACATAGGAAAGAGATCTTCATCGTTTCAGAATGAACATATTCCCATGAGAGTGATTGAGGAAACGGATCTGGTGGCCAAGATTGACCAGAACATGCTGCAGGATTCCTACGATCTCTATATTCACGGTATCATTGCGGATTATTCAGGAAATTACGCCGTGATCCAGCAGGGACTCAATGTGGAGGAAAAGATGGCCAGAAGGTATCACTGGTCTTCCTTTAATATTAAGGAAGAAAGGGAAGAGAGCAGGATGGGTATAGGGGCTGATTCCTTTTCCGACCAGTGCCTGGATCTATCCAGTCCGGAAAGCAGGGATGCAAGGAATTCCATAATTGAGGCAATCAAGGAAAGACCGAAAATTGCTTCGGAGAAACAGAGGACACTGGATTTTTACAGTGGTGAAAGAGTGGTAAATCTTGCTGTACACATACCTTGGAAGAAGATTGAGACCATATATGAGTTAGAACCGAAAAATATGAAGGATCTCCTTTTAATTCCGGGTGCCGGAAAGAGTACCATAAGAGCACTCTGCTACATTTCAGAGGTCATAACAGGTGTGAGGGCAAGTTACGAAGATCCGGTGAGATACTCCTATGCACTTGGAGGAAAGGATGGAATTCCAAAGCCCGTGTGCCACGAGGATTATGATATGGCCATTAAATTCTTTGACGATCTCCTGAAGCAGACAGGGAAACAATCCATGGAAAGGGAAAAGTTGCTCAAGAGGCTGAGCAAAGAGAGTTCAACAGCTACATCGCACTATATGATTCACAGGTGAAATGTGTCCTTAAAAACTTAAAAACCCTTTTATATCTTTTTACGTTGAGCTAAGGATTATCACGTTTGAAAGCACAGATGAAAATAGAAGAGGTGTTGAAGAGTATCTACCCTTTCTTGATCCCATAATTTCCAGATGGTTTAATGCCAAATATGATTCGCTCACTGTTCCACAGAAGAAAGTTATACCCCTTATACACAAGGGTGAAAATGTGCTTGTTTCCAGTCCAACAGGAACCGGTAAAACACTCACGGGTTTCCTGGCAATTATTAATGAATTATTCCTCCGATCCAGGGAGGAGAACCTTGAGGACAAGATTGAATGTGTTTATATCAGTCCCCTGAAGGCTCTGGCCAATGATATTAACAGGAATCTAAATGAACCCCTTGGGGAGATATACAAACTTGCTGAAGAGAATAAAATGGATCTTCCCAGAATCAGGGTGGGAGTGAGGAGTGGTGATACAACCCAGAATGACAGGCAGAAGATGCTCAAGAAACCTCCCCACATCCTCATAACAACACCAGAATCCCTGGCTCTCTCGTTAACTGCCCCAAAATTCAAGGAGAAATTCAAGGATGTGAAATATGTCATCGTGGATGAAATACACGAGGTATCATCATCCAAAAGGGGCACCCTTCTTTCCCTGAACCTTGAAAGGCTTGAAGAACTATCCCATGGATTTATCAGGATAGGACTCTCTGCAACACAGGCTCCACTGGACAAAATTTCAAATTTTCTGTGCGGATATGAGAACGGCGAGCCGAGGAAATGCCATATCATAGATGTGGACCTTAAAAGAGGGCTGGATCTTATGACACTAACGCCAGTGGATGACCTCACCACATCGGGCTTTGAGGTTGCCAATGAAAGGATGTATGATATTCTTGTGGAACTCATTGAAAGTCATAAAACAACCCTCATATTTACCAATACCAGGAGTGCAACGGAGCATGTGGCCATCAGGCTGAAGGCCAGGGGTATAGATAGCCTTGAAGCACACCATTCGTCCCTGGGAAAGGAGATAAGGCTGGGTGTTGAGGAAAAGCTGAAAAATGGAGAGTTGAAATGCGTCATATCGTCCACATCCCTTGAACTGGGAATCGATATAGGAAGTGTTGATCTCGTGGTTCAGATAGGCAGCCCAAAATCTGTGTCCAAGGGGTTGCAGAGGATAGGAAGGGCAGGTCATTCCATAACAAAACTGAGCCAGGGAAGGTTTGTTGTCTTCAACCTGGATGATCTTGTGGAGTGTGCAGTTCTGACAAAGGCTGCCTATGACAGGGAGATTGACAGGGTAAGCATACCTGAAGGGGCCCTGGATGTCCTGTCACAGGCCGTTGTGGGAATGTCCCTTGAAAAAACATGGACCATTGAGGAAAGCTACAATTTAATAAGAAGATCCTACCCTTACAGAAATCTGGCAATGGACGATTTCATGTCGGTGATAAATTACCTTGCAGGGAGAATAGAGAATAATACCATATATTCCAAGATATGGTTCGACGAGGAACAGAAAGTTTTCGGCAAGAAGAGGAGCACCAGAATGATCTATTTCATGAATGTTGGTACCATACCCGATGATTCAGATTACAGGGTGATAGATCTAAGTGGCAGGCATCTGGGACAACTGAGTGATAAATTTGTTGAGAGAATGACAGTTGGGGATATTTTCGTTCTGGGTGCCAGGACCTATGCATTTATAAGAACAAGAGGAAACAGGGTCATCGTAAGGGATGCAACGGGGTTGAAACCCACCATACCCTCGTGGACAGGAGAAATGCTACCCAGAAGTTATGATCTTGGATCACTCATCGGGAAATTCCGTGATTACATCGTGAATAATCTTGAAAAGGAGGATCTCAGGAAATGGCTCATGTTAAATTACCACCTTGATGAGAACGGTGCAAGGAGCATAATTTCATACATCAGGGCACAATCAAAATTTCAGGTTCCCACTGAAAAATTCCTCTACACTGAAGGATACCGGGAAAATGGCCTGTACAGTATAATTTTCCTTGTGCCCCTGGGAAGGAGGGTTAATGATGCACTATCCAGAGCCTATGCACAGGCCATTGCAAACACCTATGAAACAAATACAAGAGTTACGGTTACTGATGATGGCTTTATGCTGACCGTGGAATCAGCCATTCCCATTAAAAATGTGATTAATCTCATAGATCCACAAAATTTTATGGATTATGTTAAAAGATCCATAATGAACACAACCGTATTCAAGGAGAGATTCAGGCAATGTGCCACAAGATCCCTCATGGTCCTGAGAAGATACAAGGGACACGAGGTTTCAGTGGTCATTCAACAGCTTCGCAGTGATAAGGTCCTGAAAGCCATAGAGAATATACCAAACTTCCCGGTTGTAACGGAAACCTATCGTGAAATAATGAATGATATGATGGATGTGCCTTCAGCCCTTAAGTATGTTGAAGATGTTATTTCCACAGGTTCGTTTAAGGTGAAGAACTACAGTGATGAGGCAAGCCCATTTTCCCTCTCCCTGATCCTTGCAGGGGTATCTGATGTTGTTCTTATGGAGGAAAGATCCAAGCTCATGAAGGAGTTGCAAAGCAGGATTGTGGATAGGGTCTATGGAACAGAATACATGGATTTCAGTGTTAAGGATCCAAGGGTCGTGGAAAACTTTTATAGGTCCAGAGTGCCCCACATTGAAGACAGGGAAACATATTTACAGCTGTGCAGACACTTCCCCATGGTGGATATTACAAAAAGCAGGTTCAACTCACCCTTTCCCTATTCATCCATTGATACCATGGAAATGGGAAGGGAACTTGTGAAAGAAAACATGCTGTGGAGTGTAAATCTTAGGGGTATCTACTGGGTTCTGCCCGAAAGATTTGCCCTATTCAAGGAACTCTTTGCAAGAAATAGAATTCTCAATGAAAGTGAGCAGATCGTACTTCAGGAATGCAGCGGCAAGACAGCCAGGGAGATTCAGCAAATAACGGGGTTGGATGAAACACAGGTCAGGAATGATCTCATAAGTCTTGAATCCATGTACCTCATAAGAAGGAAATTTAAAAAGGAAACCGTATCCTATGAGATAATAGGAGATATTCCTGAATGCACCTACACGCTGGAGGATCTCCTTTTCGATCAGTTAAATTCCATGGGACCCATGACCCTGGATGAGATATCCGTGAGATTCCCTGTTAAAAAGGAGGACCTGAAGAAAACACTGGATCTCATGGTTTCGAAGGGGATTATAGGTGAGGAATATGTTACTCCGGTGTTTGCCAGACAATATATAATCAAGGGTGATCTGGAAAAAATACTGAAACATGCAACCTATGAACCATCAGTTGTCAGGCTGGGGAAATATCTCCGCCATTTTACTGACACAAATGAGTATATGGAAAATCTGGGATTTTACACAAAGGAAGAGTCCCTCGATGCAAGAATTGACAGTGGCAAAGGTAAACTTGATGAGATATCCATTCCGGTTTTAAGGGGAAAGTTCTTCAAACACAGACTTACGGTAATGAACAGGAACCTGGCCATGGCCCTCCAGAAACTCAGGGAATCACCACTGGAAGAAAAGGAAGCAGAGGCATATGACTTTCTGAAATACGGTGGAGCCACCTTGGAAGCCGTGTCAAAACATCTCTCCATGGACTGGAAGGACGTGAGGCAGATCTTGAATGGTCTTGAACATCGGATCCTTGTGGCAGAGGAAGACGGTCTCTTTTCAAGAATTAAGGTGGACGAGACCATGGAGAGAAACATGGCCATGAAAATAGTCCTTGATTATTTCGGTCCACTGACACAGAATGAAATAATGAATTCATTCTGGTTCCATATTAAGGCGGGTGACCTTGATGGTATTGAGACACACTCAGGACCAAGGGGCACATATTTTGGTGAATTACCCAAGGCAGAGGGTGAAACCATGATGCTCCCCATTGGGGATCCAGTTTCCATCATAACCGGAAGACTTGTTACGGAGAGCAGCGGGTTGAACACCATGTTCTTCTCCAGAAATACCATGGTTGCGGTGCTGGCCATGGAAATGACCCAGGAGAGTCTATGGATCGATGACCTCATAATTGAAAAGGACGATATGGCACAGGACTTTTTTGACTATGTGGATGAGAAATATTTCAGTAAAGGTATTTCAGTAATAATTACAGGTATAAGGGACAATTTATGGGAAGAACTGGAAAAGAACGGATACGGACGAACAAGGGACATTGCCATTAAAAGTAAGGAAAACACCGAACTCCTTTACGGCGATGAACTCTTCCGGAGATCACTGTACTGTTATTCAAACATAGCGGATAGGAGAAGAACAGTTATGGATTCAATTTCGGAGGCAAAACTTGGAATAAGGGATGCCACTGAAGCCCATGCCAATGGTGTCAGATCAACCGATCTGGACAGTTACTTTTATTCAGACATACTGTTCAATTTCAATGGACCCATGAACCTGAACTCCAAAGGCACCATGGAGACCATTTCTTTATACAGAACGCTCAGGGGGAAGAAGATTGAAAAACAGGATATGGAGATATTGAAAATTGTAATGGATTATCCCAAGACGGAGGAGGATGTTGTATTAGATACAAAAATATCCCATGATCGTGCAGTTGCGTCCCTGAAAAATTTATGGATCAACGCCGTGGTGTGTAAGGATTCTGATTCCAAATACAGATACGTCATCGAAAAATATCAGGTCAATGATGCAGCAACAACAATGGTGAAAAAAATAGTTGAGTACTTCGGATTTATAGATTTCAGGCTTTTTTCGGAAATAACGGGAAGTGTGGATCTGAAGCTCTATAATTATGCCATTGATAACTTGAAGAGGCATGCATCCATGAAGGAAGCTATCATACTGGATAGCAGAAGGTCCGTTCTTATATCATCAAAATTTATGGAAAACCAAAAAAAGAACAACAAAGCGTTCATTCTCAGCCCCAGGGACCTCTTCTATTACGTGTTCAAGAATACCATCAAAACCCAGGCAGGAGGAGGCAGGAGCTTCCTGCTCATTGAGAATCTTTCCATAAAGTCATATTCGAAGGTCAAGAGAAACAGAAATGAACTGTCGATTGAAGACATTGAAGGAGATAACGAAATCAGGAAGGAGTTCATCAAGGAATTATCTAATTCTGGATATTCCATTAAGTTTTAAAACCAATAAACTTATTTTTCCAAATATAATATGACTTCAATGATTATCACCCCTGATCTGGATCAGATTTCACTCGTAATTTCGGGAATAAATATAGTAGTTTCAATTTTCCTTTTTGTCATAGCGTTTAAGGCCGTCAGGAAGGGATTGAGGATAATGAGATACCTGGTTTCCTTCTTTGCCCTGGTATTTGTGGACTCGGTATTCATAGTTTTCACGTACTTTGATCTCACATACCTTTCACGGTACGACCCACTTCTCCTTGAGATCACGGCAATGATAGTAATGTTACTGTTTTATGAAGGAATAATAAGAGGAAAAAAGAATTGAATCCGCCTTCCAAACCCAGGGACCGATTGCTGCAAATCCTGAAGGAAGAACCTGGACTGCATTTCAGGGCAATTCAGAGGAAGTCAGGAATGGCCTTGGGCCAGCTGGAATATCATCTTTATAAGCTGGTAAAGGAAGAAGAAATCGTTGAAAGGAAAGACGGCAGGTTTAAAAGATATTTTCTTTCAGTCTCAGCTAATTCCGAAAGAAAATTGCTCGGTTTTCACCTGAGAAGCAAAACCAGCAGGTCCATAATCATGCTGCTTCTTAGAAAGGGTTCAATGGATAGGGAAAACATTCTTAGGAAGCTGGGATCCGGTGATGATATTGGAAATTCCTTAAGATCATTGATATCTGACAGGATAGTTGTAGATTCTCAAAATACCATATCCTTGAGAAATCCAGATTCGGTAAAAGATTTTATTAAAAACAGCAGAAAGTCATTCCTTGAAGAATTAACCGACAGTTTCATTGATCTGCTTGATGAGGAGTAGATTATCCCTTCTTCCGCCTGTATACATAACCTGTTCCAATAATGGCGACTCCCATAACAATTCCTGCGGATAGGAAAAGGGAATTTTCCAGAATAAGGCTGATAACGCCATTTTCAATATATTTTACGGTGACATTTTTAAATATGTTCTTAACAGGAATGGAAAAATATGGATCATAACTGATGTTGGAATACTTCCCTTTTTCATTAAATACCAGTGCCAGGGCACTCAGCTGAGAACCGTTTCTTCCCATATTTTTTATATCCACATTCCTCAGTTCACCGTTTTCCATATAGGAGTCATTGAAAAGGAAATTCACTTTCTTATGGTCCCCTATGTTAAAATTAATTCCGTTGAACAATTTTTTTGAATTTGTTTTTGAATCTGTATAAATCGCATGGGTGAAGTTCTGAACCCCTATATTCCGAGATTCCGATGAAAAAATGATGGGTACGATTATGGCTGAAGAACCCCCCATGGTTGAGTGTACGTTCATAAAATAAATGATTTTCAGCGTGTTGTTACTCCCTATGGAAATGCTCCCATTGTCTGTCAGGATGGTAGCGTTGCTTTTTACACTACATATGTTGATTGTCATATTTATGAACAGATACCCTGTTGAGAGGGGAAAATTGTTAATCTGATCTGAAAGAGGAATGCCTTTCATATTCATTTTTAATACCTGTTCCTGAACAAAATAGTCATAGGATACGTTAAGCTTCCCCCTTATATTTTCGTGATAAGACTCTTTCACAGCCTTTCCAAAACTTAAATTTTTAGTGTTTAGGGGATTGCTGGAAAAACCAGAACTGTTGAATGATGCCATATTTCCCATAATCTTTTTTTCATTTAAATTCAAAAATTGAGGGTTGAAAAAATTTAGTGTTATATTCTGGTTTCCTAGTGTAAAATTGAAGGCTGGTGTTCTCTCAAACTGTATTTCACCGTTGGGTTGATTTCCATTGCTTCCAATGGCCATAGGTGAAACCATTAGGATGGCTGAAAGAACTATTATAAAGAATGCCTTCATTTACTTTATCAATGCTTTCAATATTAAAGTTTTATTGGTACAATTGTTTACGAAAATTCCTCTTCCAGTTCTATAATCACCTGATTCAGTACCTCTTCGAAGGTAAAGCCGGAGTACTCCATCAATCCTCCTATCTCTGTCCTCAGTTTTGCCTGAAATTCGTCCCCTTCTTGGAGGAATTCAATGTTACAAATTAGCTCCTGCATTAAGTCACCTTATGCCCTATAAACTAAGCGTTATTTAATCATTTCTTTAAGTCTGCTATATTTTTTGTTTTTACGGGTATGTTAAACATGGGTTTTTCCCACTTTTATGATCATTTTGTATTCGTGATCAGGAATATTAAATATTAATAATTTTTAGATGAGGTTTATTGTATTTATCCACCTCGATCCCTGGGAATGATCCTATTTTTTCCTGGCATATCTCAGGTAAAATAGAACATATCCAGCGAACAGACCTGCTATGAGTGATACTGCAATGAATATATAAGCAACAGTGGGTATGGAGGAGCTTCTTGTGAATGATATGTCCACAGTGGCTCTTGAATAGTTCAGGGAAATCAATCCTCCTTGTACACTGTTATAACCCCCAACCTGTTTGACCGAGTATGAATAATTCCCTTCCGGTAGATTTTGAACGGTTATTGAAGATTTTGTTGAGTTATGCGCTGTGCCATTGAGTGTCACAGACCACTCCTTTCCACTGGGAAGTCCGGATTCTGAGAATGTTATGGAATAGAGGCTCACCAATTTATTGCTGTAAACGTAATTTATATTGACGACTTCGTTTGGTTCACTTATATTGACTATGGGGATATTTGATGCTTCATAACCATAGGCATCCTGTGGAAGTAACTCATAGGTTCCAGAAAGAATATAAAATGAAACGTTATTTTCTGTGGATAGAAATCCTTCTCCCTGGGAAGGTATGGAAAATCCCCAGAGAGTCCCTATGGGCAGCCCTGTTTCTGACACCGTAAAATTCAGTAGCTCTGAATATTGGAAGGTAAGGTTTATCATAGGTCCATTGACTATGAATGCACCCACGGGATTTGCAACTTTCCCTTCATAGAGTACCGGTTTCAGTAGTATCTGCCTGGATTGAAGTTCAATGCCACTGGTGGAATAAGTTCCATTGGGCAGATATATGGTTGATCCCAGTTCAGGCAAAATTACAATATCATTGTTTATGTCGAAATATGTGGTTATTTGTCCGTTTACTGTCTTTGGCAATCCCTGTGCATTAACGTTAACAGCGTAACCATTCAAGGTAAGTGGGAGCTGATCATAGGCGTAGTTAATGCTTCCGTTCAATAATCCCTGTCCGTTAAATGCAAATCCCACTCCTGTACCATTATATGATTCATTTCCATTTCCGAAGTAATTGTAATAGTAATTTCCTCCCTCATAGGGCGATTGTATTATGGTACCACTGAGTTTTTGCCCCAGAACAGAAATAGCGTAAGATGGCTGTTCCCTTGAAATGTTAAATCTATTTTTGTATGTTACCATTCCACCCGTGTATAAATTTCCTGCTTTCCCTTCAAGACTCACAACTGGTATTATGGTTTTGAATTCGTTATTGTATATGGTATTTCCTGAACTGGCAACGATTAAACCTATGGGAGCACCTCCATAAAGAGAACCGGGTGAAATAAGTGAATAGTCTGTAAATGTGTTGTTCCAGATATAGTTCCCTGAATCCGTGTGATTATTGTTGTATACAAGTAATCCTGAACCCTGGCTCTCAATGGAATTCCTTTCCACAAGGCTTCCTGTTACGTTCCACAGCATCAAGGCCGCCACCGGTGGGATATTGTATGGAGTGTAATTATTAAAGGTTACAGATGAGAACCATCCTGATAGTGTATTGTTTAAAATGATGATATTTTGCGACTCATAAAAGATCATTTGAAGGTAATTGGTTGATGTAACACCAAAGAATTCTATGAGTATTGGCAGTAATGAAGATTGGTAAACTACCTGAAAGGCGGGATTATTTCCCTTTCCTGACATATCCTCAATTATGGTATGATCTGTTGTGTTGGTTATTAAGACCCCACTGAATATAGGGTATAGATAATCATTTATCTCCGAAAACAACCCGTTAATCCTATCAGGCATATTCTTTGCCTGTGCATTGAAATATGACGTACCTGGAACAATGAACGGATTGTTTATGGTACCAGACCCACTAATACTCAGGTTGGCAAGCTGTTCATTGTTAAATGCGTAAAATGGGGTGTATAATCCTGTAGAATTATTTCTTGAAACCGTTATCGTACCTAAATTCACTGTGTTTCCTGAGAGCAGGGAAATAGCATTTTTAAATTGTGGAGTATGATAACTCATCAATGCTTCCATTGAGTAAATGCCGGGATATAGTCTCATTTTGAAATTACCATTCAAATTTACTGGCGACCACTGGGCAGATTGATTGTTACTCTTCCCCCCCTGAGATATGAACATGAAAGCGTTCGAGGGTGCAAGCTTTCCTTCTAAGGTTGAGTGTCCGGAGTTTGATGAGAGATTCCACAGTGGATTGATGAATGATGGACCTGAATTAAGGTATGCGGTGCTTCCTGAGAAGTATTCACTTATTCCTGTTGATGTTTCACCTGTTTGGGAGCCAACATCATAGGCACTCTTGATATTCTCGTATGTTCCATTATCATTTTTATATTTGAGGCCCATGGACCCATTAATATTCAAGAACTGTGCGTTTGATCCTCCGCCCTCACCACCAAGTATCATCTCGGCATCCATCGGAATAAATCCTGTTTTTGTTAGGGTACTTCCACTGACAACATACTCTGGAATGGGTATTTTTGCATTGCTCCCTGAAACGGTGGAATTAAACTGCAGCTCATCAAAGGAACCCACCGTGAATATATGTTTTCCCTGTTTAGAGATATAAGATAGGGAATAATTGAAAAACACTGTGTTTCTTTGGTTTATATTTGCAGTGTTTAAAAATAAATTAAGGGTAAAAGGGGTTGAAACGTTCAGTGTGGGACCGATGTCATAATATAACAATCCAGGGACAACGGTACCATTTCCCGAATGAATAGTATTTTTTTCCATAACTGCTGATGGTGAACTGAAATTCCATACATTGTCGATAAACGTCAACTGGTGAGAGGATGATGAATAGTCAACCACATTCTGAGTCCAGAATTGATAACCTGTAGCTCCGGAAAGCGTGACATTGTTCAGAACTGCGTTTAACTGAATGGAAAATGAGTGTCCTGAATCTCCATCCATATACAGTTCCTTCACGGAATTTAAGGAAAAATTTCCATCAAAACTGTTGGTTGAGTAAGTAAATGAACTGATTGTTCCACTGTTGTTCACCAGGCCATAACTACCTATACCCATTGGCGCAGGAGAACTTGTATAGGATGGTAATACGGTACTGCCCTTTGTTTCAGGTTTAACGTTAAAGTTTGGAGGTAATTTTGCGATTTGAGGTATATGAAGAGAGTTTAGATCGCTCACCAATTTGGTACCGGTTGAACTCCAATTAGTACTGGAATCCTTTGCAGGTGAGGATGTATTAAAATTTGGCTTCAGGTAGTGAAGCCCGTTCACTAATCCACTGGCATTTTGTCCTTTGGCCCCCAGGGAATCTATACCATTGTTAGTTGAACTTGTTGGTCCACTCACCTCAATACTTCCCTGTACGTATGATAAAACCATGAATAAGGTTACAAATAATACAAGGCATATAACGAGAGATCTCCTACGCATGGAATGGGATCAGAACCAAATTATTAAATCATTGTGACTCAATTCATTCAAAAGTGATAGATCTTAGCATGGCGTTCCATATCTACATGTCGCATAATACGCTACAAAATATGTATATATATTAACATGATCGATTGCTGTGTGACATTTAATAACAGAAAAAAAAATGCGTGGTTAATAGTATCTGCTATGATTGTGATGTTTATAGCACCCACGATCGGATTATCCTCTTCGATCCTGAACAGCTCGAATACTAGTCCGGTCCCTATGGAGATAAATTATTTACCTGAAACTGGAAGCATTTCAAACGGAGTTTGTACTTATAGTGTTCAACAGGTTGCAAGTTGTGCGTATCAGGGCACCTCAGCAAATGGTCACACGAATGTGATTCAATATTTCAATGAATATTATAACAAAACATATCATTTGCTCTTTTATATCTTAGATAGTAAAGTGAACGCTCAGAACGGTGCCAATATAAATTCAAACAATGCTTTGGGTGCAAAAAGTACTATTTATAATTCAATTTCTTGCCCTAGTTATCTTTCACCGATAAATTACCGTGGGCGTGAGTATTATGTTCCAGTTTCATACGGTCATTTGCAATACGAATCTCCTAGTGGGATGATTAAATATGATCAAAGTGCGCAGATAACTGTCTCTGCATCGCTTAGTGCAGGTTGTCATGGTGTTACAGGAAAGGTTGGAATATCTTATACATACGATCTTTATGACTTCTGTATGCAAGAAAATCATGGGTATATCAATAACGATCAGTGGCAATTTGAAAGTCACGTCGGAGGGAAAACATATGCTCGGTTTGTCACTGCAACAACAGTATCCTTCAACCCAGGGTATAAACAGTCTATAGATTTCAGTTCAATTGGAAATACAACTTACCTGTCCTCTGGTTGGTTTGGGGCAACTTTGGAACATTCAAGCCTGCAATTGGTGAACTGCTACAAAAGCCCCATCCTCGATTGATTGAAATGAAGCAAGTTTTTAAAGTAATAGTCTTCATTTTTTCTATTTTTCTAATATTGGTTTTTTCTCAGTATTATGCGATTTTAGAATCGGAAAAGCCGGTTTATGGAGATATAACATTTTCTGTGGATTTCAACAAAGAAAACTATAGTAATAGCAACAACGTCACTGTTTTTCTCAACGCCACATGGACAGGAAATGTTTACTTTCATTACATAAATGATTCTCCCTCAAACGGTTTTTGTATTGCCTTTTTAGGAAACAATAAAGTGAGCTTAAACAAGAACATATCCGATTCAAAACTTCATCCTCTCTCTTGCATTGAGAATCCTTATCTTATACGGCGTCCACTAAATAATTTAGTCTATCCTTTACCGTTCAATATTTCTAATTCACACCCAAAAGATAAAATTGTATGGTCTCTGGGGACAAATTCATCAGATAAAATCCCTTCCGGTTATTATGCATATTACATTTTTTCGGAGTTTGGAACCAAGCATTTTTCATCGCAGAGTGTGACGATTAATTATAAATACATATACATTTAAAGATGAGTGGTGAAGAATATGTTAAGTTTAAGAATAAAAAATAATAAGAATAATTTTGAGGATGGAATTATCCTGCAAATTAGAAACTTAAGGAAATCGTATGGATTTCTCAAAAGGAAATCTAGAAAAGTGATATTGAATGCTGTTGATTTGGAACTCAAAAAGGGGGAGTGTTTTTGTATTGTCGGGGAAAATGGGGCAGGAAAGTCTACACTCTTGAAAATTGTCCTAGGATTGGTTGCTAAGAATGGTGGCGAAATTCACATCAACGGAAGTTTTGGATATGTCCCTGAGACAAGTATAAATTTCCAGCCATTGAGCGCTGAGGAGAATCTATCGTATTATGATAATATGTCTGCTCAGTCTTCTAATTATGTTGCATTGCTTAATCAAATGGGTATTAGCGAAGTTAAAAATAGAAAGATGAAATATTTTTCAAAGGGAATGTCTAGAAAGGTTGACATCATCAGGGCGTTGAACAATAATCCTGCACTCATAATTCTGGACGAGCCATTTGAAGGGCTTGACCCAAAAACTTGTTCCGATATTATAGAAATTCTCAAACGGATGAAAGAATCTGGCAAGGGAATAATCATGAGCAGCCATGATATGACATATGTCGAAAGGATAGCAGATAAGGTATTTCTTTTAAAAAATGGCCAATTGACGCGACTATCAGGGAATGAGATGATATTTCGAATAACATTTGAGTGCGAAGACATAGATCCAATTTCAAAGAAAATCAAGGAACTTGGATTGGAGGCAGTGAGTTTCCAGGGCAAATATCACGTTTCAATTGACAACGAATCAATAAAAAACGAGGTAATTAAGGATCTTATTGATTGTGGTGCAAGGATTGTCAAGCAGCAGTACCAAAGTTTGGAGGAAGAATATCTTGAAAAGGTTCAAAGAAATGACTAAAAAGGTACCAAAAACACTGAAGTATCAGTTCGTAAAAGATATTACTATGATGGTAAAGTCGTGGTATTTCATTATAATACTCTGTGCAGTCATCTTGATAATTCTTGACTTATTGTATACGAATAGTATAAACAAAAAGTCGGAAATTATAAACTTGGTTTCATACAATCTTGGTCTCAAAAGCAATATTATGTCAACTATATATAATAGTAACATAGCTAGTTATCTAAATCCAATATTAGTTATAATTCCGGCAATTATCATAACAGACGATATAGAAAATAAAAATTTCACAATCCTCAAGCTATTGAATTTTAACACCGTGGGATACGTTCTTGGAAAGTTCATTTCATCAATGGCTCTCATTTTTGCAATAGTTATTTCTTTTTCAGTTATTGGAGAAATTTACATTTTTTACAATGGGTATATCATAACCCCTGGATTAATAATTGATCCCCTTATTGTATCTCTTGCTCTTATGGTGATTTTTGTGATGCCAGTTACCTTCGCGTTATTCTTGTCATCAATTTTGCCAAACAAGGTATTTTCGATAATATCTATTTTTTTAATGTATCCAATCGCATTTGAAGTTTCATCTAGGATTTCTTCTGTTTACGGTACCACTGGTCTGTCCATTCCGAATATGTTTTTATTTTCAATCTCTGGATACTCAGCAAACCTTCCACTCTACCTAATGCATTCTGAACTACACGCTTCAGGTAATTATCTACAACTGGGAAACAGCATTTTCATTATAGAATTTGTATCAATATTTATGTTCATCCTTACGTGTGTTTCCATATTCTTTAGGAAGAATTCAATCGCCATCAGGAACACAATTCTATCTCACGTTCACTCGGTTAAAGGGAGGTTTTTCAATGAAAAATAATAGAAACTATATAATATTAGGAATAATTATAATTGTAATAATAGCAGCATTAGTACCGGTTTATCAAAAAATGCAGAGCAGCAACAGCAATACCACACCCTCCCCAATCACAATAAACGAACCAAACACAACAGGATTCACCTTCTTATATCAGGTAGACAATATTCACGGATCTAACTGTTTTCATTTTACTATGCCGAATGTGCACATATCATCTCTCCTATTTATTGCTTTCATCAATATTACTAGTTCAGGCAGCAGCATAACAGTGTATAATAGTACAAAATGCTGTGTTGCCAATTTTCAACTCCAACCTCAGGAGCATGTTAGGTACGGGGAGTTGTTCAACATATCGAAATTTTATCCAGGGAGGTGGAGTATTAAAGTTAATTTTGCCACGTCCCAGGAAAATGCAAATTATCATTTTTTAGCCTATTATAAGGAGGTGAGTGCCTGAAAACCAAAACTATTGGCGTGGTTGCTATAGTTCTGATTATAATATCTTTAGGTGTGTTAATCCAGATATCGTATCCTTATAATCCCAACTTCAACTACATTACAATTGAGGTAAAACAGAATAATTCATCCTATTTTTTAAATAACGGAAGTAAGAATATAAATGTTAGCATAGATATCTGCACTACAGGAAACGACTATCCATTTCAACTCAACATTTCTAATCATGGTTTTAATACGCTCTCCTTAGGATTATTTTTCATATCGAATTATACCGGCAACGAAAGCCTTCATAATGCTTCAGCATGTTTTTCACAATTTAAATCAATTTCAAGTTACACAGCTTACTTCGAAAAAAAATACAATCAAAAAGGAATCTGTGCATCGTTCTATTATATGCCCACAATTACTCTCTCCAACAACTCCACAAAATTTGTCGTCAATATACTAAAAACAAATTCACCTGACCCGGGAATTTACGGACTTTTATTGAATAACATATCTGCAACGGGAAAACATAGAGATGTAGTAAATACAGTGTATACAAATCAAATTGTAGTTGTTAAAGCGTCTTGAAAAAGAGAGGGTAGACCTTCAGCTGTGAGTGATGTTGTATGATACATCTATACCTAATAACATGAAAATATGGAAAGCATACTTGCAAAACTCTTACCTGATTTTTGCCCACAAGATTCTTGATCAAAGATTCTTCGGTGCAATCCTGATCTTTTGCTCAAACGCCTTCTAGTAGGTTCTCCACTCACTTCCCTTTTTGTGATGTGTGGGAGCATATTTCTTTCCCAGAATATTCTCGATCTCCACTAACTTTCACTTTGTGTCATTAACGGTGAGCTTTTCCATTTCGATGTTGAATGATGTAAAGAATATACGCATGTTTACAGACGTGCACGAGCGATAAGGTTTATGCCCTCGGAAGAAACATAACCAATACGCACGACGCACTAGAGGGGATACTGGAAAGAACCGTTACCAAACAGGGAACTTCATCCAAGGCAGATGCGTCCAGAAGGTACTCGGGAAAAAGAGTCTACGTAATAATTTTAAAAGCGGAAGGGGGTAGGGATCAGAAATAGAAAACCATACTGGGAAGAGTCTACATACATTTTCGTGTGATTCCATTTCAACAGAATTATGATTCCTTCCTGACAGCTGATGTAATTACAACTGCGTAAACCACGAAGAATATTATTATGGCTGGAACCAGTCCTATATCCAGATCCGGTCCTCCTTCCAGAAGGATAACGATCCCCAGTCCTGCAAGGAGAGAGAGAAGTCCAATCATTGTAACACTTTTCGTAAATAAACTCATTTCCCTTTCTATTTCATCCCTGTCGTATCCGCTGATTATGAGGGGAGTTTGAATGTTTTTATGAGTTTCCAGTGCCATTATGCCTATGACAGAGAATAACATCAAAACAAGGAAGAATGAGGTATTGCCAGATCCACTTCCGGATAGCATTCGAAAATAAGGAAAGTGTGAATATAGGTACCCGGAGGAGAATATAATACTCAGACCAATAAGGATTACAGGAAGAAACTTCATGGGAGATATTCTTTTTTCCTCAATCTTTTTCTCCTGGAATATTGGTAATAAGGATAGGGAAAAAATTATGACCAGGACTATAAGGAAAGAATCTCCAAGTAATCCTGTCACGCCTGAATAAAATATAAGAATGAAAAGGAATCCTAAAATTACTGACAAAATCAAAGTCAAATTAGGCCGCATTACCATCCCGCCTCCATGGCAAGCCTGTATGCTGCCTTTCCCATTCCTTCATTGATTGGATCCCACTGAATTACTCTTCCTGATGTGTGGTCCGTACCATATTTACTGAGGTTGTAATTTCTTGATGAAAAAACCTTTCCCAATCTGGGATCTGTGTATTTGGCAGATATGCTTTCAGCCCTTATATCCACAATTGTTGGTTTAATCTTGAACCGTGCCATTGAAGAAGAGATCGCCTCAATTCTGGATGCATTTCCCCTTTCAAGGCTTGTCATGATCATGACACTTGGCCTCGTTTCAAGCATCATTCTGGTAAGTGAGGGATCAAAGCCTCTAAATGGTTCAGTTACCCACTTTGATTCCATAAGGAGAAGGCTTCGCTTTATCTGATTAAATGTGTCCATGCCTGAAGATGGTACCACAAATTCTTTACGATTGAGATTAAAGAGTTTTATGGGCCATAGTCCAACATTATAACTCTTGGAAAGGAGGTATCTGGAACCTGATAAAACCAGTACTATAGCGTATTCCAGAGGATTCTCCACCGTGGAACCCCTGGACATATAGGGTGAAATATCCACGTAGAAAATAAAATTCTTTAACCCTTCCCTTTCGTATACGTTAACCATTAAATTATCCTTATAGGATGTCTTAGCTGAACTCTTCCAATTAATGCTCTTAAAGGGATCTCCTGGAACATATTCCCTTATGGATTCAAATTCATGGGTGGGTGGCCCCATTCTTGTAATGGAATTCCTCGGCTTTATTCTATTACTTTTTAGTTGGAATTGGCTCTTTTTTAATGTTTTTATTTCTGGATCAACCTCCAGAGTGTGATCCACTGGAAATTTGATAACCTTCCTCCTTTTGAGTCCTATTACTGGAAGATATTCAATCTGTATATCTGACCACTTAAAAATACCCCTCCTGAGAGATGAAATGGTATAGGTCATGGTAACTTCACGCTCCCTTATTCCTTTAAAAAGAACATGCACATTTGTTCCCTCAACAATGTTCATTTCCTGGTAAAAAGGTAATTCCATGTTCAGGAGACCAAAGCCCTTTGTTGCTTTTATTGTAACGGACAGTATCACATGATCTCCAACCTTGAGGAACGATGGAATGGAATAGTCAAGACTCAATTTTAGATCTTTTTCCATATAGGTTAGAAGGAACAGGAATATAATTGGCATGAAGAGTGAACCAAATATGGCCTTCTGGGTTGAAATTATACCCACTACGGCGATGAACGCGGATATGAGGGAAAGAATAATTATCTGCTTATTCCAAGAGCTGTTCATCAATTACCTTTTGGAACTTCTATTTTGTCCATATATTCTTTCACAATGGATTCTGGACTCACTTCTTCCATTACCTGCTCGGGTTTCAATATAATTCTATGGGCAAGGCATTCAACGGCTACGCCTTTTACATCATCAGGAATTACAAAATCCCTTCCGTCGATCATGGCCATTGCCTGTGAAAGACGCATAAGAGAGATTATCCCCCGGGGACTTGGACCAGCCATTACCCTCTTGTCATCCCTTATATTTCTGAATTCCGAAATATAATGTGTGATTTCATCGCTTACCGTGATCTTCTCTGATGTTCTCTGCAATTCCATGATCTTTTCAGAATCAAGCATTTTTCTGGCCGTAGAACTAGGATCATTTGTTCCCCATAGCTTCCTTCTTCTGAGAATTTCCAAATCATCCTTTGGATAACCGAAGGATAACCTTATCATGAATCTATCCATCTGCGCCTCCGGTAATGGGTATGTCCCTTCGAACTCTATGGGGTTTTGTGTGGCTATTACAATAAATGGGGAAGGCAGATGTATGGTTTCTCCCTCAATGGTAACCTGTTTTTCTTCCATTGACTCAAGCAAAGCAGCCTGAGTCTTCGGAGGGGCTCTGTTTATTTCATCTGCTAGCACCAGATTGGAGAATACCGGACCTTTTACCAGTTCAAAATTACTGGTGGAAGCCCTCCATATCTTTGTCCCCGTTATGTCACTTGGAAGAAGGTCGGGGGTGAATTGAATTCTCTTGAAACCTATACCAAGAACACTTGCAAAAAGCTTTGCGACAAAGGTCTTTCCTATCCCAGGATTATCCTGCAACAGAACATGTCCGGAGGCAAGAATTGATGCGGTGATTTTTCTCAGAAGCAAACTATCTCCAACAAAAAATTTTGATATTTCCTCAACCACAGAACTCGAATTTCCAACACTTAACTTAACTTCAGTTTCAATCTCATCTTCACTCATTTTTTTCACCCAATCCTCCAAGATACCGCAATATCTCGTCTGAAATGTTCTTCCTTCTTTCTACCTCTTTTTCATACACCCTGTTACTCCCACTTGCCAGTCCCATTGAAACGGATTTTGGTGGTGTGTATTCCATGGTCCGCTTCAATATTCTTTTTATGAAGTCAATGTCCATACCTCTCTCGGTTAGAAATTTAGTAACAGCCACAATCATTTCATCCTTTTTTCCCTCTCGTTCAAACTCTTCCAGCGCTTTTCCCATATAAGAAATGTCAGAATATTCCGTAACTGGGGATATTTTGGCGAACCTATGAAAGGTTGTAATGGAAGATTCATCAAATCTTGCTGAAGTATTTCGGTATAATCCCTTTACAGCGTAAATTATACCGACGATCAATGCAACTAAGATTATGATGAGGAAGACTATGGAAAATGACAAATTCAGAGTATATAGATATAATCCTAGAAAAAATCCTATTACGAAAAAGTATACACCCAGAGATTCTTTTCCATTTATAATCTGACCGGAAAATTTACTCAACGACTCATTTTTAGAGTCGAGGCCAAAATAGAAAAATGAAATTGTAAAATAAGTTACAAATAAGAAAAATATCCCATAGGAAAAGGGAAGGAACTTTTCTATGTCAGTGAAGAAAGCATAGGGAATCAATATTAAAAAGCTTCTTGAGAACGGTGAGATAAAATAGGAAAACCGTGGCCATGCTTGATTGACCTGATCCAATTTACCCATCCTTGTTCCTGTGATTGCCAGTGTAATTCCAATTAAAGTTGGGAAAAGAGCTGATTCCTCCGAGTACTGTTTTGGAGAAAGAGATAGGAAAATTGGGGAAATCAAGAACAACCATCCTATGAATATGAATAGCACTGGAAAAATTGTGTACCAGATCAGGTAATAATAACTCATTAAACTCCTGAATCTCAGGTAGTCACATATACCATAAATAATGAATATGAAGGCCAGAATCAGTAGAATGGAAGCAAGAAGGGAAGGAAACAGCAGATAAAATAGAAATATTAAAATGACACCGATCAAGAGGGAGATGATGCCTGATCTGAATTTCTTCACTGGGGGATGAGAATCTACCACTTAAAATCCCTACATATACATTTTTGGGTCTTTCATCGTATTTTTTATATATCTTAGAAAATCATAATACTCCTTTATATTAATGCTTTTCTTTCCATAGTAGATTCTTTCGTAGATTTTTATCAGTTTATCAGAATCATCAATATTCTCCACAACATTCTTAAATTCGCTAGATTCCCTTATCTCTCTCAGAGTGTTATTTTTTAATGCGTTCATCAGTTTCGTGCCCAAATTCCCCATCATCTGCTTTTGTGCATCGTTCCAGATATTTATCCCGTAGATGTCCTTCTCTTCCTTACCGTCATTCCATTGCCCCATTATTTTATTTATTCCTCTTCCAATAGATACATTGAACCTTCCCTCGCCTATCTTGCCTCGAAATTCAGGATCTGTTGAATTGATTTCCATTGCCTTATATACATTTACATTCAAGGGATCCTGCTCCTGCCAGATTAAGGGCATATCCACAGGTATATCCGGTTGGATAAAACCATTCCCTCCCCAGCCTTTGAAATTCTTAAGACTGATCACTTTGGACAAATTAGATATACTTTCCCTGTTCTCCTGTATGACATTGGATGGTAAGTCATCCATATTTTCCTTCCTTGAATCAAAAGTTTCACGGTATTCCTGCTTTGTTTCCCCCTTTTTATTCCTTGGTTTTCGAGGATGTTTACCAGCGTTTTTCACTATATAGACCGCCATGATTACCCCCACAATTCCAACAATAATAATCAGGAATATAGGATTTAGAAGAATCTGATCGATTACATTGATTTTGTTCTGCACACTGCTTGATGACCCATGTCCTGAATTCCCACCACCACCTCCACCAAGCTTAGAAGCAGAAGAATTAGTTTTAGCTGTGTTGAGATTTAATGGAGGAAGCGTTAGATTAAATGTTGGCCATTGTATATGAAAATGTGTAGCTTTGAATATGAGCCCGAAATTAAGATTTAGATTGGGAAACTTAAAATTAAATGTGGGAAAATTGAATCCGAAGCCACTTCCAAATCCACTACCCAAACCGGATGAGGGACCAGACCCACCATTACTTCCACCTCCAGAGCCTGAACCTGAGGAGTTGATTACCGGCACTGAAGAGAGAGATGATATAAGTATCCATGTAACAATAATGATGGCAGCGATTGATATTATGGCTTTCTTATGTCTCATAATCATAGATCGATACGACTGCATATATACCTATTGGTAGAAGAAACTTAATTTAGGAGGGTTTCTAATAACCGCAAAAATGGAATCTTTCAATTCATTGGCTCTTGATGGAAAAGGTGTATCGGTCTGTGTTGGAGGAAACCTATCAAGTTAAGGTTCTCCAAGAAATCGATGTTTTTAGAAATCGTCTTAGATGAAAATATTGATCTATACTGGGTAACTTAAGATCTTTTTTTCCCTTTTTTCCCCAGAATTTGACCCCGTTTTAAATGGATTTGTTTCACTTGCGGCGGGTGTTTAAAACTTATGAACTGTCCTCGTCGGCCAAAGTATCGTATCCTTCAACTTCTACCACTACGCCGACTTTTTTCTATTTTTCTCAAAAAGAAAGAGGAGATGATCTTTGCCCATAGCATTAATTGCCATTTTTCATGGAGGGTGCGATTCAGTGCGAATCATATTACACAAAATCACCTGTCTCAGTTGTATTCTCTCCGTTAGAGGATGCCAGTGTATTCAGCATTGATAAAAGAATGCTGTTTTCCGGCTTCCCAAAACCAGTGCTTGATCCATAAAATGTATAAGTTTCGAGCCCTGCATAGATAAGGTCATTTTAAAAGCGTGAGAGAACAAGATTGGAATAATAATTATATAAACGTGTAATGTATAGTCATACAATGATTGTACTTGAACCAGATGAAAATGAAATCCTTGAAGAAAAGAGTGTCATGGTACAGAATGGCGCTAAAGTTGAGGACGGTAAATTACATGTTACAAACAAGAGGATTATATATGAAAAACTAGGAGTAAGAAAGCTGAGAAGGGCGGAAGCTTCAAAAATTTTCCTTGAAATTCCTATGTACGACATATTAAATGTTTCATCGGCAGTTCCCAGAATGAGCCTTCTTACCAAAAAAAGATTGGCCATAGATTACAGAAAAGATGGAGATATGAAGACGGTAGAATTTGAAATAAAAAAACCTGAAAGTATTGTGGACATTATTAAAAACTGGGCAACCACATCCAAAAGAGAACATGAAGATAGATTAAAACTGGAAGATCAGGAAAGATTCAGGAGAGAACTTGAAATGGCTAAGGCCAAGGCAAGCAAAAGTAATGTCAATGTGATAAGTTTTGGTCGTGGCGGAAACCAACCATCCAACACACAACAGGAGAGCCATATTGAAAAATCTGGGAAAAGTAATCTTCCCAAACCGGCCGAAATAGTGGACATTTGCCCAGAATGCGGTAGTTACGTTCCCGAAGGAAGCAAATTTTGCCCAGAATGCGGCTATAAGATAAAAAATTAGAACTCCTCGAAAAGGTCCTTTAATTTTTTTTGCGGAATATTTATTCAAATTTGTAAGTCTATTTACAACTAAATTCTATTTGATGAGAAATTAAAAGAAATTAAGCTATGGCGGTTATATGCAGTTGACACTATAATTATATTTTGTCTCATTTCTTACGGAAAATACCGGATTCAGAAGCAATCAAAATGTATTACGTAATTACCAGTTACGCTAACAACTGCAAGAAACCATAAGAGTAAAAGTGAGAAAGAATATTCTGAATCTGGCTGATAAAGCAATAGAAACAAAGTTCAGTAATTCATTGGCTGAGAATACGTACAATAACGAAATGATAGATAAAGCCTATGCTTTGCGAAATTTGAGTAATGTCAGTTAGAAAGGTCTGAAAGAATCAACCATCAATTTCCGCCATAGAAATTAAGCAAAATCTTAATACTGAAATTTCAATAAAGTGCCGTGGATTCAAATATCGAATCAATGGAAGATTGGGTAAACAAAGAAAACCTTCAAACTACAAAAGATGTTGAAGTGCCTAAAATCCTCTTTGACCAAGTTATAGGGCAAGAAGAAGCTGGCGAGGTGGTAAAAAAAGCCGCACTACAAAAGAGACACGTATTACTGCTGGGCGAGCCCGGAACGGGAAAGTCAATGCTTGCCCAGTCTATGGTTGATTTTCTCCCGAAAGAAGAACTGGAAGATATCGTAGTATTTCATAATCCTGAAGATAATAATAGACCAAAAATAAAAACCTTTCCAGCGGGTAAGGGCAAGGAGATAGTCAGGCAATATCAGATAAGGGCAGAACAGGAAAAAAAGGACAAATCAAGAATGTTTCTTACAATAGTTTTTTCCATTTTCATTGTTGGTTTAATCCTATCAATTATTACGTTCAACTATTACATAGTATTTCTCGCCCTTCTGGTTGCCGTCATGATTTACTTTTTTGCCTCAATGAACCCTGCAATGAGGGTGGAGAGGGCAATGGTTCCAAAGGTCCTTGTCTCTCATACGACCAACGATAAACCCCCCTTTATAGATTCAACAGGCGTACATTCTGGCGCCCTGCTGGGAGATGTTAGACATGATCCATTCCAATCTGGTGGACTGGAAACACCATCCCATGACAGGGTTGAAGCAGGGAATATACACAAGGCAGACAAGGGTGTTCTCTTTATAGATGAGATTAACCTCCTTAGGCCGGAGAGTCAGCAGGCACTACTTACTGCAATGCAAGAGAAAAAATTCCCCATTTCGGGACAGAGTGAAAGAAGTACAGGTGCACTTGTGCAGACTGAGCCCGTACCGTGCGATTTTGTGCTTGTTGCAGCCGGAAATCTTGACGCCATACAGGGAATGCATCCCGCACTCAGATCAAGGATCAGGGGATATGGGTATGAAGTCTATGTTCGAGATTCAATGGAAGATAGCGAGGAGAATAGGAGAAAACTCCTGCAATTCATAGCCCAGGAGGTTGTTAAGGACAAAAAAATACCGCATTTCGACAAGGGGGCAGTTCTGGAAATTATGAAAGAAGCGCAGAAGAGATCTGGAAGGAGAGGAAAATTGACCCTGAGATTGAGGGAACTGGGAGGGTTAATAAGGGCTTCCGGAGATGTGGCCATATCTGAAAAAGCATCGGTTGTAACTGCTGATCATGTTACAAAAGCTAAAACGTTCAGCAAGCCCGTTGAGCAACAGATCGCAGACAGATCACTGGAAGTGAAGAGGCTCTATAATACTTTTCACAATTCAGGTGCTGAAATCGGAACGGTAAATGGCCTGGCAGTTATGGGGGCAAATTCTGGAATGGCGGAATACACAGGTATTGTCATGCCCATAGTTGCAGAGGTTACACCAACTCAAACAAAAGGTCACGGAAGCGTGATTGCTACCGGAAAATTGGGTGAGATTGCAAAGGAAGCTGTTCAAAATGTATCAGCTGTGTTCAAGAAAATAAGCGGAAAAGACCTTTCTGACCTTGATATTTACATACAATTTATCGGTACCTATGAAGGTGTTGAAGGAGACAGTGCCAGTGTGTCCATAGCAACTGCAGTGATCTCTGCTATTGAGGAAATACCCATAAACCAGAATATTGCAATGACCGGATCCTTAAGTGTAAGGGGGAATGTGCTTCCTGTTGGAGGCGTAACTGCAAAAGTTGAAGCAGCCATAGATGCAGGTTTAGAAATGGTAATTGTCCCAGCATCGAATTATGGAGATATCATCCTTGATCAGAAATACACAGATAAGATCAAAATTGTTCCAGTTTCCACCATAGAGGAGGTCCTTGAAGAGGCCCTTGTTAAAACCGAAGAGAAGAAAGCACTGTTCGACAGAATCGCTGAACTTCTTAAAACCGGACCAACTATTACTGCAATAAAGAAAGGAAGGGCTGGCACCAGTGCAGCCTGAAATTGCTAAAGTGTACTCTGAAAATGTTTCCATAGGAGATCTTGACAAAAAAATATCCATTGATCATTCTTTTTTTATAAAGGACTTAGGAAATTTAGCCATAAGTGATGGATGGACACGCTCATTAAATTTTAGAAAAACCAGAATAAGAGACAGGAGTTTATATTTTCTATGCCTCATCACGGGACAGGTGAAACTCGACATTGCCAAAGAGAGGGGTGGTTATGAAAAAGACCAAAAAGAATGCTTTTTCGTGGGAGATGGGGGGAGCCTCGAACTGCTGGAAAGAATGCAAGGAGTGAGAATTGTAAAAATAAACAACTTCAGAGATCAGGGAAAGAGATTTTATTTCGATATGATTATGGTCGAACTTGAGTTGATTAAAAAATGACTTCGAACAGATTTCTTGCATATACGGGTCATCTAAATCTGGATGTTGTATTGCGTGTTAATGAGATAAATGATAATGTCACCCTTCCAGTCAGTGAAGTAACAGAATCCTTTGGAGGTACGGCTGGAAATTTCGTAACAGTGGCACAGGAACTGGGACTTGACTTCAGGTTATATTCCATCGTATCGTCCAATAGCCACGGGAGTTATATTGACAGACTCCGTCAATTAAATGTAGATCTGGCTGGAGTAAGGATCGTGAAGAGTGGATATGGACCAGTTTGTTATGCCGTAAACGATGGAAGGAGACAAAAGTATTTCCTTGCTGAAGGTCCAATGAAGACAGATCATTACGCAATTCTTGATGAACATTATTCCTATCTTCATTTAGGAACGGGAAATCCATACCTCAACGTTGAAATGATTGAAAAAGCGAACTATTCGAAGTCAGCATTTGATCCCTCCCAGGAGGTATTCTTTAAATATAGTAAAGAAGATCTATCCTATTTTCTGGAAAACTGTAATTATATAATGGGCAACGAGGATGAGATTGATTTTATCTTCAAAAATACCAATGTGGAAATAAACAGCTACGTTGGGGAAAAACATATGGTTATAAAAACAAGAGGTTCACAGGGAGCAGATGTTTACGCAAAAAAACATGTTCATGTGTTTCCCTTTGCGGAAATCAACGAGGGTGGAGATACCCTGGGAGCAGGGGATTCCTTCAGGGCAGGATTCTACCTTGGTCTAAGGAATGGAATGAGTGCAGAGGATGCGGTTAAATGTGGAAATGTTGTCTCCTATGATGTGGTTAAAACAGGGGTTGATGAGTTCAAAATTTCCGCTGAAGATGTATTAAGCATGGCAAAAAAATTAAAGACTGAATTTATAGCCTAAGATGACTGTATATACATTTGAGGGTAGGATACCAAAAATATCAGATGGCTCCTATGTTTCACCCGACGCAACGATAATCGGTGATGTAACACTTGAAGGAGAGGTATGGGTTGGGCCTGGAGCTGTCATAAGAGGGGATTATGGTACAATAAAAATTGGTACCGGTACCGCCGTCGAGGACAACGTGGTAATACACGCAAGACCCGGGGAGGTAACAACCATTGGCAAACACGTTACTCTTGGTCATTCCTGCGTCATTCACACCGCAACCATACATGATTTTGCGGTTATAGGAATGCATTCTACGGTCACTGATTATGCAGTTGTGGGAAGATGGGCTGTTATAGCTGAACATGCACTGGTAAAGACTAAACAGGTAATAGAGACTGAAAAGATAGCAGGAGGAGTCCCTGCAAAAATCATAAAGGATGTAACCGATGAATACAAGAAACTGTGGGAAGATTACAAGTATAATTATACCTCATTCTGCAAAAGATATAAGGATGGATTGAAGGAAAAATTATAATACCTCTCAATTTCTTTCATGTCATGGAAGATAAATTGAACATTTCAAATACGAGTTTGAGAATTATACTGGATTCAAGGGGCAACAAGACCGTTGAAGCCACAGTGGTCTTAAAATCTGGATCAACCGGAGTCTGCTCTGCACCGTCAGGAGCCAGCACGGGGGCAACTGAAGTTATACCATTCAGGGATGGAAATGCAGAAGAGAGTCTCAGTTACTTTAACAGAAATGTGCGTGAATCATTAAAGAATTTTAATGGGTTAAATCAGGTTGGATTTGATAAATTACTCAAAAGTATAGACGGAACAGAAAATTTCGCTGCAATGGGTGGTAATGTATCCACCGCTCTTTCCATTGCCCTTGCGAAGGCTGTATCCAGAGAAATAGGTATTCCACTGTACAGGTACGTGGGGGGAAACTTCAGGATGAAAGCACCAAAACCCATAGGTAATGTGATTGGTGGTGGTAAACATGCCATAAATGGGACGACCTTTCAGGAATTTCTTGTTTCCAATGACTCTTCCTCATTCCTGGAGGCCATAGAAATAAATTCCCTCATTCATAAGAGAATAGGCCAGAAGGCAAAGGAAATTATGAAAAATGTGAGCATTGGTGTTGGTGACGAAAGGGCGTGGGTCCTATCCATCAGCGATGAGGAAGCAATGCAACTACTGAAAGATGCAGCAGATGAGGTGTCAGAGGAAAGAAAGGTGAAAACAATTCTGGGCTTTGACGCAGCGGCTTCAAGTTTCTATGAAAAAGGGAAATATGTATACAGGGAGAAGAAGAGGGACCAGGGAGAACAGATACAGTACATCCTTGATGCACACAAGAATTACGGCTTTTATTTTATTGAGGATCCTATGGATGAGACCGATTTTGAAGGCCATGCCGCCATAACCAAGTCCCTTGGAAATAATGCGCTGATCGTTGGAGATGATCTTTACACCACAAATTCAGCCAGAATAAGAAGAGGAATTGAGCTCAAGGCTACCAACGGTGTCCTCATCAAGGTGAATCAAATTGGCACACTTACAGATACATGGGATGCTGTAAGGACTGCCACCGAGGCATCCATGAAGAATGTCATTTCACACAGAAGCGGGGAGACCACTGACGATTTCATAGCTCATCTTTCACTTGCATTTTCGTCCACATTCATAAAGAGCGGAACTATAGGTGGTGAAAGGTTGGCAAAGCTAAACGAACTGGTAAGGATACAGGAAGAAATTGAATACTAAGGCGTTTTATCTTATGGGTGCTGGACTCAGGGGTGTTAAAAGCCTGAGCTCTGATGAGATGGGTACCCTAAAAAAATGCGATTTCATCTTCGTGGATGGATATACGGCAATTTTTCCTTCTGACTTTAAGGATGAATTAACTTCTTCCGTCGGAAAGACTGTTACTTTTCTGGGACGTCAAGATGTTGAAGATTTCTCGTTTATCGATAAATCAGCGGGTCAGGTTGCTCTGATCGTGTCGGGAGATGCCATGGTATCAACAACTCACTTCTCCATTCTTCGATACTGCAGAGAAAATGGAATTTCTTACAAAATATTTGAGAATTCGTCCATCTTAAGTGCCATCCCAGGAAGAACGGGTCTATCTTCATACAGAACTGGAAATATAGTTTCAATACCTGACATACAGGACAACTTCGTACCCAGGAGTCCTCTGCAAAAAATTTTCTCAAACCTGAAAAACAGGTTGCATACGACCATATTGATCGATCTGATAGATAGTAAAAATCTTGACGCGGAAAGGGTTCAACAGATTTTCAGGAAGATGTCTGACGATCCCCAGATGGATCTGGTTTTTGAGATCCCGGTCATATTGCTGGAGAGGATTGGATGGAACGATGAAGAGGTTTTTTGTTCAAGATTGGTTGATTTTTCGGAACTGCAAATGAATTCGCCATACTGTATGGTTATGCCCTTTATGCCAGACTCCAATGAAATCGAGAATATGGCTGCCCTAAATCTTAAGAACATGGAATTATTCCTGAATTTTGATTATGCAAGAATTTTGGATTCTACGATTTGATAAATTTAGTTTGGTTTGGCACGTTTAATAACTATTTCAGGGAGAATAAAGAAATAACCGGTCCTGAACATTGTTCGAATAAAACTAAAAAATATTAAACATCAGAAACATACAGTTCTATGTCATTTGAAATGCTGGTTGGTGGAATCAAATATGGTGAGAGGATTCCGGATAAGTACACGTGCAAAGGCCAGAATATTTCACCTGAGGTGAAATGGAAAGACGCCCCTTCATCAACCAAGGAAATCGTCCTTTTCATGGATGACCCGGATGCTCCAAAAAAGACATTCAACCACTGGTGCTTGAGGAACATCCAATCTTCAGTTGGAACCATTCATGAGAATGTTCCTAATGGCGAAAAGACAGACGAAGGCTGGATTCAGCTTAAGAACGATTTTGGTAATAACGGATATGGAGGTCCCTGTCCCCATGGAAGGAAAACGCATAAATATACTTTCACGTTATATGCATTGGTAAGACCTCTTAACGACTCAGAAACTGTGGATAGAGAAGCAATGAGGAAACTGTGTGAGGTTCTGATGGTGAAGAAGGTTACCTGGATGTTTACCTATGGAAACGAATGATGGTAAGATTCCACTGCTCATTATGGCAGGAGGAATAGGAACAAGAATGAACATGCCTGACAAGGGACTCCTGATGATAAGAGGGGAAACCCTCATAGGGAGAAATGCTAAACTTCTTGAACCGTTGGTTAAACCTGTTTACCTGATTGTTGCACCAAATAATGATATAACTGAAAAATATTTTGCGGAAAAAATGAAGATTCTATGGAGTGAGGGTGAGGGATATTCCCAAGATTTAGGAAAGGTATTGAAGGTGGTTAACAGTTTTCCCATACTGGTTATTCCAGGAGATGTATATTTCAGATCGCAGGAAGTGATTGAAAATTTCCTGAATGAAGCAAAGAAAAATGGTAAGGGTATTACGTCTCTTCTCATAGAAGGCACATTTTGTGGCGTCAGTGTATTTTTTTCCAGTCCGGAGTCCATAAAAAATGAAGATTTCTTTTCGTATAATGTGTCGGAGAAAGATGCATACAATATAAATACAGTGGAGGATTTTTTCCTCATTTTGAACAGACTTAAAACCCAAAAGATCTAATATGGTCAGCGAAAGGAACAGGAAGATAGGCAGATTTTTATCAAGATTTTTTTCATATTTCAGGCAGAATAGGGATGCTGCCACGGTAATGCTTGCTGGTTCCATTGTAACAATGATCGTATCGATTGTTATTGTTTATTTATCCGTAATAACCGGAAATATAAACAAGTCCAATAATCTTTTAATTGAAATTGGAACCGGCATAATTCCCCCTTTAATAGAAATTTCAGCTTCTCTTGTCATGTTTTTTAAAGAGAGTATGAGTAAATCCATGGGGGGATTGGGCGTCCTCATGGCACTTTTATCTCTTCCAGGAAGCGAGGGGGGTCTCCTGATAGGATTTATTCTTGTACTCATTGGTGGTGCAATGAGTATTTTATATAAACCACCTTATGTGGAGCAGAAGTCCAGAAAAATGTAGTCTAATAGCTCTTTCATTACATAAGATTAAAAATATGGTCCATAGAAGCGATAAACATACCTTTCCCTTCTTGGCTCTGGATGGAATCGGGATACTCCATGCTTTGCCTATAAGACCTTGCAACCTTGCTACTTCCCCTACATAGAAGTGCCATTCAGGTGCACATACCCGTCTTGCCTGAATGTACTGAGTTCGCCACGGAATAAAAGGCTCGTCGCACTTAATTCTCCACTTGAACCGTGCTCGTGTGGTGGCCATCACGGTGATGCAGAATTGACTTAATGTTGTGGCCAGGTTGCTTGCTCGCACCCCTGTACGGCCTGAGCTTTCGCCCACGGGTGCTTTGTCCTCGGAGCTTTCACATCGATGATTACTAAACCGATATGTCCGATTTGCTACTATGATTTCAGGTTCTTTCATAGGTTAGTCCTATCTCTAACTGGTCTTATAGAGATATAGACTGCACTATGGCGCCTGACTTAACTTCATTGAACTGAGCCGTCATTTATAGACTCCCAGAGGGTGATTTCCCTCTTCATTTCCGGTGTTAAGAACTCCTTTTTAAATTTTAGCGTTTTGGATTTGTTTTGTGCAACCATGATCTCTCTCACTGAAATGTGTGGTTTTACTTCTTTGAATTTTGCAATTACATTATTCAAGTTTTCATATTGCAATTCAAAAAATAATACCGTAGAAACCGCCTCCAGTAGAGTTCTGTCATAGTCCATAACACTTCTATACCTGTCAAGAATCTCTTTTTCATAGTTATCAAGGGTAAATTGGGTATCTTTACTAATGAATTTCTCTTTGTTGCCATAGTAGTCGGTCGCTAGTTCTTTTGAATAAGTTCCCTCTTTCCAGAAAGCAAATTCATACGACAAGGGCAGACCAATATAAAGACAGTCTTTTGGATTACGAATCGAGATTCATAATCATCTATATCGTACTCTAAACCCAAATATTGCAAATATTCAATTACTCTTTTGTTGTTGCCTCTCATTATTTCTCCCTTATTTAGTTAAATACACTTTTACTTACTCCCAATTTTAATCACCAATGCTAATATATTTCTATTATGCTTAAAGTACTAATCCTGTCTATGATTATTATTATAATTATACTACTACTAATAAACTTTGTTAAAATGTTTATGACGTTTATATATAGTTGATATTATAATCATATTTTGCATCGTTTCTTACAGAAAATACCGGATTAAGAAGCAATCAAAACGTGTTACGTAATTACCAGTTATGCTAACAACTGCAAGAAAACATAAGAGCAAAAGTGGGAAAGAATGCTTTGAATCTGGTTGATAAAGCAATAAAAATAAAGATCAGTAATTCATTGACCGAGAATACATACAATAATGAAATGAGAGATAAAAACTATCTATTGAATAATTTGAGTAATGTGATTAGAAGGTTATAGTAATATCAACCATCTATTTCCACCGTAGTAAAATGTTTTTTTTTGAAAATTGAAAGCCTTGTTCAAAAAAACACTTTTCCCATTATTTCGTGTTAGAATGGGGGGACCACCCTATCTTTTAACTGAATTCAATTATTCCAGAATGAATCGAGTGATTCTCTGAGATCCCTGCGCACTATCGACTGTTGATCCATGGTTCTCATGTCGGAAAGATCAACAGAAATAGTGGAAACAGATGAACGAAGATGTGAAATATTCATGCTTAAAAACATGAAACTTAAATAATTGCCTGGTGATAAAGAGCCACGATTCAAGATAGTGTATATTACCTGTCCCTTTTGCTTGCAGCCATAGGTTTCTTTTTCCTAGGAGCATGGTTTTACCAGGTGGTCTCATGGTATCCGAGGGGAGGTAAACCTGTTACCGGAACAAAGAGCCTCATAGGAAAGGTAGGACAGATTGTTCGTGATAATGGAACGAACATGGTTGTCAGAGTGGACGGACAGAACTGGAATGCCAAATTTAACGGGTCCAAAAGACCGGAAGTGGGAGAAAGAGTTAGAGTGGTGGCCATAAAGGGTCTAAATCTTATGGTAGAGCTTTATCATTCTGATAAAAAGATTAAAGAGAGTTTTGTTTCCTAAATGTTAAATAATTACGCCTCCATACTATGCCATGATTTCAAGTAGTGTTTTTTACCTATCAATAATATTAGTAGCCATAGGCTTCTTCTTCCTGGGGGCATGGTTTTACAGGTTAATATTGTGGTATCCAAGGGGTGGAAAGTCTGTTACCGGAACAAAGAGCCTCATAGGAAAGGTAGGACAGATTGTTCGTGATAATGGAACGAACATGGTTGTCAGGGTGGACGGACAGAACTGGAATGCAAAATATACAGGAAATGATAGACCAGATGTGGGAGAAAATGTAATTATAAAGGACGTGATGGGTCTTAATTTACTTGTTGAGGAGATAAAAGATGGGAATTGATTGCTCTGATCTGGGGAGGGCTCTCATTATCAGGAGGGATGGATCTCGAAGGCTTCTATCACTGCTGGAAACAATTGAGTTATGTAAAGAATCCATGGAAACAGGGAAGGCCTTCCACGAAATACTTAAAAAAAGTGAACCGGAACTAAAAGTTATAAGATTTGTTCCTGATGGGGACCAGGAATGATAACTATTGAACACGGTTCCATGATGGCCCAAATAGATTCCCGCGGATGCCATGTAAATAGGGTGCAATTCAAAGGGAATGATGTCATTAAGCCTACGGGTGATGGCCATATGACCCATGGTGGGTGTGCTCCTCTCATACCCTACGCAAACAGGATAGAATATGGAACCTATGAATGGAATGGAAAAGAATACAATTTCCCTAAGGATAGGGATGGAAACTCCATCCATGGATATGCTAAGGAACTTATATGGAATGTGGAGGAGCGTGACACAGATTCGGTTACAATGACACAAAACCTGTCAAACGAGTCTTATCCATTTGATGTGGACGTACAGATCCATATATGTGTGGATGAAAATAGATTCTGTGAACTGGCAACCTTCACCAATAGGGGAGAAGTTTCAGCTCCCTTAAGCCCTGGGTTTCATCCCTACTTCCTGACGGGGTCAAACTGGGAGGTATATCTTCATAGGAGACCTCTAAAATCCCTGAAGAAAGATAAATACTTTCCCTCTGGGAATTACTCAGAATATTACAGGCATTTTGGAAAAAGCGATGTGCATACCTATGATGACTGTTTCAAGTATGAAGGCAATATTCAGATTAAGGGAGATTATTTCACCTATGTTTTAGAAACCACGAATTCTGGATATTTCATGGTTTATGATGGAAAATACAGTGATGGAAGGTCCGTGGCTGTAGAACCCATGAAATCAGAAGTGAATGCCTTCAGGACTGGAACAGGATTGAAGGAATTACTTCCCAATGAGGTGTGGCCCTTTGGATATTCCTTTACGGTCAATTCCCTCTAAGAGAGACCCTATCTTGTGCGATAATGCTTGAACATTATCCCCAGTGCTTCCCCGAGTATAATACCCGCAAGAAAAGTAAAGGTCACCGTTATTATGGGATCAACGAAATCAGGAAAATTTGGCTGATAGAGATAGGAATACCATTTAACAAGGAAGAGAAAGGACCATGTAATTGCAACCCCTGCTGAAGATTGATAAATTTCATTTCCTTTACGGCGTGTAATCTGTGAAAGGTCCCCTATTATGAAGCCCATGATCGTTCCCACTAAATAAATGGACATGGATATTTCAAATTCAAAGAACGTCAGTGTGATGGATGAATACAGCGTAAGCAGGAGATATATGAGTGGGTAGATAACAATTTTTCTTGAGTAGGTCTTGCCATATTTGGCCCTAACTGCACGGATCCCCATCAACAGTAGGGTAAAAATCAGGAAGATATAAAACTGGATCTTAAAGGACCTTATTATTTCTATGATATTGCTTGCGCTTAAAACCGACATTCCAAATTACAACCTCTTAACTTTATTAATATAGAGGGATAGGGAGAAGGTTGATTTAAAATTATTCACCTTAGACAAATATTTGCATATTCCTCTGGTATTTATCATCCCAACTGATTAATACGCTGTTGCAATTACTGACCATGGAATTGAGAAATGTGTTAAAAATGGCACTTCTTGGGACTATACTAGGTGCTATTCTCGGAGTTCTCGCTGCTTTATTGGTCACGGGTAACAATTATAGGGTAATGTTTCTTTTAACTTTCTCTGAAGTTGGTTTGATTGTTGGGCTTCTCTATGGTGCAAAGATAGAAGATAAAAAGGAAAGGGCAAATTAAAATTGAAGTGTGCTGAGAGTTGGTTTTTCCTTCTCCACATCAATGAATTCACCAGCTTTAAGATTTTTACCATCAAGTGTTGCTTTTCCCTTTTGAGATTTAAAGAGATGCCATTCTCCATCAAGGTATAATTCTTTTTCCACATCTCCAAAGAATAACAATTTTCTGCCGATAATCACAACAGAGTTGTTTCTCAGGAAAAGTGGGAGATCACCCTCCGAACTCACCCTTTTTTTTCCGCTGTAGATATTTGTTGAGTTGAATTCATACCATATTCCATCAGGGAGATACAGTTCCCTCCTATTGCTTGATCTTGTAACTATGGGTGCTAAAAGAAACTCCATCCCCACCATGTATTCATCATCAATAGTAAATATTCCATCTTCACGAGGGAAATTATAAGCCAGTGGCCTTATGATAGGTTTTCCATACATCGCAGCCTCCTCTGCCTTCCATTTGAGGTATGGGACGAGGTTATGCCTGAGATTCAGTATCTGCTTGAATCGCCCCTTATAGTAGAGATCAAAGACATAAAGTTCCTGGTCATTTCCCTCTTTCACCTTGTGATTTCTATATATAGGGAAGAAGAGGCCCATCTGATAGAATCTCAATATAAGTTCAGGACTGGAATATCCAGAAAACCCTCCAAGATCACATCCAACATAGGGTATACCGGATATACTGAGGGATGTTAGAAGAGGGATCTGCAACCCCATGTTCTCGAATGTGGATAAACCGTCTCCGCTCCATATGGCAGCGTATTTCTGTATTCCTGCATATCCCGATCTTGACAGGATAAATTTATCCCCCTCCCTTAAGGATTCAAAGGTTGCCTTTGCTTCTTCCAGACAATAGGCATTGTGAACATCTGAGTGTCTCACTTTTACGCCATCCCTATGATGAATGGAATTCTCTGCAATTGTCCTGGAGTCCACATGGTGAACTGATGGATCATTCATATCAAGCCAGATACCATCGTATCCCTCCTTCATAAATTCAGATACGGATTCGGACCAGAAATCCCTCCCTTCACTGTTGAAAAAATCAGGAAATACACATTTTCCAGGCCAGACGTCCCCGGTGAATATTTCTCCCGTGGGGGTTTCAACATACTTGCCAATCCCTTTCTTGAAAATTTCATTATTCTGATCGAGCTTTATTCCAGGGTCAAGGATAGGAACAACCCTTACATTTCTGGCATGGAAATTGTTTATCATTCCTCGCATATCAGGGAATTTACCCTTATCGTGGGTGAAAATCTTGTAATCTTCCATGTAGTCTATATCAAGGTACACAGCTCCGACAGAATTGGTTCCGAAGGTTGTTATGTATTTACTAACAACCTCTTCAACCCTTTCCTGAGGATAGTATGAATACTTTGAGATCTGGTGCTCCAGCGACCACTGAGGTAGATGAAATGGAAATCCTGTAATTTCGCTGTATATCCTGAGGATCTGATCGGGTTTATCTCCCTCCATAATATAAAATGCAAAATCCTTTGAATTGACCGTGATCAGGATATGAGTATAATCCTCAACTCCAAAATCAAATACTATTTTTCCGGTATAATTGATAAGGAATCCTTCCGGTTTTCCGTCCCTAATCTTCATAAAAAATGGGATGGATGCATACATTGGATCCGTGCCCAGTTCATAATTGTAACTATCGTAATTCCACATAATACTCCTTGTTCTCTTCCTTTCCACCGGGAGCGCCTTCTCACCCAGGCCAAGTATGTGATCCTCCTCCTTTAAGGGAATTCTTATCTCCATTCCTCCTGTAGTTTCCACGAGTGAAATATCAGATCCCTTATCCTTCACCTCTTTCCCCTTAAAGTTTGTATTCATGAATTCTGTACCTGAACCAATCAGAAATCGGGTTACATTTTCCATCCTTTCAATTACCTTATTCATTGACCCTCTTCATAGGATTTGCGCATAATAACATTATGATAAAACTTTATTTTTCCTGTTATTGCAGGGAAGGTTTTCATTCCTAATGGAAATACAAATGTTGATGAATGGTGGAATAATCGTGTTTTCAAGAGAGTTCATGGAGATGGAATCGATAAACACTCATTATGAAGAATTTAAAAGAACCATAAGCCTACCACTGCTTCTGACAAGGAAACCAAAAATTTTTAGGGTATCATCGAGTTTTTAAGGAAAAAAGGAAATTTTTTTAAAATCCGGGCATTCCACCGATTTCTAATTTGTTTCTTGAGTAATCCACATAAAGATTCTTTATCTGCAGATATTCCTCTATGCCATATTTGCTTCCTTCGCCTGCGAGTCCTGTCATTCTGAATCCTGTGTGATAGCCCTGTGATGATTCGGGTCCTGGCATATTTATGTAAGTCTCCCCAAATCTTATGGCTTCTGCTGCCTGGAAAATTCTCCTGCTGTCTTCAGTGAATAGGTATGATGCAAGACCAAACTGCGAATCATTAGCCAGTTTCAGTGTCTCATCCCAGTCGTTTACTCTATGAATGCCTAGGATCGGGCCAAAAATTTCATCCTGGAACAGGGATGATTTTTGTGGCACATTGTCTATGAGTGTTGGTTCAAAGAAGAACCCGTTCTTAAAATCTCCACTGAGTTCTGGAACCTTTCCCCCAGAGAGTACTTTCAAGTTTTCATCGGAAGAAACTTTCATTACATTCTCCATGCTTTTTTGGGCGTCTTTATTTATCAGCGGTCCCATCTGGGACTTTTCTGGATCACCAACGGTAATTCCCTTTATCATGCTTACGTATTTTTCCTTAAACTTGTCAGCTATATCTTCATGGAGATACAGTCTTTCTGCAGCTATGCATGATTGCCCTGCATTCCAGAACTTTGCCCAAACGAGTGTTTTAAGTGCCCTTTCCATATCAGCATCCTTCCATACAATAAACGGGGCTTTGCCTCCAAGCTCAAGCATCAACTTTGCCATGTTTGCAGATGACTTTTCTATTATTCTCTGCCCAGTTCCCGTGGAACCTGTGAGCGTGACCAGAGCAACTTTTTTATGCGAAACAATATAATCTCCAATTTCTGATCCCTTACCTGTAACAAAGTTCAGGACTCCTGAAGGAACGCCGGCTTCCTGGAATTTTCTTACAATCCATTCTGCTATTAATGGAGTATCACTGCTTGGCTTCAGGACCACAGAATTTCCGGTCATAAGTGCTGGAGCAAGCTTTCTGGCAACCATTGCAGCCGGGAAATTCCATGGTGTCAATGCAACCACCACTCCCCTAGGCAACTTATATTGTAATATTTTCCTTGTACTCGTATCCCCCTCCACCAGATCACCCGTGATCTTTCTTTCAAATTCTGCATAGTAGTAAATCTGGTCAAGAACCCCATTTACCTCTTCCTGTGCCTGTGGCCTTATCTTTCCGCATTCCCTTACAAGAAGATCTTCAAGTTCTTTTCTTTTTAGCTGTATTAGGTCTCCTGCCTTCCTAACTATTCTTCCTCTTTCCTTGGACCCAAGATCATACCACTTTCCGTACGTTCTCTCGGCTGCATCTATGGCCGCATTAACATCTTCTTTTGTGGAGGCAGGAAATGTATCTATTTTCATCCCCGTTGAGGGGTTTAAATCGTCCAGAGTATTTCCATTTGATGAATCTACCCATTTTCCATCTATTAAATTTTTCATGATCAGACATGTACAAGAAAGAATTTAGACTTTTTCCAAAAAAACATTGGCTGATTTTAATTGACTTTTCTCCTTGCGAATTTCTGCAACCTTATGAGCATTGATTTGAACTAGAAAATAGTGCAGTTTTTTCTCATGGTAACTATTCCGAAGTATTTTCAATTTTCAAATTATCAACGAAGATTTGAATGTGTCTATTAACGTAAATGTAACAGTGCTTTAATCTCGATTCAGGCTCTCTTGGTCTTGCAATAATCGCCCACAGTACTCTTTTGGTCTTTTTGCAGATTATCCAATGAATTTAAGATTAAGATATTTGTGATATCAAAATGACGGCGCTCACATGTACTTTCCTGTGATAGTGTTATCTTGACCTTTCAAAACACCCAAAAAGTCATCCATATCGCACTAATAAATTGAGAGAGGTAATACTTCTTAAACTTCCATGGCTATAGAAGTGTTGTAGTAAATAGAAATGAAATAGGGACATTTCTACATAGAATACCTCGACCATTAAAAATCGGTGTGTCGAGCGATGATCAACTAACATCGTACCTTACCAGATATTATTCTTATAAAATTATATTAAATTATAGACAGGACACTTGGAAAGCTTAAGACTCCTATTTTAACCACTTGATGATTGACTTGCTTCTCGTCTCCTCCGCCGATAATAATGACCCCAAATTAACGCTGCAGAACAGGCCGTAGGCCAGCTTGAGATGATCAAAACCCATTGTGCATTAAAGTAACTTGCGTCGTATGGTGTTTGAGCTCTAATTAAAAGCGGATAAAATAAGTAAATCTCCACTCCAGTTATGGTGACAGAAAATACAATAAGCAATAAGGGAATAATGAATAAGATCCTGTTTACAGACATATTTCTTTTGCCACCAATTGTAAATATTACTATGCGGATCATCCCAAAAAACTCAGCTGCGAAGAGTGCAATCCAAAAATAGAAAATAGGAATCACTTGCTACACCTCCACCGTCATGAGAACCATATCCAGTTTCCGCTGCCATATTCATTAACAAACTGATTGCATTCATTTGAAATATATTGGCTAAAGAAAATTCCAGGAAAACCAGCGTAGGCAACATAGGGAACATTGTACCAGAATGTGTACGAATTTCCATTGTTATCCAGTCCGTAAAGTCCCATCGAAGAGTCAAGAGAGCCAAGGGGCGTGACCACCCACGGATAGTAATAATTATTTACATATTCCATGTGAATATAGGAAAAACCGGTGCTCTCAAAATAATTTTGCATTGTTTGACCTTCATAGATCAAGCCAATGCCAGCCAATATTAAGGCAGCACCAATAGTCTGAGCCAATACAGGAACTGGGATGAAAAGTGCAAAAATTCCTGCGACCGCCAGCCCATATCCGAGATCGGAGGTGACACTAGTCCATCTGTTGTAATACGACACGGCAGCAGAACCGGTGAATCCCACATTATAGTGATCCTGTTCCCCATATGTTACAGACCATCCACCAAGCCACCAGGGAGCCGTATAAACGAAGTGATTTATATTTACCCACACCCATGGATCGATTATGTTACCATTGAGCGTTGTGACATTGACCTTCCAGGCCTTAAAAATAGTCCCGTTAATATTCGCTACATACTCAACGCTATGATCATAATAGACTCCACTGGTGGTGTTAGTGGTAGTATTAATCTGTTTTACTATGTGCCCCATCCTTACAATTTGATGAACAATTGAAGCCTTAGACGTTACTTGAACAGGGAATGAGTGCGATTGTGTTTCCAGAGATGAGAGATCATGCAGATATAGTGAGGCAGTAACACTTGAGCTTAGAAATTCTTTGAACAGCGATTCATAGCGTGTAGGGTTCGTCACTCTATTATTTTGACCATAAGTTTGATTATACCACTTTCCAAACATTGAACCTATTATGTTCTCCAACTCAAATTTACTCCCATAAAGCCTTTTATTGGCAATTTTCATGTTATTCGTTGTGGAAAGATTAGATACTCTTATTTCAGCGGAAGTTTGTTTGTAATTGGATTGCCCCCTTTGCAGAGGGACTTTCTCAGGCGTTGAATTTGAAGATAGAATGAAAGCAGAAGATGACGTGGTTTGATTACCTTTTAAATCGGAATGACTGGCTATTCCAGAGAAGGTTAGCAATATCATCACGCTAACGATCACCACTATATCTAAAAGCTTTGCTTTCTCGTTCATATGAATCAAAATACTTTGTGATATATATATATATATATATATATATATATATATATTTTATTTATTTTAACTACAACCTAGTATCAAGGATTCCTAAGAACCACAAAAATGGGACTCATCAATTCATTGATTCTTGATTGAAAAAGGCGTTCCGTCTGTGTTGGGGAAAACCTATCAAGTTAGGGTTCTTCTGGAAACCATGTTTTTTAGAAATCGTCTTTGGTATTTGCTATTAATCCGTACACAAAAAATTGCCTCTTCCGACAATGGTTAACCAAGATAGTTAATGACCTGAACTCCCCCCAATTTAACCCATAGGTATCATGTCCTTGAAGAGATCAACAATCTTCTCAACCTTTTTTGGAATTGCTGCAAAGTATTCCACGCCGCTCTTTTCAACTATCCTTTCCATCTTTGACAGTTCAAAGATTATCTCATTGACGGACATCTTTCCCAGCACGTTGTGTTCCTTCAATACCTTCAGGATCTTGAATCTTATCCTCAACGCAAGAAAGACAATGAAGAAGAATCCCTTCACCTTTTCATTTTCCCTCAGATACGTTTTGTCAGATTCCAGATCGCCTTTCATTGTATCGAATACCTGTTCAACCTCTTCACGTGACTTGTACTGTTCATATATTTCCGACGGATTCCGATCCAGATCAGATATGATTGCAAATATTCCCAGATGTTTCTTCCTGTCCTGGAAATATTCCATATCTTTTTTTGAGGATGCAACATCCCTGAGTATTGATGATTCCTCCTCTGCCCTCATCAACGGATCCATGAACATGTAGATGAATCCCATCCTGGAAGATTTTCTTGCTGCCTGTATCGGTCTTTCATTGTAAATGAAGGCAGAATCAAACTTCACATTTTCCGGAACCATTGTGGAATTCCTCCTCAATGGTACGATGTAATGCATATTCAGCTTTCTCAGATTCTTGATTGTGGATTCTGAGAAGAGGCCACGATCCATGATGAATCCAATATCCTGATCCCTGAAACGGTCTATGAAATAACCGAGGGATTTGATATCCTTTATTGAACCGTAGAACACATCCACTGCCACAGGTATCCATGACTTCACGGAGAATGCTGTTATTACTGTGACCTGATTCTCATGTTCATGACTGGGATTATAACCTTTCTCAGCAAGCTTCAGGTTCTTTGAGTATGATATTATGGATGTCATGTCGTAAAACAGCAAACCGCCGGGTTCCATGATCTTCCTGAACATCTCATACATATCCGGGAAATGATTGCCAATGTATCCCAGTATATGGGAAAGATCATCCGGATCCAGATTCGTTTTCAATGTCTTGGATATGTACAGCTTCTGGAATCTTGATGCAACTAACCTCAAGGGCATGGGATCAATGGCTTTCACCATGGCCATTGCGATGATTTGATCTCTGTATGGATGCTTTTCAACGATCTTGTACATGTCCTGGCATAGATTCCATACAAGCTGTGAATTCCCATATTCATATACCATGGAAGAGGAGAATATCCTCTTTGCTTTCTTCTTCGTGAATGTTCCATTCTCATCTATTGAACCAAAAAGGACGGTTTTCTTGACAGGCTTCTTTCTCTTCTTATCCCACACACCCTTAGCGATGTATAGATAGTAGTTTCCCCCTATGATCTTGAGTTCAAGCTTCTTTCCCTGTTCATTTTTCATTTTCAGGTACGTCTCCTTAACGGCATCTGGGGCTTCATCGAACTTAGTCATATGTGTTAATATATGGGTTAATACTATTTACATGTTTCCACTGAAAATGGCTGGAACAGAAGATTTGTGAAGAAACAGTCAAATTCAATGTAGAGGTGAGGGAGTTTCGAAATGTAGCTATAATGCGAGGTCAGTGGGATAAAAAATATGTGTTAAGCTGGAAGTGTTCAGGTTAATGAAATAGTTTTACTCGCAAAAATAAGAATATACTTATAATCAGTGAAATAGATATGCTTGCATGAATCATGTTGTTTGCCCCATGTGTGGATCAGAAAATATATTTGCTGATTCTGGCATGATAACAGGGAAATATAAGTGTAATGAGTGTGGATATGTAGGGTCGTTAATTTATGAATTTGATGATAAAGACTATGAATTGTTTAAGAGGCAATTGGAAAGAAGTAAGAGCCGGGAAAAATTTCCCGATTGACCTAAAGATCTCCCAGATCAAGTACTAATGCTATATTCTTGCCAGTGTCCCCTGCAAGTTTCAATTTCTCCTTCAGGTTTTCCACTGTAATCTTGTCATTTTTCTGGTTTGACTTTATGTTTTCAAGGTAGTCTTTGAGAATATCCTTCTTAAGCTCTATTATTTTAAGAGCCAATTTCCTGAAGGATCCGGAGGAAAGAATATCGTTTCCATCCACCACAAGGCGAATGAGTTTTGTCTTACTGGTTTCCAATTCCTTCAAAGTTCCATAGATTCTATCAAGAGGCGTCTGTATCTTATCCACCTCAAGAACATTGTGCAGGGCTGGAACACTGGTTACATCCACAGTCTGGTCGTCATCCTTATATTCAATGGAAAGAAATGAGTTCTCGTTTCCCCTAGACATAACAAACGTAACCTTGGAATTGCTTTCTGTATCGGTAAACTCTACGAACAGATTTCCCTTGTTGATGCTGGCTGATGACATGAAAAACTTATCAATTTTTTCATAATCCACCTGAGCTTCCTTCCCCGCCCAATTGCTGGCAGAGTTTATGGGTATTTTAACACCTTTCTCAAGAGATCCAAACTTTAAGGATTCCCTGAATAGGTCGACGCTTCTTGAATTTAAGGAAAAATCATATTCTATACCACTTTCTGCTGTGTATCTTACGGTAGAATCGTAAACACCGTCTATCCATTTAACAAATATGTTTGAATCAATTATTTTCAAAAAGTCCATGGAAAGAAATGCTTGTATATTTTTCATTGAATTTGTTTTTGCGGCATTAATTGTTACTTCCAGATCCCCGATCCTATTTTTGTAATCTTCTGTAAGCTTCTTCTTATATTTTTCAAGAGATATGCTGATTAGACTCTTCAACTCCTTTTCAGTTTCTTCAAATAGACCGGATACGGTTTTAGCTTTAAAGTTCGCCAAGTTTTTTTCAAGTTCAACCTGCAAGTTGTCCACTTCTGCTGTAATCTGCGGCACCTTTCCCTTTAATCCGTCCTGAGAATTCTTTAAATTTTCACATTCATTTTTGCTTATTACAGCGTCAAGCAGGTATTGATAGAAAGCCTTGAACATTATATCAACATCATGTTGTTGGTTTGTATCTATCCTAATCCCTCACTTAAGTAATTACTTCAAAGCTTTAAGACTTTACGGAAACTGTATAATGTTAATGTTTGTCTGACAAACATGGTTTCAATTTCCCTGTCCCGGTTTTAGCACGAAAGTTCCTGATTCGAAGATTACCGAAGAGATTCCCATATGCTTTATTCCCGTTCTACCGGAAGGTGCCGAGTCGTACATGCAAAAGCATCAGATTCTTCAAGTGCCGCAAGAACAGGAAACAGTATTCTATCCGAACATTTCATCTGTATTTAAATTGATCAAATACCCTCCTCCCGCTTTAAATTCTTAATTTCCGAAAGCATAATTCCACCTCTAAACGTTAAAGAGAATTTTTTAACTAATTTCAAATATTATTGCCAGTTATACAAAGTTATAAATGTTGGTATCATGAGGTCAGGTCATGGAATCTGATAAGAAGACCGATTTGCTTGATCCTTTAATCGACTCCCTTGAGGTCAACATCAAGGGGCTGATGATTCTCAGCGATAAGGAAGCTGAGATATCCAGATCTGATATTATCAGGAAGCTGGAGAACTCCACAAATGAAGAGGTGAGGGAATTTATAGAACTTATCAAGGAACAGAAGAAAGGCTCAGATTTAAATATACTTATAATAACCATGGGAGAGTTTCTTCTTTCCTCTTTCCTTTTCGTGGTTGGAATACTGTTTGTGGTACCCACTTTTTTTGGAGCAAACGCATCAGGGTATTTACTTTCATACTATGGGAATGCGTTGCACAGCGTGTCCCAATTAACTGGCATAACTGCAATAACAATTGCATTAAATTTTATAGTAGCTGTCCTCCTTTTACTTTCCTCTTTTTATACTTTAAGAACTGCACGTATGAACATAAGATTTCTTTTCAGGTAGAAAGATGATCAGCAGGAAGGATATAAGAAACGTATACGTAGGAAGATTTTTAATTTCCATTTTAAGTCTAATTGCTTTTATCTTTTCCCTTGTTTTCATATATAGCAATAGGTCAGTATTGTTAGATTTTACAAACCTTACAATAAATAAGTCACTATTTCTTGTTTCAGTAATGGCTATGACCTTTTTCAGCCTATATCTTACAGTTTCCTTCCCCAAGTCCCTGAGGATAAAATTTTCCCGACCAAGAATAAGGGGTAAACCGAACCCTGTTTACGGGTTCTTCGTAATATTGTCCATTGGTGTGGGTTCGACCCTCGGATCACCCCTGTTCATACTCATTCCAGAAAATGCCCTTCAATATGGTATAATTTCCACAGTATCTCTCATTGTTGCATCTTTTACATCCCTACTGATGGCTAAGGTTTACTTTGATGTTTACGAGCATCACAAAAGTAATGGCAGGGATATTGTTGGTGGACCCGCCTTTGTTAGGGAAGCATACGGTGTTTCTTCGGTCAGGTATTTCATAAGCAGGATTTCCATGTGGGTAGCAAATTCAGCCCTATCAGCCTATTGTGTAATAATCTTCTTTGATCTTCTGTTAATTATCATTCCTGATAGCGCCATCGGAAAATCAACGATCTCCTCAATGATTGTTTATATAATCCTTGCCATGTTTGTTGTCTGGTTTATTGTAAATGCCTTCTTCGAGGAACGATATGAGAGACTTATAGGAAGGGTACAGCTGGTAATGATTGTCATAATGGCAGTTGTCCTTATTGCAGAGGAAGGATCTATTTTTCATTCTTCACCCCATCTGTCCACACATCTTTTCTTCTCCTTTTCCGGAAATTGGCTACAGGATATACTCATCGATACAGGTTACCTTTTCATTCTATTTTTTGGGTTTCAAGAAATAATGGCTTTTCAGAGAAATGTTAAGGAACAAAGTGTGATAAAAATAAGAGGCATAAAAAAGACACTCACCATTGGAAAGGACCAGACCATAAAATGGACGATGATATTCACAGTTATCATATCATCATCCATCAATATTATTTATTCTGTGGTCGTTCTCCTTACCCAATCGAGAGGGACCGGAATTGACAGCAGTTCTATTCCAGCCTTTCTCATAGCACAGAGAACCGGAGGAACCATATGGTTATTTTTGATGATCATTGCATTTATAATAGCAACACTCACAACCTTTGTACCTGCCTTTCTTGCCGCATCCCGCCATCTCAGGTCTCTGGGTGAGGATAGAATTTTCCCTTACAGCCTTACTAAATATTCCTGGTTATTTACCCTATTTTTTATCATCATTCTTGCAGCATCCGGGGAAAATTTCCTTTTGAGTATAACGGACTTCATGGTACTGATCAGCCTTGGAATAATTTCAATCTCCGGCACACGTTACAGGAAAGAACTGGGTAAGAAAAATGGTATTTTTTTCCCAGTTTTAGTCGGATTCTTGACCTTTACCTTTGGTGCATTCAATTATTTTGTGGAACCTGAAGTGGTGTTATTCTCAGTTCTGATCATATCGGTGGCTTACCTCATACATAATCTGATCAATATGGAATCTGCCGCATTGAAACTTTTCATGTCTTCCATGCTGGCCATAATTTTTCTATCAGATGCGTTTATCAACATTGAATTGAAAGCGACAGAGGGCCTGAAAATATTTTATCTCACCATTGGTAAGAATCTATCCTTTCAGATATTCTCAATTTTTATATTTCTTCTTATAATCCTGAGCACAGTGGATTTCGTTCTTGAGTGGAGAATAACAAAGGGTAAAAAATTGACCCCAGTAATATGAATAATTTCAATGACATTTGATGGGTCAGCGACGACCCATAATATTTAAGATGGAACCAATGAGTAGAAAAATGCCGCAGGAATTGGTGGAATGAAAACGATCATCATTATGAGGCTGATCTCCAGTGCCATGGCAGCATAGACAGATTTGCTCAGTGCATATATCCCTATGTAGATAAGACCTATTGCGAATGAATCCAGCACAAAGAGTGGGGCGTAAATCCCGGGGAATCCGGGTAGAGCATTGATCAAAACAACGAAGTAATATGCCTCATAAAATATGGCGGAAAGGATGATTGAAGTACCTCTCCTCAGATAAAGGGAAAAGGTTTCGATACCGATCATTGCAAAGATAACCTGCTCAAAAAAAGCCGGATAATAAAGACTTTCAAAAAGATACTTAACTTCTGTAAGACCCAGTTTCATGACAAGTACAATATAAGTCCAGATGAAAATTACTGTAACGAGGAAAAGGCCCCATTTAACAGATATAACTCCTTGAAGTATTCTCTTCCCATTTGCTCCGTATATTGCAAGAATTATTAATGCAAAAATTGGCTCAATCAGTATCATATAAAAAAGATATGAACCCAGATTACTGAATCTGTATATGGAAAAATTGATAACGATGGAAAGGAGTATTACCCCGATTCCAAAAACAAATGTTCCACGTTTATTCATGATCTCAGAATGTAATGGAAAAAGAAGATATTATAATTAGGATTAAAGCCAGTGTCAGGTAACCATTGGTATACGAGAATAACTTTCGGTATTCCCTGGCCTCCCCCTTTTTCCTGAAATAATAATATGACGGGATCAGGATCCATAGGGCCAGCGGAATGGAAGCTATTCCATATATGAGATTTAAACCTATTTTTGGATATACAAAAGGAAATATGGTGATTATGGCAAGGAAAACGGAGTTGAGAAGAATATACGATCTGGTTACGGATATGCCTTTTACTGCTGGCAACATGGGTATATTTGCCTCCTTGTAGTCATCCTTATATTTTATTGCCAGGGACCAGAAATGGGTTGGAGTCCAGACAAATACCAGTATGGCTATGAATATGGCAGCTGGTGTAATGGTACCGTTTATTGCCGCAGATCCAGCCAGTGCGGGAAAACTACCGGCAATGCCTCCAAAAACTATATTGAGATCTGTTCGCCTTTTCAGTACGACAGTATATAAAAATGCGTAACTTATGAACCCAAGTATTATGAAGACTACCGAGAGATAGTTTAAAAATCTGAACCCGACTATCATCGACGATGTGAATAGAATAATCAACAAGGCAATCATTTTACCTCTATTAGCAGATACAACCTGTCTTCTATTGGAGACCCTGGGCATCTTGGCATCAATATCCGTATCATATATGTTGTTGAATACTCCTGAAGCCATGGATGCAAGAGATCCGGAAATAAGGAGCGGCAGGATATAGCCAATATTCCTGAATGAACCAGTATAGGTAAAAAAACCGGCGACGGCTACCAGATCAATTAAAAATGTAATCTCCAATTTAAAAATGTTGTTAAAAAAGGAAAAATTTAGTTTTTCATCCAACTAGAACACCGGAAGATCTCTTGCCAGGATATTTTGGTCCGTTTTAATCAGGATAGACAGACTTGAACTATCGAAATGATTGAGTGCTGATATGAGTGGATTTGATTGTGATGAATGGTGGTTTCCACTGTTTTGGTTGATTGGTTGCGAAACAATGGATGTGGCAGCTGAACCACTGGCAGTTCCGTTCACCTGAATCCTAGCAAGCATGGTTGTTGGGTGTACGGTGCACCAGTAGGTATAATTTCCCGGTTGGAAGAATATATAAGACGCTTTTGCTGAATGACCTGGTATTTGTGTTAATTGCCCTGTGGTTATTAGGGTAAGAGCAGTGGCTCCATTTTCATATGTAGTCAGAGCTGTTCCTGGGGCATATTTAGAATCTTTATTCAGGGTTAATGTGTGAGGCAAATTGTCCTCCTCTATAACAGTGAAACATATCTTGTAGTCCAATGGGAAATACAGAGTGGGGTTGATTGCTCCGTGGGAATAATTCCATCCACCTGCATCAGCGTAAATTGTCTGATCAATAGTGCCCTTAGTTTTTAATCCGGCTGGATCTAACAATCCACCCCCAGAAGATGTAGGCGCTGATAACACAAAGGTTAAAGACATGCCTATCAATAAAACTATTACTATTCCGTATACTGCTCCTAATTTTCCTTTATTCATCTTATTCACCTCCCACTGCTGTTGGATTTTTTAAGGGTTCCGGCTCATTGGACCCGACCTCATTCTCGTCTCCTGTGTATTCATCCTCGAATGCATTATTGGTAGTTGTACTAGGCTCGTCAAGCAATGACTTTATGAGGTTCGCGAGGAAAAACAGCTGTCCAATTCCGATAATAACGCCTCCTGCTATGGCAATATCCTGATAAACCTGAAATCTTGCAAAATATCCAGAAACAAACCTTGGCATTCCGAGAAATCCTCCAACTGTCCACCCCATTGACATGACGAACGAACCTATGGCGGTGAGTGTGAAATGCCAGGTAGCGAGATGCTGGTCATATTTCCTTCCCCTGGTAATTGTAGGCCAAAGCATATAAACACTGGCAAATATGATTCCAGTCGTGATTCCCATGAATATGAAATGGAAATGCCCGGTTACCCAGTACGTGCCATGCACCTGAATGTTTACCACAAGCATGGCTTGCATTACTCCTGTTATTCCTCCAATAATAAAATCAAATATGCCGTTGACCACAAACAACATGGGTGTGGACAGTCTGATCTTATCAGCGGACCACAGGGAAGCTATATAGTTAAATATGGTAATGGCTGATGGTATTACCACCAGGAATGAGGCCGTAGAGAAGAATAATCCCCATTGTAATCCGAACCCGGAGTTAAGGAGATGATGCCCCCATACCAACTCTGATAGAGGCATTAAAAGAGCCAAGCCTATTACTCCTGATGTATAACTAAATATCTTCTTTCCTGTAAACTTGGGTATGATTTCATAAATTAGGCCAAATTCTGGCAGGATGGCTATATAAACTATGGGATGCCCCCATATCCAGAACAGTTCAGTAAATGATAGGGGTGAACTAGCTCCTGCAACTCCGGTGAAGAATATGGGATTAAAGAAGTCATAGAACAACATGACAAGAGCTGACATGAGGAATGGTGCAGATGCTAAAAACATCAATAATGTAAATAATACACTCCATGCAAACAGTGGCATTTTTGTGAGTGGTACATTCTCTCCCCTGTCCAGAATGATCATTCTAACAACAACTATGGCAGCTATGGTTATTCCGATGAATATCATTTCAAGCCCTATAACTGCAAGCCAGTTGTAGGCACCTGCCCCATAGGGGTTAAGCTGAAGAGCCAGTGGTGGATAGAAATACCACCTTGTTGAGGTTCTGGATAGAAGAATGAAAACCCCTCCAAGAAGATAGATCCAGTAAGCGGTGGAAGATATGGAACCGTATTTATCTGCCTTCACCTTCAGGAACGATGGAAGGAGGTAATATGCTATTCCCATTGCACCTCCAAGTGCCCACATGTATATCATTAAGGTAGCGTGTTCTGTTGTTAACACATCGTAGAGAACTTCCCTCCCGGAAAATAGGGTTGGATTTGGCTGAATTAAACTCACCCTCATTAAAAGGCCAAAGGAACCTGCAATAAAGAAAAAGGTGAGTGCGGTCATTATATATCTCATTCCTATACTTTTGGAGTCGTTCAATATGAAATTGTTTGTTGAAAGAAATCCTCCCTTTCTTTTATTCTCTCTTAAATATGAACCATAATCGTAATAGTTGTTTTCATCCGCCAGTACATCTGCTTCAGTTTTTCCTGTAAGGTATTTGTAATACATGAAAAACAGTATGGCGAACATTATGGACATTATAACTGATATCTCAATCAACGTGGTCGTTACCGACATTACTTCACCACCGTCAGATACCCTCTCATTATGTAATGATCATAGCCGCAGTACTCAACGCATTCGAATATGAAAGTTCCAGTGTGAATTGGTGTAAATGTGACCGTATTATTCTGACCTGGAACGGCATATACCTGAATGTCGAACTGGGCAATATAAAGATCATGAATCACTGCTAATTTATGGGAACCTTTAGTTGAACTGACCACCAATGTATAAGTTGTATTGACATGAATGGTCAATGAATCTGTACATGTATGAATGCCCGTAGAATTTTCCTTTGTAAATACCCATGCCCACTGTTCTCCCTGTACTTCTATTACATGGTTACTTGGGTTTATATGTGTACCTGACGTTTCCTTTGTGGCTATTGAAAATGCAGGTAATCCAGTTGTATAAACGTTTAATCCTGCTGCCGCTGCCAGCACCACAAGAACACCTATAATCCACATTGCTTCAATTTTCATTTTTTTATTCATCTAAAATCCTCCCACTGATGGCTTCTGTCTCCCTTCTTATACACAGGATAAAATAACAACAAACTGGTAAACACTCCTGATGCTATACCAGCAGCGTAAAATGGTGATCCATAAACTGCTTCGATCTGCCCCTGAGTTGTTGCCTCGTATCCCGCTAAAAACCATGTTAACAATATTCCACTTACTATTCCAACAATAATAGAAATAATAAGGAAGATCGATACTATTCTGGCACCCTCGCTCATAAATGACCAATTGTTAATTTTTATTAATAGTTTATGTTTCGAGTTAGAATTTCTCCACCAATTTTACCTTGAGAAATAACTCTATTTTTCTGGCAGTTTTAATATCTGGTTTAAGGCTTCCTCTCTCTATTGCGGCAATTGAAGTTCTTTTTTCCTTTATTTTGGCTGCAAACTCCTCCTGTGATAAGCCTATTCCTTCACGTGATAGCCTTATAATCTCTGCAAAATCTGGTACGATTTCCAGTTCCTCGATATTAACGTCTTTTTTTGTCCTTTTTACTGGAGTTCTAGGATGCATTGGGGGCTGCCTGATATTCACCTGGACTGTTGGCGCAGATTGCACCTTTTTGGCAATGGGGCTATTCCTGTAGTTTTCCAGGGGTGTTCCGAATTTTTCACAATCTGAACATACCGCCATCACAGCTCCATCAATTTTTACTTTCTTTAAATGATCTGTTTTTTTACCGCATAATTCGCATTCCATTTTATCCCTTCCTACCAAGGATTTTTATGATCCTTATTTACCTTTTCGATTTCTAGGGTTCTTTGTTCATCATTTTCAAGTTTAAATAAATCCATGACCTATAATTACGATAAAAGTGATTGAAAATGCCAACGAAACAAGATATAAATAAAAGTTCCATTTGAGAATACTGTAACCATCCAAGGGAGGAAATGGAAAGAGACTGAAAAAGGCCACCACCAGATTAGACCCACTGAATATATCAAGAGACTCTTTTATCATTCCTGATGTGAAAAAACTGGTAGATATGAAAATTAAACCTAGGATCATATTGGTTACTGGAGAAGATAGGGATATCTTTCCTTCTATCTCTCTATTATTAATATTCCTCAATCTCGCACTGCCAGGCAATGAAATTATGAAACCGAAAATAGAGGTTAAAAGAGTCAATATGAGACCAATGGTATATATCGTGAAGTGAACTTTATATCCATACCTCTGGGAAACGTATTTCTTAACGGCAAAGCTGGAACCAATGGAGATTAGGGATGAAAGCAAACCCACAGGAAGTAATATGAGCAGAAATCTTTCAGAGGTTATTCCGGCAAATATTCTGCTGTAAGCTACAGACAGGGCAAGTCCGAATACCAAAATTGAAACTATAAATTCTTCCCTCTGCGAGTGGTACCTCTGAAGATTCAAGTTGAAAAAATCCATTAAAACATCCCGCCATCCAGGCTCTGAACTGCAGCCTTCAATCTTAAGGAGCCCCTTATTCCAATATTGAACATCACACTGTAAATGAACGGATTTAAGTTGCTTAATTTTGCCGCTTCGTGTAAGAGCTTGATTGTTACGGGATCCTTTGGGACCTGCTTTACCCTGTAATTGTAATAGGAATCGTCCACATAATCCTTTATGATCTTGGCGGTCTGAATATCTTTGGAGCCATTTCCTAGAAAAAATATGGGAAGTGTGAGTTCCTCAATGCTGGCGATTCCCGTTTTCTTATAGATATTTTTCAGAATTCTGCACGATTGTTGTTCCAGATACTCTGGATCAAGACCCTCAAAATTTGATGGCGAGGTTAGAAAATCGTAAATCTCGTCTATTTTCGAAACTTTAATTTTGGTATAAACAACTGCCTCCCTTTTGTCCAGAAATTTGTTGTGCCTGATGCATGCTTTCATTAGCCTTTCGGAAAGAATGGTAATCTCTGATTGATTTTCACTTTTTTTCAACACCCCCATGAGACTTGTAAATTTCTCATGACTGAGAGCTTTCTGATGATGCTTTGATAGGAGATTTTCTGCCGCCTCATACTCCTGTGCTTTAATCAACGTCAGAACTATTACTTCAATGGAATCGGCATTCAAAAGGTCAGGGAACGCCTGATATAACTTCAGCACTTCCTTATAGAGCCCGTTGTTAAAATTAATGCGTTCCATCCGTGATAGAATTTCTCTTTTATCCTCCCTCTTTGCACTGGATTTTAAGTAAGCCGTGCAGTCTACATTGGCCTCTTCGAACTTTCCTGATTCTGCTAATTTTTCAATGAGAACAGATATAATCCTGATCTCAGAGGGGTTATTACGATATAACAATTTCAATATTTCAAGACTTTCACCAGATTTTTGATCTGAAATAAGTCTGGATGATATATCAAGACCAAGGCTTGTATTATTGGTTCGCTTGAGAAGAGATAATAAATTGTTCCTCAATATTTTGTTTTCCCAGTATCTATCCACTATGGTCTCGAGGACCGGTTCCATGTCCGCGCTTATTTTTTCGATGCCTTTGATTGACCGTGATAGTTGTTCAATATTTCCAGAAGCTTCGTATATTTTTAATCTAAACAGATCTTTATCCTTTATTTCAGCCATTATCTGCTGGGCTTCTTCAAATTTTCTCTGGTTTATAAGTGATTCTATGAGCCCGACCCTTGTTTCCTCTTTATTAATCTTTGCGAGGCTCTTCCTGTAGTAATATTCCGCAGAAAATGGATCCTTGTTGGTAAGATAATAATCTCCCAGTACGCTGTTTAATTCAGGAGGGAGTTCAAGAGAGGTATATTCACTTATAAGGGCGTTTAGCTGTTCCTTGGTTCCATACTCCTTTACATCCATTATATAGTTTAATATGTCACTCTCGGTTTTCCTTTTCATCTGACATATTTGATTATCCAGTTTGATAATATCACCGCTCTGGTTTTCCTTCAACTTATAGGAACGTAGGATGCGTAGTGTTTCCAGACTCACTGTACCAGAAAATTCCATAAGATCCACAAAATTGAGCAATTTTGATCCATCCACTGTTTCAAGTTTTTCATATATTTTTTTCCAGGGGACATGAAGTGATGCACCATCGTTAACCAATTTTTCTGTCTCGGAAATGATGGTCTCTGGAGTCATATCTTCCAATTTCATTCCTAGTAAAAGTGCCTTGAAAGGTGATGCGGAAAGGATTTCAATAACCTTTTCCATTCCATTTATAATGGACTTGTTGAATTTAGTGTAAGATTGTATTAAAGCAGAGTAATATGTAAGATATGGATCCTCCTGGTTGCGTATCTGTTTTATTATTTCTCCAGCTTTTTCGTATTCCCCCGTGTGAATGTACAGATTTATCATTTGATAATTTAGAATGACAGAATTGCCTGAAGGATCTTCAAGGTATGCAGATGATATTTGACCCAATTTGCTTTCTACATCTGCCATTTCCATCATGTCCAGATGATTCCAGATTTCAGTAATTTCAATCAGGGCATCCATTACCTTTCCTTCTATATACCCCTTAACATTGCTTAAATCACTTTCTTTTAAAGAATTTCCATAAATAAAATCTTTCAGGATTGATAAGTAGGAACGTATTTGGATAGGCATCTTTTCTGAATTTTTTTGGAAATCCAACCATGCATTATTGGTCCTCATGTTTTTCAACATAGTTTTATGGAATCGATCATCAATATATTGAAAATCAAGATCTGTAAGGAGGGATAGAGCATCCTCTATTCTATTCTCATTTAGATTGGCCAATATGAAGAACGGAATGCTCTCCTGTTTTGAAATTACCTGATTTGTTTTTTCCTTTAACTCCAGAATTTGTTTCCATTTTCCCTGGGACTCCATTTCCTTTAAAAAATTTATCAAGAATTTTGAGTCCTCTGGTGCAGAGTTTATATATCTTTTTGCGCCCGAAAGATATTCTTTAGTGTTTCCTTCCAATCTTGAAATCTCGGAATACAGCTTTAAGCCCTCCCTAGAATTGGCTAAATCTGAGGAAAGTTTTGTAAACAGGCTCTTGGCCTTAGCAACATCCCTGCTCATAACATACAACTGAATGGCATAAATAAGGGATTTTCCAGGCTGTTTCAGGATTGAGTCGGATTGGTTAAGGAAATCAATTGCTTCCCGGTAGTTTTTTGTTTCAACACAGGACTGTAAATAGAAGTTTACAATCTCTTCAGATCTCTGCAATAGGCTTCTTCTCTTGGATATCAATGCAATGATCAATTCCCATTCCATAGTCTTTGCAAGCGATTCTACATAGAGTTCCAGTGCCTCCTGATTATCCGGAGATAGGGAGATGATTTTTTGAAGGTTGTCCCTGGCCTTATTATATTCACCTATTTCCACATACAACCTGGAAAGACGTAATAGAAGATTTTCATTTGTAAATATGGCCGGATCCACTACCTTAAGAAGAGAAACCAGTGAAGGCGTTTCGAGATTTGCGTTTAATGCTTCAAGATAATCTATGGTATATTCGGCATTTTCAGGATCCGCTGTTGTAATCATTTTAAGAAATTTTAGCAATTCCCTTCCCGATTTTCTGGACTTGAAATTTTTAATTATTTCCTTGCTAATCACGTACGAGCTATTGGTCAGATAGTTCCTGAATATGTTTTCTTCGAATATGCCACTGAATGAGAGAAGGAGAGCAGCATAATCCCAGAGACCGGTTAATTTTGCCATTTCATAGATACTGTCCAGTATATCCGGTGTGTTGAAAATTTTTACATTGGATTTTAAAAATTCATTACATTTAGTTGCATCCTTCTCATTTATCAGCGCCTTTGCGTAAATGGATTGACAGATTTCACTTTCCCTGTTTGCCATGTAGAATGCTCTTAACATTACAGGATCGAATATTTTCAGTGAAGTCCACATATCTCTAACTATTGTATCCAGTTTGGCCCTTATTTCCAGATCGTTCTGAATGAGTAATATGTATTCTGGTGATTGCAGCAATTTAACGATTTTGTTCACTAATTCAACCTTATCTTTTTTGTCGTTTGAATCTAAAAATCTTTCAATAAATTTGTTGAGATTCGTTTTAGGATCGTCAGTACTGAACATGCCTTTACTATTATACCTTAAGTGTATAATAATTTAATGAGTTTAGGATGAACTTTGTGAGATTTGGGAACTTAAAGACCTTTTCCGTCCATATCTTTTACGAAATTTCTAAATTCACCATTTAGATAATGATTTTTAAGAGAAACATACTCCTCAGCATTTGTGTGAGCCATTTCTCTGTACTTCGTGGAAGCGGATCTGACTTTTCCCGGCACTCCTGCTACCATACTGTTTTCCGAGATAATCGTGTTCTCCAGAATCACAGCGCCGGATGCAATAACTGTTCCTCGTCCTATTTTTGCACCATTCATTACTATTGCTCCCATTCCGATCAAGCATTCATCCTCTATAGTACACCCGTGAACCACAGCATTGTGACCAATGGACACATATTTTCCAATTACCGTGTCGAAACCTGGATCAGAATGTATTGATACATTATCCTGAACGTTTGAAAAATCTCCCACCACAATTTTTCCCATGTCAGCCCTCAGAGAAGCAAAGTCAAATATGGAACAATTGCTTCCTATTTTTACATTACCTCTCAAGGAGCATAGATCTGAAACATAACTTTCATTCCCCACACAATAATTTTCCATAACCTTGCATGTTGAATTAATATAATTTCCTTACCACAAAATTAATTGAGGGAGACGCCCTTGATTTTATAAAGCTCTTAAAAGTGGAGTTTTACCAGTTCTATAAATAACAAATTTAAAATTCTGAGCAGGAATTCTCTTTTAAAAAATCAAGAATTTGTATGGTGAGATTGGTGAATTATCCCCACAAAGGCACTAAACACCCCACTGGTGGATGAATGGAAAGTAGACAGAGAGTGTATTTCCTAACGTTAACATGCATTCACTGGTTAGATGGTTTAGCATTAATAGCAGAGCGACTTCTGGCAAGAAGGAATTAAAACCATGGGAGATATGCCCATCATTCTTCTAACTGAGGGATTACATGCTAAAGATGGAATGAGGTTACTAGGTAAAGTGCCCTTATTAAAATGCAAAATGACGCTGAAAGTTAAAGCATAAAAATGAACCAGTTACAATGTATACGCCCCTATTACTGAAAACAAATGATGTAAGGTTAATAAATAAGAAAACCATAAGGAAAGAAAGGTAAAGCATATGGCACGAATGCATACAAGGAAAAAGGGAAAATCAGGATCAAAAAATTCATTCTATGGAGTTGATCACAACTGGGTACAGCAAAGCCCAAAGGAATTGGAAGAGATTATTATTCAAATGCGAAAAGATGGATTAACAGGTTCCCAGATAGGTATCAAATTAAGAGATTCATATGGCATTCCAAGGGTGAAGTCAGTAATGCATTCTAAAATGGGCGATATACTTTCCAAGAATAATCTTTCCAGTGAAGTTCCTGAAGATCTGATGAGCCTCATAAACAGGTATAAGAAAGTTTCAGCCCATATGCTCTTAAATAAGAAAGATCTGAGTAATGGAAGAAAAAGAGCGCTCATAATGTCAAAGATGCTTAGGTTGGTAAGATATTATAAGGAAACTGGACATCTCAAACATGAATGGGAACTTAACAAAGTTCTACAATAATTATGATTTCAGATTTATTAAATAATGACTTTAGAGGGGCCCTCGAAAGGGGGAAGAAATTTTTCCAGAAGTATGATTATATTAGAATACTTGCCCACTATGACGGTGATGGTACAAGCGCTGCTATAATCTTAAGCAATTTGCTTGTGAGAAATGGTAAGAAGTTCCATTTGGGATTTGTAAGGGACCTTTCACCTGACGGCTTTTCCAAGAGAATAATGGAAGAGCCTGAACTTCCAACAATTATAGTCGATGCTGGCTCGGATCAGGTTAAACGTGTCCCGGAAGGCCATGAAGAGATACTGGTTCTAGATCATCATTTTTACGATAACAGTAAGAAAGATGAAATGAATATAAATGCCCGAGATTATGGAATTGATGGAACTAGAGAAGCATGCGGAGCCACCATGGCTTTTATTTTTGCCGTTTTTATAGAGGAGTCTAACTCCGATCTTTTGCCTTTTATGATATCAGGAGCAATTGCGGATAAACAGGATATCTCCGGATTCAGGGGGATAAATAAAACACTAATAGAGAAATACGGCAAAGGTATAGAACAAAGGCATATTCTTAACATAGAAGGAGAGACGGTTCTGGATGCTTTAGTTTATTCATTAGATCCTTTTATCAAGAATATATCTGGGTCCCTTGAAAACACGAAGAAAGTGCTTGAAAGTCTATCCATAGACATCAATACAAGAGTTGATGATTTAAGCAGAGAAAACTGTATTAAACTTGCAAGATACATTGGGTATATGCTTTCCATTCAAGGTTGCCAATCGGAAGCATTGTCCTATATAGAAAAGGATGAACTTTTTCTGGAAAATGGTTTTTCGGCATCTGCTCTTGCAAAAACCATAGTTGCAAATTCCGAGGATGGTAATAACAACATCCCTGTTGAATTCTTCCTAGGAAATACGTCACTGAAACAGGAGATGATAGCAAATAGAAGAAAATATGAAACGAGGTTGATTGATTATATTTCAAGATCGTTTAAATCCATAACAATTGAAAAAAATTTGCAATTCTTTTATGCTCCAGGTTCCGAAATGACAGGAGCCATATCCGGAGAGTTGATGCTTTTCCTCGTGAACCAGGACAAACCCCTTATAGGTTTCAACGCAGGTGAAACGGCCACCCTAATCTCTTCAAGGGGTAATCGAAGAATGGTAGAAAAGGGATTGAACCTTTCCATAATAATGAAAGAATGTACTGCCAAAGTTGGAGGTTCCGGAGGGGGACATGATATAGCAGCAGGTGGCTCTATCCCCAAAGGAATGGAAAGACAGTTCATCGAAATTGCCGATGAAATGATCGGAAAACAATTACAAAACTTAAATGTTTAAAATGTTTTTAATGGATAGTGCATATAGTTGTTGATTAATCATGCAAAATGTCAGGGAAACGAGAATATTCATACTATGTCGGTAATCTAACGTTGTGAAAACTATCAATTTGTGTATCATTTCTTGAAAAAAATACGGTGTCCTGGAAGATTTAATAGTGTAGTATCCATATGGGTACTACAAGGAGGATATTTGCAAATAGTGGGGTAACCATGGCAAAGTTCCAGAACATGGTGAATTTAAAATATGTTGAGATCTTTTTTGGAAAACAGGATATCGCCTCAGTGTTTTCAATGATGAATTGATGGACAAAACCAATGCTTTGTGAAATTCAATCGCCATGTGATGGTATATGTCAATAAATCTACCGGACAATTTCCGCCATAGTATTCATAGAAACGTTTTAATGCAATAAATGATTTATTATTTGAATGGCAAGGTTGGGTATTTACACCCGGGACTTCAGATTTTATTACAACGTTCTGAACGCATTGAAAAATTGGGATGTGCCCTTTGTATCCATTGATTCTCTCGAAGAAATTCCACAAGATGTTCCTGTAATTTTAAGTGCAAATTCTGATGAGGAGATTGAATATTATCAAATAAGAGAGGATAGAGGAATCAGTGCAATCAGAAAGGCAATTCCATACTTGATGGAAAAAAAGAATTTTAAGGAGGTATTTATAGGAATAGATCCTGGACCAAAACCTGGAGTGGCTATCCTTGCAGACCGAATACTGGTTGAGGCATTCGAACTGAGTGATGTTCTGTCTGTTGGGAATATAGTATTTGAGATCATGAATGATTATAATAGTTCATTTATTTCTGTCAGGTTGGGAAATGGAGATAAACCAAACAGGGAAAGGATTAAAAAACAACTGGTCTCACTGGATGTGCCCGTGGACATAGTGGATGAAAATGGGACAAGCATGCCACATAGAACACATGACAACGTTATTTCTGCTGCAAGAATTGCTAACATAGAGAATTTTAACAAAAGCAGAGCCCTTAAGATTAGAAAAAGTAAAAGAAGAACCCAAATAGAGAAAGAGTTTGTTACTATTAAGGCATATCTGTAGGCTACTCCTCAGGTAAGAATGAGTTGATTCCTATTTAAATGCTGAGCATCTTCCTGTAAAGGTGTTCTCCAAATAGGTAGGAAAGTGTGGATGGTTTGAATTGATGATTGTAATAATGTGAGGAAGATCATAAATAGAGTTGATTTATGGCATTACCCCGCAACCCCTCGTCAAACTCAACATCCTGTTTTCCTCATCTCTGTAAAGAAATGAGGAAATTTCAATTAGCATTCTTGGGTAATTTTATTGCCTTTCTTGAGGAAAATTAACATGGCATTGACAGTGTAGGGTAAAAGTCTGGATTACTCCAGACCCTTCCGCTTCGAACCGTGCTTGACCTTTTCGGTCACACGGCTCTCCTTGTGACTTCACGCACGGGCGCTATACCGGATTATGCCTTTAAGGGGACGGAGTTTATTGTGGTAAATTCGGTTATAGATATTGTCGGATATGGAGAGGTGCCTCTTCTTGTGCCTGTATGCAATGAATTTGTAGAACAGCCAGTCGATGAATTTCTGCAATATATTGTATATTCTGCCTGCATTTGTGTGATTAAAGTAATTAGTCCAACCGGTGATCAGGTAGTTAAGTCTCCTCACAGCGTCCTCTTCGTTTATGGCAAGATTCTTCCTGTTGAGTACCTGTTTTGCCTTTTCCCTGAAGTTCTTTACCGCTTTCCTTGAGGGCTGGAGTATTGTGACCTCTTTTCCCTTCCTTGTTATGTGTCTTCGAAAGAAGTGAAAACCGATGAAATCAAAGCCTTCTTTTGCTGTGGTAATTCTGCTCTTCTCCTCGTTCAGGGACAGCTTGAGTTTCTTAAGCAGATTCCTCATGATTGCCATGATTGCTTCTGGGTTGCTTCCGGCAAGTATGACCATATCATCTGCCCATCTTATAAGATGGGCATTGTATTTCTTTGCCGTGTACTTGCCTTCTTCCTCCCAGAATCTGTCGACCTCATTCAGGTATATGTTCGCAAGAAGTGGTGATATCACACCTCCTTGCGGTGTGCCAAGGGTTGGGTATGTTGTTTCACCCTCGTATACAACACCAGCTCTGAGCCATTCCCTGATTAGGTGAAGAACATAACTATCCCTTATCCTCTTCTTCACCAGTGAGATCATTATTTTGTGATCAATGTTGTCATAAAAGGATGATATATCCATGTCCACAATCTGTGTGCATCCGTAGTTGAGATATTTCCTTATCTCAAGGGATGCCTGTTTTGCGTTCCTGTTAGGTCTGTAACCGTAGCTGCTGTTCTTGAAGTCGGTTTCGAATATGGGTTCTATGATCAGCTTTACA
>JAJYRA010000088.1 GCA_021794355.1 Thermoplasmata archaeon | reverse complement strand
GATCTAATGTGGAAAATACTGGTAGGAGAATGTAAAGAGATATGAGTATGGCAATTCTGAGCATAAGAAAGCTCGCCATGGCGAATGCAGAAGTGAGGTATATCCCATCGAAAGCTATTTCCAGAACTATGCTCCGTGATGATGTAAATGCACCGATGTTTGAGATCATGTAGGTAATTGAAAACACAGAAGTCCAGCTGGATGAAAGGGATAGAATGGCATTTGATAGAACCTGTACAAATGATGATATGGAATTGAGAAACAAAATGGAAATGCAGAAAGCAAGAATTCCAGTGGAACATTTCAAAAGAGTTTCAGATGCACTCCCCCGTTTTGAAGACATGAGGAATATGGCAGAATAGATGGCAGTGACCATGAATATATACGGCATCAGACCAAGTATGGTACTGTGCAGGAAAATTAATTTTGGATCAAAGGTTTTCCAGAATTCATAATCATAGCTCTGTCTTAATCCATCATTTATGGCAACACTCCAGAGTGTGGATGATAATAACAATTCCACGGAAAGAATTGCCACTCCCAAGGGGGCTAAAATAGAAGTTATATTGAACAAATTATCCGACTGCTATAAATTTGAAAATAGCGTATAGAGACCCACTAATTGCCAAAATATATATCAGCGTTCCAATGGCTGCATTTTTAGCCCGGGCGTAGGATTGATATTTTTTCTGTTCATCAGAGCTGAAGAATGATATGGCTATGGGTATCCACAGTACAGCAATTATAAATGCAGATATTCCAATTATTATATCTGTAGATCGAGAAAGGATGCCTGTAATGTTACTGGGGCTTGATGTAAAATTTCTCATAATTTCCGATAAATTCCTATTAAACACGGTACGTTAAAAGATAATAATTAAAAACATTTGTTGTTAATGTATATTAATGCATATCATCGAAAATTTGTGCCTCTTTTTTGACATCCTTAAGAAGTTCAAGTCTCCTTAAGCTTCTCTGCTCTCCAGCAGAAAATCTTCCCTTCGTGTCGTCGTCATCCATTACAATTCCCGGAACTGGTGATGGCTTTCCATCCACATCAATGGCAACATATGTCAGATATGCCTTTGTGGTAAATCGTTCTTTCCCGGTCATTGCATCCTGAGCTGAAACGTCTACTTCAATTTCCATTGTTGTCTTGGTTGTGTAATTAACTCTTCCTTTCATATTCACAATATAACCTAGATGAATGGGTGCGAGGAAAAACAGGCTGTCTATGCTTCCAGTAACTGTTCCCTGTCTGCAGTGCTTGAATGCAACTATGGATGCCACATTATCCACCCATTCCATGAGCCTTCCACCATATAGTGCATTGAATACGTTTGTATCTGCAGGCAAAACCAGCCTTTCTATCTGAGTATAGCTATCTCTCCAACTTTTTGGTTCTAATTCCATGATCACGTATGGATTAATTTAATTTAAAGAAATCATATGACCATTCATGTCCAATGATAAATTGAAGGAACTGGCTGCCATAGAGGCTTCAAAACTTATCCCGAGAAGTGGAATAATTGGTATAGGTACCGGATCTACTGTAAAATTTCTCATAAAAATCATGAGTGAAAAATATCAGCTTTATAAGAACAATCAATTTGTTCCCACATCCCTGGAAACAGAGAAACTGCTTTCCAACGGAAACCTGACAGTAATTGATGATTTTACAGGAAAAATCTTAATGGACTTTGATGGTGCTGACGAGATTAATCCAGTTGGAGATCTGATTAAGGGGGGAGGAGGCGCCCTTACGAGGGAAAAAATAGTGGCCGCAAATAGTGAGAAATTCATAGTTATAGCAGATGAAACTAAAATTGTAAACAGGTTGGGAAAGTTTAAGGTTCCTGTGGAAATAGTGCCATTTCTCCATTCCAAAACTCTTGAGAAAATTGAATCTCTTGGAGGAATAACACAAAAAAGGAAACATGGGAAAGAAATAAGCGATAATGGTAACATATTAGCAGATGCTGATTTTGGGATTATAGAAGACCCAGGATTGCTGGAAAGAGAAATAAAAATGATAACGGGAGTCGTTGAGGTGGGGTTATTCACCAATATGGCATCTCAGAGTATCATAGGAACAGAGGAAGGTATAATAAATAAGAAATATAAATAGTATAAATTAAATATAAATACATCATAAAAAAATGTAAAATTTAAAATGTAGGTCGAGATAACCTATTGAATTTTCGAGGTGTTCTTTTAATGCAAAACAGTGGTGTTGAAGTTGATCTCGATCGAGTATTCGATCGAAAAATAGTTACTGCTCTCGTGGGATTGAGAGTTGAAATAAACAGGGTAGAAAACATAGCGGCAGAAATAGTGTCTGAACCACATGTTGAGGATGTTTTCGTGGTCACGGGAGATTTTGATATTATCATAAAGGTAAGATTCCCAGATTACGCAGAATTTCAAAAATACATATTAAATAAATTAAGCAAGATATCTGGTGTTAGAGATTCCAAGACCATGATGGTAGTTAGCATTAAAAAAGAAAACAAGAGAGTGTTTGTGGAGTGATAAGTATGGATTCAAAATTGTATGAAGAGGTAATGTATTTGCTTGAAGAGATGTCGCAGGACACGTCGGTTCCGAAAAATGTAAGGAAGAATGCTGTGGATGCAAGGGGTAAAATGGAAAACCAGAAAACCAGCCTTGATATAAGGTGCGCAACGGCCATTTCAATGCTTGATGAAATTTCCAACGATCCAAATGTTCCCTCCCATGGAAGGGCATCACTATACACTATCATTAGTAAACTAGAGGCATTATCAAAGAGTTGAAACAAATATTAATAATAAAAAAGATATTTTGAGAAGAATATATATATTATAATTATATTATTATGTGATAACTATGACATTAACAGAAGAAGGCAATAAGTTAGCAAAAATTTTGGTTGTATCTGGCATCCCTAGAAGTGTCGCATTCACCCTTGTTTACACAAGAGGGAAGGAAGAAGTCACCAGTATTGAGATAGAGAGAGAGGCTGGTTTGAGACAGCCGGAAGTTTCTATTGCGATGCAGTGGCTGAGGAGAAGAGGGTGGATTAATAAACGCAACATGAAGAAGGAGGGAAAGGGCAGACCAGTCCACGGCTACAGATTATCAAAGGACTTTGATGAGATATTGGAAGAGATAATTCAGGATCTTACATCTCAGATTGGGGAGATTAAGGTAAATATTCAAGAACTTGCAAAATTTAAGAGTTCAGAATCAAGATCCCATTAATTTTTTTGTTTTTCCCCCAGTTTATTCATTTTACATATGGCTCTTACAACGCCCAAGTGTGTTATGGCCTGTGGGAAGTTTCCAATTAATTCTCCGGAATTCATATCTATCTCTTCTGAAAAAAGATGGAGATGATTTCCCTTTTTTAATAATATATCCATTACTTCTTTCATTTTGTCATAATTTCCCTGCTCTCCCAAAACTTCGGCATACCAGAATGATGTCAGTAGAAAAGCGTTGTCCCTGCAACTAAATCCATCATCATTGTTGTATCTTCTCATCAGAAAATCCTTGCCCATAAGTTCATTTTCTATTCTCTTTATGGTTTTTTTAATAATCGGATCGCTCGCATCAAGAAACCCAGTAAGTGGAACTCTCAGAAGTGAACTATCCACATCAGTAGATCCATAAAACTGAACAAGGGAACCTGTTTTTTTGTCAACCCCATTTTCAAGAATATCCTTTTTTATTTCATCCTTTATTTTTTCCCATTTGTCATAATCACCCTTGAAATTCATGAGCTTTCCGGTCTTAATGCCTCTGTCAAATCCCATCCAGCACATTACCTTGGAATAGGTATAGTGTTTTGGATGAGTTCTGAATTCCCAGATACTTGAATCAGGGTTTCTCCAGACGTGTTCAATTTTGTCTAGAACCTTGATTACAAAGTTCCACATATATGCGTTAACTGTTCCCCCTATATCTGCCAGGTGGTAGATGGCATTAACCATTGAACCATAGATATCCAACTGAAATTGCTTTGAAGCAAGGTTTCCCATCCTTACCGGACTGGACCTCATATATCCTTCATAATCTATTTCATATTCCTCCAGATTGTCTCTTGAATCTATGCTGTAAAGTACCTTAATATCATCACTTTTTTCTATGATCTCCATCATATCATATAGATAGTTGGTTGCAACAAGTTTCAGACCAAGCATGGAGAGTGCTTCGATCACATATGAGGTATCTCTTATCCATGAATAGCGGTAATCCCAGTTTCTTTCCCCACCTATACATTCCGGGAGGCTTGAGGTTGGTGCCGCAACCATCATTCCTGAAGGATCGTAAAAAAGAGCCCTGAGGGTTATTCCAGATCTGAGAGCTATATCTTTCATGATCCCATTATAATTGCTCTGACCTACAAACTCCTCCCAATAGTCCTTGGTCTCCTGAAGTCGTGTGTCGGATTTGTAATTTTTCAATTCATCGTTCGCCATGTCATAGGAAATAACAACCCATTCTCGCTGATTCGGTCCAAGTTTTAACTTTCCCATGATGACGTTATTTTCAACCTTGAGCTTCATATTTGTATACAACCCTATTTTTTTGGAGTTTTTCCGATATACTGCTCCATTTTCATTAACGATTGCATTCACTGGCGACATTCTATAATCAAGTGTGGCTTTTAACTTAATATCAACTTCAATTTCTTCATCAAATGATTCAATCTGCCTGTGCATTTCAGGAAAATTTATGCTTGAATATGGAGTGGCTGGAAGAAAATCTGTTAACCTCAAGACAGGCTTTTCATTTCGCATAAAGGTGGTTTCAAGAATAACAGTTTTAGGAATGTATTTCTGCCGAACACTCAATCCCCTGGTAACACTGGGTTTTGTCATAAAATATCCACCCTTTCTTTTATCCAAAATTGAATCGAAAGTGGGGTTTGAAGAAAAATTCGGGAGACACATCCAATCCACTGTACCATTCATAGATACAAGGGCTGCTGTTCGGTTATTAGCGATCATTCCATGATTTGCTATTTTTGTGTAGCCATCATTTTCAATCTTTTCATATTCCATTGATAACTTGACCATTAATCACTATTAAGACACACATAATAAAATTTAACTGAAACGCATTCTCTAAATTTTTAGAACCAAAGATTAATGCGTGCATTAAAGGAAAATATTTTTATGAACGTTTATCTATGGGTAAGAAACCCGACTTAGCTCAGCTGGTAGAGCGGCGGACTGTAGAGGGAAGATACGGCTAGTATATACCGCCGTAATCCGCAGGTCTCTGGTTCAAATCCGGAAGTCGGGATATTTTACGCGTCATATAGTTAATAAAACTGTTAATCTTACAATATAGTATATGATAGGTTATTAACAATGAAAGCCAAAGAGGTTTTGAATTTACTACAGATATCCAGAAAAACACTTCATGTTTACGCTAAGGACGGGAGAATACGCTATACAGTAATGCCAAACAAAATGTACAAT
>JAJYRA010000048.1 GCA_021794355.1 Thermoplasmata archaeon | reverse complement strand
GGCATATTTCAGGACAGATTTTCCTCGCTTAACATTGTTGATCCTGAGCCTCATGCTACTATATTACATAAAAGTATATAAACATATGTACGGTATTCCGTACCAACATAATCACGCATTTATCCGCTATAACAAACGGTTTCACAAATTTACATACAGAAAGTCAAGTTAATATATTCGTATAGTTATATTTTATTTAATACAACACGTCGCGATCATGAAATGTTGAAGAGCAAACACTCATTATACTTCAGGAAATATTCCAGATGAATCCTATGAAAGTGTTAAGCAAGTTTGATTCAGAGGAGATTGGCGAAGTTGATGATATAAAATTCTCAGAGCTCAAACTGGAAAAAAAGAACGACTCAAAGCTCAATCTGTTCAAGTTTTCAAATGAACTGTATTCCATAGTGGAAAAATTGTCTATGGATGATGAAAGCCTCAGAATTCTATCTCTGGAGACAGGGAGAACCATTAATTCGTGCAGGGATGAAATCAAAAAGACCGTTTTTGCCATAAGGTATAATTTTTCAAACCAATTCCTCCATACCATTGGATTGGAGAGTATAAGATTGGAATCTCTGAATGAATTTACAGGTGTAATCCCCGATAGATCAATGCCCGTTTATACAATGGTGAGAGGCATTATGGATTCTATGAACTCAGGTAAATTACCCATAATTCTTCATAATCCCATGTGCCCTCTCACCACAATGACTTTGAGCAATCTCCTTTTTGAGAAGATTAAGGAAACAGGAGAATTTATTCTTGACACAGTGGAAGATAACCCAGTGGATGCTTTTGACAAGAATCTGGAGGGTCAGCGTATTCAGGCTTGGGGAACTTCAGAGGAGGTGAAGATGATTCAAAAAAATACCAGTAACAACATGGTTTTATGGAAAAAGATGGAAAATGGATTGAGTATCGTATCTGACAGAAGCCATCTGGAGATGGCCGCCAATACTCTCAGGGGAAATTCCTATGAAACCATATCCAATAAGGAACTGAGAAGCCAGGTATTCCTCGTTGCAGATAGGGAGTATATATTCTTCAAGAACAGGGTGGTGGAGTACCTCAAGAGAGATATTAAAAAGGGGTATGGACCTGAGGGTGACGTAAATTATTTTAATAGCCCGGAAGAGGCGGAAAGGGCCAGAGAATCTGTGAGGAAACTTCTTGGAAGTGGATTCGATTACATAGATACACTTCATGAGAGCATTCATGTACTGGAGAATCAGTACGATGATACCATCGTTCCCATCGATCAGATCAGGGGACCGGTAATAATAATATCTCATTTTAAAAGCATTAAGAATGCAATGGACAGGACGGAAAAATTTAATGGGAACGAATTTGTGAATGTTTTTACGGATTCCTATTCAGCAATGGACTATATTCAAAACAGAACAGGTTTGAAAACAAAAATTTACAGGAATGTTGAAAGAAGTTGGGATTTTCTTCCTTAAGATTTTTCCTTTCTCATTCTCTTAACGATCTCATCAGCAAACTCAGAACATTTTAAGGCCCTGATGTTCATTAGCCTGGCAAGATCCTGGGTTACCCTGTGATCTCTATAGCAAGCAGTTACACCTTCATCAAGTATTTCTGCTGCTTCGGTCCATCCGATATGCTTCAGCATCATTACTGCAGATAGTATGAGTGAGGTGGGATTTGCAATATCCATTCCGGCATATTTTGGTGCAGTACCATGAACGGCCTCGAATATGGCGAATACGTCCCCTATGTTGGCACCTGGTGCTATTCCAATACCTCCGACCTGTGCTGCCAGTGCATCTGAAATATAATCTCCATTAAGGTTTGATGCTGCAATAATATCGTATTCGGCAGTTCTTGTAAGTGCCTGCTGAAACATGTTATCGGCTATTCTGTCCTTAATGACAATCTTATCGGAAAGAGCATCTGGGTTCTGCAGGTATTCATCCTCTGTTGTTGTCTGCTGTGCAAATTCAGTTCTGGCCAATTCATATCCCCAGTCCTTAAATGCACCCTCTGTGTATTTCATTATGTTTCCCTTGTGCATGATAGTCACGCTCTTTCTTTTGTTCAAAATTGCAAATTCAATGGCCTTTCTCACCAATCTCTGACTCTTGAACTTGCTCATTGGCTTTATTCCAATTCCCGTATCTTCAGTTAAACTTATTCCAAATTCCCTGGAGAGAAAATCCCTTACCTTCTTTGCTCCATCTGAATCGTATTTCCATTCAATGCCTGAATAAAGATCTTCTGTGTTTTCCCTGAAAACTACCATGTTCATGTTTTCTGGATGTGTTACGGGAGAAGGGACACCGGGGAAATATCTTACTGGTCTCACGTTTGCATAAAGATCAAACTGCCTCCTGAGGGTCACGTTCAGGCTCCTGAATCCTTGTCCTATGGGTGTAGTAAGTGGCCCCTTGATTGATATGACGCATTTTTCAATCTGCTTCAGGGAGTCTTTTGGTAGATGCTCTCCTGTTTTTTCAAAAGCCTCCTCTCCGGCCATGATCTTTTCCCATTCAATGGATCTTTCACCTGAATATGCAATTTCGATGGATGCGTTTACCACGTTTATCATTGCTTTGGTAATATCCGGACCTATGCCATCCCCTTCTATGTATCCAATTGTTGCCCTGTTAGGAACTTTTAGTTTTTTATCGTCGTCAACAGTTATATATGCCATGGGTTGGTATGCTTACTTTGAATAAATGCTTTTTTTAAGTTCATAGGATCATGGTCTATGTTTTAACAATTCCTATTACACGGATAATGACACTGTGGATAATTTTGACCTATGGTTTACTTCTCCCTGCGTGTGTCCCGGGCATCAATGGATTTTATTTTCTAAATCCATCTAATTTTTCTCCAGCTTTCAATTGCCATCTGGCAATACCTTTCTGCTTCCTTGCTCCTACCCATTTTTGCCATGTAATGGGCGTAATAAAGAGGATCTATGTTGCGGTAAAAATTGATTCTCTTTATCTGCTCATCCATGTGTTCCTTTTTTTCAGCCATGAGCAATTTGGATGTGAAGGACCACTGAAAATCGATTCCAAGGGCTGCGTAGTCCAGGGCAACATCTCCGAATACGCTTTCTGACCAGTCTATGACACCCACTAAATTCCTGTGATTTTCCGAAATAATTACATTGTTTCTGTACAGATCCCCATGTATCAGGGATATGTCATATTCACCTAAACCTGATGAGACCTTTTCCCATTGATCCTCAATTTTTGTGAAATAATCCACTGGAATAAGGTTCATAAGGGACTTCTGGAAACGATTTAAGAGGGAAAGCTCCTTCTTTTTCCATGATTCAGGATCATATACCTTTATATCCGTTCCTTCCAGGCTGTCTGGAGACACACTTCTGAGATATGAAAGAAATACTTTGAAATCTCTCAAAAGATCCTCGCCATATGAATGTGAATTGGACAAGAAATCTCCATGAATGATGGGATATCCACCAAAGAACAGACTTCCTCTGCTAATATATCTGTAATTGGGTATGGAGTAGGGGCACTTCTGCAACCGTGAGGTTAACAATATTTCACTCCTGAGATTTGCCGCATTTCCTGCAATTTTTGGAATCCTGAAAATTATGCCTTCGTTTACGACTACAATATAGTTATTCCAGCCGGCATTTACAAATCTGAAAGATGTTATGGGCATTTCTGGAAACTCTCCCTCTATAACATTTCTTAGCTCCTCTTCAGTCAATTCTTTCATGTGTTCCCTGTGGCCCTGTGCAGATAGTGTAAAGCTAAATATATTTGCCTGTAGTGTGGATTTCGCTTAGCCGGAAAAGAGAAATGCACTTTTTCCATAATGCCCAATGCATCTCAACGGGAAAAAATTGAAAGGCTTATAGCAAAGGTAATTAATAGATGAAACAAATCCCATTGAATAGATATGAGAAGCCTCGTACTTGGTTTGCAATTTGGCGATGAGGGAAAGGGGAAGATAACGGATTTTGTTTCTGGCAAGGACTCCATCATGGTTAGATATAATGGAGGGACAAACGCCGGTCATACGGTGGTGACCAGTAGAGGGACATTCAAATTTCACCTACTTCCTGCCGGTTCCTTGAGATCAAAGATAATAGTTCTCGGGAACGGTATGGTAATTGATCCTGAGGCACTGGTTCAGGAGATTAATACAATAAAACCAGAAAACCCCCATATAAAAATATTCATTAGCTCGGCAGCCAATGTTGTTACCAAGCTGCATAAGGCCATAGACAGATCTCAGGAGAACATGAGGGGAGCAAGCAAGATCGGTACCACTTCTCATGGTATAGGACCAACCTATGAAGAAAAATATTCAAGGAACGGGATCAGGGTTGGGGACCTTAAGGACAGAAATATTGTGGAACAGAAACTGAAGCTTATTTCCAGGATGCGGGAATCTGAACTGAGGGGGACGGAATATGAGTCTGAGGAAAAATTGAGTGCACTTGCCTCAGACCTGTGCAACTTCTGGCCATCCATAAGGGATTACGTCACGAGAACCGAATCCCTGCTTTTCAACTATGTAAGGGATAATGAGGAGATGGTTTTTGAAGGAGGTCATGGCACAATGCTGGATATAGACTTTGGATCCTATCCCTATGTGACTTCATCCAACACTATTTCTGGGGCGGTACATACTGGCTCTGGGGTTTCCCTCAGAAAGATAAGTAGAATTATTGGCGTTGTAAAATCCTACACATCAAGGGTTGGTGAGGGACCCTTTCCCACTGAGCTCACGGGTGAACCCGCTGATAAACTCAGGGAGGCAGGAAGTGAATATGGAACAACAACTGGAAGGCCAAGAAGGGTTGGATGGCTGGATATTCCACTGGTGAAATATGCGTCCGAACTGAATGATATAGATGAACTTTCCATCACAAAGCTGGATGTGCTCGGGACATTCAGGGAAATTTCTCTCTGTACCTCCTACGGAAAAGAGGTGAAGAACCCCATGAATGTAATGATGGGCTTCGAGAAACCTGATCCAGAATATATTTACATGAATAGCTGGGGAAAATTGACAGAATCGGACATTGAGGAAATAGTGGCGAAGGGGTATGGGAGCGTGCCACAGGAAATGAAAGATTACATTGGAATGATTGAAAAAATGGTTCAGAAGCCCGTGAAAATAATATCCGTAGGAAAGATAAGAGAAAGCACCATAATTAAGGAGTGAAAATTTCTCTACCATTTTTTATTTTGACATCTTCCTCCCTCAGGAGATCTGATCTTTTGTAGGATTCATTGCGTATGTTGAAACAGCAGAGATCCTGATTGGCTGAACCATATTTCCACGACATAATATCTGTGACTAAAAAACATAGATAAATTAATACTATCAGGATTATACGGAAAGTTAAGTTAAAAAAGCGGGAAAAACATCAGTTAATATGGTTTGTTTAAGATATTGTTGAGGAAAAAGGTCGTTTAATAAGGGTTTAAAATGGAAGAGGAAATTGATTGACTACAATAGAGGATAGGATTAAGGAAATAGAAGAAGAAATTCATAAAACCAAGTATAACAAGGCTACTGAATCTCATATTGGTCTCCTCAAGGCTAAAATGGCAAAGCTGCAACTGGATGCAGAAAAGGCGGGTCATTCCGGGGGAAGAGGAGGTTTTTCTATCCCAAAATCAGGAGACGCTTCCGTGGCCCTAGTCGGATATCCTAACGTTGGAAAGAGCAGTCTGCTCAATGCAATTACGGGTACTGAGAGCGAGGTGGGTAGCTTTGCCTTTACCACTCTTACAGTAATTCCCGGAACATTGAAATATAAGGGTACACAGATACAGATACTCGATCTTCCGGGAATCATAGATAACGCAGCCCTGGGTTCCGGTAGGGGAAGAGAAGTTCTGAGCATGGTCCGTGCAGTAGATCTCATCCTGCTAATTTCAGACGTGGAATGCAAGGGAATGGAAAGGATAATTGAAGAATTGAGAAAATCAGGCATAGTTGTAAACAGAGAAAGAAAAAATATCTCGATGAAGAGGATGAATACTGGCGGAATAAAAATAAGAAAACCAAGAAGCCTTGAACTCAATGAGGATCGTATAAAGGCCATTGCAAAGGAGTTCAAGTTGACGAATCTTGAGTTATACATAAGGGAAAATATAACCGATGACGATCTCATTGATTTCTTCAGGGGAAATGTGGTCTACGTTCCTGCTCTGGTCGTCATAAACAAGATAGATATGCCCCATGATGAGGAAACAGTGGAGGGTATGAGGAGATTTGGTGATATCGTAAAAGTTTCTGCCTCATCCAAGGTGGGAATAGACCAGTTGAAGGAGGCATTATATGGTAAGTTAAACCTTGTAAGGATATACCTTAGGAATAAGGCTGGCATAACGGATTTTGAGAGGCCACTGGTGCTCACGGAGGGTGCCACCGTGAGAGAAGTTTGCAGGAAAATAAGCAGGGAGATGATTGAGACATTCAGATATGCCATAATCACCAGCGAGTCTGCCAAAATTCGTGATATGAGAGTGGGTCTGGATTATGGTGTCAATGATGGTGATATTGTCACCATAATAAGTAAGTTTTAAGATTGGTTTAACTCAAAAATCCTGCATAGAGTTTCTGTGTAAATTAATTTAAAATGCTGAATGTGTTTAAATAGATTGGAACTGGGTCCATGTACTCTTTTACCGTGCTGGCCATGGAAATCAATCTGAAGTGACCTGGAATTTATAACCTGATTCCCTCAGCCTTTCCAGTAGGTTTTCCAGATGTTCATTATCCCTCACGTTTATACTAAATCTGATGCTCTGGTACCCTATGGGTGTGTCCTGGGAAAGATTATCCACCACGGCGTGGAATATGTTGGCCCCGGATGATGATATGAAGGATGTTATCTTTTGAAGGGTGCCCGGCCTGTCAGGAATCTTGCATTCTATCCTTACCAGGCCAAGATCGATTTCCATACTCTTGTATATTACCTTGGACAGCAACAGGAGGTCTATATTTCCTCCTGAAACCAGGAGAACTGTTGGTTTTCCCTTCAGGTCAATCTTTCCCGCCATTAAGGCCGCAAGGGGAGAGGCACCGGAAGCTTCCACAACAATCTTCTGCCTTTCAAGCAGTTTAAAAAGGGCATAGGCCATCTGTTCATCGTTTACACTCACCACTCTGTCCACATATTTCCTGATCAGCTCAATGTTCATATCCCCCGGGTTTTGTACGGCGATTCCATCGGCTATCGTAAACCCTTTTGAACCCACCATTGGACCACCTGACAGCTCCTGAATGACAGCGTCACAGTTTTCACTCTGAACACCATACACATTTATCTCCCTGTTACTGCTTTTCAACGCCATGGAAATGCCGGAAATGAGACCCCCACCACCCACAGGTATGATGACGTTGGATACATCAGGCAATTGATCGAGTATTTCAAGTCCGATGGTTCCCTGACCTGAAATAATATATTTATCATTAAATCCGTCTATGAATGTTCTCTTCTCCACCCTGGATATTTCCTTTGCCTCCCGGAATGATTCTGCGTAACTTTCTCCCTTTAATATGATCTTTGCCCCGTAATTTCTCACTGCATTTATCTTGGCACTTATGGTATAGGCGGGCATCACAATTTTTGCGCTTATGCCACTGGCTCTGGCTGCAAAGGCAACACCCTGAGCATGATTTCCGGCACTGCATGCAACAACCCCGGCAGCTTTCTCTTCCGCGGAAAGGCTGTTTATTTTATACAGTGCTCCCCTTGATTTAAAGGACCCCGTTTTCTGGAAATTTTCGAGCTTCAGGTATACAGGAGCCTCAAACATATCTGAAAAAGTCCTGGAATACATCAAAGGGGTTAATTCCGTCTTTCCCTTCAAAAAATTTCTTGCTTCAAGTATATCCTCTATTACAGGGAATCCTCCTTTATCTTCCATCTCAATCCCTTCCCTCAAGACTAAGCATTTCATCTATTTTTTTAAGTGATTCTTTCAGCAACCCCTCTGAATCCGCTGAGAATATGACAAGTTTCATTGCCTGTTCATCCCTGTATGTGTCCTTTTTAAGGTATTTCAGGTTAATTCTCACGTTCAACAGGGCAGAATCAAGAGCAGCCTTCGAAAGGAGAATACCTGAGGCTGCATCAGAGGATGCATTTTTATTCCCTATATCCAGAAGTCTCCTGTTCAGCCGCATGGATCTCTGGCAGTTCAGTGCTATTCTCCACGGGCTTCTTATGGCTTCCTTCATTGCACTTTCCAATGCCACTGATCTGATCTTTTTTTCCTCATCCGTGGTTCTGGGTAATTTTCTGGCTTCCCCGATGCCGTTAAAGGCGTCCATATCCTCATCTATCCCCTTTAGGAGTAGCCCCTTCACTTCCTCCATTTCCCTGATAGTCCTTCCTATCTCTTCCTGCCTGTCCTCATATCCCTTCTTGTTCTCCGTAAGATGGGAAACCATCAGACCAAGAGAAGCGGAGATAGCCCCCACAAGGGCCGATGCGGATCCACCGCCGGGGGCTGGAGAGGAAGATTCCAGTTCACTCATGAATCTGTTCAGATCTATCATTCCCACACCTTTTTCTCGAATATCTGGTTAGATTTAAAATTGTTCATCCTCATGTAGAATCTTGATGTTTCCACCAGTGCCTCCATTGGAACCAGCCCTATGACCTCCGATTCCATAACATCAACACCATACCTTGATGCCTCCAACTTTACCATCTCGTAGGCCCTATAAATGGGTGTTTTTTTGAAGTTTGTCAGGTTCATGGATATCTGTACACATTTTTTGTCCTCCAGATAGAATGCCAGTGCCTTGACAAAACTCAACCCTCCGTCCTTGGCCCTCAATGCTTTGGCGATCTTCTTGCCCGCATCCATATCCTGGGTTCTTAAATTGACATTATAGGCTATCAAGAAATCTCTGGCCCCTATAATGGAAGCACCTGCCTTGCTCAGTTCCAGGGGACCAAAATCAGGTATGTAATCGCCCTTTCCAATTTCCGTCTTCAAATGCTCGTACTGAAAATTTTTATGCCTTATGTTTTCGAGGTTTTTTCTTTTCTCCATGGTAGCAGCTTCAGAGTAGAGAAATACGGGGATGTTCAATTCTTCTCCAACCCTCTTCCCGAGCTGGTTTGCAAGATCTACGCATTCCTTCAGCGAAACTTCTGACACTGGAATAAACGGGATTACATCTGATGAACCAAACCTTGGGTGCTCGCCCCTATGGTTATCCATATCAACAATTTCAGATGCTTTCTTTATGCCTCTGAATGCTGCTTCAACGGCGTATTGTGGTTCACACGTGAATGTTACAACGCTGCGATTGTGGCTTGCATCCATCTCCATGTCCAGGATCTTAACAGTCTCCACCGATCCTATTTCCCTTGTGATTGATTCTACCTTTTCCCTATCCCTGCCTTCACTGAAATTTGGTACACATTCTACTATCTTCATATATACCGTATGTTGCAAACAAAATTAAATTAACCGTACAAAAGTTTGGTTTAAATGGAATTTATCCTTGAAGAGAACTTCCTAACCTTTTCCCTTCCCATGTTGAGGGCCTCATTGTTTGCCCTCAATATTTCCCCATGAAACCTGCTTTCGAGACTTCCAATCATGTTTTCAAAGGGAACTGGGATGGCATTGATTCCGAAGGCACCCCCAAGAACTGCCATATTACTGACTTTTTTGTTTCCTGCCTCCAATGCAATTTTTGACGATTCTACCCTGTAGAGATCTGCATACTTAAAATAATCCTCATTCAGGCTTTCCATGGATGGATATTCCTCCCCCTTTGTGGAAAGGGAAATGGGAACCATTATTTGGTCCCCCACAACAATCTTGGGATTTCCCCCTGTGTCAACAAAGCATCGGGCAGCCTCCATTGGCTCGAACCCCAGTATAAGGTCCGTTTCCCCTTTTGGAACAATGGAACCCGTTACATCCCCAAGTCTCAGATCCACCCTCACTGACCCTCCTCTCTGTGAGAGCCCGTGAACTTCCGACATGACTGCGTTGATCCCGGAAGTTTTAGCCGCATCCGCAATGAGTATTCCGGAAGTTACGATTCCCTGCCCTCCGACACCCATCAGTATGATATTGAAAATCATTGAACCACCCTTATTGCCTTAAATGGGCATACATATGGCTCCGTACATACTCCGCAACCATCACACTGAACAGGATCTATGCTTATGTTTCCGTCTTCAAGGTATATGGCGGGACAGGAGAAGTTCTCAACACAGTTCATGCACTTTTCACATTTATCCTGATCAACAACTGCAACCATTTCTACCTTTTTCTGCCTCATTGCCCTGTCCCTGATTATGGCACACTCCCTCCTTGATATAATTACTGAAAGCCCCTTATTACGAAGGGCCCCAGACATTGCGATAAGGGTTTCTTTAAGATCATAGGGATCAACAATTTCCACTGAAGTTAATCCTATGCCCTTCAAAACATTCTCTATGGGCACTTTTTTCTCCACGATTCTGCCGTCAAAGAATTCCACTCCTGGATCTGGTTCCTGGCCGGTCATTGCCGTGGTTTCATTATCCATTATGACAATGACCATGTTGAGGTTCTTCCTGTAAGCATCCACGATTGCAGGAATGCCTGAATGGAAGAAGGTGGAATCCCCAATGAATGCCACAACTTTCTGATCGGTGTTCATGGCGAACCCATTTGCAATGCCCACTGATGAACCCATGGATATCAGGGTGTCTGCCTCATCGAAGGGTTCAAGCGCTCCCAGAGAGTAACATCCTATGTCCGATGAGAATATGGGTTCCCTTATGTTTGCCATTTTTAAAGCCCTCTTAATGGCAAAGTACGTTGCCCTGTGTGGACATCCGGGACAGAGAACTGGAGGCCTGCCTGGAAGGCTCTTCGCCTCCACTTTGAAAATGTTCTTACCATCCCTTTCACTTCCTTTCAGGATATTTCTTATGACATCTGGGTTGAATTCATAGTTCATGGGTACTCTGCCATCAAGTTTTCCATGAATGGTACATTCTATGCCTGAAAGGTTGGCTATGCTCCTGACAGCGGACTCCATAAAGGGTTCCAACTCCTCGATTACCATTATGGACTTATGGCTTCTTAGGAATTCTTCTATCAGATGTTTTGGAGGTGGATTGGAAAAACCTATTTTTAAAATGTCCATATTTATTCCATCTTCCACCTGCACATCTTTGATGTAATTAAATGCGGCTCCACTGGTTATTATCCCATTCTTTGAGTTGTTCGCTTCAATTCTGTTCAAGGAAGAAGAGTCTGATTCTTTGCTCAAAGCCATGTCCCTTTCCGTGATTTTGTTCTTAGCCACATAAGAATTTCCAGGTATGCACACGTGCAGCTTGTTATCACGGGAGTAATGCCCAGAACCCGTTTCATTTTCGCTTAAATTCCCGAAAGTGACATTGGCCCTCATATGGCTGACTCTTGTCGTGGTTCTAAATATTACTGGCACTCCGTATTTTTCTGATATTTCATAAGATTTCCCTATAAAGTCAAGTGCTTCCTGAGGATTGGAAGGTTCAACGAGAGGAAGATGAGAAATGAGTGAATAATACCTGTTATCCTGTTCGTTCTGGGATGAGTGCATTGAGGGATCATCTGCTGTCATTATAACCATGCCTGCCACGATTCCAGCGTATGCCATTGTCATCAGGGGATCCGATGCTACATTCATCCCCACGTGCTTCATGAAAACAAAGGATCTCTTGCCGCTCAGAGCCGCCCCATATGCCATTTCAAGGGCAACCTTCTCATTAACACAGAATTGAAAGTTCAGTGGGATTTTGTCAGCTATGGAGAAGAGGATCTCCCCTATTTCGCTTGATGGCGTACCAGGATAGGTGGATGCAAACTTAACATTATTTTCCAGGAGTGATCTGGTAATGGCTTCATTTCCCAGCACAAAGAAATTTTTACCCTTTGATTGGGCAGAAAGTAAATAACCGTAGGTTGACATATATATCACTTCACTATCATGAGTTTTTATAAGAATGTATAACCTTACATATTGGTTTGATTCCAACGGAAGTAAGTAGAGAGGATTTGGTGCAATAAGTGAGATAAAATATATCTATAGTATAATAAAAAAGTTTAATTAAACTCATTCACATGAGCAACAGAACACAGATGAGAAAAAAAATTGTGATCATAGGTCTGGTCCTGCTCGTTGTAGGAATTGCGCTTTTCTATGGAGGTGGAGTTCTTGGTGTAAAGGGATTATCCGCTTCACCAACCTTTAAAGAGCTAAAGACGGGTGAGTGGAACAGTACTGCAGTGGTTGTATCCTCTGGAGAATTACTTGTATTGACTTCTTCCACAAATCAAACCTATCTGGTCCATTCTTCAGATATTGGAGTTGTATCAAAGAGCAATGTTAAAAACTATGAGATTAATGGAACTGAAACTACCACTGGAGGAGTAACCACACTTGAATTTACAAGTATAACACCTGGAAATTACAATATAGTCGCTTTTGGCTCCAAGGCACCCTCGGTTACCCTGATTAAAAATTCCATAAATTCACTTCTTCTTGAACTACTGCCCCTGATTATTGGTGGAGTTCTCGGATTTGTTGGGTTTATTGTCTTGATTGTGGGATTGGTATTGAGGAAGAAGCAGCTTCCACCTAATCAGGAAATGACCTACTGAAATTATTACAATTACAATTTTTTTAAATATGTCTTATAAACATTTTAGAACTTGGAAAAGATTGAATCAAATTATATAAAAATAAAAAAACTAATACTGCCTATTTCCTGAAAAAATTAGAGAGAATGATTTCTGTCCCTTTTATCCTGTGGGTCTGGCATGGATATCAACTTATACAACAAGGACGTGAATATCCATGTTATTGATACGGCAACCCAGAGTGCATTGGGGATGATGAATACTGAGACAATGAAAATAGCTATTGGCAGGAAATATAAAATTATCCCTGTAATAAACTCTTTCCAGTTCATATCTTCATCCGAACAGTGAGCTTAGGCCAGCCATTGCGTCTTCTTCATTTGCTTCTGGCTTTTCTTCCTTCTTTTCTTCCTTCTTGGCTTCCTTTTTCTTTGCAGGTTCAGCTGCAGGTGCAGCTGCTACCGGTGCTGCAGCGGCGTTCTTTATAACATCTTCTATGTTTACGTCCTTAAGACTGGAAACTAAAGATTTTAATCTCGCCTCGTCCGGCGTAACTCCTGCCTGTTCAAGCACCTTTTTCAGTTTGTCCTCATCAACTTCCTTTCCTGCTGCATGTAGCAACAGGGCTCCGTATATATATTCCATTTTTTCTACCTCCTCTATCCAAACAGGGCACCAAACCCTGCTGACCCATCTTCATCCTTGGGTTTTTCTTCTTTTGGTTCTTCTTTCGCTTCCTCGGGTTCACCCTCGAGCTCTTCCTGAAGCATGGATGCTTGCGAAATCGCCTTAAGAATGAATGACTGCATATTGCTCTCATCAACGAAGTTTGCCTTCATTGCCAGTGACTCTGCCTGTATTCTTGCCTTAAGGATCAACTCTGGTATGATCTCACTGACTATGAATGTTATGTCTGAGGCCAGAGCTTTTCCTTTTGTAAATGCAGATGCTATGTCAAGCATTATCCTTTCTGGCGTCAATGCCATTGCCCCCCTGTCAAATATTATACCTTCCTCATAGGCTGAGATAACATCAAGTCCCACATCCAGTGGAAATATTTCCAGCTTTTCCAGAACCTTGGCTTTGTCCTTTGAGATCTTGTCACCCTTCTTGACAAAGAGCATTTCCTTTTTAATGACTATCTTTCCCTTTTCAATGGCAGCCTGAAGCCCCACCTTCTGGAATTCACTGATCATTGGACCCGGTGGAAAATTTGTGTCCTTCGCAGGAACCACAATATCCTCTTCAGCGATTTCTCCACCTCTGGCTGCCGCTTTCTGCCTGTTTTTCTCCAGATTTGAGTAAAGTTTCGCTGGAGACTCTGTGGTCGTTACAAGGGCTATTTGACCACCAATAAACGCCTTCAATTTATCTATATTGGGAGAGCCTGCCTTATCCAGTGCTTTTTCCAGTAGAGTTCCTCTTACCACTCTTATGGTAGCCTCCCCTTTCAGGGCTCTTCTGATCCCCTGTAATTGCTTATTCCTGATCCCTTTAATACTAACAAAAGCTGTAACTGGACTCTTTGAAATGGTAGATGCAAGATGATCTACGAGGTCGACTTTCCACTGTGGAGTCTCGGTCATTGGATATCACCCCCTTCCAACTTTACAGCCTTACCCATTGTCGTTTTCACGTATATACTGTCTATGTTCCCATATCCTTTCTCAAGATGGGATGTGATCCTCTTCATAACTTCACGAATATTTTCTGCAATATCCTTTTCTGACATTGTTTTGTTTCCTACAGGTATATGAAAGGTTCTCTTATCCCTGCTTCTCGCCCTGACAGTTTTCTTTAGGTAAGTTATGGTACTGGTTGGATCCTGGCTTGGCGGTATTGCCTTAGGTATCTTTCCCCTAGGACCCAAGACCTGTCCAAGAGACCTGCCTATGGTTGTCATAAGGTTTGCCTCAGCCAGAAAGAAATCTATCTGGTTCACTATTTTCTTGAAGCTTTTCTTATCTTCAGCAAATTTAGATAGATCTTCTGCTCCAAAAACAAAATCTGCTGTATCCTTAACCTTTCCTCTCATTTCTTCGCTTCCAAAAAGGGCTACCTTAATCTCCCTACCTCTTCCCTTTGGAAGGGTTATTTCCTCATTTATCCTGTTCTTAGGATTGCTTAAATCAACCCCCTTAAGGTTTATGGAAATGTCGAGAGACTCCGTAAACTTCCTTTCCTTCGAATCTTTTATTGCCTGTTTAATCTTATCTTCTAGTGTCATTTTTCCCTCCTGAGGCATTGCCGCAGTAAAACGGGTTATGTTCTACTATAGCTTTCTTCAACCCCTATTCATAATTGGAATTAAATAGTTTCCCTTATTCTATTTTTATTTCTCCGCTTTTTATCAAGTTCTGTACGTCCCTGGCATCCTTTCCTTCAACCTTGATCCCAGTTGAAAAAGCTGTGCCCAATACTTCCAGTACGGCCCCCTTAAGGTCGTTTGCCATCATTGAATCCCTCTTGGCCATTGCAACCTTCTTTATTTGTTCCAGAGTAGCGTCTCCAGCTGTTACCTCCTTTCTCTTTCCAGACCCCAGCTGAATGCCCAGTTCTTTTTTAAGCAATGCTGAGGTTGGTGGTACTCCCACCCTAATTTCATATGTTTTTTTAGCTGCATCGGTTACGGTTAGAATTATGGGGACCTGCATTCCTGCGAAATCCTTCGTCTTTTCATTTATCTCTTTTACTATCTGTCCCAGATTTAATCCCAGTGGACCCAGGGCCGGACCCAGTGGTGGTCCGGTTGAGGCTTTTCCCCCTTCAACCATTGTTCTGACTTCTTGTGCCATGATAATCAAAGGGTATATGTGTTTCATTTTAATACTTTTTTACTTTTACCATGTGTGGAAGTGAATATTGTCGATGGAAGAAAGGAGAAGAAATTTTCTACAAACCCGAAGGTGCTGGTAGATATTTACAGATCAACAACCACCTTACCCTTAATGCTGGAAAGAGGAGTAACCAAAATATTTCCAGTCAGTTCAGTTTCCGAAGCAAGGAAAATGAAGAAAGAAAGCCCAGATTACATAATAGCCGGAGAGAGGTATGGTTTTAAGGTTCCCGGCTTTCAGATGAGTAATTCTCCATATGAGGTGATGAATTCCAATCTTAAGGGAAAAATTGTTATATTTACATCCACAAATGGAACCAGGGTATTGAAAAAGATAAAAGATTCAGAGATTGTATTCATAAGTTCCTATGCCAATATTTACTATACATTCCCTTTTTTAAAGGTTTTTGAAAAAATAGATATTGTCCTGTCTGGAAGACCGGATGGCTATGCAGATGAGGATTTTTATTTTGGAAAGTTTGTTAAACAGTATCTTGAAGAAGGTGTTGATAAATTTGATGAGTGTATCGAACTCACAAGAAATGGCCAGGGCACTAAGAGGCTCACCATGATAGGTGGTGGGAAGGATGCTGAAATATGCCTGCAGAGAGATACTGCAAAATTTCCTGTGATATATGAGAATAATACCATAATCAGAAAACCTCTGGAATAGAGTTCATTTCTTTTCCAGTTCTATTTCTTGCAACATCCAGTATTATCTCTTTTGCGATCTGCAATTTTTTATATTTTTCCACGCTGTTTTTCTTTGGAACAGGGGTGTTGAAATCGAACCCGTCCAGAATTATGTGACGCGCTTTCAAATACTGTGCAAGTTTTACCGATCTATCTCCATCCGTGAACCCCTGCAGATTGAACAATCCAAAAGTCTGCTCTGACTGGCAGGTACCCATAAAGTCACCCATGAAAACCGGAACTTCGGATCTTATGGAACCCATATTATCCCCATGGGCGTGTATTACCACTTTTGATCCCTGTTCCCACGATTTTCTTATGAGTTCCATACCCCCGTCCAGATCAGTTACTACTATGTGTGGAATTTTTGTCCCAACTCTTCTTATGGCTGAATCTGCAACGATCATGATGGCGTCCCTGTTTCTTAATGCAATTTCACCACCTGCAGGACCGATGATTTGAAAATCCATGCCCTCAAATTCCTTCAATTCTTCCATTACCCTGTTTTTATCCGGTAAATATGAACTCAAGATGCGGGCTGCCTCCTCATCCCACCCACAGTTGATATTCAGTTCTTTGCATATCTGCAAATAAAGGGTTTTCCAATCCATCACTGGTTGTCCCTTGTTGTTAAATTACCCAAGCCAACAAATGAGGTCCTTTTTCTATGTACTGCTGCAGTTATGAGTGCTATGGCAATACCGAAAATTATGATAATTATGGATTCCAGTGCCTGATTAAATCCCACATATTTCAGGGAGTAACGAAGATACCCCATGATTCCAAAAATGAGGAATTCTGCGGAAAGTGAGAATGAAACTGCATAAAATAGAGTATCTGACTTCGGATTGCCCCCTATGTAAATGTCTGCTATCTTGAAGAGTGCCCGGGAGACAACGGCTGAATAGACCCAGAGGCTGAATACCTGGAGGAAAAACAGGACCCGGTCAAGGGGTAACATCTTAACTTCATACAGAATAGGGTATGAAGATGAAATTCCCACCAGAAATATTCCTATGGAAACTATGGTGGAAATAAACATTACCCTTGCCTCTTCTGAATAAGCCTTTACATCATTGAGTACCTTTGACATTTTTGTTCTAATATCGAAGCCCCTTTCAGTGAAATATGCACCAAGGGCCACTATAACAAGGGTCAGGGCATAGAGAGAGGGACTGGTTGTAATTCTTCCCGTGAGATCAAAGAACGCCACAAAAGAAAGAACTGCAACACCATATACCAGGAGTATGAGTCCTATGGGGATAAATATTTTTTTTATCAGTTTTTTATCCTTCATGTTCTTTACTACGTAATAGAAAAGTGATTCAATATTCTGGTTGTGCCTGACGATTATATGTTTCACGTATCTGATTTTTGTCCTGGAAAGAATTAATGGGATTACATAATCATCTTCAGCACCATCTGAAATGAGTATGCAGTCATCGTATTTGTTGTTTGAAAAAACGGTGTCCAGCTGCTTGGAAATGATCTCATCAGACTTCTCCCCCACATCGTCATCCCCTGTTACAAGGGCTATGTCCACATCTTCCCCTCTGGACTGTAGACCTTCATAATGTTTCAATGCACCAAAAAGAGCGTTTGCGTCAGAGTCCTCTGGATCTGCAGTAATCAGTTTAACCGCTGCGCTATAACATTGCGAATAGCCTATTAAGGGACCTTTGATGTCTGATTTTTCGCCAAAATCATTATCCCTGTCAATGTTCAGAACTAGCGTGACCATTGCTTCTTCTATATATGGAAAAATATACTTAAATCTATGTGAAAAGTATCCTTATTTTATAACGTAATATCCTGCACTCTTCTGCCGTGCAATCCTTTTAACGTAGGACTTGTTTAATAATTCCTGAAGGGCAGCATTAACCAGTGCCTTTCCCAGATTTGAGGCTTTCATAATATCGTCGGCTGTCTTGAGTTTGTCCTCTGATACAGCATTTATCTTTTTCAAAGCATCGTAAACCTTTTTCGCGTTTACTGATAAGTCTTCCAATTTTACACCTTATAAAGGTAGAATTAATATCTATTTATTCTTTGTTGAAAATATACCCATTTGTACCATTGTAGTTTTTGTGAACTTGGTTCCTCCTGCTATAAATAATCCAGTGAGGATTTTGAGAAAGATCATGTGTCCCAAATTTCGCAGGGAGCTTCCCATTTCAATGATTGCTGACAGAATCCCACATGGTTGATCTCCTTCTATTATGATGTGCTCTGTCGTCCGTGCTAAACTGCCTGACTTTACGGACGTGATCATGTATGAGACAACACGCTACTCGACCTCTTTCACTCTTTCCTGCCATAGGATTGAATAATTCCTGGGGGGAAACAATATATTTCACTCTCCCTTTATTCCCTTATCTCCCTAAATGGAACTTTCCCTAAAAATATTAAAGTTTCATATGGCTTAAGCAATTGACGAAGTCATATTTAACAATTCTTAAATAGGTTGGAATTTTCATCCGAAATTATGGAGAAAAGTGGAATAGTGAGTTACGGTAGCTATATCCCCAAGTATAGAATAAAACCAGATGAAATTGCACGTATTTGGGGGGAAGATCCGGAGAATATCAGAAATGGAATTTATATCCTCAGTAAATCGGTTCCCGCGCCAGATGAAGATGTGGCAACCATTTCGGTAGAAGCTGCAAGAACCGCCCTGCAGCGTGGTGGCCTTAAGGGTTCAGAAATAGAGGCCATGTATATAGGTTCCGAGAGTCATCCCTACGCAGTAAAACCGACTGCAACCATAGTGTCCTCAGCCATAGGGACCAATTTTGATCTCTTTTCAGCTGATTATGAATTTGCATGTAAGGCCGGTACCGCTGGCATGCAGAATGTTCTTGCAATGGTGAAATCCGGAATGATCAGGATGGGTATGGCCATAGGATCAGACACGTCACAGGGTGCACCAGGTGATGTGCTGGAGTATTCAGCCTCAGCAGGGGGGACAGCCATGATCATAGGAAGAGAAAATGTGGCTGCTGAAATAAAGGCAACCCTTTCAGTCACATCGGATACACCCGATTTCTGGAGAAGGGAGGGACAACCGTACCCAACCCACGGGGAGAGGTTCACTGGAGAACCTGCATATTTTAAGCACGTGGTTTCTGCGGGAAAGAAAATGATGGAAAAAATGAAAACAAAACCGGAAGACTATGATTATGCAGTGTTTCACCAGCCCAATGGAAAGTTCCCCATGAGGGCAGCCAAAATGCTGGGCTTCAATGAGGAGCAATATAAGGAAGGTCTTCTGACACCCCTGATTGGGAACACCTACTCTGGGGCAATGATGGTTGGACTTTCGGCCATCCTTGACGTGGCAAAGGACGGAGACAGGATCCTTGCCGTATCCTTTGGCTCTGGAGCTGGATCCGATGCTTTCCATATTGAAGTAAACTCTGAAATTGAGAAATTACATAGCAGGGGGGCCATAACTGTGAGAAAAATGCTTGAAAAGACAAAATTCCTTGATTACGGAATGTATGCTAAATTTAAGAAGAAATTAGTTCTTGGTGATGATGTTGAGTAAGAACGTGTATATTATTGGTGCGGGAGAGGCCAAATACGGTGAGCTTTGGGACAGATCCCTGAGAGATATTGCTGTGGAGGCAGGATTGAAAGCCGTGGAAGATGCGGGAATTAGAACCAGGGATCTGGGTGCAATTTATATGAGTAACAGCCTTGGTGGTGACATAAGCATGCAGGAACATCTGAGTGCGCTTATGTCCGATCATGCAGGCATTGCAACAGAATTCATACCATCCATGAGAATAGAGGCATCCACCGCTTCTGGAGGGGCCGCCATAAGGGAAGGTTACCTGGCCATAAAATCTGGAGAATATGATATTGTGATGGTAGGCGGTGCCGAAAAAATGACCGAATTGTATGGAAACGAGAATATAGATATTACGTCGTCCATACTGGACAGGGAATGGGAAGCATTTGAGGGGGCAACCCCTGCAGCCCTAGCTGCACTTTCGGCAAGGAAATATATAAAGGATTTCAATATTCCAAAAGAAATCCTTGCAAAACTTTCTGTAAATGATCATCTCAATGCCAGCTTGAATGAAAATGCTCACTTCAGAAACAAAATCACTGTTGAACAGGCATTAAAAGCTACGATGATTGCTGAACCACTCAATCTCATGGATTGCGCACCACTAAGTGATGGCGCATCCAGTATTATACTGGCATCAGAGGATTATGTAAGGAAGAATGGAGTTGAAGGCGTTAAGATGCTTTCTTCTGCTATGTCGCAAGGACCATTTGCACTTCATAGCAGGGAGTGCATCTACAGTGTGGAACCAACCAAGAGAGCTGCAAGGAAGGCACTGGAAGATGCAAAAACCAAACCGGAGGATATTTCATTTGTAGAGGTACATGATTCCTATAATATATATGGCCTTATGGCCCTGGAAGATCTGGGTTTTGCTGAGAAGGGAAAGGCGGGAAAACTCATTGAAGAAGGTATAGGATTGAATGATAAACTTCCGGTGAACCCGTCCGGTGGACTGAAAGCCAAGGGTTTTCCCTATGGAGCAACCGGTGTTGGACAGGCTGTAGAAGCTTATCTACAGTTAAAAGGAAAGGCAAACAAAAGACAGATAAAGAACCCTACAAAGGCAATGATACATAACATGGCTGGATCTGGTGTTGCATCTGTCGTACATATATTGGGGGTGGAATAAATGGGAGAATTATCCAGAATGTGGAGAGAAAGCCCGAATAGATACAGGCTTCTTGGGAAGAAATGTGGAAACTGTGGAAGAAAATATTTTCCAGCCAGGGAAATCTGTCCGGTATGTCACAGGGATTCCATAGGAAAAATGAGCGATTTTGAACTGTCAGGCAATGGTGAAATTTTCACCTACACAATTGTGCACGAAGCACCTCCAGCGTTCTCAAGACAGAAACCATATGTACTAGCGCTGATCAAACTGGAAGATGGCCCAATGATTACTGGTCAGGTTGTGGATGTTGACCCTGATGAGATTGAAGTTGGAAAAAAGGTGAGAAGTGTGTTCAGGAAAATAGCTCAGGACGGAAAAAGCGGAATAATCTTTTACGGGTATAAATTCACTCTTGCCTGATCCATCAATTAATTAATTTTAATTCAGCCATTTTCTTCATTACTTCTTCTGTATGGCCCTTGGGTGAAACCTTGGGAAACACATGCACAATCTTTCCCTCAGCGTCAGTAATGAACGTTACCCTTTTTGCTGATCTTTCACCCAGCACACCAAATTTTCCGCTTATTTTTTTATCTGAATCCACAAGTAGGGAAAAATTCAGGTTGAATTTCTGTTCAAACTTCCTGTGAGAGTGCTGATCGTCCACGGATACACCAAATACGTTTACCTTCTTACTCTTGAAATGATCCATGTTATCCCTGAATTCACAGGCTTCCACCGTGCATCCCGGAGTGTTATCCTTTGGATAAAAATATATTACCGCTGGTTTTCCAAGCATGGATTTGCTACTTACCTTATTTCCATTCTGATCTATGGTCTCAAATTCAGGTATTTTTGATCCTACTTTTAACAATTCTTCCATGATAATGATAATGATACTCAAAATAAATAACTTTTGTCAAATTTTTTAATTGGAACAGGGATTTTTAGATGGAGACATCACTATTTCTGCTGCTGCCCCTTCCTTTGAAATGCCCAGGTCTTCCGATGACTTTATGGCAATTCCGATGGCAATGAATTTCCCTTCCGGATCCTTAACATATACAAGACTTCCCTTTTTAATGCCCGATCCCATAGCAGTTATTCCCTTTCCAAAAAGCTTGGCCCCGTTCATAATGTGTGGCACTGCACCTGCATCCACAGTCACCGATGAGATGTCAGGTTTAATTGCATTTAAAAGTTCCAGGGATGGAAAAAGTCGATCTTCTTCATAGGCTATGAATGCCCCTCCTATGGAATAGCATTTTTTCCCCTTATGTTCCTCAACCTCAATGACCGAATTTGAAAAAAAGTCAGCCCATAGGTTATTGTCCTTCAGCTTTTCAAAAAATGCTTTCAGGTCCTTTTTGGATAAAATGTGCCTTGCCATTTTTCACCTTATTATTTTTGAAATTTCCTGGAATAATTTATCCGGATCTTGCCCTGGATTCTGAATGATTTTTTCCACATATGGACTTATCATTCTACCCTTTATGGCTGCATCGCTTGAAATCTTCCATGATTGGCTCTTGTTCAGCTTGAACAACTCCTGAATGCAGAAAGCCACAGCCTGACTATCCGATTCTTTCATGGACATTTTGGAGATATAATCACTCAGGGAGTCTGAACCTTCAGTGATCCCCAGTACGATCAAATCGGCCAGTTGCCCGGAAGGTACGGACCAGGATCTGAGTTGCATCTTTTCCTTTGTTTCTTCCAGCTTCAGGGTTCTATCCAGTCTTTCAAGTATTTCCATGGGATTTCCCTTCATTATATCCCTGTGCTTTTCCAAGGCTCCAGGATACAGATGATCAACAATCTGCTCTCCTATTTCAGGCCAGAGTGTTTCATACAGCTTTCTTGGACTTGCATCATCTATATATATCCCTTCTCCGGAGGGCCATAGATTGGAAATGGCTTTCTTCTCGGATTCGGATAAATCTATCTTTCCAAGAAATGAGTTTATGTCCGGAAAGGGTTCTGCCCCAATAAGGAAAAGCCCTGAATCCTTTGCAAGGCTCTTCCTCCTGGAGACTACCTGCTGGAAGAAATCCAGATCCGTGATTCCTCCCCCAATATAGCTTGCAAATAACGCACTTTCACCCTTATCAGAGAATCTGGATAGTTTATCAATGTTAAACGAAAATATCTGTAATGGATCTTTGCACAACACGTACTTCAATATTTTAGTAGGAGTATTTATTTTAGACTGCGGCCCAACAAGTAATTTCGGTTCACCAAAGATATATAATTCTATAAAATCATCCCCGCTTCCTATTAGAGGCAGGCCCGTTTGAGTGTGTGAAGTGAATGAAATATTTTCTTCTTTCAAGACGTTCTCAATAAATATGGATTCAGGAGGCGTGTTTCTACAGGTGGAGCGATAGTAAGACCCACAGGAATATATAACCGACTTACCGCTCAGAACGATTCTTGAAAAGGAAAGCATTCTGAAAACATCATGTTTCTCGTTTTGTATTCCCGCAAGTACATATTGATCTGTGTCACCTTTCTTGAAATAGGTCGCTGTGCCATGAGGGGTTTTCAACAACCCAGAGAAAGAGATTTCATCATCATCTATGGCCCTTTTTGTTTCTGCCAGGCCACGTAAAAACTCATCGTGGGACTTGGAGAATTTTAGCAGATCCACATTCTCTTTCAATTTTTTTTCATAGGCAACGAATGGACAGAAAAGGACCCTATCAAGACAATCTGGAACAAGAGTTTCAGGATGCTTCAGAGTTTCCTCAATGTTTTTGATCCTTAATTCGTTTCTCTCTCTTGATTCCCTTTTATAACTCATTGTTTCTTTCCACTTTCTATAACTCTTATATCTTCAGCCTTGACTTTTACTGGAATCAGCATTGCGGATTCTATGAATTGTACGGTTACCTCTTCCTTCTCTGCGTCAATGTGCATAATCCTTGCTTTCTCTCCCTTGAATGGTCCCTTTACAAGTTCCACGAAGGAACCAAGATCAAGCCCTGCAACTGCTGGCTTTGGAGTTAGTTGGTCAGAAATTTCCTGGATTTCTATGGAACCAGCCACAACACCCTTGAAATTTCTCATGGACCTGCCAAGATAGGGTATCCTATCTGGGTGCATGGTTTCAAGGTAAAAGTACCCCCTCAGTTCATAGGGTGACATAATGGCCATTACTTCCCTTTTTGCACCGGGATTGATTTCCAGCCTTTCTTCAAGATCTTTTTCGTCCGAATTTACAAGATTCAGGGCAACTTCAAGCTCCTTACCCACATTGCTTTTAACTGCAATTATAACCGGTTGAAGAAATATCCTATTTGTAAAACTACCAGAATGAATTCCATCCTCTGATGCAACCTTGATCTTGAGAATAATGCTGTCTCCTATACTACCTCCCTTTGGAGAATCCACTGTAAACATTAATTCTCTTGTTGCCCGTCCATCCAGTTCAACTTTCTTTTCAAGCTTGTTCAATCCCTCCGGACTGAACTGAACAACACCCTTTTCATTATTGGTAAAATCCATTTCCCATATAATAGAGGCATCTGTTTGAATAAATTCAACAAGAATTTCGATCTTAAAGGTTCTCTTGTCCTTCTCAATATTTCTAATAATAAGAGGTATATTCACTTTCTGTCCGCAAAAAGATTTTATCTCCTTGCTTTCGCATTCAATCCATTCATATTCCTGTACACTCATCTGAATCACTCAAAAAACAATGGTCATTAAGTAATAAATCAAAAATCCTAAAGCCCCAAGAAAAATTATACCTGCTCCAGTTATGGCCAGAACTTTTACATATTCCTGAGAACCTGGTTTCTTTGCCATTTTTATAATTCTGGCATATTTTCCCTTTCCAATTCCAGAAAATCTTCTTTCAATTTTCTTCTGTACTTCAACCAGGTCTTCTTCAACTGACATAAATTACCCTATCCATTAGTTAACGAATACTAATTAAAAAAGTTTGTTGATTAAAACGCATAAACCTGAAATGAGTGTGCTTGTGGCCCGCCAAGGTATGTATTTAGGAGGTGATCCATCCGCAGGTTCCCCTACGGATACCTTGTTATGACTTAACCCTCCTCACTGACATCAGATTCGAATCAACCCTTTCGAACTAACCCTCATCCAACACCAGCTCGGATGGT
>JAJYRA010000049.1 GCA_021794355.1 Thermoplasmata archaeon | reverse complement strand
ACCTTCGGTGAGGACCTGCTTTCACCGACGACGCAAAGCATAATCACGACCATGGCGCCGGACAACATGAGAGGGTCGTATATAGGCGTCTACAACCTTTACACCAGCCTTGGAGGCTTTGCCGGAGCTGTAATCGGTCTTTACCTTCTGTTCATATTGCAGAACGCAGTTGCCAACTACTGGCTTTACATCGGGCTCGGCACCATGGTGGTTGCTGCTTTCTACGTAATGTTAAGCAATATGTTTTCCAGAAGATTTGCGGAAGTTACGGGACAGAGTGTAGCAGTAGCTAAATGAATGCCTTCCTCGAAAAGGAAAGCACAGGAGGATGACATGCATTCAGAACCAAAAGGATAGGTAGCCAAAAAAAAAAGTAATCAAAGAGTTATAACGAGATACGCTATCAGCAGCACGGCAATGAGCAGGGTGATTATTCCTGCAGAAATCTCGCCAGCCGTTGATGGTTGGAATGTTCCATTTTCTATGCTTGCCCTGTTTCGGAGGAAACTGCGAAGTGCGAGCACCTGCATGAAGCCGCCTGCAATCACGAGCGCTATCCCTATGGCTGATGACAGATGATATGATGTTGCAGGAGCATTGGGAACGAGCTCCCTTATTATAATGCCGAATTTCGCCACAACAAAGCCGAGAGCCATTATGGTTATGCCCGTACGCACCCACGCCAGGTATGTTCTCTCATTGGCCATGTGATCGGTGACCTTGGTCATCTCTTCATTGTTAACGGTCGTAAATGATAATGTGTTGTGACTATATAATGAAGGATATATTAAATGAAATATCACCACGTATGCAACTTACACCAATTTTCATCAGCTTTTTTGATACAACTATGCTTCGCTTTCAAGCTTGAGGAATTCCTTAATTAAAATTATCATGAGAAGTGTGTCCTGAATCAGTGTTTGGGCATTCTAAGGCACATACGCTAAGGTGCGGATACGAAAATCAAGTCAGGGCAAATTCCGAAGGCAATAGATCTCTGGTAGTGTTTTAATAATTGATGCAGAGTTATTCATTGAGATCTCGCCATATGCATGAAAAAGTGACGATTATTCAATATCAAAATTATGATTGCTTTACTTTCAAAGTGGCATGAATAATAAATTTTAGAGCACCAGCAAAATTTGTAGTATAGAATTGCCATATAGCCCATTGAAAGTTGTGAGGTTCCTAAGTTGTTCTGTAGTTTATGTTATTAGGATATCCTAGTTGATTGATTCAGCCTATTTTCTCGCTACGATAATAATTACATCACAATTTGCATCATTTATTTCTTCCATTGGCATTTCTAAAACCTTATAGTTTTTATAAGAATCTGCACAATTCACGATTTTCTTAGGTTTCCTTTCTAACAGAGTCTTCATAATATCTCTTGTTCTTTTGTCAAGTTTAGAATATATATACAATTTCAACTTTTCATAATTCGATAATCTATATCCATGAGAAACTGTATTTACTTTGCTATACCACAATTCTACTCTGAATCCAGCGCTAGCTAACATAGAATTTAATTCAGCTGGGTAATACTCAGTTATGTGATAATCAGAGTGCGATTTTATTATGTAATCCTTTTTTTTAGCTATCAAGCCGTTGGGAGTTGTAAGAATAAACATCCCATTTTTTTCCAATATTCTATAACATTCTTTAAGATAACTATTTGGATCTGGCACATGTTCTATGACATCACACGACAATACGGTTTCATAACTCCCATCTGACGCATCTGTTTGATATCCATTGAATAAATAAAAATTCAGATTTGAAATTTCAAATTTAGAACTCAGTCTTATAGCGGTCTTTATCCCGTCTCTATCCACGTCGTAACCATCGATTTTTGAAGCATATCTGCTTAGTTCAATAGTCATATAGCCATGCCCGCTCCCTAATTCGGCTACTCTCTTGTTGGATATCAAATCTGGAATTACCAGATTATTAGTATAGTCATAACCCCTGCAATTTCTCAGGAAGTTGCTTAGATCGTCTAACTTCTGAAATTCCGGCATTGGAAATTTATTATCTCCGAGGCTCCCCCCTGGATTTGTGTTCATAGAAGTTCAAGCGCAATAGTCAATAAATGTTTTTGTAATTACTTTCACACACGATCTGAACCTATCTTTGCCCAATCATAACACCACACGTTTCAAAAAAGTCAGTACTCTCTGGGATAAATTTTAGTTGTGACACAGTAGAATTGTAGTAGTATTACTACAATGGCGTACCGGAATATATGGCAAAAACCCGTAAAACGCTGGGTTCCGGAATTTTGTAGTGCTATAGGCAGGCGAAGTCAGGTCTGAATCCTATATGATCCGAGCCATCACGGAACTGGAACACCATGATGTTAATATTATAAGTAAGAACAGATACATAAAGGGCATGCGAAAAGCGGTTGTCCAGATCATGGAGGTTGACGTACTCCATTTATTGTCTAGACAGTTATAAGAGAGATAACATACTGTTAAAGGTATATAAGGAGGATTCCAGAGGATCGATACTTCCAGTAAAGAAAGATTCAAAGTCATTACATCAGAAATACCAACATACGGGTACAGAGGAGTACGGGCAAAACTGAGGAATTCCGGCATCCATGTCAATAGATAGACTGTCAGGAAGGCCCTGAAAGATAACAATCTGAACCTTCCCGCCTCAAAACACAGAGGGAGAACAAAGGCCAGGAATCTCTTCCGTCCACAAGGAGCAGATCAGCTCTGGGAGACCGATATCACTTACATTCCCACTGAGTCAGGAATGACCTATCTGATGTGCATCAAGGATTGTTTCACCAAGGAATGGCAGGGATACCATTATTCCAGGTCATGTATGGCAGGGGGTGCCATAAGATCCATGGAGAACGCTGTCCTGATGGCATTCAATGGAACAGTTTCAGAAGGTCTGGTACTGAGGACGGACAACGGTCCCCGGTACACATCGCATGAGTTCAGCAGTACCATTAAATTACTGCGGATCAAGCTGGAATATATACAGAAACATACTCCGGAGGACAATGTAGATATGGAATCATTCCACAATTCAATCAAGACAGATCACATATGGCCAAACGAGTTCAGGGACTTTAATGATGCTTCCATTGCCATTGAGAAGGCATTCTATGATTACAATGAATGCAGGCCACCTTCATCCATTGGTTATCCTCAGTGAGGATCAGGAGGAAGTTCCTGAACGATAAAGCATTCAGGGAAAGATTCGAGAAGAAAGAAGTTGAGGTGACATTAGATGAGAATTGAAGAAAAGTGTTCCAAATTCTGCTGGAGCAGATCAATAAGCATGGTTTTTTTCTTAGATTGAGACTATTGCTAACCTTTAAGGGAACCGTTAATTTTGTATTTCAGGAAATGTTTGGCGCACGGTCTCTGAAGGCAGCCGAATCATAAATGACAATGTTGTCAAATCATTTAGGTAGGCCAGTACATTTTTATCTGAGGGGAGAAGGCAAATTAACCATGAGAAATGAAAAATAAAGAAATCTCTTTAATTTACTAGCAGAAGAAAATTAAAGAGGGAATACTAATTGAAGTTTTTAGAAAGTCAATGGTGAAATTGAATGACTGTTAAGAAAAATTTCAAGATTCTTTATGTAACTGCTAGTTTAGACCATGGGTGGCCTGGAGGAGAACCCATAGTAGCTCGGAGTACTATTCGGTTCCTGAAGAGTGTGGGTCATAATGTGATTGCAACTTTCTATAAGTCCAAGTCTTTCAAACCCATTTTATATCTAACCGGACAATGGAGGTCTAGACTCGATCCCTCAGATTCGTTCATACGACCTTTCGTCTATTATAAAAAAATTATAAAAAAAGAAAACCCAGATATTATAATATCACAGTATGATTATGATTGCTCTATTGTAAAAGCGGCAACTGTAAGAAAAAAGAACATAATTGTTTATGTACACATATGGTGGCCAATATGTCCAAAGGTAACATTGCTTAATTGGAAAGGGGAGATATGTAGCGGATTCATGCTTAACGATTGCGGTTACTGCTTAAAACATTCGGATCAACCAACGTCACTAGCATTTAGAATTTTTAATCTATTCGTATTGTTTTTAAGCCAAAATAATAACGTTCGTAGAAAAATGCAAAAAAGAATCGAGCTTCTTAATTCATCAAACGTAAACATTATAGCACTTACAACACAGATGAGGGAAAATTTCATTAAAAATGGAATATCCGCTGAAAAAATTAAAATACTGCCAAATGGGATAAATACCGAAGAATTTTCACCAAAGAATATTTCACGCGAAAAAATAGTAGGTTACTACGGAGGGGAGGTTTATGCCAAAGGATATGAAGTATTCTTTAAAATTGCTGAAATTGTAAAAAAGAATTACCCTGATGTAAGTTTTGTTGCAACTGGTAATTTTAAAAACAAGTCACCTTTTATCGATTTCCTTGGGGTGATAGATAGAGATGTGTTCAGTTCGTTGCTTGCTCGGTCTATGTGTACTGTCATACCTTCAATTTGGGAAGAACCCTTCCCTGCAGTTGCTTTAGAATCATTAGCCTCCGGTACACCTACTGTTGCCTTTGACGTCGGTGTTCTTAAGAGCATAATCATTGATGGACAAAACGGCTTCATAGTTCCTGTAATGTCAATAGATGAGATAGTTGATAGAATTGTTAAAATTTTAACAAATGATGGGCTATTCTCAAAATTAAGTGAAAATTCAAGACGAGTGGCATATGAATATACCGAAGGAAAAAGAACTTCTATGTTAATGAATATAATAAATGACTGTTTATGATTTTATAACTTCTGCTGTTTGATCTCTTCAACATATTGTGAATAGTGAGTTTCAGTTGTTCACTTTGAACTCGTAAAATACAACACTTGGGTGTATCAATAGCCTTTTTGAAGAGGTTAAAGAACATTTCCCACAAATTCAAGCCTTCTTCTCATTTCTCCAAGCGAGTTCGGACCTCAATTCGCCAACAATGCACCAGGCTATGAAGAATCACTGCCTTTCATACTTAACAGGCTAGTTGTTGAAATACCAATGATAGATAGAATTTCAATAGGAGTTTTGCTCTAAAGCCTACAATGATTTCATGACCTGCAAAATAAAAGTTAATGGTTATGTAAAATACTCCAAGGTGCTAAAAATAAGCATGACCACTTTATTCAATCCTAAAAGTTTTAGAATGCCGTGAAAACCTAAGCCATTCAAAAGTCTTGAATATCGTTCTGGAGAGAAATGGCGAGACAATATAGGTCGTGAATATAAAAGCAAAAAATGGAGGGATAAAATGTGCAATTCGGTATTTTGAACGCAAATAGGAGACCCCTTCTGCAAGCATTACTCCTCTTCTTGGTTGATGTTCCCTCAATAACTTTTCGATTTTTACCCAAAAAAATAGATTCCAAAATGCATCTCTTGTAAACGAGTTATCGAGAGATTCAACTGTTGCAATTTTGTCCTTCATTCCTTTATCTAACAACTGGATTCTCTTCTGGTCAACTTCCTTGAACGAACCAAATGTCATACTTGCTTCATTGCCATGCCTCCGAATGAAAGTTAATACTCTCCCGTCGACCACGATGTTCTTTCCGTCGCTCAGTCCTGAGAAGAAAATGAATATGTCAGGTGA
>JAJYRA010000078.1 GCA_021794355.1 Thermoplasmata archaeon | reverse complement strand
TGTTTCTCAATCCATTAACACTGTGCCATATCAGTCTTTTCTGCAAACCAGGATTTCCAGATCGTATTATGGAAGGGTCTCAACTCTTATGTCATCAATGATTTATATGCCAGCACCACTCTTGATAATATTAACATCAAGCGTGACTAGTCGGCTGTCTCCACCTATAATGCTATCAACATACGGTTTTGCTATGCTATTGTGTATTGTGATAAGTTTTGCCTCTTCAAAACAACTCAGAAAGCTAGACATCAAAGAACAAATAGGTGGCACAATGATCTGATTTGGGTGTTTATTTAAAATGGTCGACACAATTTGCTTCCAGTTGGCGCAATTCAGGTTTCTCTCACAATGAAAACTGAAATAAGGCCCAATTTCAATTAAAATAGATCCTTGAAAATAATCAGAGAAGTAAACAGAGATTAAGCGGGTCCGAGGGGGTTCGAACCCCCGACCTATGGATTAAGAGTCCATCGCTCTACCTAGCTAAGCTACGGACCCAGCCTTACGTTATTCACCGGTTCTTTAAAATCTTTCCACTTTTGTAAACACATAACTCAGATTTACTTTAGTAGCTCAAGAATTGTTTCTCATCCCCTCGCTATTCCTGCAAACGAAGGAAAAGCTGCATATTCTTGGACTTTATTAACATTTAAGGAATCAAAAAAATCAAATTCTAAACTGCAAATAGCATCAAAGCAATGGTCTCCTATATTCTTATGGGATAACAGACTCAAATGAAACGGCTCGTCTGAGTAGGATTCTATCTTCTAAAAACGACAGTTAACATTTTCCCCCTTATAAGATAAATAAAAAAAATAAAATATTTAGGTATTAAATAACTTTTACTCAAGTGGAGATAGTGGAACTCCAAGTCCCCAGCTGAAAGTTGAACCCTCAGCAGAAGGCGATGCAGTAAAAGGCAGGAAGGCGTACAGTGTGTATGTAATGCTCTGTCCATGGGCCAGTGATGTTGGCGTTGAGGAAGTTGATGTAGCATTTGCCAGGAAATCAAGTCCGCTTGTGGACACTCCGCCACCCAGGTTGCCCGTATTCATAACACTGTTGAGGTATGAGGTGGTCACAGCAGGTTGCAGTTCACCAATTGGAACTGGGCTGTTAAAGACTTGGCCAGCGCCATTGGCAACAGGGGAAGTTGATGTGAGCAAACTGGTATTCAAAACGGCACTTCCAGTGTTGGTTATTGTTATCTGGAACTCGAGCCAATATCCTGGTAGCATTCCGCTGACGTTTCCATATACATTAAGTGTGCTGGCGGCGTTTCCGTTCAGGGTCACAAGGGTTTGTTGCGCTGTACCTGAGGCAACGTCAGTCAAGGTATGTCCTCCATTAAAGGACACTGTCAACGGGTTTGCTGACGAGGCATTGGTTGCTACAAAGGATAGGCTTTCTGAATAGCTGACGGTCGCTGCAGATTCATTAAAGAATGCATTCGCAGATCCGCTCCAGGCGGAAAATGCAAATGTCCCTCCCATGACAACTACAACGGGGACCATCATCATGGCAAACAATTTTTTGTTCACTTTTTAGTCACCTTATAAATTTCATGGACTTGTCTATGTTAAGGCCTGCAGAAAGACAAATAGAATCTTTGATTAGGTAGATTTATATACCAAGATAAGCAATCGCCTTTATCTCCGGATAAATCTTGTGACCTATTGGTTTCGGGCCCATCTCCGGGAGGGGTTCTTTTATAATTTTTTTAATGTTATGTTTGAATTCGCTTAAACATTGTATTTTAGGTTTTCCTTATAATCGTTCTTTTATTCAATCACAAAAAAATTAGAATTTGTCATTAGGTATATATCCTTAGTCTAGATATATAAATAATTTATTGCTGAGGACTCTGATTTTCGGCTCATTTATTTACCAAACCTCAATTATTCACATCCGCCAAATGCAGATTGTCAAAACCCCATTATTTACCTGAAAATCCTAAAGAATCTGTTGGAACCAGGTATGTGTGCCTGAATTCTATATTTAAATTCTCCAAAAATTATTAATATAGTCTTGTACATATTCTTTACCCATCAAAGCGTGGCTTCAAAGGAGTTTTTATGACTTACATAAATCAGGGTTCTGCAGATTCACGATTAAATCTTGAGGAGAAGTTCCTGTCTTTCCGATATTCTTGGACTTTTTTGATGGCTCCAAGGCTATCAGGTAAGTCGGGGAGGGAACATGACTTTGATTTTGGGTTTTACCTTGAAGTGGAAGATTACCTAGTTCTTGGTAAATTGTACAAGAGGGAATTCAGGAATGGGCTTTCGTTATTGACTTATTTTAATGCCCAAAGCAATGACGTCGGAGCCGACCGAAAAATTGTATTCAGTGAAAGGGAAATTCCGGAGGAAGTTGAACTTCTTGCTAACACCTTAAAAATAGAGGTAATTACTAACATCCAATCCGTGATCTCTTTCCTATCTAGACCTCTGAAAAAAGTTGGACAAGACATAAAGGGGGAATTAGATGACAGTTTGTTTTTCACTCATAAAAAGGATGGCAAAGGAATTAGGAAACACAAGAAGTATAGGGACAGGACAAGGTTGATTCACGAAGTTCTGAGTTCAGCTTTTACAGAAGATGGAACGACCCTTAACAATCTTGTGCTTAAATGCAATCTCAACTATAATTCTGCGAGGGGGATTATTGATGATCTGATTAAGAGAGAACTTATAAGTATCAATAAAGATGAGAATGATAAAACACTCTACAAAACCACGGGAAGCGGTTCACAGATCATGGAAAAATTGAGGTTCATAAGTGGAGATGGACATAACGATTGATACAGAAAAAGGGCTTGGCTTCAGACACATCTGGTGCTAAATGCTGCTGATATTAATTATTCCCACAGCCATAGTCGGTTCAACTGTTGCAGCTTACTTGATTCTTTCAAAGGGCTTTTCTTCGTATTTCAATAAAATAGAAAGCAAGGCCGCGAAGATACAAAGAATTCACATGCTCCTAATCGCATCTGATTTAGTCTCATTGTTTTCCAGAAGCGAATCGAAAACGCTGGTCGATGGAATCCTATCTGGGGCGATAGAAAGCGATGACTTTATTTTCAACTCTCTGAAATCTTCATTCGGTGGCGCCGGCCTCGAAATTGAAAGATTGTATATGGAAATTAGCAGTACCTATAAACCCTCTGAAGAAATATCGAGGATCAAGATTTCTGCAGACTATCTAAGAGCCATACTCTTATTTTACGGTTTCTCTGTGTCAATATCGCAATACATAATTATTGCCTATTTCTACCAGTCTAGGGGACCTATTCTTATTTCCGCCATCCTTGACATGATTATTGCGACCGTGCTATTTTCCTCCATTTTCATTTTTATTTCAGTTTACATTCTGGTTATGTCGCAGCACATTGAAATTGGTTATTCAAAGCTTCAGAATAATGGATCAAAAATTCGAAATGAGAATGAACCAAATTGAGGTCATAAAAACAACCCGATTTTGCATAGGATCACTTTTAATTCAGAAACCTTTATTATATTACAATTGGTTATTTGTCATAGAAATGCATAAGGATCAATACTGCAAGAACCTCAATAAATATCTAGATGGTCATCAAATCTTACCCTTCCTAAAGTTTCCAATGGTGCAGTGTACTAGAATGTAAAAGAATGTCGAGGTGACTTTGTTTGGCAAAAATGGATAAAATATGGATAAAATCCTTGCTTGTGGCATCACTTTTAATTCTAGCTGCACTTGGAGCGATAATTTCCCTCGAGCCACATCAGTACTATGTGAAAGTTCCCTCTTCCAGTTACACTTTATCCGGTGATTACGCCATAAAGGAAAACCTCATTCCAAACTCCTTATATAACCAGTCTTACCTAGAAAATCCACAGGCAATCTACAACGGTATTACGAGCTCGATTAACATAAGTGCTCAGGTTTTCATCAATCTCAATAATATGTCGGAAAGGAACGTCTCAATCATCTCAGAGGTTACTCTCATTTCCAGTAGCCCATCGTGGGAGAAAGTAGTTAATACAACCATAACACATAGAAACGTGTCTACCAAGGGTTCTTACGTAATATCGATACCAATAAACCTGTCCAAAGAACTTGCCCTTGCAGATAACATAGATATTCAATTACAGGATGGGAATTCAGTTCCAGCCCTCGATTTCAACCTAAGTGTTGTTGCAAAGGGCATGAGCACTTTTTCAGCCTCCATTTCAATTGCTCTCCACAGCACTTTTGAACTGGTGACATACAATATCCCAAAGCCATTATCAGTGGCTGCATACAATCAGGAACTGATAAACCCCCACTCCCTGATTGGTCTTAACGTTACCTACGGGTACATATTTTTTGGTGGTGCAGGGGTAGTTGGGATTGCAATGGCCATATTATACATCCCCCGACGTGACGATTTTTTAGATAAGATAAAGAAAGATCATGCGGAGCAGATTATTGAAATAGACACTCCCCCCGTCGATTCTGCTAAGAAACTCAAGAAAATCGAGGACATTTTAAAGATTTCTGAAATATTTGAGACGCCTATTTTTCTATACGTACCGGATAAAGTTTTATATATTAGCCACCAGGGAGAACAATACAAGTACGAGTTTATATGAATAGAACCGCCTTGAAGTTGCTTTTTACAATTCCATACGTTTTAACATGGCAGTTTGAATATTTCTTTCACTTAAACAGTTTTTTCGTTGTGGGTATTCTTCTTTTTCCCATACTGTTTGTCAAGAAAAGGGATTTTAGGTACGATAGGTCATTTGTCCATTCTCTTTTATTTGGAATAGTATTTGTTTTCATGCTTATAGAACCTGCTATTGCATATGGTAAAGTTCATTTTAGCGGGTTATCTCTGGACTTTTTCCCAAATCTGGTTTACACACTTTTATTTTCTTTATCTATAGTAACCATGAATCAGGGCATAGTTGTCAGGACACTTTGGCGCAAACCAATGCTTGCCCTTACACTCTCCTCTGTGGTATATGTATTAAGCGTAACTCCTGTTCAGTCATTTTTCCAGATAAGCGGTTTGGCCCCGCTACTTCTGTTCAATGTCTCTTTTCTGGTGGTTTTCAATTTTCTCATAGGTTTCATGTACCTTAAAAGCAAATTTAATCAATTATCTCCTCTAATTTTCATTTTTATCTATTCCTTTTTCCTTATCCTTAACATAAATGTACAGGTTTCCAAGCTTTTTAACCTAGTTTGGGAGATCATAGCACTTTCGGTAATTCTTTACCTTAGTGAGAGAGTTATGAAGGAATCTATACTCATTAAAAGGGCTTTCAAATCAAGCAGAACTGTCTTTAAAAAGAAGGATCGCACAACTCCGGTCATATTTGCCGGCATAATGGTCATATTAGTCCTGATAGTGGTAATGCCATTGGTAACCCATGAATCCCATTATGTAATTGCTGACCCAACTGACAGTATGTATCCGGAAATTACGCCCGGTTCTCTCTTATTTGTATCGCATATAAGTTTGAATGAAGTGAGAGTTGGAGATATAATAGTTTTTAAAGCCCCTTGGGAGAATGGGACTCTTTTTGCACATGAAGTTATAAATATTACCCACAGCCAGGGTCAGGAATATTTCATAACAAAGGGAATAAATAATCCTGCTAAGGACCCCTTGCCTGTCCCGTCTCAGGACTTGGTTGGTCAGGTGTATTTTGTTCTGCCATATGTTGGATATGTCTTGATATATAGCCAGCTAACTGCTGCCGTTATACTACTAATTGCTGGAGCTTTATACTTCCGTGAGGCCAGAAGCAATTAGATCTTTGAACACAGAATAATAGATTGTATGCTAAAGTGATTTTTAGTCCATTTCACCGTCTTCTTTAACTAATGCGGCAAATAACTAACAGTTTGTATCACCAATAAAGGTTTAAATACGCTTGTAAGTTATCGAATAACTTAAAACCATACACAATGGGCAATGCAACAAGGCATCCCAGATAGGCTGTCAATCTTTTGGCAGGCCGAATAAGTGTAACGGTAACAGGTGATAAA
>JAJYRA010000052.1 GCA_021794355.1 Thermoplasmata archaeon | reverse complement strand
AGGTCACTGCATGGTCAAGAAAGCGGAATCAGGATAAGAAGAAAATAAAGTGGACTTTTGACAAGGAAAAAGCTGATAAGAAACTCTCAAAATATTATACAACATAATTAACAGGTCATAACACTAGCATAATGGGCGGTTCATGGAAATGTGGGCAGATAAGTCAGTTCTGACCGAATTGCGAAGCGCCTTTTCCCATTATGACGAAAAAGACATAGAATCCGGGCTGAATAAGAGCCTAGATCTTTACGTGAAGCTTGCAAGGGGAGTAGCCTCTAAACTCGGATATCAGTATCCTTCAAAGGCCGAGAATTTTGTAAGGAGACTGGCAGAGGTAAATTTCCATCGTGGGATATGAGCCTGAACTCCACCACAACATATTGATTTTTCTGGAGGCTTTGAATAAAGTGAATATAGATTATGAACGGTGGTGATTAACAACTTCAGTTCAGGAACCGTTCCTCAAAAACAACTTCGGGAAGGATTATTTACATATTTACCTGCTGATTTCAGTTCTCAGGATTGAACCATAAACCATTTCAGTGTTAATTCAACTTCTGCCTTCTGCTCCCTGTATTTTTCTGCGCTAACTTTTCCATTCATCAGATCAACATCCAAGTTCTTCAATTTCTCTGTCAACCAGCTCTTACCGTTGTTACGGAACTTTTCCTCGAATTCATCCAATTCCCTATAGAATTTTTCTCCAAGATATGTGATGGAGAATTCAACCCTGGGTCGATTGTAGCCAATGAACCATTTTTTCTCAACGATTCCATATGACTGTAACTCCTTAAGCTGTTTATCCACACCCTGCCTGGTAATATTCAGGGAGAGAGCAATCTCATCGGGAGTCTTGGGTGTGTCCAGCAACCTTATGATGTTCATCTTCGTCAATGAAGTAAGAGAATTTATGGTGGATACCATAAGAGTATAATCAGAACAATATCTTAAACCTATAGGTTCATCAATTGAACATGAAAGTTCAGATGATCTGAATTTTGGTTGAAACACTAAAATATAAAGTGTTAAATATATTTAAGTATCCCTTTGAAATTAGAACTTGATGACCATAGAGAGCGAATATATGGAAAAGTTGAAGAAGATGCTTGAAGAGGGAAAAATCGATCAGAAGACCTTCGAGGAGATAACTGAAAGATGGGGGGGAGAAAACCAATCCTCCAATGAAAATACTGAGAAAGAGGAGAATGGAGAAAGGAAGACCAGATCGAAAAGGGTAAAAATTTCTGGGGCAGGGAGACTCTCTGACGTATATTCAGAGGAGTTGATTATTTCTGGTTCTGTAACAGTAGACGGTTTAGTTGATTCCAACTTTATTCACATATCCGGAGCCGGTCACATTAATGGAGATGTAAAGTCATTGGAATCGATCAGCGTTTCAGGAGCTGCAAAGATATTTGGGAACATAGACGGAAATGCCGTAAACTCGTCAGGGTCATTGAAGGTTAGCTCAATAAAATGCAATACCTTGGATGTTTCCGGAGGTCTCGAAGTCAAGGAAACAATAAAGGCGGACCATTTAAAAATCTCCGGAAGTGTTACAACAAAGGACATGGATGCAAATATACAGAAGTTATCCGGTTCTATCAAGGCTGAAACCTTAAAAGGAGAGGAAATACGGATTGCAGGAAAAATCCATGTAAAAGAGGTAAGTTGCAAAAGGTTCGATATGGAACTATATGGGCAATCCAGTCGAATAAAAACGCTGGAAGCGGATGCCGTAGAAATAAAATATGGACGTGGAAGACTGTTTGACAGATTCTTTCTCAGACAGGTGGAGATCTCTGAGATTCACTGCAAAAGAGCTTCATTGGAAGGTGTTATATCAAAGTCAGTATGGGGGGATGAAATCTTTGTGGGTAGTGGTTGTGAAATAGATTATGTAGAAGCCAAAAACATCCATATAAGCGATGGTGGTATCGTGAAAGATAAAAAGATCGTATCGTAAACCTATCTGAATAAATATAAATTGAAACGAAGTGGATATTTAGAAGGGAAAGAACTACATGGAAAACTGAATCCTATGAAAAGAGCCATTGGAGGTAACTCCATCTTTCCGCTATGAAGGAAACTAGCTCTTCAATTAGTTGCGAATTCTAAGTTCACAGGTTCACCTGAGTTTGAAAGATTAGGAATCAGCGATCCGACATTGTCAAATCTTAGTTGATTTTTTCCCTTTGCAGATTTCAGTGATTTTGTGAGCATTTGCTTGAACCAGAGAATAGTGTGGTTTTTGCTCCAAGCAGCTGTTCCACAGTATTTTCCATTTTCAAATTATCAACGCAAAAGTGATAATGTCTACAAATGCAAAACTTTTTTAAATTGGAGCCAACAGTTTTGCATTTTCAGGTTTAAATAAAATTCCAGGGCAGTATATTTACGCTGTCTGCGAGATACAGCCTGAATTTTTCATAACGATGGCCTGAAGACATCCTAATCTACGCTCTTTAGAATTTTATTCATTATAGCGAATTGCAAAAGTATTGTGGAGCAATATAATATTAATGAAAAGAACCTAAAAGGTCAAAGAGGTTTATTTTTTTACATTCAGGAATTTTTGTAATATTTAGGATGCTTTTTCTTTTATGTGCTTTTCTGTAGGCTTCTAACTAAAAGGGTAAGCCACTGGGGGGATTTGAACCCCCGACCTGCTGATTACGAATCAGCTGCTCCACCAACTAAGCCACAGTGGCACTCCTGAGCGTCCAAGCCATAAAACGCTATTCCTGATGGAATCTTAGGGTAAAAATATGTTGATTTTGCTGGTAGAACCCTACCATGTTTTACTATATTGATAAATTCTTCCTTGTTCCACGGGGGCATCAGGAATGCGATTTTTTCTCGGTGATTCTTAATCTCTTTCTCCGCTTCTTCTTTCACATAGGTGTAGAGAATATCTTTTTTCCCCTTCTTCATCCTTATCAAGGAGTCTATCTCCTTTAAATTGTCTTCATAACCCTTTCCATTTCTCAGTTTCATAAGGTATCTCTTCCCATCCAGAACAAGAACTGGAACCTGCTCCTGCTCCACTTCCTGAGTTTCCACCAATTGGAATCTTTCCCTAATTCTATCGATTAAATCACTGTCGTAACCTATTATCCTATGCACCTGACTGATGAATATGCTATCCGATGAAAGAGATGTAACATATACGAAAAGATGATTAAAAAATGGGACAAGTCCTTCATATTTCCTGGAAAGATCGATCATGGCCTTTGTTCTATGGTGCCCATCTGCAATGATCCCAAGACTTCCCTTAATCGCATTCTCTATATGTTCAATCTTCTTTTGATCCGTAATGATACAGATACTATTTATCACTCCCTCTGGTTCTTCGTAGGTTCTGTCGCAATCGTGTTCTTTCATCACACCCTTCAGTGTTTCATTCAAACCTGGTCGATCACTTACCACGAATACGGGTTCCGTCTGATATTCCATCCTTTCAATGAGTTTTTCCCTTTCTCTAACAAGTTCCGGGATAACCTCCTCGTGCGGGATTAGACTATTCTCAGGATCTTTCATGTTTATAATTGCAATTACTCCATACCTTTCCCGTGTGACATTCTCTTCCTTAAATACCTGCTTGAGTACTACATAACCCTGTCCACTAAGTTGATTCAATACACCAAGGTCCATCCATTTTTTGAACAATACTCTGGCCCCTTCCGGGTCCTTACACTCCTTGAGATTGACTATATTATACGGATTTTGCTTCAGATCATGTTCCATTTCTCTTGTGATCATGTCGAATGGCGGAGACGTAACTCTCCCTATGCCTTCCTTATAAACCGTTGGTGTGAATACTTCCAGAATCAATGTTTTCCCTTATTTCAATAATTCATTTAAAGCTTTGATGTCATCCATGTAACCATCTTCCCCTCTTGGAGTTTCGAAAATCATGGGAATATTCCTGAAATTTTTGTCTGATATAAGGTATTTGAAACCCTGGACTCCTATGGTCCCTTTGCCTATCATCTCGTGACGATCCGTGTGTTCACCAAGACCTTTTTTGCTGTCGTTGAAATGAAAACCTTTCACCTGCCCCATTCCTATGGTTTCTTTTATTTCATCTATCATGGACCCATATCCATCTTCTTTGGAAAAGTCGTAACCGGCCGCCCATGTGTGGCATGTATCAATGGTTACCCCTAGCTTATCCTTATAATTTATAAGATCGATGATCCGTGCTATATCTGCAAAACTCTTTCCTACACTATTTCCCTGTCCTGCGCTGTTTTCTATGAGAACCATCACATTCTGTTCCTTCCTCAGCACATCGTTCAACATATCAGCCACGTTCCTGATTCCAATTTCCAGTGTTGCATCCTTGAAGGACCCTGGGTGGAAAGTGAGTAATTCCATTCCAAGTTGATCGGCCCTTTCTATCTCCATGGTAAAGCCATCCCTGACCTTTTCCCTCAGTACAGGATCGCTGCTTGCGGTGTTGAGAAGGTAAGATGCATGTATCATCACCACGGGGTTTCCGTTTCTGGCCTTCTCATCTTTGAATTTTTTTACGGTCTCTTCATTGAGTGGTTTTGCCTTCCATTGCATTTGACTCTTTGTGAAAATCTGATAACTTTTGAAACCAAACTCCTTTGCTCTTCCAGGTGTTGCATCAATTCCCCTGGATGTGGAAAGGTGCCCGCCCATATTATTTATGTCCGTTATTCTCATTAGATATCATTCTTCCCTTGAATTAAAATCACTGCTATCTATTATCATCTGAACAAATTGAAAAACATGAAGTGCCAGTGCGGGGTTATCTGTGTATCCACATGCATTTAGATCCGGACCAGCCAGCAACGCTCTGGACTTGTCAGCCACAACATCAGTTGCAATCAATCCTTCCTTCCTGAATGTTTCAGCATTTGCAGGGACCCTTTTATTCGGTGGTGTCACAAAGATGACCTTGACGTTCCTCTTCATGGCGTTCTCAATATTTTTCTTCATCTCCATTCGAATTTCCTTTACCATGGGTGTGCATATGTAAAGCTCCTTTTCCGCAAGATTTATTATCTCCGCGATCTTGTTCATAACCTTCATTCTACCGTATATTGTATACACAAGCTGGGGATCTCCCTTCGACGGAACGTTGTCCTCAATCTGCCTCATTTCTGAGAAGAGCTCCTGAACCCTTGTTTCTATTTTCTTTCTGATATCTTCAAGTGATTCAGGCTTGAACATCTTTGGTCTTCCATCGGTTTCCTTTGCATAACCCTTTTCAACCAGAGATTCCATCACTTTGTATGCAGAAGTTCTGGGAATTTTAGCCGTGTCGGCTATAACATCCGCATTAGCCACTCCGTGATATATGAGGGAGGAAAAAGCCTGCGCCTCGTAGGATGAGAGGCCGAACATTTTAAGCATTTCAGCCACCTTCTCAAGTCTTGAAGATGTTGCTTCCATAACTAAATATGCGTTATCTCTTAATATTATTTTCCAATTAATACAAAGTTATAAAATAGTTGAACACAGTCGACAATTTTTTAGCAAGGTGGGAAGATATTTTATCTGGGTCAATGTGCTTGTGGAAGAGCTACATCACCTCACGGATTTGACAGGTAACATCCCAATTCAAAGGTTTCTGTTATAGTCTCCTTTTTGCTTTTTTCCTTTCTATCAGAAGGCATTCAATCCTGCATGATGAGCATTCCGACCTTACAGATGTTGGTACAAATCAAACAATTTACTTCACAACCCCTTTTCCTTCTATCCGCTAGTATATAGTTAATAAAACTGTTAATCTTACAATATAGTATATGATAGATTATTACCAATGAAAGCCAAAGAGGTTTTGAATTTACTACAGATATCCAGAAAAACACTTCATGTTTACGCTAAGGACGGGAGAATACGCTATACAGTAATGCCAAACAAATTGTACAATTATAACGAAGAGGATGTTTATAAAATACTGAACAAAGATGTGAAGAGGAAAACTGTTCTCTATGCCAGAGTTTCCACATCAAAACAGAAGAATGACCTTCAGAACCAGATAGATCAGAT
>JAJYRA010000025.1 GCA_021794355.1 Thermoplasmata archaeon | reverse complement strand
CTTAATAATTGTTTTCAGTTCAGATACAGTTTTATCATCCATCTCAAGCTCAATTCTTTTCATTAACACAGTAACGTTTGAGGAGTAGATAAATATAACGAATAATTAATAGGTCATGACACTAGAGGAATTGAGCAATCTTGCCAACTGATGATTTCGAGACTATATACACGAATTCAGGTACAAGAAAACTTTTGGAGGATTTGAAAAAGAAGGAACAAGCCAAAGCAATAAGTGAGGGAAATATAGAATTAGTCATTGCGCTGGAATGCATGGATGTAGATAGCTATGCAGAGTATCTTATCAAAATCCAGCTTAGAAAAGGAGATTTTCTCCCTTGAATTTTAGAATGAATTCAATGTACTGCGAAACTTCTATGATGAAGGTATCCGCTTAATTAATTAATCGGCTCTCTACCCGCCTTTAAAATTTTAAGATCTGCTAAAATGTCTGCAAACACTCTACAAGACCTTTTGGTTTTTCACTTTTCTATCTATTTTTTCATCACTTTCCTTTGAAACAAATAGGCTATTGCACCTGTTACCCACGCTATGGTCAGCCCCACTCCAACTCCCCCAAAATAAATTTTAACCGTTATGTATGACACCAAAAGAAATACCACACTTAAGGCAAACTCTAACACTATTAGTGCCGTAAGCAGATGTTTTTCTAAAAGGTTCTGTCTCCATTCAGGTAAAATTGCGTTCATTCCTACTAGATCCTGATCATTGCGCTCTTATTAAGTTTAATGTCTCTCTGATTATCTCGAAAACATTAATGAATTACTTTAATTTCGAAGTGATCATGTAAACTTCTATGCGAATATCATTTTCAATCGTCCCTTTCACTTGATCCGTTCTTCAGTTATACCTTTCATTATGGATCTGTATTTGTCCAGCAGAGAACTTAATTGAAACGGCTTTAGTTGGAAATCACAAGGTGAATGTTTATGACCACCCTTTGGGATTCATATTCTCGGAGCTGGCAAACCCAAATGCCCACCACAATACGAGTAACTGAAGCGAAATTCGCGGTTTTGTTGGAACTCTCAAGTGAACAGTTTAAAGTTACTTTTTATGCATTGATGTAGATAAACCTTAATTAAAATGTTCAGATATCTGAACTGCCCTGAAATTAGTATAAATGATCTGATGATTTTATATGACGACACAGGGCAACAATTCGCCTCGCCATATGGGCCTCTGTAAGAGTAAAGGATCTGTTTCCTGCTATGAAATGCCGATCAGAGGCTGGCGAAAAATTCCCCGGGGGTCAGAGGAACCAGGAAAATGAATGGGTCCCGTTAGAACGGGGAAAAGATCAAGAGGTTATTTATGGAACAAAATCAGAAAGTGGAATTAGAAAACCCCAGGGTTCAGGAGGTAATAGAAATTGTCAAGGACTTTATAATGCCTTATGAGATCGAGGTAAATCCACTTTCCATAAAGTTTCTCTTTCTGGATTCAGACAATCCTCTCATTACCAAAAAATTTTCCGAGTTGAGTCGTAAGCTAATTTCGATGGGATATATCCCTCAAATGGTGAACAGTTTTGAACATTATATACAGGTATCAATGTCGGAGAAAAAGAAATTTGTATCAAATAAAGTAAACCTCATAATGCTCATATTAACCATCTTATCAACCCTCTATGCTGGATACTATTTTTCAGGTGATTTTATTAAACCTGGAGCTGATTTATTCTGGAGAACCGTTCTATATGGGTTCACCTTTTTCACGCTACCCCTCTTAACAATTCTGGGTGTGCATGAATTTGGTCACTATATTGTGGCAAGGCATTACAAGGTAAGAGCATCCCTACCATTTTTCATCCCATTCATTCCATTTGCATACTCCATAGGAACATTTGGAGCTTTCATCTCCCTCAGAGATCCCTTTCCCAATCGAAAGGTGATGACAAATATTGGGGCAGCAGGACCCATAGCAGGTTTTGCAACTGCTTTTCCCCTACTGTTTGTAGCCAATTATTTCCAGAAGGTAATGCCGCTTTACCATTTTTATACACCTTACTTTCTGCATTACCCTCTTGTGTACCATTTTCTTGGTCTCCTTATGCCAGTTAACTCGCCATTTTTTCCCATGACCATATCGGTGTGGGTCGGTATATTTGCAACTGCATTGAATCTCTTTCCAGTGGGGCAACTGGACGGTGGACACATAGTACGGGGAATGCTTGGCAGGAAAGCCATATATCTCAGTTATTTCTTTATTGCGGTACTCTTCTACCTGGGATTGAGCTATACGGGATGGCTCCTCATAGCAATCCTTGTGATGTTTCTTGGATTAAACCACCCACCAGCACTGGATGACACCTCGTCCATAGGGGCACTGGAGATTGGGGTCGGATTACTTGTGCTGTTACTTTTCATACTATCCTTCACGCCCATACCCATTTACATATGATTTTTGTTTTTAAGACATAGCAACAATTAATATCTATATTTTATATCTACTGAAATGGCAGAAGATGCAGTCAATATTGAAAAATATGTCATATCCATGAGAAGGTACTTCCATGAATATCCAGAGTTGAGTTTTCAGGAGGAACAGACCATAGAGAGAATAAAAGATGAGCTGGAGGAAATGGGGTTGAAGCCCCAGATAATTGAAAAGGGAGGTCTTTATGCGGATATCAAGGGGGGTGTGAATGGAAAAACAGTTGCCTTGAGGGCAGATATGGATGCACTGCCCATAAGGGAAGAGACGGATATACCATTCAAATCAAAAAATGATGGCGTTATGCATGCTTGTGGTCACGATTCTCATATGGCAATGCTTCTTGGAGTTGCAAAGTCATTGGTCAATAAGAGGGATCAATTCAATGGAACCGTAAGACTTATCTTTCAACGTGCTGAGGAACAGCCCCCAGGTGGTGCGGTGGAAATGATCAGGGGAGGAGTTCTTAAAAATGTTGATTACGTGGTGGGACAGCACGTGATGTCAAACGCACCCTCTGGAATAGTAGCAATCCTCCCAAAGGAATGCATGGCAAATGCCGACGAATTCAAAATAAAAATTAACAGCAAGGGGGGACATGGGGCATATCCGCACACTGGAGTTGACACATTGATGATCGCATCTTTATTTGTGGTACAGGCGCAAACAATCGTATCAAGAATAATGGACCCTTCAGAACCTGCTGTAATAACGGTTGGAACCATGGCATCAGGATTCAGGTACAACGTCATTTCACCACACACAGAATTGCGAGGCACAGTAAGGACCTTTTCTGAGGAGGGAAGGGATAAGAGTGAAAAATATCTGAAGGAAATGATTCAGAATCTCTGCATCACGTATGGAGCAGACTTTGAATTTGAGTTCATTCGAGGCTATCCTGCTCTTATCAACAATCCTGAGTTAATATCGGTCATTGAAACCGTTGCAAGGAAGATCGTTGGCGAAAAGAACATAATCCGTCCCAAACCGTCCATGGGTGGTGAAGACTTTGCATATTACGCGCAACAGGTTCCAGGTGCCTTCTATTTCCTTGGCGTGACAAACAGGAACGAAAAAAACCCGGGGCAGAATCATTCACCGCAATTCACCATAGATGAAAGTGCCCTGGGAAAAGGAACATTGTTGATGGAGCAGGTAGCTCTGAAGCTTCTGTCTCCATAATTATTTTGTTAATTAAGAAAAAGGATTTAATAGGATTATTCATACTCGAATATGGATTTTGTTGAAAATTACAATTCCTTTCTTCTGCAAAATAAGGATATTATAAGGAGAAGCCTCATCCTACATCATGAAGACCCGGCTTATCTTTTCTTCAAGGACAGGTTTAAAAAAATATATCATGCTCTTCCAGAGGAGAAGAAACCGGACTTGATGGTGAGTGCAACGGATGGTTCTGAATTTTCTAGGGAATTATATAATGGGCAGAAACTGGTGGTTTCCAGGGCAATTTCCATTATAGAGGGCAAAGAGGTGGAAGAGGATTCCTTCCATCTTATGAGGGTGGATAGGGAACAGAAGAATGAAATTGTAAAAAGAATTATGGAGAACCTGGAGCACATGGCTGCTATGAGAACCATTAAAGAAGAAAGTGCCAAGTTATGCCTGATGGACGGCTCTCTTTCTGGAAGGCTGTACTGGAGAACAAAAATATTCGACACTGACCTGAAACCAGATATTTATGAAGATTATATTAAAAAACTGAGAGATTTCATAAGCATGGTAATAGCGAAGAAAGTTATTCTGGTATTCATTGGAAAAACATCGGACACGACCATATTGAAGAGAAGCATAATTCAGAACGAAAAGGAACTACCTGATTTTATTGTAGGTGAAAACATAACAGATCATCTCATTGTTAAATCCATAGCAGAATTTCCGGGCTATACAGAACCGGTTTTCGTGGAAAAACAGATTGACAGAGAATCAACTGTAGAATTTTTCACCATGCATGTGCTGCCTTCCATGGATGATACTCCCTTGAAGATAGATTACATTATTCCGGAGGGATCACCATTCACTGCGGAGGACATCGTCTCATGGATAAGATGGTCATACACTGGCCTCAAAAACCATAACCTGTGGATCTCCCTAGCTGATAAAAAGGTAAAGTTCCACAGAATAGAAACGGAGGATATAATTATGAAATTGTTTATGAAAGCAGCAGGAATTGATGAGGTGGAAACGAGGGGTGAGAGACGTGCAAGAATCAGATTCTGAAATAGGATATATTACGGGGCAGAGTGAAAGTGAATACTTTCAATTTGTCATCAGTCCGGAATCCAATCTGCGACGCTGGGAATATATCACCGTGAGGCAGAATAACAGGAACATTATCGGAAGGGTGGAAAAACTTCTCTCGTTCAGCGATATCATGTCCCAGAACATTGACTATGAAACCGTGAAGAAATTACACACAACGAAAATACGGGAAATTGTAGACGTGGCCAAGGCAAGAAGCATTGGGTCCATAACAGGCGATGGAAGAGTTCTAAAAAGCAACAGGGAACTCATAAGACCTGGAACTCCCGTTAGAAGATCAACTGAGGAAGAGATGAGACAACTCTTTGGATATGATGAGGAAGGCCATCTTGAACTGGGTACACTGACCGATTATGAAAATGTTAAAACCGGTATATCCATAAATGGACTGAGAAGGCATGTGGCCATAATGGCGCAGACAGGAGCAGGAAAGAGTAATACGGCCGCTGTCCTCATAGAGGAACTGGCCAAGGCAGGTGCTACCATAGTGGTTCTTGATCCACATGCGGATTATTCCCTCATGAAGGCCAGTCCATCTATGGCGAACATAACAAAGGTGTTCAAAACACCCATGAGCACGGGGCGTTATGGAAAAGAACTCAACTCCATCACTGAAAGATTTTCCCTCAGATTTCAGGATCTGGAGGAAGATGATCTCTTCAACATAATGAGAATAGATGAACAGTGGACAAATATGAGGGAGATAGTAAGAAAATTACATTCAAATATAAAAGGTAAGGGAGATTTTGACGATTTCATGAGGGCATATGAATCTATGCCCCTGAACGAAAAGGCAAAGATTGCAGGAAGGGTCGCTCTCCTCAAGGCAGTACGGGATATTTTCACTGATGTGACAACGCCCGTGACATCATACATGAGAGCTGGCCAGTTATCCATCCTTGATCTTTCAGGACTGGATCAGGATATCATCTCCTATTTCTGTCTGAAGGTGCTTGATGAAATATACGATCAGAAAACCTCAGGGAATTTCAAGTATCCAGTTTTCTTATTCATTGAGGAGGCCCATAATTTTGTGGGTCGTGAAACCGTGGGAAAACTACCCGTACTCATAAAGAAAATTGCTTCGGAAGGCAGGAAATTTGGTACCTTTCTCGTGGTCATCACGCAGAGACCAGGAAAGATCGATCAGGATGTGCTTAGCCAGTGCAATTCCCAGATCATTCTGAGGGTGACCAATCCAATGGATCAGAAGGCCATAGAGGAGTCGTGCGAAAGCGTGAGTGAATCCATCATAAATGATCTTCCATCGCTCAATACTGGAGAAGCGGTTCTTGTAGGTGAATTCGTGAGATTTCCTGTTATTATCAAGGTCAGGAGAAGAGAAACTAGGGAGGGTGGAGGAGACATAGATATCATTCCACTGATGAAGGAATCCATCCTTCTCAGGGAAAAAGCTTCATCACCTGAAAAGAATAGGGATTTCATCGGGGGGCTGATCTGATTGGTTAGATTTATGCACATTTCCGATACACACCTAGGTGCAATTCAATACGGAATTCCGGAGAGGGAGTATGATTTTTATGATTCTTTCCGTGAGGGTATTCAAATTGCCATTGAGAAAGATGTTGATTTCATAATTCACTCAGGTGATCTATTTGATTCCGCAAGACCCTCAAATAGAGCCCTGAGGGTGGTTGAAGAATCCATGCTGGAACTACAGAAACATAATATTCCCGTATTTGCCATAGCAGGCGATCACGACCGGCCCAAGGTTAGGGACAATCCTTCCCATGTTCTATTTGATGTCTTCGGTCTTAGATTCCTTGGGCTTGAAAATTTTCAAGGTACCAATTTCACAAAGGATGGAGAGGAAATATTCATAGGTGGTGTGAGCAACTTGAAGGCTTTTCGAAGGGAAGCGCTCAAAGCAGAATATGACCGTGCCAGTGTGGAAGCCAAAAATCACAGGATATCTATCTTTATTTCGCATCAGGCCATATCTCCCATGTTCCCACCTGAAAGTTCTGAAGCCAGGGAAGAAGATCTCCCGGTTAATTTTACATACATGGCCTTTGGGCATGTTCATCAGTTTATAAAGAAGAAATATGGCACCTCCATATTCGCCTATGCAGGATCAACGGAAGTTAAGAGTACCAATGAAATTTCTGGTCTTGCCAGACAGGGAAAGGGTGTTAATATTATTGATACAGATGGTGAAAGCACAGAGCTTGAAAGGGTTATACTGAAATCAGTAAGACCACAGAGGGAAATAAGCGGAACCATGGATGAGTGTTTTGATCAGCTCGATAAAATAAGGAAAGAAACAAATGTTAAAAAACCGGTCATATCACTACATATCAGGGGAAAGCCCAATATGGAATATCTCAGGAAGAATATAAGGGAATATGATGAGTACTTTATCATGCGACAACCCATCATAGAAGGGGACGAAGAATCCATTGAAATGGCCCCATCATTCGAAGAGAATATCGAGTCCATATTCAATCAGTACTTTGGGGATGAAAAGAAAGGAAATATGGCACTTTCCATATACCGGACAATAAAGGATGGAAAGTACAGTGATGAAGATATACTGAAAATTTGCAGGGAAGGTATCAATGATAATTGAAAACATCAGAATGATGAATTTTCTATCTCACAGGGACAGTGACATCTACCTCGGAAAAGGAATAAACATCATACTGGGGCAGAATGGATCGGGGAAATCATCCATATTTGAAGCAATGAAGGTTGCTTTTTTCGGGCAGGCCGAAAGTGAAAGAAGGAGGATTGTTTCCTACGGGGAGTCATTATCGAAAATTTCTGTTAAATTTCGCATTGGTTCCCATGAGTACGAAATTAAAAGGGAGATAGAAATCAAAAAGGAAAGGGAAACAACAAAGAGTGCTCTTCTAACCATGGACGGGGAAATACTGGCAGAAGGTTCCACCGCAGTTTCATCAGAAATTCAGAATCTTATGGGTATTTCCAAGAGTGCATTCATAAATTCAATTTACGTGGATCAGGGGCAGATCGATTCTCTGGTGAGGGATTCTCCGGCAGAAAGGAAAGATATTTTCAATGAAATTATTGGACTGAAGAATTATGATCGGGCATTCGATGAGATAGATAGTATATCTAGGAAGTTGAGTGCTGAAATCGCTCAGATTGATTTCATGAGGGAGCAGAAAAGAAACACGGAAATGGAGATAACCTCAATAAATTGTAGAATTCGAGACCTTGAGAATAAGCAGGGTGAAATGCAGAAAAATATTGAAAACCAGAAGGAAACCACAGGAGAAATTCAGAGAAAGTATGAGGAGTTTCTTCGATTATCAACCCTTATGGAATCCAAAAGAAATAAGATATCAGAACTTCATAAAAGCATTGGAAACTCAGAAAAGAAACGAAAGGATCTTGAAACGGGTCTTGGAAATATTGAACAGTTAAGAAACAGGATCAGGAATCTGGAGAGTGATCCTCTGTATGTATACGGTGACAGACTGGCCATTATAGATCAGAACATAAACATGATAAATGAAGCCAGAAAGGAAATTGATAAACTTCTGGGTAATAAAAAAAGACTGGAAAATTCCAGGGAAAAGTTGGAAGAGGAGGAAAGGAAGCAGAAAGTCATTCAGGAAAAAGTCAATGAAATAACGGAAAAGGAAAGGGAAATGGAAGAGTTGAGGCCAAAAAAGTATGCCTACGACAATTTCGCGAAAGAGATGAATGACCTGAACTCCCAAAAAAATAGCATCATGAAAAAGAGGTCAGACACAGAAAAAAGCATTCCCGAATCCATATGGAAAAATAATATGACTCCTGAAGATGTTGAAGGATTCCTCAAGGGTCTAAGGGAAGAGGAAAGTGAACTCAACGGAAAAATCATGGGGGCAAATGCTTTAAAATCAAAATATAACTCAGAAATTAAATCAATAAAAACAAAGATCGAAGAACTCAAGAACGTTAAGGAATGCCCACTCTGCGGGCAGGAGCTTTCTGAGGACCATCACAGGCAGGTGATCAACCAATATAACGAAGATATGGGTTCCATGGAGGAACAAATGAGGGGGGGAGAAAATCTCATAAGCGCATGCAACAAAAAACTTTCAAGAATAAGGGATGAAATTGTTTCATTTTCCAGCCAGCAGATTAGGGAATATTTTACACTATCAGAAAAATTATCACAAATTCTTGGAATCCTGACCGAGAAGGAAAAGGGAATGAAGGAGCTTGAGGAAGTCAGTAAAAAATTCCAGACTCTTGAGAGTTCATTGAAGTATGACATCCATTTTAAGGATGACCTTGCAAGATCCAGGGAGATTATCTCCGGGCTGAACAGCATCATCAAGAGCCTTGAGGATGAAGACATAGATTCTGCGATGAAAAGGGTTAAGGAAAGAATAGACGATCTGGAGAAAAAGAATAATTCCAGCATGGAAGCATTCAATCTGTGGACGCAGGGAAGGAGAGTATCTGATTATGATGCAATCCGGAAGGAAAGGGATAAAAGCAACCAAATATTGAACGCAGCCCGAGGTAAAGAGGACGAACTGAATGCTCTCATTGGAATACTCAGTAGCATGCAGTCAGAAAGGGAGAAAATTGAAAACGAAATTATTTCGTTAAATTCACAGGTTGCGAATTACGAAGACATTGCAGGCAAAAGGGATAGGGAAAATAATTTGCTCGAAAAACTCCGGGAAGAAAGCGGAAAGATCACCAGCGAATTGACTGGTTTGAGGGTAAAAGAGGACGATCTGAAAACTTCCATTGAGCAAACACAGAAGAATCTTGAGGAGATGGAACGATCCAAGAAAATATATGACTTCCTTATGCTTCTTAAGAAGGGATTCAGCAGGGACGGGATTCCACAGATCATAAGAAAGATGGCTCTGGAGGTCATTAATTCCATAACACGTAACATAATTTCACGATTTAACCTGAATATAGATGACATCGGAATTTCAGAGGACCTGGACGTGGAAATCATGCAGAACGGTTATGTTAAAAATATCACTCAACTGAGTGGGGGAGAAAAAACTGCAGTATCCATCGCTATGAGACTTGCCATAGCAAAATACTTGGGAAGAAACATAAGCACCATAATGATGGACGAACCCACAGTCTATCTGGACGAGGAGAGGAGAAATGATCTGCGGGAGATTCTTCAATATTCAATGAAGGATCTCAGCGAAGAAGGGGTCTTCCCTCAAATAGTAATAATTACGCATCATCCCGAACTGGAGACTGCAGCAGATATATCACTGCATGTTACCAAGAGCAATGGTCTTTCCGTGGTGGAAAACGCCAGTTACTGAACGTGGAAAAAAAATGTTTACCCTTGCCTGTGAACTCCTAAGTACGATCCTCTGATTTTCCCTTATAATCCCTTATCATTTTCATCAGGGCATCGTAGGAAAGAAGGGCGCATTTTTCACGGGCTGGACCCAGTTCAAGACCAAGATTTCCCAGCACATCCTTCTTGTTCATGGTTTCAATCTCCTCTATCCTCTTCCCCTCAACATTTTCGGAGAGAATTGAAGCTGCAGCCACACTTATGAGACAGCCCTTGGCAACGTATTTTATGTCTGATACTCTTCCATCATTTATCCTTACATACATGGCAATAGTATCACCACAAGTGGGATTAGTTTCCATAATCTGTTCATCCGGATTTTCTATTTTCCCAAAGTTTCTTGGTTCCTGATAATGCTCATCTATGATGGCGCTGTATATTATATCATCACTCATTTAACAATCATCCTCCTTATTATTCTTTCAATGGAATTGAACAGGTGATCCACGTCCTTATGGTCGTTATAAATATAAAAGGATGCCCTTGCGGTTGCATAAACTCCCAGTGATACGGTCATTGGCATTGCACAGTGATGTCCCGATCTCAATTCAACACCCTCCATTCTATCTGCCATATGGGAAATATCATGGGGATGAACCTCATTTCCGTATGGTCTCTCATTCACACCCTTCTTTTTTATGTTGAATGTAAAGATGGCAGATTTAATATCTGGATTTCTTGGTCCATAGCTCACCAGTTCTTTCATATTCAGTTCATCCTCCCTTTTAAAAATATAACTTATGGTATCATGTTCGTGTTCCCTTACATTATCCATTCCTATATTTTTCAGGTAATTCACGGCGGCTGACATGCCAATGGCTCCCTCTATATTGGGTGTTCCCGCCTCAAATTTTTCCGGTATATCCGCGGTGGTAAAATGATCTTCAAACACTTCCTTAATCATTTCCCCACCTCCCATGTAGGGGGGCATTCTATCCAGAATTTCCTCTGTGCCATAAAGACATCCGATACCTGCAGGACCAAGCATCTTGTGACCGGAGAACGCCATGAGATCACACTGCAACCTGTTAACATTCACATCCATGTGCGGAACACTCTGGGCCCCATCAACGACAAAGAATATTCCCAGGTTATGCAGGTGTCTACCCACATCACTCAGATCGTTTATGGTACCAAGAATATTTGAGCATGCAGTGAGAGAAACCACCTTAGTTTTTTCTGTTAAATTTTCTTCAATGAGCTTCCAGCTTATCTGCTCATCAGGGCCGTTTTCTATGAATTTTAATCTTATATTTTTTCTCGTAGATTGGATCTGCCATGGAACTATATTGGAGTGGTGTTCCATTCTTGATAAAAGGATTTCATCCCCATCATTAAGGAGGGATACCAGGCCAGAGGCCGCGAGGTTCAATCCCTCCGTGGCATTTCTTACAAACACAATGTTTTCAGGTTTCGCCTTAATGAAATTTGCAATGTTTTCCCTTGAACCGTTATACAGATCTGTTGCCTCTTCCCCAACCCTGTAAACTCCCCTGTGCACGTTTGAATTGTGATTCTCATAATAGTCTACAATGGCATTAATCACTGAAATTGGTTTCTGAGTGGTTGCAGCGTTATCCAGATATATTATGCCCTCCCTCAGAAATCTTTTGTAAATGGGAAAATCTTCCCTGATCTTTTCAACGTCTATCAAAATTATCTCCCTTCAGATAATGAGTATTAAAAATTAATGTCTTTGGAATATTCTCTCACTTTTTCTATGAATTTCTCATTGTTTGACTTTTCAATGATTGACTCAATAAACCCACCTGTGATAAGAGTGGTCGCAGTCTTCTCATCTATTCCCCTGCTTTCAAGATACAGAATCTGCTCCCTATCAACGCTGCTTATTGCGGATCCGTGCTTTGATCTTGTGTTATTGTTCCTTATGATAAGGGCCGGCTTTGAGTTTGCATAACCATCCTTTGAAAGCAGGAGTATCTTGGAATCGTAAAAACCGCTTGATAGAATACTGGGTAATTCTATATCTACATTTCCCCTGTGAATCGTGGAACTCCTTCCCCTAACCACTCCCCTGACATGAATGTCTGCTGATGTGCTTTTTCCAACCTGAAAACTGCTATCCCTGATATCTATGGCCTGTTTTCCGTTACTGAAACTGGCTCCAAACACTTTGTAGTCCGATTCATCACCTTCCTGGGTGGATTCATTTACAAACAACAATTTTCCTGCGCCATGATTTATGTGGAAAATGCTGAAGTTTGATGATTTCTCCTGGTATGTTCTTATGAATGTAATGTCTGTTACAGCATCGCTTTTATCCTGCAGGTAGTTGTATTCCAGAGTTGCACCTTCGTCCAGGAAAATATACAGTGCCTTTCCCTGAGTTGCAGAAGGTTTTCCTTCACCCACCGTATATCTGGATTCCACGAGATTCACCTTCGAGAATTTTCCAATAAACACCACGTTCTTTTCCGTTCCAGAGCTGGTACCATCATTATAGGCATCAATGCTCAATTTCACACTGATATCATTCTTTATGTCAACAAAATATCCAGAATTCCATGATGCATTAATAAGAAACTCTTCCCTCTCCTTTCCCTTCTTTTCCCAAACAATTGGGGGCAATTTATCCAGCACTTCAGTGATGTTGTAAACGGAAACACCTTCCACGTTTTTCTTTCCTGTAATTATACCGTTGGACAGCAAAACATCCGCATCTGTTTTTATATCTTTAAGGTCTAACCTGCCATATATGCCGGTTGCCATTCTTTCCAGATCACTATCAGTAATATCCACGTAATCTTTCACGGTGGGGCTTTCCTTAAAGGATCTTTTTGGTGTCTTTAAATAATTGAGGAATGAATCCTGCCTGAAATCATAGGCCGGATCTTTCAGTCTTGTTTTTAGTAAATCTGAAAACTGTTCCATTTGTGATCATCCTACCGCTCCAAGTCTGTTCATTTCAAGTTTTACAAGTCTGTTCATTTCTATGGCAAATTCCATGGGTATCTCTTTCATAACGTCATCCAGAAATCCAAGAACGATCATTGAGCTTGCTTCATCCTCAGACAGTCCTCTTGATCTCATGTATGTCAGTTCTTCAGTACCTATTTTACCAACACTGGCCTCGTGGGAAAAGGTTGCACTGGGTTCATAGATTTCATCATGGGGAAAAGTTAGGGACTGGGAATCGTCATTGATTAGCAGTGCATCGCACTGGACCTTGCTTCTTGAATTTATTGCTCCCTTGTTCATCCTGAGAAGCCCCCTGTATATGGCTTTTCCATCATCAATGCTGATACTTTTAGCTATGATTTTCGATGTGGTATAGGGGGCCAGATGTATGGCTTTTGCTCCCGTATCCTTTATGGTTCCAGCTCCTGCAAGTGAAATATTCAGGTTGGATGTGGAGGCATATGGACCTCTTAGATAGGATGAAGGATAGATCATGGTTATTTTCGATCCCAGTGATCCTCCAACCCATTCCATCTTTGCCCTCTCATCAACCCATGCCCTTTTTGTTGGCATATTGTAAACGCTCTTTGACCAGTTCTGTACGCTTGTATATCGTACATCTGAATCCCTGTGGGCATATATTTCAACGATGGCACTGTGAAGTGAATCCTTATCCCATCTTGGTGCGGTGCACCCTTCAATATAATGAACTTTGGATCCCTCATCGCCCACTACGATAGTATGCTCGAACTGGCCCGTACTTTCATTGTTCATCCTGAAATATGTCTGAAGGGGCATGTCAATATGAACACCCTTTGGTACATAAAGGAAGGAACCTCCGCTCCACACTGCCCCATTGAGTGCTGCAAATTTGTTATCCGTAAAGGGTACTGCTTTGCAGAAATAGTCCTTCACAAGATCTGGGTGTTCCTTTACGGCAGAGTCCAGATCAAGAAATACCACACCCTTGTCTTCCCAGACTTTCTTGAGTGAATGATATACACCCTCACTTTCATACTGTGCAACCGAACCTGCCAAATATTTCTGTTCCATTTCTGGAATCCCCAGTTTCTGAAAGGTATCTTTTATCTGATCTGGAACATCATCCCAGTTCTGGGACTTCCTTTCATCGGGTCTGTTGTAATAGGTGGTGTTTTCCCAGTCAATTCCTGACAGGTCAGGTCCCCAGTTAGGCATTGGCTTGGACTGAAATATTTCCAACGCTTTCAGTCTCATTCTTCTCATCCAGTCCGGCTCTTTCTTGATCTCGGAAATCTCTTCCACAACTGCCTTATTCAGCCCCTTCCCAGTTGAGTATATGGGGTTATACTTATCATGGAATTCCCAGTCTGAACTCTTTGAATCCTTTAAACTTTCAACCAATCTTTCTATTTCCTCTTCCTTCGTCATTTCAACTTCCATCTTCATCACTCCTTTATCCAGTCGTATCCTTCCTCTTCGATCTTAAGGGCCAGAGCCTTGTCCCCATTCCTGACTATCTTTCCATCCATCAATATGTGCACAAAATCTGGGTCAATATTCTTGAGTATTCTCTGATAGTGCGTTATTATTAGAAATCCTACTTCCTTGCTGTGATATTTTATAATCTCCTCGGCAACAAGTCTCAGTGCATCCACATCAAGACCAGAGTCTATCTCATCAAGCACCACTATTTTTGGCTTCAATATGGCCATCTGCAATATTTCGAATCTCTTCCTTTCTCCACCGGAAAAACCATCGTTTACCGATCTGGACATAAAACTTTCATCCAGTCCAACCATTTTCAGATGTTCTTTCACTCTTGTAAAGAATTCAGTCACGCCAACCTTATCCTCCGGATGTAACTGCTTGTATGCAGTTCTCAGGAAGGAAGATATTTTAACTCCAGGTATGGAAATGGGGCTCTGAAAGGCAAGGAAAAGACCGGCTCTTGCCCTTTCCTCGGGTGTTTTTTCTGTCAGGTCCTTACCATCCAGGATAATGGAACCTCCATTAATGCTATAGTCTGGATGGCCAATCAAGACATTTCCAAGTGTGCTTTTACCAGCTCCATTTGGACCCATCAATGCATGTATCTCTCCACCCTTTACGGAAAGATCAACGCCCTTCAAAATCTTCTTCCCCTCAATGCTTGCTGAAAGGTTACTAATCCTCAATTCAACCATAAATCTAAATTGGTTTAACCTATTTAAACACTTTCTTATGTTTAAAGTCGATAAACTTAATATAACAATTCTTATTACTATATTATGGAAAAAGAACTTGCAGTAAGTCCACTACTTGGCAAAGTTAAAACGAGCATTCTTTCCACCCTGGAAGATGGTGAGAGGAGTGTTTCCTTCCTTGCAGAGAGCATCGGGATTAACAAGACTGCAGTTAAGGAACACATGGATTCACTGGAAAGGATGGGTTATGTAAGATCATTTTTTAAGAAAGAAAGGGCTGGCAGGCCTTCCAAGTATTATGAGATCAGCCAATCGGGAATGGAATTGTTTCCAAAGAAATATTCAGAATTGATGGCAACATTTCTTGAAGAATTCACGAAGGAATATGGTGAGATGAAACTGAATCTCCTCCTGGGTCACGTGGCTGACAGGATGATGGAAAAGGCCGGATTCAAGGATGAATATGAGGATTCAAACAGGAGGGAAGGCAAAATAGAAAGACTGAAGGGTTTTGTGGATGCTCTCAACAGGCTGGGCTATTATGCCAGAATGGAAGTCAACGGGGAAACTGTAAGGATCATAAGGCACAATTGCATATTTTATGAAATAGCCAAGAATAATGGAAAGATAATCTGCGATGTTCTGGGAAAGGACATGATACAGGCATCCGGTGAAAATAAGTTCAGCCTTGTGGAAAAATTCTCCGATGGTGGAAACAAGTGTGTGGTTGAAGTTGACCTCAATCAGGTGGATTGAGTTTTTCACTGAATTTTCTATAATTTTGGAACATATCTGAAACCGTATTCTTGAGATCAAAGACTGGTTTGAATTCCCAATCATTTATAGCGTCAGTTACGTCAATGGACCAGGGCCAGGAATCGGCTATGGACTGCCTGAAATCCGGCTTATAAACAACCCTGAACTCGGGATTCAATTCCCTGAGCTCATTTTCAAGCTCCCTTGGAGTAAAACTGTAGGACATGACATTATAGGAGGTTCTAACCCTAATATTCTCTGCAGGTGCAGTCATCAGGTGGAGGGTGGAATTCATGGCATCGGGCATATACATCATTGGCAACCTTGTATCATCCTTAAGATAACATTCGTAAGAATTTCCGGAGGCTGCATGTTTTATCATGTCCACTGCATAATCGGTGGTGCCCGCAGTGGGTGCCACCTTATAGCTGAGCAGTCCGGGATATCTCAGGCTTCTCACATCAATGTTATACTTATTGTAATAATATTGAAATAGCATTTCACCGGCAGCCTTGGTTATTCCATAGATGGTTGTTGGAATGGAAGCGTGTCTCCTGGGTGCTTTCTCTTTTTGCACTTCGGGTCCGAACACACCAATGGTTGAGGGAATAAACACCTTCTTTACACCCCTGGTAACACTGGCATTCAACACGTTTACAGTTCCAGTAAGATTTACATTATATGCCATATATGGATCTTTCTCCCCGGATGCTGAAAGAATGGAGGCAAGGTGATAGACTTCATCTATATCATTTTCGCCTATTATGTTTTCCACCATCTCCCTGTTTCTAACGTCCAGAACCGCATACTTTACGGACGGGTTGGATTTGAGCGTTGATTCTTTGTGAATGTCCGTCGCATAAATAGTGCCAGAATAGCTTGCCAGTAGAAAATCAATCAATTCAGAACCGACCTGTCCCAGAGCGCCCGTGATCAATATATTTGCCATGCGCTCATATATATGAATTAGGTTAAAAAATATAATCAAAATAGATTATTCCTTTTAAGTCCTGAAAATCCATCATCTTCCGAGAGGAATAAGTCATGGATCTTTTCACCCTGCAATTAATATATGATAAGAAACATGTAAGTATATGGCATTAAGTACAGCTGAAGTAATAATAAATACATTATACGAAATGGGTGTCAAGAGGATTTATGGCATTCCAGGGGACTCACTGAACCCCGTGATGGATGCCATAAGAAAGAACGGAAAGATCGAATTCATTCAGGTACGGCACGAAGAGGGGGCAGCCATGGCTGCTTCCTTCGAATCAAAAATTTCCGGGAACGTTACTGCTTGCATGGGTACCAGTGGCCCCGGATCCATACATCTCTTAAATGGACTATATGATGCAAAGATGGATCACAGTTCCGTAATAGCCCTAACGGGTCAGGTGGAAACCGAACTGATCGGAACGGATTATTTTCAGGAGATCAATCTTGGAGCCCTATTTCAGGATGTCTCAGTATACAGTGCTCAAGTTCTGAACCCCAAAAGTGCTCAGGAATTAACCAAGAGAGCGTACAGAGAATCCAGGGTAAGCAGGGGTGTATCCCATTTAATCCTTCCAGCGGATATCATGCGTCTGCCTTCTGAATACGATGAAACCTTCATTGAAAATGTTACTGTTAAAACGTCATACTCTCCGGATTTAAGCGAAGTGGAATCCCTCATAGAAAGGGCGGGCAAACCGGTAATTTTTATGGGAAAGGGGGCCAGAGGTTGTGGTAAGGAAATTCTGGAGCTTTCAGAGAAAATAGGTGCGCCCATCATTTACGCTTTGAACGGAAAGGGGATAGTTGATGATATGGATAAACGAGTGGCTGGAACCCTGGGGCTTCTTGGGACTAAACCATCTGTAAAAGCCATTGAACATGCAGATCTTATGATCATGCTAGGGTCATCATATCCCTATGTGCAGTTCATTCCCGAAGGTCTTGTCACAGTACAGGTGGACAACAATCCACTTTCTCTTGGTAAACGAAGGAGATCTGATATTCCAGTCGTATGTGACGCAGAAACATTCCTGAAAAAACTGAATGTAGGTGAAAAGAAAAAGAAATACTATGAGACAATTCAGGATGAAAAGGAAGATTGGATAAAGCATCTAATGAAGAGTGAAGAATTTGATGGCAAGATCATAAAACCTGAATCCATTCCATCCACGATTTCGAAATACGCTGATGCTGATGCAACCATTGTTGTGGATACCGGAAACGTGACGGTATGGGGAGTGAGGAATTTTAGAACCACGGCAGGAAGAACCTTTGTGTTTTCATCATGGCTTGGAAGTATGGGAATAGGAATTCCGGGAACAGTAGGGGCATCCTATGCAATGGACAGACAGGTCATTGGCCTGATTGGGGACGGAAGTTTTGCAATGTCATTGCCAGAATTGGTAACGATAAAAAAATACAAGAGGCCCGTAAAATTGTTTGTCTTTAACAATTCAGAGCTTGGAATGATCAAGTTTGAGGAGGAAGTAATGGGATTTCCCAACTATGGAACAGATCTGTATCCCCTGAACTTTGCAAAAATCGGCGAAGCCATTGGAATCAAATCATTCAGAGTAGAAAATATAAATGATCTCGAGAATGCCGTGAAGGAAAGTCTCTCCATCAGGGATGAACCAACCATAGTGGACGTGGTAATCGATCCGGACGAGGCACCCATGCCACCACAACTGAAGTTCGTTCAGGTAAGAGGCTATATAACTTCCCTCCTGAAGGAAAAACTTGAGTAGAAAAAAACTGATTTATTGGTTAGAGTGTATAAAAACACTCAACCTGAAGCAAAACCACTTAGGAAAGCCAGGAATTACCACTAAATCATCTAGTTCTGGCAGAATCATTCTTCCACACGACCCTAACATAACTATAAAAGGGAAAGAAGCAATACATAGAGGAATATTATCAATTAAAAAATGACCATGGTGATATATGTGGGAAAGGTAGCTGTAATTATGGGGAGTCAATCCGACTATAATGTAATGAAGGACGCCTGCGAGGTTTTGAGATCCTTCCAGGTGGATTGCGAGACCAAGGTAGTCTCTGCTCACAGGACTCCAAAGATGATGTATGAATTTGCGGAAAAGGCCAGTGCAAGGGGAATAGAGGTAATCATTGCAGGAGCAGGAGGGTCAGCCCATCTTCCAGGAATGGTCGCAGCCATCACTAATCTTCCGGTTATCGGTGTTCCAGTAATGACCAGTGCACTCCGCGGCATAGATTCCTTGCTTTCCATTGTTCAAATGCCATCCGGTATACCAGTTGCGACCGTGGCCATAAACAACTCCAAAAATGCAGCACTTTTGGCCATAAGGATTTTATCCCTAAAATACCCCGAACTGGCTTTCAAAATGAGAAATTATATGGAGAAGGAAAGGGAAGGCGTTGAAAACACCAGACTCCCATAGAACCCTAGGCATAGCAGGGGCAGGCCAGCTGGGCACAATGATGATAATGGAGTCCCGTGGTTTACCCATAAGATTCAATGTTTACTCGGAAAATGATGGGGAACCCGCCCTAAAATTAGCTGATAAAACCTTTATTGGCGAGGATTACAAGAAATTTGTAGACGAGTCTGATGTGGTAACATTCGAGTTTGAGCACGTTAACAGAAAACTACTGGAATATGCTGAAAGTGTTGGAAAACTACGCCCTTCCCTAAAATCAGTGGAATTGAAAATTGAAAGACACAGGGAAAAGGAATTCCTGAAATCCCATGACTTTCCCGTGGGTGAGTTTATGGTTGCAAAGAATGGGGAAGAAGCCCTGGAAATGAGCAAAAATTTCAAAAAGTTTGTAATCAAGAGATCCAGGGGAGGTTATGACGGCAAGGGGCAGTATTACTATTATGATCTGTCAGAATTCCCGAAGCATTCAGAGGAAAAATTTGTCGTTGAAAAATTTATTGAATATGAGGAAGAAGCATCCATAATCTGTTCAAGAAGCAGGAAAAATGAGTTTTTTTATTTTGAGCCATCTCATAACTACAACCGAAAGGGAATCCTCATAAGAAATAGTTCACCTCTTCAGAATGAAAGGATCATTTCTGAAATGATCAGTATATCAAGAAAACTGATGGAAGATCTGGATTATATTGGTGTAATGGGAATCGAATTCTTCATAACACCAAAAGGTCCGCTCATAAACGAGTATGCACCCAGGGTTCACAATACCGGTCATCATACACTCATGGGTTCATCCTATTCGCAGTTCGAAATGCACGTCAGGGATGTTATGGATCTACCCTTATTCCAACCAACGACATACATTCCCTCAGGGATCGTGAATATCATAGGCATGGCGCTCACGGAAAAAAAGGCAGAGGATATTTTAGCATTGGACAATACAAGGATATACGATTATAAAAAAAATGGAGTGAGAAGAAAGAGAAAAATGGGACATGTGTGCGTGACATCTGGATCATACGATGAACTCATGGTAAAAATGGACAGGGTCCAATCCATACTGTATGGAAATGAGCTTGATAATTACATTTAGGAAAAAGGACATTGTCAAATCTTAGTTGATTTTTTCTCCTCGCAGATCTTACTAACCTTATGAGCATTCGTTTGAACCGCGAAATAGTGTGGTTTTTGCTCCAAGCAACTGTTCCAGAGTATTTTCCATTTTCAAATTATCAGCGCAAATGTGACAATGTCGGAAAAAGCAATCCCTTTTTAACTCTGGGATCATGTGATATTCATGGGACAGGAGGAAGCATTCGGTAAGCCGGGGATCACGCCCAGATGGACATCCAGTTCAAAGGAGGGGGTTGGAACATCACTGAAACGATGTTCATCCGTATATTTCACTCTTTCCCATGGAATTGTAAATGAAATCTATTTCCCCGGAATTGACACAGCTCAGACAAGGGATCACCAGTTTCTCGTATCAGGTGAAGAGACATTTTACGAGGAAAGAAGGGATACATCTCACAGTATGCAGACCCTAAAGGGGGGAATTCCTGCCTACAGGATCATAAACGAAGAGTCTGAGCAGAGATTCAAGATCGAAAAGACTATTTTCATAGACAGTGAAGACGATGTCTTCGTGGAACACGTAAAATTCATTAAAAAGAATCCTGAAGATGATCTTTCCATATATTCTCTCCTGGCACCCCACATGAACAATGGTGGATACGGAAACAATGCCTGGAATGGAGAATATAAGGGAAATAAGATGCAGTTTGCTTCAAAGGGCGAAACCTTTTTGGCCCTATATATACCGGGATGCACAGGGAAAATGAGTTGTGGCTTTTCAGGATTTTCAGACGGTTTTCAGGATATAATGCATAATAATGGAATGACCTATGAATTCCAGAGGGCAACCGATGGAAATGTGGCCATAACCACTGAGATAATTCCGGATGCAGCGGGGACGTTCAATGTTTTCATAGCCTTCGGAAGAAGCATGGAAGAGGCAGCTATTAAGGTGCTAAAATCCAGTCATGCCAACTGGGAAAAGTCTCTGGAAGATTATATGGAACAGTGGTCAGTATATTTAAAATATACCTCAAAAAACATGCTCATCAAGAAAGATTACAACCTGAAGCAATCCAGTCTGGTAGCAATCAGGTCCCATGTGTCCAAGGAACCCCTTAGAGGTGCCATAATTGCCAGCCTTTCCATACCTTGGGGAAACAGCAAGAGTGATGATGACCTGGGTGGATATCACCTCATATGGCCAAGGGATATGGTTGAAGCGGCAGAGGCGCTTCTAATTCTTGGGGATTATTATGGGGCCACTGATGCACTGAAGTATCTCCAGTCCACCCAGGAATCAGACGGACACTGGCCACAGAACATGTGGTTGAATGGAAAGCCATACTGGGGTGGATTACAGATGGATGAAACAGCCTTTCCCATTCTCTTACTCTATGATCTCTGGAAGATGAAACTTGTAGATCTGGATGATTACAGGGACATGTTTATTTCAGCTCTTTCCTTCATAATCGGAAACGGTCCCGTAACGGATCAGGATAGATGGGAGGAGGATGGAGGATATTCCAGCTTTACCATTGCAGTGGAGGTATCAGCCCTGAGCTACGGTTCAGAAATAGCCGAAGAGCTGGGAATGAGGAAAGAATCCTATGTTATCCAGAGGATTGCGGATATATACAGTTCCAATATTGAAAAATGGCTATACAGGGAAAATTCCGAACTGGATGCAAAGTATGGGGTCAGGGGGCATTATGTGAGGATTTCCATGTCTGAAGCAGACCGGGAATCAGGAGGTTATATTCCCATAAAGAACAGACCCTGGAATTCATCGATGGTAAAGGTTGATGAGGTTATAAGCACAGGGGCACTTTCACTGGTGAGGTTTGGACTGAGGCCACAGGACGATAGGAGGATAAGGGATACCCTGAAGATAATCGATGGGGAACTGAAAGTGGAAACTAAAACGGGTCCAACATGGCATAGGTACAGTCAGGACGGATACGGTGAGCATAATAACGGTTCCGGCTTTGATGGCACGGGCCATGGAAGAGGGTGGCCACTTCTTTCCGGAGAAAGGGCACATTACGAACTTTTGAGTGGAAATAGGGACATTGCAATGAATCTTTTGCATACCATGGAGAAAGATGCAAACAGTGGTGGAATGATACCTGAGCAGATCTGGGATTCAGAGGACATTCCAGCAAAGGGGTTATTCAACGGTTACCCATCGGGTTCTGCCATGCCGTTGGTCTGGGCTCATGCTGAATATGTAAAGTTATGTTGGGCACTGGAAAATGGAAAACCCTTCGACCTGAATGAAAGGGCATACAAAAGATATGTTGAAGAAAAATTTAGGGTTAAGGCCAATATATGGAGTTTCAAAAACAAAATCAGGGCCATTGAAAGGGATGAATCAATTATTTTTATAACCAGGGAGGAGTGTTTCATAAGAATAACTGGAAATAACTGGAAAAATATGGTGGATCTGAATTCAGAATATCTAATGGATTCAATCTATTATGTGGAAGTAGGACCAAAGGATTTTCCCGTGGAAGACAACATGGAGTTCACGTTTTTCTGGAAAAAGGAAAATAAATGGGAAGGCATTAATTTCAATATAAAAGTAAGTTAATCTTCATGATAATTCTGTTTTTTTATTCATTTTGGAACTATCCTGAGCAACACCAGCTTTTACCTTCATGGCTCCTATGAAACCTATTCCAACTATGAGCGTGGCAAAAACGAAATCTCCAGAATATCCTATGTATGTAACTATATAACCTGAGATGAAAGCTCCAATAATCTGTCCAACCCCCAGAATGGAGTTGTAATAACCTATGGCCCTTCCTCTTGTGTATTTATCAGCCATTTTGGTCACGGAGGTGATCTGCGTTATACCGATAAAACTCCACACAAAGCCCAGCCCGCCATAGATCAATACAACCATTATGAGATAGTTGAAGGAGAATAACCCAAAAAATGGAATTATTGCAGTGGCAGCGAAAACGATCATCCTTATGGCAAGTGGAATGTATATGGCTCTCTGAAGGCTTACTTTATTTATGTACCAGCCAGAAAGGTTGTATGAAACCACGGAAAATGCACTATTTAAAAGATACATGGTATAAATCATACTCTCGTTTGCGTTGTATTTATCTATAAGCATAACCGGATAGGGTGTGAAAAATATCTGAAAGCCCACCATCAGGACACCGCTTAGAATTATGTAGAGCATGAGCATCTTTCCGGTTTTTATTCCCTTTTTCCTTCCGAACAACCTGACAATATGGAACACATAGGATGGTGCATATCTGGTCCTTTCAAACGTTCTTATGGAAAAAAGCCCCAGGATGGAAGATCTTCTTAATTTTACGGAGGATTCCTTCAGTAAAAAATAGGCAAGTATGAATGCAACCAGATAGATGAATGCGGAGATCATGTAGATAATTTTCAATATTTCAATGGATGATGGATCTTTAATAACTATCAACAGCCCAAGTCCGAGTCCCCCGACAGTTCCCACTGTGGATATGGCGCTGAACACCGATACCGTTTTGGACCATTGGGCTTCATGCTCATTTTCAATTACAAGAAGGGTAGAAACGGGTACAGACGCCATGGCAAAGAACTGGTACATGACAAGGATGCCAATATACTCAAAGATTGTAGTGGAGAACATCACCAGTAACAGGGAAGCAAAGGATCCAAGAAATCCGATGAGAACAAAAACCTTTCTCTTCTTCACATTATCCGAAATGTTTCCCCAGAGAATCAGGGCGATAACGGAAGACAGGGAAGCCAGGGAAGAAGCAATCCCGACAAAAACCACATTTTCCCTAAAATATAGGGATATGAAAAGGGGGATCATGGGGTTCAGCAGCCCTGATGACATATTGGAGAAAATATAAGCCAGATACCACAGTCTCCACCTCCTGCTGTAACTCACAGGGCGGTCCTCTTGTTCCACCATTTAATTCCTTTAACACTCTATAATTATATCAATTTAAATTTTTTTAAAATCTCCTACTATTTCATTACATGACAGGATTCTAAGAACAATGTGAAGGTGGAGTTTATCACTCATACTTGGGAAAATATATTTTTCCAATGCTAAGGAACCGTATTCTATTTTTATATATCTTGGAACTTTCTAATCGCATTTCGCGCCAAGGCTTACATGGTATCTAATGAGTCTAAAAGAGTCTGTTATATGCATAAGCCTTCAAACCATATTTGAGGAGACTCTTGACAAAAGGTTTCGACGCAAGTGTTTTGTAAAGAATCATTGTTTGAATATATTCAAAACTTTGGAGGCTTTTTCGATCCCCATCGCTTTATAAAGCAATTGACCATGAACTCTTAATTGAACTATAACGGACTGTATCATCCCGTTAAATTCGTTGATACCTGAGGGATGTTTTCTGTGAATCGAATCGAGTCTATTAAGCCAGATTTTTGCGAACTGGACAAGAACTTCCGTGTTCAAAACAAGGAATGATTCTAAGCTGACAATCTCTTCTGCAGCGACACACTTTGATTCCGTAACACAGATACAGTGCATTGTTTCTGGAACAGAAATTTTCTCATTTGGAGGAATCTCTTTGGGAATGCTTAATATCTGACGAATCTCTTTAATACTTAGCGGATTATTTGGTTTTTTTTCTGTCTTTGCTTCGAATATGGCCACAGTCTCCATTCCTAATTTCCAAACACAATCTGGAGCTCCATCCCGATTTGGGGAAATGGCTTCAAAGCCCAACGATTCCCCTAGGTTCCTCAGTCCTTTCTTTATTGTACCGTCTTTCCTATCTTCAATATTCTGCAAAATTTCATCCTTGAAAGTTACGAAAGCTGCGGTCTGTGATTGAAATCTAAGCAAGAAGTTCCTAATGTTATCCAGTTGTGATTGCAATTCTGGGATTATTGGCTGAGGGGAAACGTACTTGTCTAAATCTCCAAACCATGATCTTCCTCTGGCCCTGCTCACAGATTCTCCTATGAACTGAGTTCCCTGTGCAGAATATGGATTTCCAGTTGCTGAAAATTGTGAGACGTCCTCCGACACGCTCGCAAGGTAAAACCATGGGGCGGAGTTAAAATCAGAGTTCCCGGAGACCAATTCCTGAGCAGTTTTCGCCGCCAAGTCTGAAGCGCCAGTGTAATTCTTTGTCCAAAGCAGTTCATTGTATTTGACATATTTACCACTGATCTCACTAATTTTCTTATCTGCTTGTTCCTCAGGCGGATATTTCCTTAGTTTCTGCTCCACGAGATTAAGCACTCTTTTCCACTCATCCGATTTTGTTTTATATGCATTAACTAACTCATCTAAGTTTTCTGGTTTGGTCAGCGTCTTGCATAGATCAATCTCCGCCCTGAGTTTACGAGGTAGAGCCTTAAAGACACTAGGTCTGTATAACAACTCGGTGAGGTCTGATCCAACTAGACCGACCAGGATTTCATCTGATTCTCTTCTGGTGCATCGCCCTATTCCCTGATGTATTCTGTGTCTAGCTCTCGCTTCTGCCTCGTCCTTTGCTTTCCATTGGTAGGTTGTAAATCTCTCAAGTTGATTCACAGCTAACGGCAACTTATACAAGAGCACTGCATCCGCTACGCCGTTTCCTAAGTCAATTCCATCATATCTGTTTGATAAAATTAAGATGCACTTGTTAGCCTTCTTGAACGTTTCTATATCCTGACTTATCCTATCAGAAAGTGGTGTTAATATTGTGCCTGAATATTTCACTGTTCTTAAGGCGTCCTTTAGTTCAAGTTGATCAAAATCTCCCCTGCTTAGTACAACAACTTTGTTCACCTTGTTAGCAAACAACGTGACTTTATTCTCATCAGAAGTGGCTTGAGGAAGAAGCACGTTCAAATCCAATAGGAGTCTACTTCCAGGAACGTCTACATCCTTGTTACTCAGTCTCTTGACATTTTGGACTGAGACTATGCGTTCTAAATGCCCATATTCATCTATTGTGGCTGACAGGTACACTCGCCTTTTTGCGTTGGCAAATTGATTTAGCTCAAATGTTGGGGAAATCCAAGGTCTAACAGTGATCCTTCCAGAAGAGATGAAACAGAAACACCTTTCCAGATTTTGTTCCAGTTTCTTCCACGCGTACCTCCATGACGGCTTTTCTTCCGGGTTCTCAGGCTCCTGATTGACAATTTCTGCAAAGCTATCAACAAGAAGTAACCATTCTCTGGAGTTAATCAAATCTGTTCCTTCCTCATTGCTGGGTTTAGCTTCTATTAAGGAAATTTGTTCTCTGCTTAGTTGATTTTTCAAAAGTGAAAAAATATTCTCAAACAATCCAGCACAGTTCTCGTCTTTTTTCTTTATCGAGAGAGTCCAAGGATGCCCTACAGCCTCAGCTGCGGCATGAATATCATCTAATATTATCAACTCGGGAGTTTTAACACGGGGTGCTGAATTGAATAGAGTGAAGTAAGTGGCAACGCCAATTGATAACCCTGACTGGTATTTCCCAATTTCTCCTTCTGGCAGTTTTTCCCAACTACCGCATAAGTTGACCGTTGAAATACCAAGTTCAGAAGCCTCTGAGATTATCTGGTCAACCAACTGGTAATTAGGGCTCAGATACAATACTCGTGAGCCACTCCTTAATTGACTCATATAAGCAATGCTAAGCGCAATGGCAGTTTTTCCTGTTCCTGTAGGTAGACAGAGCGCAACATCACTAACCTCATCGTCAATCTTATCATAATCTTCCAAAATCTTCCCTTGGTGGGCCCTGTAATACTCAAATTTCTTTTTATTTCTAGCAAGCGAATTCCACATCTCTTGATAACTACTAGGAGGACTCGATCTGCCGAAATCATCAGGGAATAATTTGCCCATTTCAAATTAATCTTCTCACCTTATATAAAATTATTCATGTTAACCATGGTGGAAATTGATGGTTGATTCTACTGGACCTTCCTAACTAGCATTACTCAAATTTCACAATTCATCGGCTTTATCCATCAGTTCATCATTGTATGCATTATTAGAAAATGAATTACTGAACTTTGTTTCAATTACTTTATCTACTGGATTCAAAGTATTCTTTCTCACTTTTGCTTTTATGTTTTCTTGCAGTCGTTAGCGTAAATGATAATTACATAATACATTTTAATTCCTTCTAAATCCGGTATTTTCCGTAAGAAATGACACAAAATATAATTATAGTCTCAACTGTGTATAACCGCCATAGGTCTTGCTTAACATCGGAAAAATATATTTCCCATCATTCAAGTTCAATGGATGCCTTTTTCACTCTGTTCATCACCGAAACAAAGTATCCCACTTCAGGGAAAGCCTCTATAATTCCTCCCCGATGGGAAGATCTGTCAAGTTCTCTTAAGCATTTATAGAGATTACTGGAAATGGAGATGGGATCTTTCACACTTCCCAGGACAAGCTTTTTTCCATTAATTTTTTCACCCAATTCAGTTGAAACTATGGGCAACAAGTCATTTTTTCCCGCAATCTCCTGAAGAATACGATCTGGAGATGCCCTGAACAAAATCTTTTCTGGGGAATAATGCCTGTATTTCATTCCAGGGGACATAACCTTCTCTCCCACCCTTGCATATCCCACGGAGTCAAAAATCTTCAGGAGGTCCTCCTCCGTGTATGCGCCAGGCCTTAGAATTGTGCACTTATTACCCTCAGGAAGTATAACTGTTGATTCTATGCCATACCTGGGGCTTTCGGCACTGTACATAATATCCACCCTATGTCCCAATTCCTCCAATATGTGATCAATGGATGTGGCGCTTGGCCTTCCCGAAACATTTGCACTTGGTGCAGCCACCGGCGAACCACATCTCCTTATGAGTTCTCTGCTGAAATTACAATCCGGGATCCTCACACCTACGGTGGGAAGTCCGGCACTGGCAGTGTCACATATTAAATCCTTCTTTTTCACTATAACTGTAAGGGGTCCGGGCCAGAGCCTTTCAAGTTCTTTCCTTTTCGCAACATGGCTCCAATATGTATATTTATCTAAATCTGAAATATCACTAAAATGAACAATTAACGGGTTATCTACCGGTCTACCCTTAGCATTGAAGATTTTCATGCATGCATCATCAGAGGTTGCATCGGCCCCTAGTCCATATACAGTCTCCGTTGGAAATACCACTGTACCACCGGACTTAAGTGTTTCAACACCAGGTCTAAGCTTTTCCTCATTCATGTTATTACACTGGATACGGATGATCAGACTCATCGAATTCCTACCTTAATCGTTTTATATATAATCATTCTATGGATTTATATGAAAGAAATATCGAGTTATAATATATATTACGAAATTGACGTGGAAAAATTCATATTCCGGGGTCATGAAAAAATTTCAGGTGAATCAGGTGATTCCATATGGCTTAATTGTTCAGGAATCGTCATCGAAAGTTTCAAGGTGAACGGAAAGGAGGAACCTTTTGAAATTAATGGCAAGGAGCAGATTGTGAAGGCGCTGAATCCACATTCCGGGAAGTTTGAGCTTGAAATTTACTTTTCAGGAAAGATTGATGAAAGTTTGAATGGTATTTACTACTCAAAGGAAAAGGATTTTATCTTTGTCAGCACACAATTTGAGGCGACAGGAGCAAGATATGCATTTCCATGCATGGATAATCCCGATTTTAAAGCGGAATTTACGGTAACACTGGACATACCTTCGGACTATGATGGCATCTCAAACATGCCACCCGAAACCATTGAGGGTAGGCAGGGGAGGACCATAATCACTTTCCAGAACACCCCGAGAATGTCCACCTATCTCCTTTATCTGGGCGTTTCCAGATATGATGTGGTTGAGGGCAGGCATGAAGAAAAGCCGGTATACCTGGCTTCAGCCAGAGGCAAATTCAAAGCCAGCCAGATTCCCATAAAGATGGCTTCAGACACACTGTCATATTTCGAGGACTATTTCAATATTAAATACCAGCTTCCAAAGCTTCACCTCATAGCTGTCCCAGAATTTGCATTCGGAGCCATGGAAAATTGGGGAGCCATAACCTTCAGGGAAATAGAGCTGATGGTAAACGATAGCACCAGCTCAAGAATAGTCAAGAGGGTTGATGAAGTAATCTCCCACGAACTGGCCCACCAATGGTTTGGTGATCTTGTCACAATGAAATGGTGGGACGATCTATGGTTGAATGAGAGCTTTGCAACATTTATGAGTTACAAGGCACTGGAATCAAAACACCCCGATTGGGAAATAATGGGTGAAATGGTTACTGACGAAACCGGTGGCGCCATGGTTGGAGACAGTCTCAGAAATACGCATCCAATTCACGTGGAAGTGAAGAACCCAGATGAAATATCGCAAATTTTTGATGAAATAAGTTATGGAAAGGGCTCAAGTATCCTGAGAATGATAGAAGCCTACGTTGGTGAAGAAAATTTCAGGGACGGCGTTAGGAATTATCTTAAGGAACACAGTTTCGGAAATGCAGTGGGAGAAAATTTGTGGACATCCATAGAGAAAGTGTCCAAAAAGCCTGTTTCAAAAATTATGGATGCGTGGATAACAAAACCGGGCTATCCTGTCATAGAAGCATCCAGGAATGGGGACAAGATCAGGCTTCACCAGACGAGGTTTTTCCTTGATAGCAGTCCCGAGGACAGTACATGGCCAGTGCCACTTACCGTGGTTTATTCAGACAGGACAGAATCCATTCTCATGGAACATCAGAAAATGGATATCCCCATGGCTGATTTCAAATATATTAATAGCAACAGGAGTGGATTTTATAGAATTAAATATGATGACGAACTTATAAATCTCATAAGGAGCAATATACCAAGTATGGATAAATTCTCCAAATGGGGGCTCATATCAGACTACAACGCCCTGTTTTATTCTGGAAAGATTAAACTGGATCAGTTAATTGGTATAATGGAACTCTTTGCAGAAGACAGGGAATTCATACTCATGGATGAGATAACAGGAATTGTCCTGAACCTTCACAGCATAATGCACAATTCAAGGAGAATAGATGAATTCGCCATTAAATACCTGAGACGGAAACTCAACGACCTTGGAGAGAAGAAGGAAGGGGAGACCATAAACACAACTGTCATCAGGGGAACCATACAATCCGCACTTTCACTCATAGATATTGAATATGCCAGAATGGCATCTTCAAGATTCCGGGACTTTCAGAAGATATCTCCCGATGAAAGGCAATCTATTGCCTATTCCTATGCCATAATTGCCAACGACTTTAGCGGACTTTTACAGAAACTTCAGGAACTGGATGTGGACGAGGACAAGGTAAAGATAATAGGTGCAATGGGACACCTGAAGGGAGGGGAAAATCTTTCAAAGGTGTGGGACCTCATAAAAGAGGGAAAGATCAAGAAACAGGATTCTTTCAGGGCCATTTACGCTGCAGCCACTGAGGAACAGAACAGGGAATACATCCTGGAAAAAATAGATGAAATAAATGATACCCTTGATAAGTTCTTTGAGGGAACCGGATATACATCAAGATTTCAGGAATTCATGATACCATATCTGGGACTTCATGATGAAAAAAGGATCAGGGAATATATAGCAAGAACAGAAAAACCGTCTTGGATCACCGGAACAAGGAAAGGTTTGGAATATTTAAATATATACATCAAAATGAATAATGAATAATTCTCAGAAAGCTCTCGTTACATGAAGATCCTGAACCAGAGCTGAGGGCATTATGGAGGGAAAAACCTCCTCCCAGAATTTTACATTTTTCCTTTCCCTTGACGTTTCTGATATGTTTTTAATTATCCTGCTGAAAGAATCGCTTATTCTTATTCCCGTTATCCTTCCCACAATCTCCCCTCTTTCAACAACAAATATACCATCCCGTGGAACAGTGGAAAAGACAGCATTTCTGTTATCCTGGAATCTCGTATACCAGGCATTTTTTATGTACATTCCGGAGTCGATGGATTGGATTATATCCTCAACCGATCTGTTTCCTCCTTCGGCACTTAGCTGAAGTGGTTCAGGAGCAATGATACCTGCGTTACCTGTTGTTTTTGTTCTGGCCGTAACAGCAGTGGAAAAGGAGTGGACAAAGTTTTTCAAAACACCAGAATCAACCAGTTTCTTGTTAAAACAGGGTGTTCCCTCGTCATCAAACATTGTGAAGTTGGAACCTGATTCATTCATGGGTTCGTCCACAAGGGTAAGTGCAGGAGAGGCCACTTTTTCATTTAGGCTGGAATCCAGGTAACTCATTCCTGACTGAACGGAGAATGCCGAGAAAAGCGAAGAGCAATAGGAAAATATATTCCCGATTACATAAGGGGAAAGGAGAGTTTCGTAATCTCCCTGCTCAAAGTCCATCATTCTTACATCAAGAGACGCAGTTTTCCCTGCCTCTTCCCCGGCCATTTCTGCCCTTTCAATGGGATCTTTAACTGTTGAAGAAAAATGCACACCTTCCTGGCCCGTATTATTTCCCTTGAAGGCTCGCACGTCAAAGTTGAAATCGTCATAGGTGACATGATGTTCATTGAAAGGTGTAATTATGAGATCATCACTGTAGGTTCTGTATGCAAGTCCCGTAGTTCTTTCTGAACCGCCCCTTGAGCCACCATCTATACATGCACTTACAATCTGATCCAGATCTACAGACTCTTCCCTTGGCCTGATCTTTTCCATTGAACTGTACTTCTCAGTGTTGATACCATTGAATGAGGTGGAATCTTCCCCCTTCAGCATCGCCCGGTAACTATTTTCTATTTTTTTATCAATTTCCAGATCATTATCCAGACTCAGTTCAGTGATCTTCTTTCCTCTGTGCATAAAAATAGAAATCCCCTCATTTTCCCAGAAATTTCTCAGATCCACACTGTTGTTCGAGAATCTTATCTGTTCAGTTTCTGTTTTTATAACCCTCAATACGTAGGAATCCAGTTCCATCTTTGAGATTTTTTTCCTAATAAGTTCAATATTTACCATTTTTTGTACCTCATGAAATATAGATATTCCTCAATCTTACACTGGGGCCTCCCATCCACGTATCCACGCCCTGTTCTGGATCTCCCTTTCCACATGTTCCCGCAGAGAACTCCAGTTCGTTGGAAACTGCGTCTATGGAGGAATAGAAATTGATTGTATTTGTTTCTATGGTTGGCTTCCTCAATCTTCCGGTTATTTTTCCATTCTCTATGAGATAGGCTTCACTCCCTACATATTTTTCATTAAACCTGATGTCGTCTATATTCCATTCAGTATAAGTTCTAATGTAAACGCCGTTTTTAACATCCTCGATCAACTCCTCAAAGGAAAAATCTCCCGGTTCAATATAGGTTGTACTCATCCTGGCCAGTGGCTCCATATCCCAGTCAGAGGCCCTTCCACCACCATTGGGTTCAACCCCCAGGTTGGCGGCGCTTTCCCTGCTGTGAATAAATTCATTGGTCATTCCACCCTTGTAAAGATAACGTTTCCTTGCCTTTACTCCTTCATTATCATATCTGTAATATCCGTAGCTTCCCTTCACCGTGGGATCATCAATGACATTAACCACTTCAGATCCAACCTTAAACGGGTATTTCTTTCCGGTAAGGAAAGACTCTCCTGCAAGGGAACCTTCTCTTCCCGTAATCCTGTCCCACTCCGTGGGGTGTCCGCATGATTCATGGGCCACAATTCCAGCGATCTCCGGACTTATAACAACATCATATTTCCCAGGTTTTGCAGCTGGAGAGGAGGATATGACCTTGAGATTCCCCACTGTATCCCTTATTTTCTGTTCAACCTCCAGTTCATCAAAACTTTCCATTCCACCCGTTGTACCGAACTGCCTGTATATCTGCTCAAATGAATTGGCATCCTTGTAACCACCAACCATGAAATATCCTATTCTGGAATAGGCTGATTCTATAAGGCTTCCGGAAGAGTTCTCAAATATTTCCCTTATATTCTTGTGATGGATGTAATTCACCCTCACGGAGAGTTCGTGGGACTTCATGAGTTCATCAGCACCCTTCATTATTTCTATCCTGTCTGAACTCTGTAAATCTTCCACTCTATGTTTTCCCGTGGCTTCCCATTTATCCCGTATTCCTCCGGAGGTGTCAAGTTTATTTCTACCTGTTTTCATACTGTTTTTCAAAACACGGTCAATAATTACATCTAATTTTTCCATGTCAAAGGATGAAATAAAGCCCATGGAAATGGAATTATTCAGGGCCCTTATGGCTATGCCCTCTCCCGAGGAACTGCCTTCTCCCATGAATTCTGAGTTTCTCATGGATGCTTGAACAGATTCACTTGACATGTATCTGACTTCTGAGTACTTCGCTTTTTTTGATAATTTTTCCATTACTTTGTCCATTATTTCAATCATTTCTAATGCTTCACCCTTTCCCTTTTTGTTCTGGATTCGTAGGTGTCAAATATCTCTGATAGGACCTTACCAAAATTCCATCCTGAGTTACTTGCATTCATATTTATTTTCCTTCCCATGAGTCTTGTTCTGACGGAATACTTGATTTTTCCCTCCTCGCTGTGGTGTTTTACAACATGGATGTTAAATGTTCCATTCTTGAGGTTTTCTATTTTGGAATAACGATCTGTAAACTTCTCAACCATGGCATAAATAGTAGAATAAAGGTCCGTGTCACCCGCTCCCAATCCAGATATATTTATCAAAATTCCCTGTGTGCTTTCCATTGACCAGAGGGAACTGATTATATCATCCATGGTAAGAACACCAACAAGGCGCCTTCCCTTGTCGCATACAGCTATGCTGTGCAGGTGATTTTGCACAAGAGCATCTGATGCGGAAAGTAAATCATCGTCCTCATAACAGAAGGCAGGCTGATCCATAAGGGAGTTTATTTCTATCTCCGGATGGTTTTTCTCCCCTGAAAAATCCCCCTTCCTGATTCTTTCCCTGGTCTTCATTTCGTAATCCATTACATTCCCAACCCTTAGCAAACCCAAAAGGTTTCCTTTCTTGTCCACAACATTTATGGAATCCGTATCGTGTGATCTGACCTTTTCCATAACAAGTTCCAATTCCTCATCGGGTTCCGCGAAGTATGCGTCGTCCATGAGATCAAAAGCCTTAAGATTCTTAATGTCCGGGAATTCTCCAAGGTTCTTGATCACATCTGTTCTTGAAACAAGGCCTATTATCTTACCCGTATCCACAACCGGCAGGGCTCCCAGGGCACTGTCCCTTAGCAGATTCACGGCCTTCTCAATGGAATCATTTTTCCTCAGTTCTGGTGCCTTCACTATGAAGTTCTTAATCTTCGAGTTCAGGTGCAGGCTTTTTCTTCTCAATATGTCTTTGTAACTTATCATGCCTGAATATTTATTCCCTGATAATACGGGAAGTTGGGCCACATTGTTATCTCTCATCCTGTTCAGGGCAAGGGAAACATTCATCTCCTCATCAATGGTTAATGGTTTAACTGTCATTATTTCTTCAACATTTTTCATTATAATCACCTACAAAATTTAACGTTGGTACTTCTCAAAATTTCTGTTACTCTACTTCTCACATCCTTTCCCTTTATGGCATCTGCAACAACCTCTCCCAGGGAAACCATATCTGTTAACCCGATCCTGGTTATTTCAGCCGTGCCGATTCTTCCCTCAGCGTCTGCTATTAGCCTATTGTTTCCAAGTTTGGTGCTGATGGTTCTAAAGTCACCATATTTACCAAAGTTATCCTTTGATAGCAATATCTGGTGGCTCTCAGTATACCATGGACTATTATTTACCGCAATTCCAGAATCGTTTAATGTTCTTGCAAGGGTATAGGAATTGGAGGTTACCCAACCGGCATAGCTTTCCCCGAAGGTTATGAGGTCCTGCGCTGCAATGCCAAGAGCTGCAATCCTGTTTGGATGATAATTATCCATTGTTTTCCATACCACGTTACCTTTGATCCTATCATTCAGGTCAGGATCGTTTGTGAGTATAATGCCTCCCTGTGGACCAAAGAAGGTCTTGTGGGTCGAGCCAAAGAGAATATCAGAATACTTCAGGGCATCAGGCTGGAACTTCTTTCCGGCTATGAGGCCCATAACGTGGGAACCATCATAAAGAAGTTTAGAACCGGTCCTGTCACAAATTTCTCTTACCCTTGCAAGATCGTAATGCTTAACCACAAAGGATTGTCCAAGCACCATGACTTTTGGTTTTATTTCCAGGACCTTTTTCTCAAGGGCATCATAATCAATCTCCTGTTTCTGATCGGAAAAGGGTATCAGTTCAGTTTTGAAGCTGAGCATCGCAGGAAGATAGTCATTCATGTATCCCGTGTAACCTCCGTGTTCCTCCCCTATTGCCATTATTGTATCATTTTTGTCTATGGTACTGAGTAAACTTATCTCCGCAGCAATGTGGCCTCCCAGGGGTCTTATTTCAGCATATTTGGCTCCATAAAGGGTCTTGACGTTTTTTTCAGATTCACGAAAAATGCCCTCGATCATATCTGTTCCTCCATAGGCATTTCTCCCATCTGGCATTACATGGGAATACCGCCCTCCAAGATCTGTTCCAAGAGCCATTTTGACGTGAGAACAGATAAAATTCTCCGATGCCTGAAGGCTCAGAACATCCCTTCTAAACCTTTCATAATTATCCACCATTTCTACGATCGATGCCATTGTCTTCTCCCTATGGTAATCTACAAGCGGTTATTATAAAATTTGTATTGTTCAGTATAATTAAATATGATAAAACATTGAAAGATTTCTATTTTCCGTCATTCCTGTATGGTAGTAAAAGAATTCCCCCTACATGAATGTATAGGGTTCTCAGTTTACCACATAGTCTATGCTCGCATTTCTCGTTTCAGGACCATAGAGATACCAGTATACTGAGGCAAAAAACCCTATGGCCCAGAGGAAAACATTCAATAAAAGAAAGTCGTAGAGATGCAAGCTACTGGAATAGAGTGTAAAAATAGGGTAGGCAATCATGGGCCACAACCTGGTCAGTCCAATGAGTGTTGATCTGTGTTTCGTTCCATAGAGCTCCGGTTCAAGAACGGATCTTGAGGCATATGCAAACTCACTCATAAACATATTCGCGAAGAGAAGGGGAAGAAATATGAGCATATCGGATAAATAGGGAACCATGAGAAATATGATCAACATTGTCACGGTTCCCAGTGTGAAGGAATAGAGCGTATAACTCTTTCTGCCCCTGCTTATAAGTGGTGCCGCAAGGAAACCAGCCACTGAAGATCCAAGGAGAGCGACAAAAATAATCAGATCGTCCTCATAGCTGTTTGGAAACTCAATGGGTGCAAGAACATAGGCCATTAACCCGAATGTGAGATACTGGGACACTCCAAGAACTCCCAGAAATATGAAGGAAGAAGCAATCCCGGGCTTTGGAATTCTCTCGCCCTCTTTTTCTATTTCTATTTTCTCCCTTTCCTTAAGAGATTCACTGTTCCTTCCACTGTCTTTCAGCCACATATAGGATTCAGGTATGGTCCTCCTTAAAACAAATATGAAAATAACCAATAGTAAGGAGCCAACCAGAAGAACAACCCTGTCCTGCAGGTCATTTACAACGATGAAGAAAAGACCCGCCATCAGGGCACTTCCTATGTTATCCATGTTTGTTATAATTGTAAGCCAGAAAGGTCTTTTCTCCATATCTAAATCCTCAGCAACAAGGGCCAGAGAGGAAGGTTCCTCCCCTCCAACACCAAATTCCGCAAGGATCAGGCCTATGAGAAGAGGTATGAAAGAATAGCTGAGACTCACTATTATAATCCCAATAGTATAAAAAAACATGGTTACTATGAAAACCTTTCGCCTTCCAATCCTGTCAGATAGAAATCCCATTATAAGGTTTCCAAATGGAACCACTATGGGTCCTATAAGAAGAAAGATCAACTTTCCTGTATGATTCAAATTTCCTATGATCGATCCGGATGCGGCAAGCGGTCCAATGGTCCCCACAATCCCCCAAAAAATGAAGGCAAAGGATGTGGACTGGAGGAGGGATGCCCTATAACGATTCATAAAGACTCCCCCTTAAAAACCAAAGTGCAGACAATTCTACTATATCTATTTACATCTATTTTCTTCATTTCTCCCTCCGCCGGTATTACCCGGATCAGGTTCATAGGGTCGATCTATCAGATCCTCTCAGCCAAAGGCTCCCCTGAACTGTAATTACGAATTGCACTGATACATATAAAGATTGCTCGAAATTCTTGGACACACATTCTTCAGCTTATGAGCCTGATCTGCATCGGTAAAGTGAATGTCAAAAATTTGTTTCTTAAAGAGTCGAAAAGGCGATCATATAAGGAAAAATAGAATATGTTTTAAGCATGTTAGCCATGATAAATAAATGATCATCAAGCTGAGAATTATATCCTCATCCTATAGAACTTCTGACACAACAGTTGAAATTTTTGGAAGGACTCCAGATGGTTCTTCCGTTACCGTATTATGTGGGGGATTTGATCCTTACTTCGATGTTATTGAACCAAGGGAACAGGAAATAGAAGGAATAAAGAAAAATCCTGAGTTTAAAAGACTGGAACACATAGAACTATGGGTTAAGGGGGAGATGAAAAGGGCCATAAGGATCTATGTGAAGCATCCGTACAAGGTTCCGGAATTGAGATCCCTCTTTGTGTCCACTGTAATGGCAGCAGATATACCCTTTCATCACCGTTTCATATACGATCTAGATCTGGGAGCCTGCATAGAGGTGGAAGGAGAAGAAAGTATAGACTCTGAAGGGTACCACACAAATATTGTAATTCGATCAGATTTAAAAAATATAAAAACTGTAGAAGATTTTGCACCGGATGTAAGGGTACTGAGCTTTGATATTGAGAATGCATTTCCTCCAGAAGATGGAGACACTTTTGGAACGATCATTGTTATAGGATATTCCATAAGAAGCAACAGGAATAAGGAAACTGAAAAGGGTTCAATAACGGGTGATGAAAAATCAATCCTGGAAAATTTCAATAATCTAATTCTGCAAAAAGATCCGGATATCCTCATAGGGTACAACATAGATGGTTACGATCTTCCCGTGATTGAATATAGGATGGAAAGATACAATCTCACTCTGGATATTGGAAGGGATGGATCAAAGGCCAGAAGAATAAATGGACAGTTCTGGAGGGTAAAGGGAAGAATTATAAGTGATGTGTGGTGGAACGTTAAAAAAATACTTCACCCCAAGCATGAAACCCTGAATTATGTTGCAATGGAACTTCTCAATGAGGGAAAGGATGACGTGGATCGTCTCAACATAATGGATGAATACAGGAAGCGTCCTCAGGAGGTTGTTGACTATTGCATCAAGGATGCCGACTTAACACTCAGGATAATGGAAAAAATGAGGGTGGTTGATAGAAATATGTTTATGTCCACCGTAACCAAATTACCACTGGAGGATACGACAAACGGAGGTACCAGTAATTATGTGGATTCTCTTCTTATCAGAATGGCAACGCAGAGAAATATAGGCGTTCCCATGACTGCCAGTCAAACACTGAAAGACAGGGCCATTGAAGGAGGACACGTAGAATCCATTGGTGCAGGTCTTTACGACATGGTCATTGTGCTGGATTTTAAGAGTATGTATCCCTCCATCATTATGAAATATAATATTTGCTTTACAACGCTCAGTGATAACGGAACCATTGTTTCTCCAACGGGAGCAAAGTTCCTGGCTCCAGAAGTTAAGAAAGGACTGATTCCAGAATTGCTTCAGACCTTAATGAACAGGAGGGATCAGGTAAAAAAACAGATGAAGATGGCAAAGGGTGAAGAGAGAGAATACCTTGATGGCGTTCAGAATGCCATAAAAATACTCATGAACACCTTTTACGGCGTTCTGGCATCGGCATTTTACAGATTCACAAATCCTGATCTCGGAAGTTCTGTAACATCCTTCGCCAGGAACACCATCATGGGCCTCATAGATCAGTTAAAGAAGAAAGAATTGAAGGTCATATATGGTGATACGGATAGCGTTTTTATAGAGTCCGGAAAGAGCAATTTACAGGAAGCTATTTCCATGGGGAACCAATTGAGTAAACAGATTTCTGAAGAGCTTCACATACTCATTGAATTTGAAAAAATCATGGATCCGTTCTTTTCCCATGGAGCCAAAAAAAGGTATGTGGGAAAAATAGTATATCCTGAGGAAAACTCCGGGGAAATGCTCGTAAGAGGATACGAGGTAAGACGTACGGATTCCTTCGATCTTCAGAGCGAACTTCTTCAATCGGTATTTAATTCCCTCATGACGAAGGATATACACGGCGCTAGGGCACACTCAGTGGATGTAATTGAAAAATTGCTCAATGGTGACAAAAGCATTGATATAAGCAAACTTGTAATATCAAGGTCTGTGAAAGATTCCTCATCCTATGCTAATGCCGATTCCATGGCAAATGTGAGGGCTGCCAGAAAGTTACAGGAAATGGGGGAAAGATTCATTCCTGGAATGAAAGTATCGTGGATAGTTACGAACAGCAGGGTTACTCCCCAGGACGTGGAACCATTCATTGATGGTGAAAGATTTAACATGGAACCTGACTGGGTTTACTATGCAAAAAGGGTGGAGGAAACTGTTAATAGGGTATTCGAAAGTCTTGACGAACCTATTAAACTTGCAGAACAGGCAGCTAAAACAGGTAGGAAAACAGCTGCAAATGGGAAAAATATGACTCTGGACAGTTTTTTTGAGGGATAGAATGCACGACTTTATTGTGGTGGGAGGCGGGCCCAGTGGTTCATACTGTTCACAGCATCTTGCTTCAAAGGGGTTCAACGTCGTACAGCTGGAGGAGCATCAATCCATTGGGAAACCCGTGGAATGCACCGGACTTGTTTCTAAAAGGGTTGTATCTATGGTGAAGACTGAATCCATTGTAAACAGGGTACATGGAGCAAACGTGTTCTTTCCGGATGGAAATCACATTCAAATTGGAAAGGAGGAGGAAACCATAGTTCTGGAAAGGGATCGTTTTGATCAGGATGTTGCCGCCATGGCTATTTCACGGGGAGTTGAATTGCGCCTGAATGCAAGGGTTAATGATATAAAAACGTCCGATGAAAATGTAAAAGTCACATTCAGGGACGATGGGAATCTGAAAGAGATAAGGGCACATGGCATAATAGGAGCAGACGGGGCAAACAGCATTACCCGGAAGATACTGTTCCCTGATCAGAGGCTCTCCAGAGTGGTATCAGCTTATCAGATAGATAGTGCAAAAAAACTGGATGATCAGGATAATGTCAATGTATATCTGGGTTCCCAGTACAGTAGGGGATATTTTGCATGGGGGACACCAGCGGGGGATTTCTCTCGTCTTGGAACTGCTGGTTTTGGGCTTTCAAGGGAAAAATTCAAGAATCTATACAAAAAATTCCTTGAACCAAACAAGGTCTCCATAACGGGAGGTCCCATACCCATAAGTTTTTTAAAAAAGCCCTTTGGAGAGAGATCTCTTCTCGTTGGGGATGCGGCTGGTATAGTAAAACCCCTGAGTGGGGGAGGTATATACACAGGAATGGTTTCTGGAGAAAAGGCGGCCATCGCAATGGAAATGGCATATGAGAGGGAGAACTTTTCTGGAAAGTTTTTATCTCTCTATAACAGGCTATGGAAACGGGAGATTGGAAGGGAATTGAAGAGAGATTATAGAATACAGAAAATGTATGCTAAAATAACCGATTATTCCTTCAATAGCATAGGGCAATCCATCACTTCAGAAAGAATCAAAAGGATAATCAACACTGTTGGGGACATAGACTATCCTTCAAGGGTAGTATTTAGCATCATGTTGCGCAGACCGTCCATAATAAGAAATGTACTGTTTCCGAGGAAAAAGATCGATGAAGAATGAAACAAAATATTCTTTCCTAATAATCATAGCGACCCTCTCATGGGGGCTCACATTTCCTCTGATAAAAATTTCTCTGGAATATATGTCGCCCGTGATTTTTCTTGCCATCAGATTTTTCATATCTTCCCTGATCATGATACCTTTCCTTAAGAATAGAAGGAACATGGCGGGGGTAAAGGAAAGTTTTATTGCAGGCTTTTACCTGTTTCTTGGTTACTATTTTCAGACCGTGGGGCTATATTTTACAACCCCTGCAATTTCCGGCTTTGTAACTGGGTTATACATCGTACTGGTTCCAATCATATCCTTTCTTCTATATAGAATGCGAATTTCCAAATCAGATTTTTCAGCTCTAATGCTGGCTCTTTTTGGTCTTATCATAATTACAATCGGAGAGGTCAGCAATTTTTCTTTGCAGATCGGGGACCTACTCACATTCATATGTGCAGTTGGCTATGCAATGCAGATTATTTATGTATCCAGAAATAAAGAACTGGACACCGTAAAATTCACGTTCTACCAGATGGTTGCAGTCTGTATCTATTCAACCATTGCCATACCCACATTCAGTATTTATTTCAATTTTTCATCACCTATACTGATTTTTACCATCCTTTTCACAGCACTTTTTGCAGGGGTTGTGGCATATTTCATCACCAATAAGGCCCTGGTTTACGTTAAGCCTGAAAAGGCCAGCATAATCATGGTGTCTGAACCCATATTCGCAGCCATTTTTTCAGTTATATTGACTGGTATCCCCCTATCTGTTTATACTATCTGTGGGGGGGCTCTAATGGTTACGGCGATGCTCCTAACCATTCTTTTTGGGTAAAAATGATCGTTTCTTAAGTGAAAGTTAGTTCCAGCTTTTGAATTGGAATAAAATGTTCCATAAAGTTCCCTAAGCAATTTAGAACATCCTGCTTAATGGAGCAAGGAAATTCATTCATCAGTTTGGTGGAATATCATTTCTTGAGTCTTAGAACTCAAATCTTAGGGCAACGGAAGCATTTTCCTCAGAAATTGATAATTGATTAAAATCTCCTAAACTGAGAATTTCTTAAATAATAATTATTAATAGGGTATAACGACCGCATCACCTTACGCCTACAATATAAAGAATCTTGATAGAAGAATATGGATCTTGAGTGCAACAAGATTTATACGGGCTTTTGGTCGTGGATCAACCTTCATCTTTTTACCCTTAATTTTCATCATTGTATATCATATAAGCTTTATAGAAACCGGTTTATTTCTAGGTTCTGCGACCCTTTTGATGGCGTTCGTACAGTATTATTCTGGAATCCTAACCGACAAAATAGGACGGAGAACCATACTTGTTTATTCACAGATTCCAGCCGTGGTGTTCTACCTCTTGATCTATTATACAGTTGCAAACCCATTCTATTTCCTTCTTCTGCTGGGTTCCTGGTATGGAACAATAATTATCAATTCGATTCAATATCCTGCAGTTCAAGCATCCGTTGCCGATATCACATCTGTTAGGGATAGATTATCAGGATATACCATAATGAGGATAATGGCCAATCTAGGAATTGCCATTGGCCCTTTAATAGGAGCATATCTTGCAAGTTATGGACTGCAATATATATTCCTTATTTCAAGTGTGGTTACTGTAGTTGAGATTCTCATGCTATATTTCATGATGAGGGAAACATACAATCCAAAGGAGCACATTCAGGTGAAGAAAGGGGAATTGAGCAGGGCATATCTTAAGGACAGATTTTTTGTTATATTCATAGTGATTGGCGTCCTCCTTCAGATCTTTATGAGGCAGAGAGGATCATCATTTACCGTATACACAATAGTTCTCCAACATCTCCCATACATGTATTTGGGCTACATCTGGGCCCTTAACGGCGTACTTGTGGTTGTACTCCAATTTCCATTACTGAGACTCATGACAAAATTGGGGAATCCCATGGTCTGGAGAGGAATCGGAACACTTTTTTATGCCATATCCTTTCTCATACTCACCAATTCGTCAGCCTTCCTAATTCTTGTGCTTTTTATGACCGTATCCACCATTGGTGAAGATCTTCTTTCCCCAACCACACAGAGCATCATAACAACACTGGCTCCGGATAATATGAGGGGATCATATGTGGGAGTATATAATCTATATTCCAGTTTTGGTGGTTTTGCAGGTGCAATTATAGGTCTCTATCTTCTATTTGAGCTTCAGAGCATAGCAAGCACATACTGGTTGTATATCGCATTGGGAACCATGGTGGTGGCCGTAATGTATATATTCATAAGTGGATTATTTTCCAGAAGGATGGTTGAGCTCAATGATAGCATAAATCTCAAAGCCTCTGGGGTTGGGGATAAATAATATCCATAGCTGGAATCATTTTGGAATTAATATAGGTGATAGGAATAACAATCAGTCTGGAAAGGGTATACGACTTGGTTAAGAGTCAACATAAAGAAGGGAAAAGAGTTCTTGTTGATAGGATATGGCCCAGGGGGATCAAGAAAGAAGAGCTTGATCCCTTTTTGTGGATGAAGGAAATAGCCCCTTCTGAGCAGTTGAGGAAATGGTTCAATCACGACGAATCAAAATTTGAGGAATTTAGAATCAGGTACATCAAAGAACTGGGTTACAATCCAGAAATAACGAAATTAAAAGCCATGAGTATAAGGGAGGATGTGGTGCTTCTCTATGGAGCCAGGGATCGAATTCAGAACAATGCTGTTGTACTCAAGGAGTACATTGAACAGATGGATTGATTCCAGGAACTGGAATAATTTATAATCAGGTGAGCGAGAAAACCCGATCTTAAGAGAGGAGATGAAAGCGAACCAAAAAGATTAACAAAGGGGGAGATATTAGATAAATAGCATGTATAAAGCCTACAGATTCAGGATGTATCCCAATGATGATCAGATGATCCTCATTGAGAAGGCATATTGGATCGTGCAGGTTTGTATGGAATCATTTTCTTGATCTGCGCAATAAAAGATATACTGAGAAAGGAGAGGCAATCACTCGTAGTGAGATGTCATCTCTTATCCCTTTACTGAAGAAGGAATATCCATGGCTTAATGAAATCAATTCCCAAAGTATCCAGCAGGTTGTGATGCATCTGGACAGTGCCTTTCATGGATTCTTCAAGAAAATCACCAGATACCCAAGATTCAAGAAGAAGAGGAACAGCGGATCATTCTCTGTGCCTCAACATTTCAGCATTGATGGCAACCATCTCACAAGACCGAAATTCAAGGCACCATTACGGTTGATCATGCACAGGGAGATTCAAGGTACAATGCATTCACTTACAATATCCAAAACAAGTTCAGGTAAATACTATGTTTCAATCCTTTCAGAAACACAGAATGAAATACCTGAATCCAGAGAGATAAAACCATCCACAACGGTAAGCATGGATGTGGGTATAACTGAATTCATAACACTGTCCAATGGTATACAGATCAGTAATCCAAAGAACCTGAAGAAATCAGAGAAGAAACTTGCAAAAAGACAGAGACAGATGGCAAAGAAACAGAAAGGATCAAATAACTGGAATAGAGTAAGGATAAAAGTAGCAACACTACAAGAACATGTTGCAAACCAGAGAATGGATTTCCACAACAGGATATCAGATGTACTGACACGCCAATACGATACAATGATAACAGAAGGACTGAACGTATCAGGCATGATGAAGAACCACAAACTTGCAAAGAGTATAGCAGATGCAGGATGGCATTCCTTCTTTACAATGCTGAAAACCAAGGCACTGTCAAGAGGAAAGAACACAATCGAGATAGGAATGTTCGATCCATCATCAAGGATGTGCTCTCACTGTGGATACATCTATGATGATCTGAAACTCAGTGAAAGAACATGGACATGCCCTCGGTGTAATATCACACATGACAGGGAATGGAACGCAGCAATAAACATAAAGAGATTCGGTCTGATAAAGGCCAGAGTACCCACGGACAGTGGGAAACTAACGCCTGTGGACACAATCGCCTCTATCATATCCCTTCTTGAGAGGGAAGGGATAAGGCAAGTGAAGTGGTTGAAGCAGGAGGCTCCGAGGTTTTAACTGAGGAGAGGATGTCACTATTGTGAGGAAGGGAAACGTTCAATTGAGCCCATGGATAAGGTCATCTCTTTGATTTTGTGATGAAGTTCTTCTTCCATTTTTTTCCGGATGCTGATCTCATTACAAAGATCCGATCTTACCACATCTGTCCTATTTCAATAAGAGTTGATCTTTCCACGATTAACCAAACAGGATAAAATTCTACCACATCACAGGTCTGAAAAGCAATTCAGTTCCGTGTATGTTGAGAATCACTGGTTTACCGTAAATCGATTATTCCAGGTGGTGGTTGATGGAAACTGCAGTTCCTTCCCTGTACATTCCAAGTTCTTTTCCAGACACCATCGATCTACCCACGGCCACCAGCCTGTCGTTCGGATCTACTACGAGGACATCGTTCAGCGGGATGATCCTATCATCAAAATTCGTTATAAACTTAAAAAACACGCTCTTTCCCTGAGAATTATATGTGGCACTCTCTTCAGTGACCATCACTCTATTCTTAATACCCTCACTCATTCCATGTATGATTAACCCGCCTGCAAAGGTCAGGCCTATAAAACCGTCATGGGCCCTCATTGTTGCAATAATTTTACCTTCCCGGGTAATGGTTCTGATGCGTCCAGTAGCCCTAGATACGGCAATTTCACAATTATCAGTGAATAATTTTTTTCCTGTATTTTCACCAAACTGAAAATCTGCCAGAAATCTCAGTTTTTCAAGATTAAAATCTCTAATTTTAATATCCTTGGGAATGGGTTTTTTGCTTCCGCTTTCTTTTTCTTCATTCCAAGGAATAACCTGTTCTACCGGGTAAGCCTCTTCCATCTCAAGGGGAACCTTCAGGCCAAACCAGTTAATATAAAAGTGTCCCTCCGTCTTTTCATAAACATTTTTCACGAAATCTTTGCTGAGTCTTGCAGGTTTCCAATCTCCTGAGGATAATGTATAGTAATCTGTATCTGAAGGTTGCAACTTTTTCAGTCTTACTCCATAGGGGGATTGATTGGTCTCTTCACCGAAATGGAACAGTGGACTCTTCCTGTACAGCTCAAAATAGGGCTCAAGATTCTCAGAATACCTTAAAATCCTTCTGAATGCAGAGTAGAGGGATGGATGGGATTTCGATTTGGACTCAACATACTGCCACAGGGTATTTTCCCTTATTCTCTCCCTTATTTCAGAAAGCTCCTGAAAAATGGCGAAAAGGTTATGCTCTGCAAGAAGGGAGAATTTTTCATTTTCTTCTGCTTTCCTCAATTCCTGTGTAGAAAACCTATCCCTGAGTGGGCTCCAGTATGGCAATTCAGTTATATCTTTCAGGTTTCTTGTTCCATCTGGATAAAGCAACCTGTCATCCCTTGCATATTTTACATAGGATGCCGAATCAAACATATCCACACCCAGGAGCACTGCCATCCCCATAAACATGGGATGACCACCTCCAAATAGATGTATGGGCTTTGAAAAATCACTGTTCAGCTTGGAATTTATAATAATATCAACAAGTTTAGAATACCTGTATTGTTCCAGAAGGGGAACTACACCTCCTATGGGAAGGTATGTCGAGTCGGTTCCGGACATCAGTTTAGCGCTCTTAACCCTCAAATCGTCATAAACGGATCCCTGAATGGGTCCAGAAATGTTATTTTTCCCGGCCAGATCTGCAATTTCCATAAATCTTTTATGCGTTTCATCAACCGCCTGATTCGCCTTTTCCCATGAATCCATAGGCGTGGAGAATATATCCAGAATGGTTGAAATATCACTCTTAATTTTCAACTGGAATTCTACAGTATCCCTGTTTTCGTATTCCACATCTCCATAAACGTAACTCTGGAAGGTTCCTGAATCTGTCATTATTGTGCCGTCAAAACCTATGAGATGATGAAGGCCTTTTGAAAGTGCAATTTCCTTGAGATCCTCATTTCTTCTTATAATGTAACTGTTGGTAATAATTGCCTGAGTTCCCAGTTTTTTCATTATGTCCATTGAAAGGGTTCTTATGTTTGGGTTAATAACAGGCATTATGTTTGGGGTATCAACAAAACCATGATCAGTTTTGAATCTCCCGATTCTTGCTAGACCCTCCCTGTGGAGAATTTGCATTTCTAATCTATTACCGGACATTTCATGGTTATGGAACTAAGAGTAATAATACTCTCCCTGCGACACCTGCTCCCTGTGCATGCTGCTTCCAGGCTTGTTTATCCTGGGTCTACCTGAATTATGATCCCTCCTGAAAGTAACGTCAACTTCCTTAAGAAACATGTTCATACCATCCCTCATTGGCATAGGCCCCATGGCAATACCGTGTTTTCCTGGATCTCCCAAAAATATCATTAACTCATCTGAGATGATGTCTATAAAATAGATGTCATGATCAACTACCAGACCAGTTTTTTTCCGGTTTTCCATTGTTTTTCTAATTATCTTCGCGACTTCCATTCTTGAGGAACTGTCAAGGTTGGCTGATGGTTCATCAAGAAGGTAAAGATCGACATCCTGTGCAAGTGTGAGAGCAATGGAGAGTTTTTGCAACTCTCCACCAGAGAGGCTGGAAACCTCCGTTTCCATAAGTGGGTCAATTCCAAGAGGCCTCAAAAGTTCGTTTTTCACGAAACTGTCACTCATTCTCTCTTTCAAAGTTTTATAAAGTAAATCTTCACATGTACCTTCAAATTCCGTTGATATGTATTGCGGTTTGTAAGCAACCCTGACCTGGGGATTCACATTTCCCGTATCCTGCTTCAAGACTCCTGCCAGTATCTTTACAAAAGTTGTTTTTCCCAGAGCATTTCTCCCGAGAATTCCTGTAACTGTGCCAAGTTCCATTTTTCCGGGTGATACTACCAACTTAAAATTGCCAAGGGTAGCCTCAATATTGTCCCATTTCACAAGTTCTGAAGTCAGAATCCTTCTTGCAGCCGCCTTAGATTCAAACACAATTCGTTCCTTTCTTATACGGACATTTTCCTCCTTTAGGTAACCTTCAAGAAATTGGTTTATTGCCTTATTGGGGGATTTCTGCTGAACTATTACACCATAGGCCCCCGGCGAACCATATACAACATGTATCTGATCGCTTATCCAGTCAAGAATAGCCAGATCATGCTCCACAACCAGTATGGTTTTCCCCTTTCTGGCCAGATCTGTAAGAATGGATGCAACCCTGATTCTTTCTGATATGTCCAGGTAGGATGACACTTCATCAATCAGCAGTATGTCGCCGTCTTTTATGAGTGCCATGGCCACCGCCAATTTCTGGAGTTCTCCCCCTGAAGCAATGCTTACGTCCTTATCAAGGGAATTTTCCATGGACAGTTTTGATATGACATCATCTGCCATACCAAATTCATCTGCACCCTTAAGTATTGATCCTATGGTACCTCTGGCAACCCTGGGTATCTGATCCACGAACTGGCTCTTGAGAACAACCTTTTTTGTCTTATCATACACACTGGCAAAATAATCACCAAGAATACTATTTGAATATTTCTTTAGAACCCTGTCTCTGCTTCCACCATTTTCATAATCTCCAAAATTTGGAATAAGCACTCCGCTGAGTATATTCATGGTTGTTGTCTTACCCATACCATTTGGTCCCAGAATGGATGTTATCCCCTTTGAAGGTAAGGGAATGGAATAAACCCTGAATGAGTTTTCATCATACTGGTGAACCAGGTCCCTGTTCAATTCATCTGGTACAGTTATAATTTTTATGGCCCCAAAAGGGCACCTGTTCACGCAGATGCCGCATCCTATACACAAGTCTTCAGTTATGAGCGGGTAATTTGTTTCCTCAGGAAAGGTAATTGTCCCAATCCCGGATCTCACAGGAGGACAGTAGGATTGGCATTCATGATTGCATTTTTTTGAATGGCATTTAGACTCATCTAAGACCGCAATATGCATTTAAAACCACTATTAATTTAAAGACCAGTATTCATCTGGTATTTCTTCATAAACTGAAAATTGTTGGGCGTCATCAATATTTTCCAACTTGATTTTCATACTTGATAATTGAATGATTTTCCCTATATTCAGGATCCAGTAATGAATTCTCCACTCCCTCCCATCAAAAAGGGTGGTCTCTTCCCTTTCAGTTTGGAGAACTCCTATATCTTCCATTGTGTAGAAAGCATCCCTGTCTTCTGGTTCAAGCATGTTGTCTATAACTCTATCACTATAACCAAAAAAGTTTATTAAATGCTCGGCAGCAGAAAAGGATTCTTCAAAACTCATTCTCTTATTTTGGAGGCTGAGCCCCTTACTAATAGCATTGGATAATTCACTGATGTCCGTGAAATTTCTAATGTGCTTCTTTTTTGTTGTAATATTATCGACCATATAATCGCTCCATTGAATGCAGATATAAGGTATGCAAAATTTGCTAATAATGTTATGCTTAAAAATTCTAAATACAATCCAAAAAATATTAGTTAGGTTTAAAATGCGCCAAAAGATGAGTATTTTATGAATTTTGAAGAAATAGATTTTTTTTACGGAGGAAATAAACTTTCACAGGAAAGTGACTTAATAGAGTTCACATGTTATTCAGCAAAGGAACAGGATCATATTCGAAGCGAAAAGGTTATGATAGAAGGTCAAATTTATCACAAATTCAAAAGTTCAATGGATAAGAAAAGTATCAAGGACATTTTAGACAAAATGGGAATTGAAAGGCTATCTCAAGAAATGGCAAGAGAAATATTCAAGGAGAGGAAGTTTAAAATTCCAGAAATAATGGGCATAATGAACATCACGCCCGATTCATTTTATGAAGGTTCAAGATTTGTGAGTGAGGAATCTATGAAAAAATTTCTTCAATCAAACGCCCAAATCTTCGATATAGGTGCAGAGAGTACCAGACCTGGTTCATTGGAAATCCCACCGGAAGAAGAAATTGAAAGGCTTGAGAAGGTATTTCCTATTATGGATGCAAAAAGGAAATATAATATATCATTGGATTCACGTCACTACGACACAATAGAACACTTTTCAGATAAAGTGGGCATTTTAAACGACATATCTGGAATGTCTGACATCCGGATTCCAGAGTTGGCAAGGAAATATGATAAAAAATACGTCCTGATGCACATCAAGGGAAACCCATCAAACATGAGTTCCCTTGCAATTTATAGCGATCTTTTGGGAGAACTGTCTAAATTTTTTATTACAAAATTGAAAACCCTTTCAGAGATAGGTTTAAACCATAAAAATATCATAATTGATCCAGGCATCGGTTTCGCCAAAGTTGGGGAACAGAACATGGAAATTATACGTAATGCCGAAGCATTTAACTTTGGAATTCCACGGTTATTTGGGTATTCAAGAAAATCTTTCCTCAGTATGGAAAGAAAAAAGCCTCCAAAGGACAAACTACCAGAAACTATATCCACGTCTATTTTTCTTGCAATGAAAGGAGTGGAAATCTTAAGATTGCATGATCCTGATGAAAATTTTAATGCATTAAGGACGTTTCAGAAGTTTCTAAATCCTTGAGGCAACTCTTACAAATACCCTTTATGGTGACATTTGTAGAAATTATTTTACCTTCCACATTATTTTCTATCTCGCTGAGGTCCTTTCCCATTTCGTAATCGTAGATATTGTGGCAGTTCTCGCACATAAAATTTATGTGTGGGTCCACCTTCCCCTCATAAATTGCCTTCCCATTTATTTCGAAGCTGTTTATTAATCCCTTTTCCACGAACATTTTCAATATATTGTAAACAGTCGCTGGAGGTATGTTTGGACTCTCTATCTGTACATATTTATGTATATCGTCAGCACTAAAATGGCTTCCTGGATTCTCCCTAATCCTCCGTAGTATTTTCGATCTCTGGGGTGTAACCTTTAATCCCCTTTTTTTAATCTCTTCTTCTAAGCTTGTCACTTTATTATCCCATTTAGTATTTAACAGGACTATTTATGTCTAATTATTATTAACCATATTTTATTATCTGATTAGACATGTCAAAAATAGAAAAACTGAGGGGATTCAAAGATTATTATCCAGAGGATATGGAGAAGAGGGAATGGATCTTCCAGAATATGCGTAAAATAGCAAAGAATTTTGGATTTCAGCCCATAGATTATCCATCTCTTGAATTTCTGGAAATGTACAGGTTGAAATCGGGGGACGAGCTGGTAAACCAGACATACAGTTTCACTGACAAGGGGAACAGGGAAATAACACTCATACCTGAGGCTACACCCTCAACCATGAGGATGCTTGTGGCCAGAAAGGATCTTTTGAAGCCTATAAAGTGGTATAATATTCCAAAATTGTGGAGATATGAAGAACCGCAATCTGGGAGGAATCGAGAACACTACCAATTCAACGCTGATTATTTCGGTGAAAGCGGTGTATTTGTAAATTCAGAGATTATTTCACTGGCGTGTGAAGTTCTGAACAGTATGGGATTGAAAAACCTTTATGTTGTAAGGGTAAATCACAGAAAACTGATGGAGGCAATCCTTGAGAGAATAGGGTCAATTGATGTGGCATCAGACCTTTCCATTATAGACCATTTCAGGAAGGAAAGTGTTGAGGAAATATCAGGTAAATTGGAGGAACACGGAATCAAAGGACAAAAATTAAAAAACCTGGTTTCACTTTTATCAAAAAGCTACAGGGCAGAGGAGATGGAAGAGAGTTTAAGTCTGATAGATCGGGATTTATTGAATGAATCAGGTTATAAGGAACTTAGGGAAACACTGAATCAATTGAAAGATAACGGCTACGAGAACATTGTCTACGATCCTGCAACTGTAAGGGGGCTTTCCTATTACACTGGCATCGTATTTGAGGGGTTTGATCGAGAAGGGAAATTTAGATCCATATTTGGAGGGGGCAGGTATGACGGCCTATCTGAGCTCTTCCAGGGACCACCAATTCCGGCTATTGGCTTTGGAATGGGAGATGCTGTACTTGAGAACATTCTCAGGGAGAATAATTGCTGGGAATCGGTGAATAAGGATAAAACCTATTTTATTATAGGGATTGGAATGGAGGGAAAGAAAGTGGCAAATCATATTCTTTATGATCTGAGGAGAAAAGGAAGAAAAGTCTCTATGGATTATTCAGATAGAAACCTGACCAATTCGATTAAGCATGCATCATCCATGGGATTTCAATATATTATTCTCGTGGGAGAGAAAGAGATGAGGAATAAATCAATAACCCTGAGAGATCTGGCAAGTGGAGAACAAAAAATCATAGGCATGGACAATCTGGGAGAAATTTAATTCTCATTCAGGAAGCTGATCGTAAAAAAGCAGGAAGAAGTATTTCTTCTTCATTGCCAGTTCCTTCATTATTTCAATCTGATCCCCTAACGGGAGTGGATTCAAAACATCCATGGCTTTATTTCTGTCCTCATCCAGATCCCTTTCAAATTTCTTAATTATCTTCCTCGTGTTTTCCTTGTTGGGCACATTGACCTTGGTTTTGTTCAAAAGTGAACAAAAATAGTAGAACTTCGCAATATAAGGATCATCAAAGGGAAAACTTTTTCCATCAATTACCAGGTTAATTGATTCATCTTTTCTATACATAAACAGATCCTTTCCGGGCATAATTTCCAGTTCCAATGTTTCCTGGTTTTTGTCAACATATGACCCGGGGAAATTTCTGTCCCCTATCTTTTTATCCAAATCGTATACTAAGGATTCCCTATGAACCACCTTGCAATATAATTTCATTTTTAAAAAACTTTGCATTCCCTCTAAAAGGAAACGGGTTGAGGTTCAATCCTGTGGAACTCATCATTTCATGAGGGTTGAGCATATCCACCCCCCTCTTCATAAAATCCCCTTTAAGGAAACTCCACGCATTTGCTAGAGTAGTTTCTTACCTTTCTCACTCTTCCCCAGAAACGATCAGGTATGTCCTTAACTATCATAGTCTTTAATTGGTTTCTGTGCATAGATGCCGTTGTCTTCATTTCACAATTTCTCCAAAGTTGGATCAAATACCCTCTTGAGGCAATCCACTGCTTTTCAGAGATAATAAATAAAGAATGCTTCCACTTTTTAAAATTTTTATCTTGGGAAAACCATGCGGCTTCAGTCTGGTGAACTGAGTTTTAAACGCAATAGTTTTGCATTTTAAATTTCCAATAAAATTCTTGGACGGCATATTTACGCTGTCTGGGAGCTATTTATACAAGTTTTCATAATGATAGCGTGCAGACATCCTAATTTACGGTCTAGAGAATTTTATTCATTATGGCGAATTGCAAAAGTATTGTAAACGATTGCATTAAGACACAGAGGTTTGAATAAAATCATTCCAGAGGGCTAATCATTTCCGTAATCTCCTGAAGGATATTTTGGCAAACGTTAATATAAAGCGAATTTAAAACTAAAAAATTTTATAAGTGAAGAAAAATTAGGGTAGTAGTGAATCTATGTCAGTAGCATTTGTACTTGTGAGTACGGTTCCTGGAAAAGAGCACGAAGTCTATAACAAAATCTCCAAGATTAACTACGTTGTAGAAGTGCACCCGCTCTTTGGGGAATATGATTTAATTGTTAAAATAGACGCTCTCGATTACAGTGAGTTGGGAAAGATTGTGGTTGAACAGATAAGGAAAATAGATGGGGTAATTGATACAAAGACCCTCACAGGTTTAAAGTTGTGATATAAATGGGAGTTTCAACAACATTGCCGTGGTATCCAAGTTGGAATCTTGACATTTTTTTCCTTACAATTATAGGAATTATAGCGCTCGTACTTCTTATTTTCGGAATACTGACAGCTTATTTCGGAAAGGGAAAGGCCAGAGCAGCCGGTGGAGGAATGATTGGGGGTGCAGTAATTCTAGCATTCATAACATACTATCTATCAGATTTTACCTTTCACGTAAGTCTGGTTTATGATATTATATTGGGGGCATTTTTTTATCTCATAGCAGCCATAATAGGTATTGTAATAGGTTTGCTTATATTCCTTGCAGCCATTATGAAAACCTGATTTTATGACTTCTAATTTATTGAAGAGTATTATTGAGAAAATCCAGACAAACCTGAATGGGAGGGGCATACTCGCCTGCTCAGGTGGAACTGATAGTTCTGTTCTAGCGGTTGCATCAAAAATGGCCGCTGGAAATAACATAACTGCTTTTTTTGTGGACACCGGCCTCATTAGGGAAGGGGAAAAGAAAAGGGTAAAAGAATTTTTTGAAAAGTTTGAGATTAATTATAAAATAATTGATAGTTCTGACCTTTTTTTAGGCAATCTAAAAGGCGTAACAGATCCTGAGTTAAAAAGAAAGCTAATCGGCGATACGTTCATAAAGGTCTTCGAAAAAGAGGCTATCAACTTGAATGCTGAATACCTTCTTCAGGGAACCATAGCCCCTGACTGGATTGAAAGCGGAGGAAAAAATAGGGATGTAATAAAAAGTCACCACAATGTTGGAGGGCTACCCGAACATATGCACCTAAAACTCATAGAACCAATGAGAGACCTCTATAAGGATGATGTTAGGGAGCTTAGTGCAGAACTTGGCCTTGATGTTTCCCAGCAACCATTTCCCGGACCGGGTTTGGCTGTAAGGATAATAGGTGAAATTACAAAGGAAAGGGTAGAAGTATTGAAGAAAGTGACAAGTCTTGTGGAGGAAGCAATAGAGAACGGTATAAAATCAGGAAATCGTCCCTGGCAATATTTTGCAGTTCTATTGCCCGTAAAAACCACCGGAGTTCATGGGGACAAGAGATCCTACGGAGATACTGTAGCCATCAGAGCCATAGATTCCACCGATGCAATGACTGGTACCTTTCATAGATTTGACTGGGATTTCCTTGAAGAGTTATCCACTAAAATAACCAACGAAGTCAGTACGGTTAACAGGGTGGTATTGGATATAACAGATAAGCCTCCTGCAACCATAGAGTGGGAATAATCTATCTCATCTTGAAGGCCTAATGTTTGATTACCACCGTTGATAACCTACGCAGAAACTCCGTTATCTTTTCTATCAGTTCCTGCTAGATCTTCTCAAGCCTGATGATCCGTTTATCTCTGTTTTTCGAGCTCTTCTTATTCTCCAATTTCGTGGGCATCCTAGTTGTCTTGAAATAGTTAAGGCCCTTTGTTCTTGGGTATAATCGTACTCTGGGAGTCTTTTTTATCGTATATAGGAACATGCCAACTTCCTTAAACTTTCATAATTCATTTCTTCTCTAAAGAGCAGAGCCTTCTTGCTAAAATGATTGTAAACCAATATATAGGTTAAAGAGATAAGCCACAATCTTGACAGCTAAAGAGATGATTGGAATGGAAGAAAATTTGCTCATATCAGAGGAAGAATACCAAAAATCAGGAGTTCACATAGGTACACAGGTTAAAACTCAGGATATGGTAAAATACATATTTAAAATTAGAAATGATGGTCTATACCTACTGGATCTGAAGATCACTGATAAGATGCTTAAGATTGCTGGTAAAATGCTTGCAAGAATCAACCCACAACAGATTCTAGTGGTTGCCCAGAGGCAGTATGCTTTCAGACCGGTCACGAAATTCTCTGAGGTAATAGGTTCAAAGGCCATTGTGGGGAGATTTATACCAGGAACACTCACAAATTATCAATTACCAACTTATACGGAAACAAAAGCGATAATAGTAACAGATCCACTGGCAGACACTCAGGTAATGAAGGAAGCCAAGGATGTTGGTGTACCCATTATTTCACTGTGCGATGCAAATAATAAAATTGATTTTGTTGACCTTGTAATACCAAGCAATAATAAGGGAAGAAGATCATTGGCACTGGTATACTGGTTACTGGCAAGGGAGATCTTAAAGAACCGCGGTGAAATAAGTTCATACGACGATTTTAAACACACAATAGATGACTTTGAGTCACAGATCTAATCTCTTAAATTCATTTCCAGAACACTTTTTATTCTTTTTATATTAATAAAAAAACTCTTGTCGTTCACAAAGCCTGCAAATATCATATCTTTTCTCACCGATGCGGCAACCCTGACTGCTCTGCTGATCTCGTACCATTCCACAGAATCTGAAAGAACATGAATTAAAAAGTCAGAGTGATCATCCATTGAGCCAGTATACGCCCTGAAATTGCATCCATATTTAAAACCGGTTTTAACAATGAGACCTTGGAAAATAAGTTTCCTGTAGATCCTGGACACCATGTCCGGGTTTTCTACACCATTTATGTAATCCGTTTCACTTTCTGACAAAATTCTCATATCGTATATTTTGTCCCCCATCCACTCTGGTTTAGTGTCCAGATTACCAATAGCCCTTTTACCAAGCCCTCTTATGAAATCCGTGTTTAGTAGTTGGTTTGAATTGGCACCCATTAAGTCCACGGAATCTATCCTGTAATATGTGATATCACCATCATCGTCAACCGATGCAATATTATGCCCTCTGGCATTCAAAAGCCACTCAACACTTAGTTTGCTATTTTCCCTTATGGGAAATATTACCCTTTTAATGTTCAGATTTTCATTCTTTTTGGAAATCAGGAAGGAATTTTTATCTATGGTTATTTTTGCACCCTCATTCTTAAGTTCAAGATACACCTTGAATTTATGGAGGTCGCTTTCCTCCATCAGTTCGCTCATAAGGTTTAGGGCGTTGTTGAAGAACGAATTTACGGGTTTAACTTTCCCCCTAAAATATAAAAAGAGTAATTCGTAGTTCTTTACCGTGAGTGTCTTTCCAGATAGGGTGCCTAGGTTGTATTTACTATGTAGGTACTGGGAGCTTTTATTGCCCTCTATGGAGAAAAGAATGTTCCCGCATACCACAAAAGAATCGTTCTTATTATTTTCCATTTATTCTTCCCATCAACAGCTTACCAATCTCTTTAATCATTCCATTAACGGTTTCAGGAATCTTCGTGGATATGAGAAAGAGTTCAAGATTATAATTCTTAACAAATGGGTCTAGGTCCTCCCTCCAGGTAACCGCTTCATACTTTCTGTCTATTTTATTTGCCGCTATTACTATTAAGGCCTTTTTGTTAGCACCCTTGATAAATTTTTCCATAGCTTTTTTGTTCACATCCTTTGTAACATCTACAACTATTATTATGGCCGATGATCCAGCTAAAAGTTTGTCATTTTCAGGCAGTCCGTCTATCTCCTGTAATATTAGTTCAGCCTGAGACATCCTGTTCTGATCTTGAATTGTAATTTTTTTTCGGAGTAATCCTTTTCCCATAAAACTTCCAGCTTCACTATCAAAGACTATCCTTGATATAAGGGAACTTTTACCGGCATCAGGTTCTCCAACCACGCTGACTTTCCACATCAGTCGACCTGAGATCATGGGTCACCATTTTGTCCTTTGTAATAACTGTTTTCGTCGTCGCACATTTTTCTGTTTCGTTGGTAAATTTTATGTTCTCATATTTATTTCTTTTAAATAATATTTTGCTGTGGTATATGTAGTCAAGACAAATCTATAAACGAATTTTAAATATCCATGAATGAAATTTAGTTTTTCAAACTCTGTGAACGGCATGAAGCCCTCTGAAATAAGGGAATTAAACAAAATGGCCTCTTCACCAGGAATCATATCCCTTGGTGGGGGAATGCCAAGTCCTGAAACCTTCCCAATAAGGGAACTAACGGAAATTATGGAAGACATCATGAAAAACAATGCCAATTTAGCCCTTCAATATGGGAACACACTGGGAATAAATCCGGTCAGGGAAGAAATAGCCATTATGTTGGAAAAAGTAGAAAAAATCAGAACAACCATGGAGAACATAATTGTTAATTCTGGTTCCCAGCAGGGATTGTATGAATTAGGTGCTGTACTGGCAAATCCTGGTGATACTATCATAACAGAAGAACCAACCTATGTTGGGGCTGTTTCAGCGTTTTCTGCCAATGGCCTGAGAATGGAAGGGATACCCGTTGATACCATGGGAATGAAAGTAGAATTACTCGAAGAAAGGATAAAAGCTCTAATTGGATCTGGCAGGAAGCCAAAATTCATTTACGTCATACCAACATTTCAGAACCCAACTGGATATTCTATGCCAGTTGAAAGAAGAAAGATTTTGATTGAAATTTCATTAAAATACGAGATACCCATCGTGGAAGACAACCCCTATGGGCAGTTGAGATATTATGGCCAGCCCGTTCCATGCCTGAGATCAATGCCTGGAGGGGAGGACATCATATATCTTGGAACCTTTTCCAAAGTTATGACTCCAGGTCTCAGATTGGGTTATACGGTTGCACCAAAGGAGGTTATGGAAAAATTCAATCTCATAAAGCAGGCACTGGATCTTGCAACAAATTCTTTTTCTCAATATGTTGCCTATGAATACGTGAAGAGAGGTATCATATACAAGCAGGTAGAACTTAACAAGATACTTTACAAAAAAAAGAGGGATGCTATCATAAAATCACTGAAGGAAAACATGTCTGATATGGCAGAATACTCAGAGCCTGAGGGCGGCATGTTTGTGTGGGCCACCGTTAAGAAGAATATAGATACCAGAGAAATGATACCAGCGGCCATAAAAAATGGGGTCGCATACGTCAGCGGGCAAGCTTTCACAACCAATGGAACCCAAAAATCATCCATGAGACTGAACTTTACCTTTGGAACGGTTGAACAGTTGGACGAAGGCATAAAAAGACTAACGAAGACTTTAAATGAACAGGCCTGAAAATAAAAAGATAACCATTGTGGCTGGCACTTTCGGTCACCTGCATAAGGGTCATAAGGAACTACTGAAAAGGGCAGTATCCACGGGGAACAGGGTTATAATTGGTTTAACATCTGATGATTATGTAAGGAGAACAAAGACCTATGAGGCATTGAGATTTGAAACAAGGGCTGAAGCCATTAGAAAATTTCTTAAGACTGTAACTGACAACTATTCCATCAAGGCACTGGAAAACAATTCAGGAGATTCAGAGACCAACCCAGACTATGCTGTAATAGTTGTTTCAAGGGAAACTGAAAAAGGTGCAATCCTGTTAAATAAGAAGAGGGTGAAAAATGGACTAAAACCCATGCGAGTAATTTCAGTAAATACGGCGATTGCAAACGATCTTTTTATAATTAGTTCATCCCGTATAGATTCAAGGGAGATAGATGAAAAGGGGAAGCGTCTGATTCCTCTTAAAATCAGGATACTAATCTCAGGAAAGTTGGCGAGATTTTTCAAAGAAACCGTCTTGCAATCCCTATTTAGGGATGTAGATTTAAATGTGGATATTGGAGTACTAGATTCTTCTTTTAATTCAGATTTTTCCAAACTAATCAGAGAAAACTCATCAAGAATTGAGAATTTCGATTACCTCATGATCATTTCAGAATTCATAATACCATATATGGAAAGCACAAGAACTATGGTTGCCGTGAGGGCATTCATAATGGACAGGGATGGTATTATAAACCAAGGGTTAGGTACAACCCTTGAAATGTCGGAAAAATTTTATGATAATTACGTTTTGGGGAATGAAAACCTAAACCTTAAGGATCTTTCCAGCGCGATTCACATAAGGAAAATGATAAGGGAATCCATTGAAGCTGGAATCTTGGGAAGGAAGAAACCATGGGAATACGGATCCTTTGAAAGGTTAAAGTCCCAATGAAAAAACAATAGACATATTAATGTGAATTTAATGTTTAAACGATATTATGGTTACAAAAGAGGAAATACTTGAAGAATTGAAGGCTGTAGAAGATCCAGAAATAGGTATGGACATAGTAAATCTTGGCCTCATCTACGACGTTCAGATAAATAACGATAACGTTTACATTAAGATGACCATGACAGCCCCCACCTGCCCCGTAACTCCATGGATTCTATCAGAGGCCCAGAAGATTGTGGAAAATATGGCCGGAGTGGAAATGGCAGATGTGGAACTGGTCTGGGAACCCCCATGGAACCCATCCATGATGTCCGAGGTTGCAAGGGACGCCTTGAATATGTAAAAACTTCAATTGAGTAATTTTGTAAAAAGTGAATTATCCAGTGTTCCTACAAGATTCTTATAAATTTTAGAGGAATCACGTTCAGTGCATGAGGGGGTGATCCAACATCTCTATTAATGGAGCTAAAAATGTTATCTTTATATATAGTTTAAATATAAGAGAATAGGTTTTTATGAGTGAGAGAGAAAAAATCAAGATAGAAAACATAGTGGCATCCACGTCCCTGGCGGAACATCTGGATCTTAGTAAAATAGCACTGGCTCTGGAAGGATCAGAGTACGAGCCGGAACAATTCCCAGGGTTGATCTACAGACTTAAGGAACCAAAGACTGCAGTATTGATTTTCAGAAGTGGAAAGGTTAACTGTACTGGAGCTAAAAACCTTGCAAATGTTAGACTGACAATACAAACCATAATTTCCACCTTAAAAAAGGCCAACATTGAGGTGTATGATTCTCCTGATATTGTGGTTCAAAACATAGTGGCTGTTTACGATCTGGAGGCCGATTTGAATCTAACTCAGATTGCCATGTCCCTAGGCCTTGAAAATGTTGAGTACGAACCGGAGCAGTTCCCCGGGTTGGTTTACAGGGTCGAGGAGCCAAAGGTAGTTCTCTTGCTTTTTGGTTCAGGAAAGGTTGTTTGTACCGGAGCCAAAGAAGAGAGTGAAATAGAGCAGGCCGTTATAAAGGTAAAGAAAGAATTGCAGAAAGTTGGTTTAATCTAGTTTAAAGACCTGATCCAGGAAGGTTGTGGCATAAATACCCTTTCCCAGGGTGAACTGGAAAACGTTTTCTTCTTTCAATACCACTTCATTTGGAACAAAGGCTATGGAACGGTAATTTCCCTTTGATGAAAGTTCAGATTTTTCCCTTACCCTAAAATCTTCGAATGTTATATTTTCCTCTTCCATTACTTTCGTAATTAAATTTCCCGGAACACCGTTCTGTTGTCTGGTCTCCATACCTATAAGGGGAGCCAGAGGGGTCACTTTTCTCTCAACTGTCATTTTTTGAATCTTTTCCAGATTAAATTGATTTACCTCTATAATATTTGCCTCATTTATGTTGTATAACTGATCTATGGGGCTTACTAAATCACCGTCATAAATCTTGAGGGGGTTTTTTGATAGATTCATCCTTTCCTTCAAAATCCTGTTGAACAAAAAAGATTGATAGGCGTGGATAAACATGATTCTAAGCGGTTTTGGTAGAGCTTCAAAGGCTTCTGAATAGGATTTACCTGCCACCAGTTCAGACATGAGTGCCCTTTCAAACTGAAGATGCTCTGGATATTGTATCAATCCACGGGCGTAGTCCCACGTTTTTCCTAATTCTATCCTGAAATCATCATGGTCTATTTCAGGATCATACAGATATTCCTTGACAGCACTTTCCATCCCTTCCTTTATGATTTTTCTTCCCACCTCATGGGTGTTATACCTCATCATTCCAAATCGCTGAATACCAAAAAAATTCCAGAATGCCCCTCTAGAGCTGATCTCATTCATCCTATTCCAGGCCCTGGAATAATTTTCATCATCATTGGAGAAAACTCTTATGGTGAACCTGTTTCCACGGAGGTCCCCGAGGTTCAGTGGGTGATTCACGTAGAACTTTTCCAGAATTTCGCAGTCCTTTATTCTAATTTCATCCTGCACGATGCCTGCATTCAGACAGAAATACTGCGTTGTTAGCGCCCTCTTATCCTTTGTTCCAGCATAGGTAACCCTCTTTCTACTTATGCCAAGATACCTTGAAAGATAGGTTATGAAATGGTTGGTTTCCCAGTTCTTCAGTCTGATCTTTAATATGGTATACTTTCCAGAATCCAGCTTTTCCACTATTTCTGGAATCTCCTCAACCTGAAAATCCTCAGGTTCCATTTTTATGCTGTATTCCATGGTGTTTTCAGGAATTAGTCTCAATTATTTTGTATCTGTTGTCCCTTTCAACAGGTATCATGCCAATATTCTTTATGGACCTTATAATGGTGTCCTTTCTCAGATTTCCTACCTGCTTGCCCGTGGCTGGAATCACTCTCTCATCATATATGGTTCCTCCCCAATCGTTTGCTCCAAACATAAGAGCTATCTGACCCATTTCGACCCCATTGGTCAACCATGAAGATTGTATAATGGGTATGTGCCTGTTCAGCACTATTCTTGAAATGGCTATATTCCTCAGCACCTCTTCGCCACCGACCCTTTCAGTGACAAGACCCTCCCGTTCGAGTTCCGTATTTCCCGGTTCGAAGTTCCATGGGGTGAAGGATAGAAAACCATTGTATTTTTTCTGAAGTTCAAGCAGAGCAAGTAAGTGGTCTGCCCTGTGGTAACTGTTTTCCACATGTCCAAACATCATGGTGGAGCTGGTCTGAATGCCTATCCTGTGAGCTGTTTCCATTACATCAAGCCATTGTTGCCCACTTCGCGGGGGTCTCCTCAGGATTTTCCTTACATCGTTTGAAAAGATTTCAGCCCCAGCTCCTGGAATTGTTTCAAGTCCACTTTCTCTCAGAGCAACAAGCACATCCTCAACACTCATCTTCTCCTTTCTTGCAATGAAAGATATTTCGGATGTAGACAATCCGTTGATCCCCACTTGAGGGACCATCTCTTTTATGGTTTTGAAAAGATCCGTATAATAATCTAATTCCAGTTCTGGATTGACGCCACCCTGTATCAATAGTTGTCTTATGCCATAATTATCATTGAAAAGCTTCACCCTTTTTGCAACGTCAATTGGAGACATAGTGTAAGAATCCTCCTCACTCCCAGTTCTGTAAAATGCGCAGAAATTACATCTTACATTGCATATGTTAGTATAGTTCAGTATCATGTTGGAAACAAAGGAAACCTGTCTGCCAGTGATTGAATCTGTTATTTTTCTTGCAAGTATGGCAAGATCCTTTATGTCCACCTCATCATAAAGGTAAACTATTTCATCCCTGTCAAGAATTCCCCCATTCGTGGCTTTATTTGAAATAACATTGATCTGGTTTTCTTCAACAGTTATCATGACATGAGATCGTAAGTTTGCTTATAAATAATTGTAAATATTATTTGAAATTAATGATTGTATATATTTTTCATTAAAATTTTGTACCTTTACACTTCTCGACGCTCTAACGAGGTTTCCCAATTATAAATCACTACCTATCACAAACATCATTTCTCTTTAGAACTCGGTACTTTCAGTAGAAAATAAAAAAAAATTATCTGACAAAGATCTTATAATCGCCATATAATTGAAAGCCAAGGCAATCTCACGATCGTTTGCATTTTAGTATAAGTCATGGTATATTTATATACTATAGGAAGGATCTCAACGAGTGAAAATAACAAACAAAATAATGGGACTGATTGCGGTTTTCATAGTAATTATGTTCCTTGGAACATCTATGCAAACCTCATTTGCCAAAGGATATTAGAACAATGTTACAGCAGATATGAAGTTGGGTCAGTTTCACGACAATGCTACACCGAATATGAGTATGAGTCAGGATTATAGGAGTTACTTTATAGCGAATCCAGTTAATTTCACTGACAAGTTCTCCAACGCATTCACTTTATGGTTAATGAACAAGGAAAAGGCAAATCCTTACAACGGTGGAAACATTAGGGATTTCCATATGTATGGTAAGCTAAGGATGAAGAATTTACTTTCCCAATTCTTGCGAGCTAATCTATCGGGGATGATTCTTTTGCAAAAAATTACTACTCAGGAGAAATTAAAATTTACATTGCAAAACAGTGTAGTTCATAAGGAATTCATCGCAATGCTCAATAACGGAAAGTTAAACTCAACTGGGAAATACACAATAAAGGATAACAATTCTATTTATGTCTTCTTAAAGCAACAAAGCTTAGGCACAGCACCACCATCGTATGTCCTATCAACGCAAGGAAAGTGGGATATGCTATCAATATCTTATTTCACTTCTTCATATTGGACACCCGGACCCTGGTGGAATCCGTTGGCAGGACATTGGGTTTCTTACAATTATGGAGAACAGGATACCATAAATACAATTTACACCGGAAGTGCAGCACAAACGTATTATAATTCTGTAACCGGCTTTCCTGGTGGCACTCTAACTTGGTCAGGCGTCCTTACTTCCGCATTAACTGGGGCACTCGTTGGGGTTTTAACCGCAGGGCCGGTTGGTTTAGCTGTAGGAGCAGTTATAGGTATTGTAACATCAATTGCTATTGGACTAACTTATGCATTACTTTCGAGCGAATACAATAACATTTATCAGTCAACATTCGCTGACCAGAATTGGGGACATAAATATATGTGGATGTTTCTCACGTGCGATTATTACTACCCATGGGAACCAGAAGTCGTCCTTTTTCAAAGCTCGGTTTCAATTAGTGGTTATCTCAGTAATGGCAATGTACAAGGAATATTACCGACGATTCCATTGGGACCCGCTGTAGGACCTGCCGTAGGGGCTTATATATCACAAGGTGCAAACAACTTTGTAAGTTCATATGGGCATAATAATTTTGTTTATATGGGGTGTTAGGAATTAACCAAAGTTTTCCTACTTCATTCATTATTTATTTTTATTACTTTTTAGGATCGGCTTTCGTGCTTTCAACTGTATTTTTAGGCATGTATGTTTACGGGTATAAATTTCCAAATAAGCTTACAGTAAAAAATAGGAGACCAAAAAAATATATGATTTATTCAATTTATTCCAACTTTGCTGGTCTAATGATAGAAACATTTGCACTTCTTTACTCTATTCTGAACATTAACCAACTTTTATATACGCCGATGCAAATTTATTCACTTTATCCAGTTTTGGCTATAGATACCGTCATATTATCGCCGAATATAATTTTGGAACTAATATATCATCTTCATTGGAAACAGGATTTCCTTAACTCTCATCAACAATAGAATAAATAGTCAAGAAAGTGTTAAAAGCGACAATAAATGAGCTATTTTATTTTGAAGGCAATTAGAAATGGATCGAGACGTTTCTGATATTACCTTAAATTTTTAAATATTTTCAAAAAAAATTTATACATAACTAAGTAATCCTTTCTCATCATGATTAATTCATATGCTCAGGAATATTGGCTCGACCTTCTCAAGTCAGGGCATAAGTTAAGCAGGGAGGAGGGAAAGGAGCTTATGGAACAGTTCAACATGCAGGAGCTAATGTCCATGGCTGACAATTTAACTGATTTTCAGGTTGGAAATACGGTTACATTTGCAGTATCCTATAATATAAATTACAGTAATTACTGCGCAGCCAGCTGTCCCATATGTGCCTTCTATGTTCCTGCGAAGCTCAAAGGAAAAACTGACAAAGGTTATGAACTTTCAATGGAGGATGTTAAGAAGGAGCTTGAGAAAGCTAGGGTCTACAACCCCACGGAAATACACATTGTTGGAGGATTCAACCCATATTTACCCCTTGAATATTACGAAGAGCTGTTCAGAACAGTTAAGAAATATATGCCAGAGGCCACTCTTAAGGCCCTGACAATTCCAGAGATAGATTTCATAGCAAGAATCACCGGAAATTCCATAAAGGAAACGGTCACAAGGTTCCATGAAGCCGGAATGGAAGCGCACACTGGAGGTGGAGCAGAAATTTTTGATCAGAGCATCAGAAAAATCATGTCAACTCAAGAGAAGATAAGTGGTGAAAAATGGCTTGAGGATGCAAAGATAATTCATGAAATGGGAATCAAGGGAAATTCAACCATGACCTATGGACATGTGGAAAACTGGAGTCACATAATAGATCACATGGTCAGGCTCAGGGATCTTCAATCTACCACCGGTGGATTCCTGTCTTTCATACCCCTAAAATTCAGTCCAGAAAACACGCCCCTAATGAAAATGGGTAAAGTTTCCGGACCGGCCTCTGGAGAAAAGGATCTGAAGGTGATAGCTATGGCCCGTCTCATAATGGGTAAGTGGATGAGAAACATCAGCGTGTACTGGGTCGCTGTGGGAAGAGGCATAGGACAGATGGCTCTTACAGGCGGGGGAAATGATCTTGTGGGGACAGCTATTAGCGAGAAGATATTTGGGGCAACCAACAGAAATGAAATAACGACCGTGGAAGAGTTGAGCCGCTTAGTATCCGAAATAGGAAAAATACCAGCCAAGAGAGATACTTTCTATAATCTCAGGGGCTATTTTTGAAAAGCTTCAGAATAATCAATCTTATTCACAGTGACCCGCTGTATTATGGAGGCAGAAACAAGTTTAACATAACAAGGGGGAGCACAAGAGAAAATCTCGAGGATGTTTTAAAGGGAAAAGTAGACTATTCCATGATATCGTTGGTGGATTATTTTAAGAATAGGGACACCCTTAAAATTCTTGATGCCCCCACAATATCTGGAAAAGGCCATTCAAATTCCAATCTCCTCATATCCAGGGGTGAAGATCCTTTTCCAGGCATGAGGGTCGCTGTAACCTCTGAAACAGAAACAACTGCATTCTATCTAAAATTGATCCTGAATAAACTGTTCCCAAACTCCGTTCTCATTAGAAATGATTCAGGAAAGGCAGAAGATCTGTTACAGGAAGAGCAGTTTGCCCTAGTAATAGGGAATAATGCTCTGGACGTTTATAAAACAGATTTGAGAATAATATTTGACATCACGCACATGATTTCCAAGATATTTGATTTGTATTCCATATATGCAGTTACAGTGAGCCTTAAGGAGACGGAGTATGACCCAAATCTAAAGGAATTAAAGAATCTTGAAAAATGGTTTATTACTAGACATATTGATGCGATATCCTCAGATCACAACATGAGTAAATCCATATTAAGGGATTACTACAACGCAATTACCTACGATTTTAACGATATAATGAAAAAGGAAGTAGGAATATATTCGGAAATGTTCAATGAGATCGCTAATGATATATTTCTTCAAGACATAAATGAAAAAACTTTAAAAAAATAAAAGAGTACGGATTTAAAAAATAATCAGGGTTTTAAAATTTAATAGTTAGTATGGAAAATCCGGTGTATTGTTAAATGAAATGGATAACATAAAGGTTGAATGATATTCCCAGGGAACAATCATTTAGATTTCCGGAAATATCCCTCAATGCATAATGGACTTAGGAATGGAAGAAATTTGCAAATCCCAAAAGGTCATTATAAATATTTAAATATGTCTCTCTTCTATCCACAACATGTATACAGAAAAGCTTTCTAAAGCAAAAGAGGGTCTTACTTTTGATGACGTTCTGGTTATGCCAAGAAGATCACCCATAGAGCCAAGGGAAACCGATATTAAGAGTGTTTTTTCAAAGAAAATTAGGCTCAACTCTCCCATAACATCATCTCCCATGGATACTGTTACGGAGTGGGAGATGGCCGTTGCAATGGCCAGGATTGGAGGACTGGGAATCATTCATAGAAATATGTCAAGAAACGAAGAGGCAACCATGATCAGAAAGGTAAAAAGGGCAGAATCCCTCATAATAAGAAACGTGCATACCATAGACTTGGATACACCCATAAGCGTTGCAAAAAATATTATGGAATCTAAGGGCATAGCCGGATTTCCGGTGGTACTGGGTGAGAAACTTGTGGGAATCGTAACAAAGAGGGATCTGGAATTTGCGGAAAGGACAGAGGGAAAGGTCAAAGATATCATGACAAAGGACGTGATTTATGCAAGTGATAACATTGATCCAGAAGAAGCAAGAAGAATGTTATATAACAACAGGGTGGAAAAGTTGCCACTGGTTGATAATAACATGAAGGTTGTGGGTCTGATCACATCAAAGGATATCACCACCAGGCATAAGTTTCCCCTTGCCTCAAGGGATGAGGAGGGGCAACTCATGGTTGGGGCTGCAGTGGGACCATTTGATCTGGATCGTGCACTACTCATGGAAAAGGAGGGTGCCGATGTAATAGTCATTGATACGGCTCATGCACACAATGAAAATGTTCTAACTGCAATTAAGAAGTTAAAAAAGGAGCTAACGGTGGACATAGTGGTCGGAAATATTGCGACTGCAGATGCAGCAGAAGATCTCATTGCATGCGATGTGGACGGCTTAAAGGTTGGAATAGGGCCAGGGTCCATATGTACCACAAGAGTTGTTGCAGGAATAGGAGTGCCACAGGTTACGGCTATAAGTGATGCTGCAGATGTAGCATCCAGGCATAATATTCCCGTCATAGCAGATGGAGGCATTCGTTTTTCAGGAGATATTGTAAAAGCCATAGGTGCCGGTGCGGACTGTGTCATGCTTGGTTCTCTTCTTGCAGGCACAGATGAGAGCCCGGGTGGAGAAATGATCATCAATGGGAGGAAATACAAGACTTACCGTGGAATGGGATCAATGGGGGCCCTCAGTAAGGGTTCAGACAGATATGGGAAATTCTCAGGAAGCAAGTTTGTGGCTGAGGGCGTTGAAGGTGCAGTACCGTACAGGGGAAGGGTGGAAGAGGTTGTTTACCAGTTAACGGGAGGAATCCGGGCAGGAATGGGATATGCTGGCTGCAAAAATATCAAGGAACTCAAGGAAAATACATTCTTTGTTAAGATAACAAATAACGGACTTACTGAGAGTCATCCACACGATATAAGGGTTGTATCAGAGCCACCGAATTACCAGCTTTTCCAGAATTAATAAGGTAAGGAGGGAGAAGTCACCAGAATAATTTTCCATCATCCTGACAGGGGAGGGATTATTTCAATCGTGTACGAGAATAAATCACCATGATAGGTAATGCTTTCAAGGACTCCATTTTTGCTTATTTATGGAGCACTTAATAGTTTTGCAGGATCGGAAAATTTCCTACTCCTATGATTTAGGAGAAATGACATGGGCATTTTCCCTATCCTCGAACAGGGAATTGATGAGATCAAGTTCAGAGTTTCCCCTATCCTTCCTGTAAACGTCAAACGCTTCTCTTCTCCTCACTATGTCCTCCGGGTAAAGGGCACATTCATGATTCATCTCATAGAGGTACAACTCTTTTCCACTAATATGAGGTCTTGAATAATTTACCAGAGGCATACTTCTTATTCTAAGTTTCAGGTCAGTCTTTTTCCCGTAGATGGAAGCAACCCTCCTTGCAGCATATCTGTAATCTGTTAGTTTTCCTCCAAATATATGTATCATCCTTTCCGATTCCCTGATTACAAATCCCCTTGAGATTGATCCAGGATCATCCCCATTTCCAAAGAGTGGCCTTATGCCAGCGTAGGAATAGGTTACGTCCTCCTCTGAAAGTGAGGGGAATATCCTTCTTGCGCTACTTACTATATAATTCACATCCTCTTCAGAAACACTAAAATCATCAGGATCATTAAGGAATTTATCTGTTGTTCCTATTATTGTTACCTCTCCACGTGGTATGATAAACATCTGTCTTTGATCCAGATGGGATCTGAATACAATGGCACTTTGAGTTTTTGCCTTCTCAGCTGGAACAACAATATGAACACCCTTGCTCAACTTGAGCGAAATATCATTTTTTCCTTCAGACAAATCGTATACCTTTTTTGACCATGGTCCTGCAGCATTGATGCCATATCTTGCTGTAACTGAAAATTTTCTTTTATCCACGCTATCTTCAGCATCAATTCTAATGGTATTACCTTCGTTTTTTATACTGACTACCCTGGCATAATTAAGGCACCTGGCCCCGGCATTAACCGCTGATAATATGTTGTATATGGTTAGCCTGCAATCATCCGACCAGGCATCCCTGTAGGTGAAATAACCCCTAACTTCTGAACCATATTCTCCACTATTCCTTTTCATTCTTGGGAATTCAGGATTTCCACTCAAAACGTTATATGTGATCAATCCCAGTCTCATGGTTTCTCTTTTCCATGAATAGGGATCGATGAGTATCCTAAAATTCATGAACTTTACAATGTCCGTATTTTTTGACAGATAGTTTCTCTCCTTGAGAAGTGTTCTTACCTCCCTTAAATGAAGATTGGCCAGATAACGTAAGCCTCCATGGATTAGCTTTGAGGATCCGGAGCTTGTACCCGAGGCAAAGTCCCCCTTTTCCAGGAGTATGATCTTCAACCCATTCTGTGAGAGTATATTGGCAATGCCTGCTCCCGTTATACCTCCGCCAACAATCGCCACGTCGTATACTGCATCCTGTGAGTGATCAATCCACTCTCTCCTTTCCATCACTCCAAAGGATTTAGGAAACATTCCTGCCATGAAAAGGGATAACATGTCAGGATAAAACATTTTAAGTTCATGCTAATAGGGGAATAATGGGTTTCAATATCATCGGTCACCGGGGAGTTCCCCAATTATTTCCTGAAAACAGCATTAAGTCTTTTATGGAAGCGAGAAGATGCGGGCTGTATGGTATAGAGTTAGACATCCAGATAACAGGGGACAACCGGGTAGTAGTATTTCACGATTCAAGCACCCAGAGAATTCTCGGTATGGACGGTCAGATAAGCGACTTTTCCTACAGCGAAATCAAAAAGAAAAAAATTTTTGGAGGAGATCAGGAAATACCCCTACTGGACGATGTTCTTAAGAAATTCCCGGAGATGAAGATTTTCATCGAGATGAAAACAAGAGACGAGAGAGGGGATAGAATAAACGAAGGGTTGGAGATAGCAACCCATAATGTTCTTCAAAATTTCGGCAAGCAGAATATTGTTTTAATCTCCTTTGACGTGGTTGCAATCAGGGAAATGAAGGAGATGAATATTTCCTACAAGACTGGACTGGATATTGCGGAGGAAACTAAGATCATGGTTGATAGCATGCTAAAATCCCGTGTTCCTGGATTTATAGATTACATAATGCCCGAGTTTTCCATTCTGAAAATGGATAAATACTCAGACATTGGGAAATTGGGTAGAAAAATAATTCCATGGATCATAAACGAAAGGAATGAACTTGACCTGCTTAAAAAATTGAATATTGATACGTTTTTAACAGACAGGGGATGCGAGTTTTCAGATCTGCAGTTATAGTTCTGGATTATGCCTTTCTAGGGCCTCTCTCAGTTAGGGCAGCCCTTGCAGCAGATAGTCTGGCAATGGGTATCCTGAAAGGCGAGGCCGAGACATAATCAAGCCCAATCCTGTGACAGAATTCTATGGTTTCAGGGTCTCCACCCTGTTCTCCGCAGATACCAACTTCCAGTTCTTTGTTACCTTTCTTTCCCCTTTCCAGAGCAATTTTCATCAGTTCGCCCACACCCTCGATGTCCACGGACCTGAATGGATCGTTACTCAAGATCTTCTCCTCGAGATACTTTGACATGAACTTTCCCTCCGCGTCATCCCTGCTATATCCAAAAGTCATCTGTGTCAGATCGTTTGTCCCGAAGGAAAAGAAATCTGCACTCTTTGCTATTTTATCGGCCACAAGGCAGGCTCTTGGTATTTCAATCATTGTACCGAACTTGTATTTCACCTGAAAGTGCCCTATTTCATCCCTGGCGATTATTTCAAGTCTTTCCCTCAGTACAGCCAGTTCTCTTTCAGTTCCCACGAGGGGAATCATGATTTCAGGAATGATGGTCTTTCCTTCCCTGATCACATTTATGGCTGCCCTCATTATGGCACGTACCTGCATCTCGTATATCTCCGGGAAACTTATACCAAGTCTGCACCCCCTGAAACCCAACATGGGATTGAATTCCTCCAGTGATCTTATTACTGTGAGCATTTCATTCTCCCTGTTTATCCTGTTCATTATGTCATCAATTTCCTTCAAATCACCGGAACGGATAAGATTCAGTTTCATGGAATAAATCCTGTTCAACACCTCCTCCTTGTCCGGTAGAAATTCGTGTAGTGGAGGATCAAGGAGCCTTATGATCACTGGAAAACCCTCCATTGTTCTAAAGAACTCTGTAAAATCAGATATCTGCATGGGGAGAAGCTTTGTAAGGTAAAATTGCCTGTCCTCAGTATTCTTGCTCATGATCATGGATCGCATTATATCTATTCTATCATTACCCAGGAACATTCTTTCAGTTCTTGCCAGTCCTATGCCCTTTCCGCCATTCTTCCTTGCCAGTATGGCTTCCTCTGGTGTATTAGCATTAGCCCTTATTCCCAGTCTTCTGAAGGAATCAGACCATTTGAGTAAAATTTCTATATGCTCTCCAACCTGTGCCTCTTCCAGATCAGTGACTCCCAGAAGGAATTCCCCATTGGTTCCATCAACAGTTATAATTTCTCCCTCCCTAAGAATGGAACCATCTATGGTAAGGGATCTTTCCCTCACGTTTACTTTCATTGATTCCACACCAACGACTGCAGGCTTTCCCATGGCCCTGGCAACCACTGCCGCGTGGGATGTCATTCCCCCCTTCTGTGTGAGAAAACCTTCAGAGGCTGCCATACCCCTGACATCATCAGCCGTTGTTTCCGGTCTCACAAGTATCACCTTCTTCTTTTCTCTGGATAGTTCCACAGCTCTGTCAGATGAGAAAACAATCTGTCCGATTGCAGCTCCGGGAGAGGCTGCAAGCCCATGTCCCAAAACCTTTTCTTTCCCGCTCTTTTTTACCTGAGGATGAAAAAGAATATCAAGGGTTTCCGGTTTCACCCTCATCACAGCCTCTTCCATGGTTATGAGCCCTTCCTTTGCCATCTCCACAGCTATCCTCACCGTGGCCCTTGCACTCCTCTTTCCATTTCTGGTCTGCAACATGAAGAATTTTCCCTTCTCTATGGTAAATTCCATGTCCTGCATATCTCGATAATTCTTCTCCAGAATATCAGCAGATTTTAAAAAATCCTCATAGGCTTCAGGCATCTGCCTCTTCAGATCCGATATTTTCCTTGGTGTCCTGATACCGGCCACAACATCCTCCCCCTGGGCATTGAGGAGGTATTCACCGAATAACTCCTTTTCACCAGTATTTGGATTTCTCGTGAAAGCCACTCCGGTTGCGGAATCATCGCCCATATTCCCAAATACCATGGAAACTACGTTCACTGCTGTTCCGAGATTATTGTCAATATGGTTTATCTCTCTGTATGCCACAGCTCTTGGTGAATTCCAGGAGTTGAACACAGCCTCCACCGCAAGCATCAATTGTTTCTCAGGGTCCTGGGGGAATTTTTTCCCATATTTTTCATACACTGAATCAAAGACATCTGCAATCTTCTTCAATTGGTCCGCAGTGAGTTCCGTGTCAAACTTTTTCCCATGTTTTTCCTTGATCTCCTCTATAATCTCCTCAAAATCTTCGTGGGGAATATTGAAAACAACATTCCCAAACATCTGTTTCAACCTGCGATAGGAATCAATGGCGAACCTTTCATTTTTTGTTGAACTGTGAAGAGCCTTAAGTGATTGATCATTCATCCCGACGTTCAGAATTGTATCCATCATTCCGGGCATGCTTACGGGGGCACCGGATCTTACCGAAACCAACAGTGGAATTTTGTCGCTTCCAAAAATTTTTCCCGTCTTTTCCTCAAGAGATTTCATGTTCTCTTTTATGGATGCAGTTAGACCATCAGGAAATTTGTTCCCTTTCTGATATGCTATACATGCTTCAGTTGTTATGATGAAGCCATCTGGAACATTGAGTCCAAGCCTTTTCATTTCTGCCAGACCAGCCCCCTTGCCTCCAAGAATGGAGGTCATTTCCTTGCTTCCTTCCTCAAATTTATAAATATATTTTCTTTGGGTTGCCACGCTTGAACCATACTTTACCATATTTAAAATTTTAGGTAATTATGACATGATGTTCTCCGGTGACGTTAAATTATTTTTATGAATAAATATAAGTATTTAATTTTGGCACATTTTAAGACCAGTATGCCATAAGGTTATTATATGAATAGAAATACCGTCGAAACCTCATATGGGAAGGTATCTTTTCTATTGAGGAAAGGAAAGAAATATCTCGTGCTTCTTCACGGTCTTGGTGGTGTCGGTAATAATTTTATGAAGATCTCATCATGCTTGGATGATGATATTGGTCTGGTTTTTCCAGATCTCCTGGGTCATGGAAGGTCAGCAAAACCTGATGACATAAGGATCAGTGATCAGGCAAGAATGATTAACGAGTTAATGCGTTTGTTAAATCTTAAGGATTTTTTTGTTGGAGGAAATTCCTATGGCGGGTGGGTTGCATTGTCCTATGAAACTACATTCAAAAATTCACTGGGACTTGTTCTGATGGATAGCGCGGGAACCAACCTTACCGTGGGAGATCAGGGGCAGGAGACAGTGGAAAAGTTTCTTGAAAGACTGGAAAGGGTGAGCCCAAAAAATGACATGAGAATAATGAGGAAAATCGTTGAAAATAATTCAGGTAAAACCTATAAAATTTCAGAGGATCAACTCGAAAAAATAACCAAAAGAACTCTTATAATCTGGGGGATGAATGACCATATGATCCCATCTGAATATGGAGTACGGATGAGCCAGTTAATTCCGGATTCAACTCTTAAATTGATCCAGAGCGGGACACACACTCCTCATATTTCTTCAAGTGACGAAGTATGCAGATCAATAGAAGATTTTCTTAACAGGGAATGAATAAACACCAGGATCTTCAGCAATTCTCTGCATGAATTTATCTGAAATATTCCCAAGGGAGAATTTAAATGTTTTTTTCTTATTCCTTCCCATTATTGTTTTCCTTATCCTCACACCTTCATCTTCCTCATATGTTTCAACATAAATGGAATCCCCGTTGAATATATCCGTTGTTGAATTTACCGATACCAGGGAAATTCTGTTTTCCAGGGCTCTGGTGATCATATATTGATGCCATTCTTCGTGGAAATCCCTTCTTATGAGGGATGGATTAAAAATGAATCTTGCGCCATGAACCGCACTGAGTTTGGAAAAAAATGGAAAATCGAGATCATAGCATACGGGAACTGCAAAGCATAGCTTTTCGCTGGAAAAAATCTTTATTGTTCTTCCCGGAGTAATCCGTCCTCTTTCCCTGCTAAAGGGCACGATCTTATCCTGATACCCTACAGTCTTGCCCAGATGGAAAACGTATGATCTGTTGTATATCCTGTCATTTTCCCTTACAAGAAGGGAACCTGCAATGAGTGTTACTCTCTGTGAAAGGTCTTTCAGAAATTGGAATATATCCCGATCCTCATCTTCACCTATGGTATCCAGTAAAAATCTTTCAGGAAATATAACAAAGCCCTTCCTGGGGAAATCATCTAAAAGTTCATCTGATTGCTTGAGGAAATCCTCCTTTTTAGTGATTTGAAGTTGATATGCTGAAATATTAATTTCACTCACCGGTATCCTCACCTATCCTCAACAGAATGGACGCAAGTTCCTCCTTGGTCATGGTCCGTTCCAACAGTCTTTTATTTCCATCATATATGGTATACCTGTTCTCCCTTATGCCGAAGGGGTTTTCAGATGCGTTATCTACGACTGTAATCTGGCCACGATCCTTTGGTGAATATTCTTCGTCGGTGAGCTTGAATCTTATTATGGGGACCTTTAGGTTGAGTTCCTTCATGATCTTTACAACCAAGTCAATCAGTTTTTCCCTTATATTCAAGGGAATCTCAACCGCAAAATCACTCTTTATCTTTTTTTCAGATGGTGTGATTGAGAAGTCTGAAAGTGCTGCTGGAATTGTTATGAGATCTATTTTTCTGCTCCTTATTATAAGCTCTGCCTTTGAGTAAAAATCATCCGTCTCACTACAATTTATGTATTCACAGTAGTGTGGTATCCTGTAATCAGAATTTCCAAGGTATATGATATTATCATAACCATTCCTGTATGCTTCTCTGGCCATGCAAACACCAGTGTAACCTGTGCTCCTGTTCACCAGAGATCTTACCGGATCAATTTTCACATCACTCCTTCCTGAAATTATAAGAATTGTCTTTCCTCTCGATTTTTTTCTAAGGATCGTGTCGATTATCTCATCGGACCACATAATTTTGGCCTTTCCATCTTCAATCCTTGGTGACACTATTTTCACGCCAAGTTCTTCCAGAATTTTCAAATTCTTTCCCATTATTGGATTATCATACATTTCCATATGCATAGCTGGAACAATTACCGTGTTTATATGGGAACCTATGGCATTTGCGAACACGGTTCCTGAAGGATCATCTGCTATTCCGTTGGCCATCTTTCCTACCATATTGTATGTCGCTGGACACACGAGAAGAACAGTTTTCTCCCTGTTTTCCGCAAAGAGGTTTATGTGCTCCATATTTCCAGTCAGTTCTTCAATAACGGACTGTTCAGATGCCCACTCCAGAGCCTGTTTTCCTATTATTCTTGAGGCTGCTTTTGACAGGATCACCCTTACAGATGCACCACTCTTTATGAGATCTCTCACTATATCTGGTGTTCTGTAAGCAGATATGCTTCCGCTGACAATCATCACGATATTCATTCCCGAAAGCAATTTATTATCCATCCCCTAATTACCTCACTATGGCCCAGATTCCGTGGGCAGTTGCAGCCACCTTTCCATTCTTATCAATATTCTCCATCTCTATAAACGCGTGCTTTCCCCCCACTCTCCTTATGCTTGATTTGAGGATGCAATATTCACCACTTAGGGGTTCAAGAAAATTCACGTTCAGCGAAATTGTAAATGCATTCATAACCTCAGGAATAGTAAAAATAGAAAGTGCGCCGGCAATATCAAACAATCCTGCCATGATACCTCCGTTCACAACATTTCCACTTCTCATATGCCTATCTTCCAGCATAACTTTCAGACTTACAGTCCCGGGTGTTTCATTCAAAACTTCAATCTGAAACGTTTTCATGTAATTGTCAGAATTAATAAGTGTATTCAGTCTTGAATTGGTGTCCATATGAAGCAAAATACAATACCGTATTTATACTATAGCAGGCTATTTTTACAATTTTTCCTTTCAGGTTTCCCGATAACGTTATAGCATTTCCAACTGAATTTCCAGTTTCAAGCCATAATGAATGAAGGTGAGAATAAGGTATGCTTTTTTTCTCAGGGTATTGCTTAAGGTTGTGATTTCCGTTAACCCTGTTAACACAAACCTTTGGAAGTTATCATCTGTTTGATGCTTAAACTTCGTGGATACAACCCAGTACCCTCTATCCCGTTCACAAACGCTTCAGGGATTGCTTTTTTTATTATGTTGTA
>JAJYRA010000065.1 GCA_021794355.1 Thermoplasmata archaeon | reverse complement strand
ATTTCGTCAACCAGTTTCGATACTGCAAATTACTCCGCAGTTCGTGGTTCAAGCTCATAGTCGCACACGTAATTACTATGCAGGACTTCCACCCGCAGGATATATCGATTCCTTGGCACACATGCCCCAACAACCTATTCACAGCACGTGGCTTGATTGATTCTTTCCTTTTCCATTCTAAGAACGCCTCACTGGAATCCACATGTACTAACGAAGGGTCCAGTTTAACCGTATTACTCTAGAGAGTGCATTACCCATTTCATGCATGCACTATACTTTAGACAGAGACGAAGGTTTTATTTCATCTCCTAAACCACAAAGGATACCTTAAAGTGGAATGCCCGGAGTAAGCTCCCTTCTGTTCCCCTGAAAAACAGGCTGGCAGCATTCGACTTTGGCCATAAGGCACTGCGTCCTACCCGACCCTCAGAGTGGTCTCACGGGGTCTCTTTGGACTTTCTCCAGCCAGGTCGGCTTTTCCATCACCGATCCCGGAAACGTCATCCTCCAGGAATCACTCTTAACCGGGAAGTGTTTTTTTCTTTTACCGTAGCCATTCCTCTCGGAATACCTGCATTGCAGGCTGGCATCCACCCAGGAGGGGAGACTTTCCTCACTCCATAGGAGCGTGAGCTGCCCTCGGGCTTTCCTTACCTTGATGGGATACACAATAATTAAAATATTGGAACAAACCGGGTCCTATCATCAATGTACCAGATCAGGTGTACCATAAGTTAGTTATTAAGTACTTGGTTCTCAACATCATGAATAAAACTATAATGATAGCAATTACCGTGGCTATTTTAATAGCCTCAGGTAGTGCAGTAGTAGTAAACGGAGGCAACTCCGTGAATGGAAATACGAGTGTGAAAACTGTTGACAGCTATTCCATAGCCTACAACAACAGTAATGGAATGATAGGCCACTTATCCTATGATACTAGCTCATCATCAAGCATCGTGCTGGCCAGTGGAATATATGTGAATGGTACGACATTATCAGGGATGTCAGGAATGGGTAAATTGAAGAATTCATTTCAAATTGATCAGGGAAGAGTTGCTATCTACGGAAATAAATATCCAGCATCCATTGGAGTGATGACAGGGTCTTCCGGAAAGAGCAATATGAGCATTCATCTTAATGAAACCGCCGTAAGGATGGATCAGAACTTTAAGCTACAGTCATCTGACAGCATGGAGTTCGGGGGAATGGGACTTTCCACATTCTCAAATATGGATTTCAGTTCCTACATGATCCAGAATGCAAACTATTCTGGCGTTCTGGTAACTGATGGAAGAGTCTCAATGGAAACTCAGGGGCACGTAATGCACATCAGGCAGTACAACAATACATTAATGGCAAAAATAACACCATTATTCGCCATGTTTGTGACATCTGGAAACATAAAAAATCTCATAATGGAACATCAGGATCACATGGGAAACAAATTCAGCTATAACGCAACCACCGGAAATGTTATGGGCAGATATGTGGGTTTCAATTTCAACACAACAGCAAATACGTTTTCCAACATGAGCCTAAGGAAGGATGGTACAAACGCAACCCTATTCAGCACGATTTCAGCCTCAGGAAATGGAAGTTTCGGAAAGGGATTCAATGTTCCATCCTTTGTTATGGGAAAAGTTCAGATCTACGGGTCACTCTTCCTGTATGCCAATGACAGCTATGTTTCAACCATACATGATAACCCTGTTGCACAATCAAACTTCATAATACAGAACGGTACCCTTACCTTCAGGGCACCTCAAGGAAGTAACATATCCATGTTTAGTGTACATAATTCCAATGTGAAAATGAACACTTCACTTGTAACTTCCAACCAACAGTTCCAAGAGAAAATGGAAATGGGTCTCAATGCCAAAATAGGAGTCGGATCAAAAGCATTGAGAATTGTTACGCCAAATCTCACTGAATTTCTGATGGTCAACGGAGGAAATGTATCCATATCCAGCAACGGAACCATAAAAATAAGCACAAATAATATGGCAATGGTTAACCTCGTCGTTCCACCAGGAATGCACCATCTTGGTAAGTATCAGGACAAGATCATGAAGGCCATTGAATCAGGTAAAATATCAACAGAACTTTCCATAAATGGAACAAGCACTCAGGGCAACTTTACCCTCAGTCTCAATTCAACTGTAAGGACAAATTTAACTTCAGTCAGTCCAGGTCATGCAGTCGTTACCCTTAACGCAACACCAGGTCACAAGAAAGGAACTGATATTGTTATCTTCCTTTCCAATTCATTCCTTCAGAACTCACACAACATATATATCAAGTTTGACGGGAAAATCATAACTTCAACAAACATATCAGGGATTCTTAACGACACAAGTAACATCTCCGCATCCTATGCAGTATATAGTGAACAGAATGGTGAGATCGTAATAATACACGTTCCTCACTTTTCAAACCACACAGTTGATCTATCCACAACCCCATATACAGCCAATCAGTCATATTTGAACAGTTCCCTTTTCATACCTGTAATGGGTGTTGTCATAGCGGCCATCATACTGGTTGGAGCCTTAGTTTATATAAGAAAGAGAAAATAAGTATAAGGGAAAGTGATAGAGGAAACTCTATCAAAATATTTATTTTCATATCAAGTTGGATTATTTACCAAAAAAGTTATATTTTTGTCGCTTTAAACATGAAGCATACAACCAGCCGTACTAGTTAATTCTTCACTATTTTTCCTATATTCAACCTTTTTGCATACTTTCTGGATACAAGAATTTCAGTAGTATCTGAGGGGAGATAAACAATATCCGCCTTATGTAAATAGAAATCACCAAAGGAGGTTGATAGGGGTAGGTAATCGGCAATTACTGACACTGGTACAAGATCTTCCATATTCCGCTTGGGTAAACTTTCAGAAGACTCATCCTTACTTTTCTGAATTGTTTTTTCCTCTCTTTCTGGAGGTTCAGTTTCAACAATTCCTTCTTCACTGGAACCTTCCCCATCCGGACTTTCATCCTCAGGTTTTAATATTCTATCCAGGTAATTCATCATCCGGTTGTGATTTTCCATTATGAATACCTTTTCCTCAGGGGCCAGAGGTTCATAGGTCTTTGAACTGATATCAAATAGTGAATCCCTGAGAAGTTTTTCATATCTCTTTAAAAGAAAGTTACGCAGATTTTTTTCCATTATCTCCTTTTTATCCATTATCTTCCTGTAGCTTTCTATTTTCGAATCGCTTACACTTTTGGTTGCCATTTCACTTAATGTGGCTATGGCTTCCTTCACTTCATTGTAAAAATTGGGCTTTATTTTCTGAATGGATTGATTTACAGACTCAATTCTATAATATTCCCTGATCTCCTTTGAAATGCGTTCTATGTCTGCAATTGATAAAGCCATGTTTCCCATTCATATATCATCCTTATTAAAAAATTTATATTTTCATTGTAAGGTTTTGAAGGATTCCTCTCCAAATAGTTTTATGGGTATGTTCCTGAATATATTCTCAAATATCTCTTCCCACTGATTAGGAAAGGACTGCCTTATCATTCTTGCCCTCAGTGGAACGGAGTCAGGGGGAAGAAACCTGTTATCATCTTTGGGATCGTTTATGTAATCCGTTTCCAGCAGGAAATTATCTGTTATTTCCATGGCCGTTCTTACATTTTTTCTCGTGGCAGGTAGTGAAAATATCATGGAAGAACTGGAATTTAGATTTTCAATAAGGGCATGATGTTTTACAACTTTTCCAGGATTAAGACCACTTTTTAATGCCATTTTTTCAATGTTTAATATCCTTTGTTCATCAAGGTCTTCCGTATGAAGAATTGCCGGGCAGTTCAGGTCATTACAAAGATTAAAGGCATATTCAAGCAACCTATCGGATCTCTCAAGATCCGGAAGAGGGACTTCAAAATGTGGTCTTCCGATCTCCCCCATTGCATTGGCCTTTCCCTCAGAAATAAATTTAGAGGCCAGGTCCATACCGTCCTGTACCATCTTGAATGAATCTTCCACACTTTCCCTGAAATGAAGCAGATCAAGGGGGTATGGGCCAAGGGTGACAAGGACCGTAACATTCAGCTCCTCTCTCACACGATCGGCCATTTTTATGGTCTCCTCATAAATTCTCTCATAATAACCACTAGGAGGCATGGAATAGTCAGGTAGGCATGTTAGATTGATTGCCTCTCCCCCAGCCTTTTTAAATTTCATCACACCCTTAAGGAAGTCTGAATGATAATTGAGATGAAAGTGATTATCGAATATTTTATACTGATTCACTGGAAATCTACCAGTCTTGTCTGTTTTCTGAAATTGTTCAGTGTCCACGATAGAGTCTTTGCATTGCTGATTCCCAGCTCAGCCTCCCTGATGAATTGATCAATGGATCCATACTTAAAGGATCTTCGTTTCATTGCCTCCTGTACGGAACTCCTGATTACCCATACACCAAGGGGAGAATGATACTCAGAACCGATGGTTCTCACAACTATAATGGAAGCCTGCCTTCCTATGTATTTAAGGTATCTTGCAACGGATAGTCTTGCAGCGTAATATGCCCCAGTTATATTGGAAGCATAGGTTTTCCTTCCCTCAGTGTTCTCATAGTCTACGGATACTGATCCACCCCCCCAGAGCGATCCCCTGTTCCACTGCTCAAGCATTTCAAAGGTGAATGGACCGGGCAGGAGAACCACCTGAAAACTATTTCCGACGTATTCCATGTTAAACTGCTCTATTTCAGATATCCACGGGAAGTGTAAAATCTCATCCTTCATCTGTTTGAAAAGAATATCATCAGTGGCAGTAATGGACCATCTGGTGGGTACCATTCTTCTCTGATTCTCCAACCCTATTAAGCCACCTGCAAGTATGTTCTGTAGATACTCTGGTTGAAATCCTTCCCTATACAGTTTAAACAGGGCTTCTGAAGACTTCAGGTATCTGTCTTCATGTACATAGTCCACAAGTCTTGGAATTTTGGGATTTCCCGTAACTCTTAGGTTGGATACAAAAGCAGTTGATCCCACAGGAGTGTCAAAGAAATCTCCACTGTCAGGGCCATGCATCGAAAAGCGATCTGCCTGAAATGAAATTTCAAAGGATCTTGTGGATGAGGCGCTTTCCAGGATATACTCCTTGAACTTATCATCAGGTCTTCTTATGTTAACCTTTGAGGCAGTTCTGTAAATGTTTGAATTGAGTGCAATCACATCCTCTATAGGCATTCCAAATCTTTCCTTACCATAATCGAAAGCCTCTGGATCGAACAGTGCTGTTGGGCCGGCCAGTACATCTGGATAGCCATGATTACCCACAAATATACCTGGAGGGGTGTCAGTATCCTCCTGTCCCGTGACTTTCTTAATCTGAATTACCTTTGTTTTCAGATTTTTGATAATGGGGCAATATCCGAGACCGCATAAATTCTTTTTCGCTTTACAGCTACTGCAATATGGAAACACTGATTGATTACATGCATAGGAAATTAATAATTTTATGCCTGCAACGGAAGAAAAAATTAGAAAAGATTTATTAGAGAAAGATGTTAAGGGAGTTAAGGTGAAAATAAATGCAACAGGGACAAATGGCATACGATAGAGCAATTACAGTTTTCTCTCCAGATGGGAGGCTATTTCAGGTAGAATACGCAAGAGAAGCAGTAAAAAGAGGGTCAACGGCCCTGGGATTAAAATTTAAGAATGGCGTTCTTCTCATATCGGAAAAGAGACCAAGAAGTAAACTTGTGGAACAGAACTCACTGGAAAAAATTCAACTGATTGATGACTTTGTTGGATGCGTCACCTCTGGCCTTGGAGCTGATGCAAGGGTTTTGATTGATTTCGCAAGGATTGTTACGCAACAGGAAAAAGTCAGTTATGGTTCACTCGTTAACATTGAAAATCTGGTGAAGAAAGTGGCTGACCAGATGCAGCAGTACACACAATATGGTGGTGTCAGACCATACGGTGTATCCATAATTTTTGCAGGAATTGATCAAGTTGGCGCAAGGCTGTTTGATTCAGATCCCTCCGGGGTTATAAATGAATACAAGGCCACATCCATTGGAGCCGGCAGAGAACAGGTTCTGGCATATCTTGAGAAGGAATACAAGGAAGATGCCGATGAGGTAACTGCAATTAATATTGGGATCGCCGCTCTCAAATCATCCATGGAAGAGGGTTCAGAATACAAGACGCCTGAAGTGGCATCCATAAGAAGTGATTCTACCTACAAAGTTTTCACGAAAGAAGAAATAGAAAAGCTTGTAAAATAACCGAAACCCTTAACAACATATTTTTTTTATTAGTTTCATGGATAATTCAGTTCTCATAAAAAATGTATTGACGAATTACAGGAATGTTGCCGTCGTTGGAATCAGTAATAAGGAGGACAGGGATAGTTATAAAGTGGGAAAATACCTGGACGAAAACGGATTTCACGTTATCCCTGTGAATCCCATGCTGGAGCAATGGAATGGTAAAAAATGCTACCCTGATCTTAAGGCAGCTTCAGAGGAAAATAGTATTGAGGTCGTGGATATTTTCAGAAAGTCAGAAGCAGTTCTACCTATTGTCGAAGAAGCATTGAAAATAAAACCAGAGGTCATATGGATGCAGCTGGGAGTGGAAAACGAGGAGGCAGCAACCTTGGCAGGGAAAAACTCCATAAAAGTCATAATGAATAAATGCATAATGGAGGAACACAAAAAATTAAAAGTCGGGGTAGCCTAGCCCGGTAAGGCGGTAGATTCGAAATCTACCGCTCTTGTAGCTCGGGAGTTCAAATCTCCCCCCCGGCGTTAAGAATAGGAAAAAGTGAATTATTTTGGATGACAATCCGTTTAAAATTGTTTTTAACGGTGGCTCAATAGACATCTGAACCAGATCCTTTTCAATGTGTCTCAAATTTAACAGTCCCTGAATTTATATGGATAAGAAAAGAGGCGTTTCAAATGCCGTTTTTCCTTTTTGTATCAAAAAAATTTATAGCAATTGGAAATATACAGTTTAAGAAAGAAGGATAGTGACGAAATCATGGATCAAAATGAAGTTATCGTTAGAGTGGGTGGGGCGGCTGGTGACGGAGTTCAATCTGCCGGATTAATTATTGGAAAGGTTTTTTCAAGGAGTGGGCTATATGTTTCCACATACAACTATTATCAGAGTATAATTAGGGGTGGACAGAGTTGGTACCAGATCCGTGCTTCCATAAGGAAGGTGAAGAATCAGGGAGATGATCTTGATATTCTCGTTGCCTTGAATAAGGATGCTCTGGAAAGACACACAAACCCCCAGATCAATGAGGGTGGGGCATCTCCGCTGACAGGGATAGTGGTTTATGACAGAAGCGTAGGGGAATTTAAGAAATACGAGGGAATTAAATATTGTGAAATGTCCCTTGGAGAAATTGCCCAAAAATACAGTAAAAATACGCTTTTGAAAAATACCGTTGCCATAGGCGCAATATTCGGATACCTATCCATAGATTTCGAGGTACTTGCAGAAGTGATAAGGGATCAGTTTGGTGGAAAGGGGGAAATTGCCGAGCTCAATGTTAAGGCAGCAAAGGAAGGGTATGATACCTTTGTGGAAAAATATGGAAAATCATCCAAAGAACTCAAGACTCCAAAAAAGAAACTCTATCTTATTGCAGGGGGAGAAGCTACAGGTCTGGGGGCAGTCAGGGCCGGATTAAAAGCCTATTTCGGTTACCCAATGACTCCTGCCTCATCCATAATACATTATCTTGCAGCACATGAAAAGAAGTTCAACGTTTTTGTGAAAATAACAGAGGATGAAATATCAGCTATCAACATGGCTATCGGAGCTAATTACGCAGGAATAAGGGCAATGACTGGATCATCAGGAGGTGGATTTGCCCTGATGTCTGAAGCAGTGGGAATGGCAGCCGAAATGGAGGTGCCAATAGTGATCTATGAGGCACAGAGGGCTGGACCATCCACCGGTCTTCCAACAAAGACCGAGCAGGGCGATCTTCTGCAGGTTATTGGGGCTTCTCAGGGTGACTTTCCCAAGGCTATATTTTCCCCAAGGAACATAGAAGAAGCCTATTACCTGGTGGGAGAAGCTCTTAATCTGGCTGATAAATACCAAATTCCAGTATTTTTCATGGTAGATCTATATCTGGCGGAACATTATGAGACCGTTGAAAACTTAAATTTTGACTTCAAGATAGAGAGAGGGAAGATAGCCGGAGGAAATGAAAAGGATTACAAAAGGTATGAATTCACAAAGGACGGCATATCGACGAGAGCTTTGCCCGGAACTCCTGGATTGATGCACAATGAAGATTCAGACGAACATGACGAAAGGGGGGACGTGGTAAGCGATGCAGTCACTGATCCCGTAATAAGAGAGAAGGTAATGGATAAGAGAATGACCAAAATGAAAGGGCTGATCGCGGAGCTTCCACCCACTCCACAGTACAGGTTTGAGGACGCAGAGTATGCCCTAATTCAATGGGGGTCAACACAGGGTGCTGTTGAGGAAGCCACCGATATTCTTAGAAACAAAGGCATTAAAGTGGGAGTTATTGAGGTCAACAGGCCTTTTCCGGTCAATCCTGACATACCCAGATTGGTGAAGGGGAAGAAAAAGGTCATTTTCATCGAAAATAACTATACCGGGCAATTAATGAGACTTATAAAGTCAGAGTACAGTATTGAGGCAGATTTAATAACCAAATATAATGGAGAGTCGTTTTATCCAGGGAAATTGGCAGAGGAAATTGAGAAAAAAATAAAGGAGTGATAAATATGGTAACATTTACAGATTTTAAAGGAAGCGTGAAGGCGGATTGGTGTCCAGGATGTGGAAATTACGCGCAATTGACCGCAATTCCCATGGCATTGGCAGAACTGGGTATAAAGCCCGAGAGTACTGTAATAGTCTCAGGAATAGGCTGTTCAAGTAATATGCCTGAATATGTAAAGGTCTATGGCTTTCATGGAATTCATGGAAGGTCAATACCAGTGGCTTCGGCCATTAAATGGGCAAACCCGGAACTTACTGTGGTTGCTTATGGGGGAGATGGTGATGGTTTCAATGAAGGAACTCAACACTTCTATCATGCCTCAAGGAGAAATCCGGATATTACCTACATAGTATCAGATAACCAGATCTTTGGGCTCACCACCGGTCAGGCTTCTCCAACTTCCATGTTGGGATTGAAAACCAAAACGACCCCTGACGGAAACATTGAACCTCCCATAAATCCAGTAACCATGGCATTGAATGCGGGAGCAACATTCGTCGCAAGGGAATTCTCAGGAGATGTGAAACACATGCAGGCAACCATAAAGAAGGCAATTCAGCATAAGGGCTTTTCCTTTATTGATGTTTTCAGTCCATGTGTTACATATAACAAGGATAACACCTACGACTTCTTCAGGAAGAGGGTTTACAAAGTGGAAGATGAAAAACATGATCCATCGAACTTCATGGAGGCATATAAACGAGCAGATGAGTGGGGGGACAGAATACCCATAGGTATCTTGTATGAGAACAATGAGCCAGCCTATGAGGACAGGGACTCCGTTCTCCATACTCCTCTCATTAAGCAACCCATAACAAAGCTGAAGGAAGAAGATTTGGAAGAATTCTTCTGATAGATTCAAAAGTTTTCTTCACTTTTATAAAATTTTTTATAAGCACCATATATCTCCCATTCCATGTCATTTTCCTTCAGGCAGTTAACTTTTCAGTCATTCGGATCTGTTGATCCTGCACTAAATTTTGTGGCCCTTTTACCACTAATGGCAATTTTTTCAGGTAGCATGATGTCGGTGGCAACTTCCATATCATTCATGATCAGTTTTCTGAGTTTCTTGCCAATCATCATTTTTTCTTCCAAAAACATTGACGGAGCTGGATACCCGTCATACGTTTTGCATTCCCTTGGATTAAGGCTTTCCGTTTTCACCGGTATAATCTATATTCTTTATTCCTTCCTCGTGATTCCAAACATCCTCATGTTTTCCTCGTTTTTTGTTCAGTCCTATTATTTTACCCATGTGAAAATTGAATTTGATCTCCTCTTTTCCCTTATTCTCCTATTGGTTCTTGCCTACCCGGTCGCCAGAAGTCAAAGGATCACCATAAGAACCGTAACCATGATCGGAATCCTTGAAACAATCGGCATAATAATACTGAGCATTCTTATGGTTTCCATCACTCAGGACAGGGTGGTTAACTACAATTTTTCCAGCATCCTTACCGGTAATTTCTGGGAAGCTGTAATGATAGGTGTTCTGATGTTTTCAGGGAGCGGCAGTGGTATTTTTCTGTTCAACCAGGCAGACCAGGGCATGGGGAAAGCCAGGAAATCCCTTCTTGTGGCCTATGTGCTTACGGGTGCTGTCATGATACTTGCCTCAGTATCCCTCACTATGTTTCTTGGGAAGATGATCGGTCCATACTCATCAAACCCATCCATCTTGCTAAACATCATGGAATCCAGGTTCGGTCCAGTGATTCCCATACTGATTGTGGCTCTCCTGCTCTTTAGTGCCTACAACCTAATGCTATCTTATTCCAATGCCCTCATGAACATGTATTCAAACTATCAGACTAAAATTCTAAATCTTGCAAAACCAAAACCAAGAAATTATTTTTTCGCAGGACTCTTATTGGTTGATGTTTTTATTCTCCTTCTTTCCAGAGAAACCATGGGATTTTACAGCGCATTTGTTGTTATTGCTGAAACCGTCAGCATGACCTATGTGATTGTTCATGTCATGGTAGGACTATCCCTTTTTAGATCTCACGAACATCTGAAAAGGGCGAGAGTGATGGGTCTGGTATCCTTATTATTTCTATGTGCAGCATTGGCAGGATCAATCCTCAACAGTACTTCCCTTTTTGAAATTTCCCTCATTTTATTCATAGTTTTGATCTTGATGGGAATTTTAATTTCCATCTATATTCACTCTCACAGGAACGGGAAAGTAGAATTCATGGAATGAAGGTCATTTCATCTTTATGGTGCCACCGGAGGGACTTCCTGGAACCTTCTGTTTGTACAGTATAGAAAACAGTCCAAGGGGGGTTCTTCCCTTCTTTTCTGGCTCCTTCAATTTAAGGAACAGGAACGAGGATGTAAATCTCCCCACAAAAACTATCATATAGGAAAATTCGAGGGCCTTTACCAGGGGAAAAATTGAAAGGGAATATTGAAGTAAATAACCCCCAGCAAGAGCACCCAGTAAATATACAAGACCGTTGAAACCATTTATGATTGAGATATATTCAGCCCTTCTTCTGGTTGGGATGATATCCAGCAGGTAGGAATTCATTACTATGTTCTGCAGGGCACCTAGGAAACCACTGTAACATTCAATTATGACAAAGAGAAAGAAAGTGTGAAAGAAAGCGTAAAATACCGGTATCAGACTCAACATGATCCTGTTTACAAATATTAATGGGGGCCTCTGGGTTTTATCCGTAACCCTCCCAAGGAGAGTCTGAACTATAATTGTCACTGAAAGGGCTGCTATGGTAAGTATTGCCACAGTTCTGAGACCGAAACCCATGACCGAAACGATTGTTATGGGGAACATTGGCCATGCCATCGACCAAAAAAAACCCTGAATGTTTGTTGCCCTGAAGTATGGGAAAAAATTTTCATCATACCTTATCTTCCTTATGGTGGAAAGGAGTGACCCGTCAAATTTGGCCCTGTGCCTTTCCTCTTTGAGCGTGAATAAAAGTGCGCTGGAAATAAGGTAAGTACCTGACGAAAGGAAGAATGGAAGCATTATATTGGACTGAAGATCACTGCCAAAGAGGAAAACCATAACAATTAATGAAATGATTGTACCGGCCGAGGATATGTTATTTATGAATGTAAGAAACTTTCCTCTCACGGAGGAATCAGAAAGATCAGCTATGAGTGAAAACCAGTTGACCGTTATCATGGAACCAAAGAGAGCAATGAGGGAATATATAACAATTAAATTCACAGGATCAGATGCGAAAGGCATCAATGCCCAGAGTGATGCAAGTATTATACTTCCTATTACGAGGAAAATTCTTCTGGAACCTGCCCTATCACTAACTTTACCCCAGAGTATCTGGCCACCATTGGAAATTGCATTGGCACTGGATTGCAGCCAGCCCATCTCAACTGCCGAAGCTCCAATTATTACTGCATAAATACCTACGAACGTTGATGCTGCAGTTCCACCTATGGACGACAGAAAAGATCTAATTCCTATAACAGATTTATTTGAAGGCAATTCAGATTCAAAGGGATTTAATCCATAAAGATAAAATTATTCATAAAAAACCATTTTTCCGAAGTGAAATGGGTATTGCACATAATGCAGTGAAGGGTAGGTTTAATACGAAAGCCATGGAAATCCATAACTCTAACTTTTTCCAATTTGTGAGGCAAGCCAGTGAAAATCAATTAATGTTGATTTTACGGTCGCCAAAACATTCAGGAAAACCCTTCAGGTACAATAGCATTTATATGCATATTTCTATTACCCTACTACTCAATTACAATCAAAATTTAGGTTTAAATAAGGTGATATGTTGGCAAATGGAGAAAATGCAGGAGCGAAATTAAGCAGTGATAGGGAAAAATTTAGATGGTCCAATAGTAAATATAAAAGAAGAGTCCTTGAATTAAAAAAGAAAAGTGATCCACTGGAGGGTTCACCACAGGCAAGGGGCATCGTAATAGAAAAGATTGGTATAGAAGCAAAACAGCCAAATTCGGCCATTAGAAAATGTGTAAAGGTACAGCTTATTAAGAACGGAAGGCAGGTCACAGCCTTTGCTCCAGGTGACGGTGCCATAAACTATATTGATGAACACGATGAGGTCCTGGTTGAAGGAATAGGAGGAAGTAAGGGACGAAGTAAGGGAGACATTCCTGGAGTTAGATACAAGGTGATTGGTGTTAATGGAATATCCCTGAGTGAGCTCGTTAGAGGAAGAAAGGAGAAAACGGTGAGATAATGGATCTAAAAATATTCGGAAAATATGAAGTAACGGGAATTGAGGTCCATGACCTTGGGCTTTCAAAGTACATTAATTTAAATTCCTATATGAATCTCCACACAGGTGGAAGATTTTCAAATTATTCTGCGGGTAAAAAGAATGTGAATACAGTCGAAAGATTGATAAACAAACTGATGAGAACAGAAAAATGGACAGGCAAGAAGTATGGTGCTTACAGAATCCTGAGGGACGCTTTCCAGATAATTGAAGAAAAAACGAAACAGAATCCCCTCCAGCTTTTAATTAATGCCATAGAAAATGCAGCTCCAAGAGAAGAAGTAACCAGATTGAAGTATGGAGGCATAGCAGTTCCTAAGGCTGTGGACGTAGCCCCTTCCAGAAGGGTGGACGAGGCACTCAGAAATATTGCCATAGGATCAACGGACGCCTCCTACAAGAACAAGAAGTCCATAGAGGCTTGCCTGGCAGATGAGATCATACTTGCATCCAAGAATGATCAGAACTCTCATGCTGTTGCCAAGAAGGAAGAAGTAGAGAGAATAGCACAGTCCGCAAGGTAATCGTTTAACACATCCCCTACCACCCTTTTTAACCGTTTATCACTCTTTAGGAAATAGGACATTGTCTATTTTTAGTTGATTTTTCCTCCTTGCGGATCTCACTAATTTTATGAGCATTCGTTTTAACTTGGGGATAGTACGGTTTATGTTCAATGTAATTGTTTTAGGGTGCTTTCAATTTTCAAATTATCAATGAAGATTTGACAACGTCAGAAATAGCGAAAGGTTAAGTGTAATATAATACTATAATATTATGACAAATAAATTGGCGCTTGGGATTACAAGCGTTTTAATGGGCATAATACTGCTATTTTCATTGATAATACCATGGTTTCAGGTGAATACTATTTTGAGAATCCAAAATTTCTATCCCCTATGGGAGGGAAATGGAGGCAATCTCTCGACGCAATCCTACCACATTTACAGCTATCTGGCCGGTATTTTTATAATCTTGGGTGCCACATTATCTATCATCCTTGGTATGTTGATGATTTCCGGGAAGAGGGGAAGAGGATTGAATACCGGAGTGATTTTTTCATCGGTTCTGGGCATTATTGCATTCATCTTATACATGATTTTCATTTATAAGATATCCCCTGATTACAGTGGTCATATTTTCTCGTATCATGGGTTCGGAGGATTTGGTTACGGTATCCAGTTTGGTTATTATCTTGAGATAGTAGCTTCCGCGTTCCTGTTAATTGTTTCAATCATCTTTACTTCATTATCAGAAAAGTGATACAATACTTTTCATCAATCAATAAAACTCTAAAGCCACTGCCGCAAAAATAATGGCGATCATCAGGCCAAGGGTGATGAAGGAAAGCATATGGGACCATTTCCTCAGTTTTCGCAATTCATCCATTCTTCCTTCCCTAACCATCTGCATAATTCTTTTACCATGATATATGTTATTGCCATACATTATGAGTATCATGGCCCCCACAAGGATTATCTTAACCAGTAGTATGTTTCCTCCAGTTGTATTGAACAGGGCAAGGAAATCATAGTTAAGGTACCAGGTGGCGTTGTAAATTCCGGAAATAATCAGGATTACCAGAGAAATATTTGTGTATACTGCGAACTGTTTTCCTATGAGTCCAACTATTCTCGTTCTTAATTTTTCATCATCTGTTATTTTAAAGGATGCGGGAACCACAACAACCCAGATAAAAAATGAACCACCCACGAAGAATATGGCTGAAAATACATGAATCCACAGAACAATGGTATCGATTAGTGTCAAATACATATGAGTCACATCCTTTTTATACTGACAGATTGGATATGGTAAATCATTGTTTAACCTTTGGTTTTTCCGTCTGGAGAACCTGTTTAATGGAATCGTTAATAAGTTGAATCATTCTGTCTATACCTTCGTTATTGCCGTCCTTCTTCAGAACAAAAGCCACCTTCACCTGTCTTATGATGGTTAAGGCCATAAGGTCAATAGCTTCATTCAGAATTGTGGTATCCTCAATACTTGCAAGGACATCAGGGAACAGGAGGTCCCTACCCATGGAGACTGCAAGCATTCTCTCCCGAATATTCTCCCTGAATGACCTCAGGTTTGACACATATTTCTCACCCTTGGATGTGAGGCTGTAAACCTTTGCCCTGCCCCTCATCTCGTACCTGATGAAACCATGCCTTTCCAGTGATTTAAGCAGTGGTCTTATGGTTCCTCCTGAGACCATGGAGCCGTCCCATTTTAGTTTCCTTGATAGTTCATATCCACTCATTGGTTTCAGGGAAAGAATAAAAAGGGCACTGTCAGAATATTCACCAAGATTCATGTATCGAATTCGACATCTTACTTTCATATTTAAAAATAACTATGTATTTAAAGAAGGGGCTTATTTATATGTATTTCTGTGGGTAATTCAGACATATCCATTTTCTACCATTTTATAAAGACCTTTTTTCCAGTGTTCCTTCCTCAAAAGAAAAATTCCAAGAAACATGACTGCTCCAGCTATAACAAATGGAAGCGAAAGAGTGAAGAAAACAGAGAAAAAAAGGAGGATAAGCATTATAAATGAGACAGGCAGCAGGATAAATTGGGTCAGGTTGTATGTGGAAGGCAGCACATCCTCCTGTGTAATCTGAAATGTTTTCCTGTAGAAAGATAGGGAAAAGTTAATTCCACTGTAAACCGGAACCAAGATTGCAAAGATTAAAATGAATTCCCAGGTAAATGGAACACCCATTATGGCAAGTATAATATTTGCAATTATTATTGGCAGGGATACAATAAATGCCTGGAACATCTTTGCCGAGGCCGTGATCTGCATATACGTCTCAACTGGAAAAGATATAAATGCAAGCCATGCGCGCTCCTTGGAAAGTGTCCCGGTGCTCAGGCCCAAAGCAATCCCCCATGCAATATATACCTCCGGGAAAAGAACATACAGCAAGGTTATTGCGTAACCACCAGTGAGATGTCTCACGTAAACCAACTGAAAAATGGTAAATGCGAAGGCAAAAAAACTTGTCAGGAGGGCAATGGTAAAAATGCTAACTCTGTTTACCCTCACCCTAATATTTCCCATGGAAGCAGTTCTGGAAGAAAAATCAACCTGTTTGAAGTGAAGCTCAAAAACAGCCATGGAAGGTGCCTTATTGGAAAATTTGAATAAATCCTTGAAACTTTTTGATTTTGTTGACATTGCAGAAAGCCTAAAGGGAAGTGATTCCTGGCTTATAGATCTGAAAGAAACCAGTGTTGCCACAATTGTAACCATTATAAGGAACAGCGAGGATTGCAAAAGGTGCCCAGAGAGGAAAGCCATTGGGCCATAGGGGAATCCAAGATAAGATGATACTACCCATAGACCTGCGACTCCTGAAGCACCGATTCTGGCAGTTCTTGGCAGTCCAGCCATATTGAGGCTCATGGATATGGGCAATATGGCCATGCAGGCTATGTCCACAATTCCTACGAGGAGGGAAATGCTGTTTGTTTTAAGGATTATAAAGGCTGCAGATGCCGCTGAAATGAATATAAGTGATGAGGCAAGAGCCTGGGAAATAAAAAAAGCCGGTACCAGCACCCTGTTCTCAAGAGGGGACGTTAACAGAAAATCTCTGTCCGCAGCAGTGGTTGATATGCCTCCTGCATAAATGGCCGAAATCAGGAATAAGAGGAAAAAGAAAGCAAGATAATAGGATCCAAAGCTGGTCGTATCGTTCAATCCAAAATTTACCGTAAAAATCGAATATATAAATATGAAGAATATCAATATGAGGTAATTTCTTGAAAACCTTGACTTGATTAGCAGTTTCAATACCTTAAGGAACATTTCTCATCAATTCCGAAACTATGGTTTCTATGGATTTTGTTTCTCCTTTCAGTTCTTCCAGTTCAGTGATTTTTCCTTCCCACACCTTCTTTCCAGAGGACAGGATTATAACCTTCTCTGTCAATCTTCTGGCTATGGAAAGTATATGGGTGGAGATAAGAAAGGTTGCGTTCATTTTTTCAAAGTATTGGAAAACCTTCTCCTGCGTTGGTATATCAAGATAGTTCAACGGTTCATCCATAATGGCGAACCGTGGCCCGTGTATAATTGAAAGAGCAAGGCACAGTTTCTGTCTATTTCCCCTTGAAAGCGTTAGGGGTTTTTGTTTTTCCACAGATTTCAATCCAAGGAGATCCAGGAAAAACTCTATTTTTTCCTGCAAGTTCTCGGTTTTTCTGATAGTTCCTATATAATCAAGGTTTTCTCTTATCGATAGGTTGAGATATGGACTGGCATCCTCAGGAAGGTATCCAATATACCTTTTTGCATCCACAGAACTGGGCCTGAATCCATATATTCTTACCATTCCTGAATCAGGCCTCATCAATCCGGAAATAATTCTTATGGTTGTTGACTTTCCCGCCCCATTCTCACCCAGTAGGGCCACCCTCTCTCCATCCTTAATATGAATATCCACACCGTCCACTGCCCTGACTTTTCCGAATGTTTTCACGACTGATTCCATTGAAAGGGCGTTTTGGCGGTCTTCCGTATCCTTCTGATCCTCTTGAAGCATTCCGTTCCTATTGACAACATTTAAATAAATATTTTGTGGTATTTAATAGAAAATAGGAGGAGATAATAATATTCACGCATCCCCCTCATTAAAGGCAGTGTTTTTCGTTGAAGGATTATCCCCTTTATATCCATATATCTCCTCAAAAACTCTTATGGATACGACCAGACCTACAATGGGTGCTAAGACAAGAATCAAAGTGGAATACCCCAGGCCAATTTTTCCCGCAGCGTAGGGAAAAACCGAAATGGAAAGAAAAGCTGGAAATTCTGCAATAAAATTGGAAAAACCGGTTGCGCTCCCCCTATATTCTGGGCTGGATATGAGGGATTGGGAATCCAGGATTGGTTGGTTGTTCCAGTGATTTCCAAAGACAAATAGGATCATGAATAACGGTACTATTATGAAATCTTTCAGTATAATAAACAATCCAGATCCAAAGAGCGAGATGATGGTGATGGAATATCCGTACACACTCAAATTCTTCAATCCTATCCTGGGCAATAATTTAGGTCCAAGAATTCCAGCGGGCAATCCGAATGAATACACGGAGATTATAAGAAGTCTCTGATTGATAAGGCCTGCAATATTAAGGTTGGATATTATTAGGGGGATAAAGAACGCAAAAGTTCCAACTTCAACCGAGCTTGCTATTCCAGAGATCCAGCTAAATTTGGATGTTCTCCACCTTATGGGGTCTTTCCTGAGTTCTCTCAAGAAGTGAAATATCCCCTTTTCCTTTTCAAACATGCGCCTTCTGTAACTCCAGATCTCTGATTCCTTCAGGGAGAATGAAAATATCAGGGCAAAAAGTGCTGGGAACACGGATAGCATCACAACTATTCGCCAGATGCTACCGTAAGTTAAGTTTCCCAGTATGAGGAACATAATCAAGAAATTAATGGACAGAATTGCTCCTGTGGCCATAAGTGTATTTTTGGCTCCCAGTACCTCTCTTTCCCCAGGCGGAATTGACTCCATAATGAAGCAATAGCAATTGGCCAGATCTGAGCCAACAGCAACCCCTGCAGTTAACCGGAAAACAACAAACATGGCTGGAATGGTGGAAACTGCTGACCCAATGGCCGCAACAATAAAGATAATCATGTTGATAGAAAATATATTTTTACGACCCAATCTGTCAGATAAAATTCCTCCAGTTAAGGAGCCAATGGCTGCCCCACCTATAATCGCAGCCGTAGCAAGCCCGAATACTAGATTGTTACCTATGAAAGTGTTTTTTATGAAAAAATTTTCCATGGGTACGATAAATACATTCCACTGGTCCACGAAAAGAGAAAGCAGCATGAGGTAAGCGATTTTCTTCTCATGTTCATTAATATTGATTTTCTTTATCATTAATACTGTTTTGTGATTTCCTTATCCTTAATAAGTAGGATGTAGTAAAAAATTCCCACTTACAGGAAGAGTGTGAATTACAGAATAATTTTATGATTTCACGACATCTGGAATTAGAAATTAACCACTGCAACAGTCCTGAAATAGGGCATGATGGTGATTTCATATGTAAAAATCCCTTAAATAAGTTGGAATAGCTTTTTCATTCCGGTCAAACAGGGCTCTGATAAGAGCGTATCTCGTTGGAATGTAGATAGGGGTGAATATAGCTGTAATTATATTCATATTTAGCAATTGCACCCTATAAACAGATTAAAACAGCTTTATAATATTGGTGGGTTCCAACATTTATTACCCAATATCATCACATCACATTCATACGATAATTTCGTTTTGATTAATGCGGTTTGACAATAATTGTCACGAAAAATTTTTTAACGGGAGAGAGAGATCTCAAGGAGTGAAAATAACAAATAAATTGATCGGAATAACAACAATATTGATAGTGATCCTGTTTGTTGGAATGGCAATGCAACCCGTCGCAACATCAAACCAAAATCAATCAACAGAGGCAAAAAACCTTCAACCTGTGCAGTCTCAACCGTTATTGCTAAACAAAACAAACAATCCTGGAACGAAGGTTAGTAGCACGAATACAAGCATTACGAATGCAAATCCAGTCAATATGGAATCAAAACTCAAAACAATTAATAACGATATTAGTAAATCGGAAATGGGATTAAACATTCTATATTCGAAGTGGGAAACTCACAGTACGAATGAAGTTAGACCAGAACTTATACATAACATTACAAATCTCAGTAAATTTTTTGAATTTCTAAATTCCATCGTACAGGCAAGAAGACTTTTCAACATTATAGAGCACTTAGAGAAAGATAGAGGTAAGATTGAACTACAGCAATTTGCAAATGATATTCTTCAACACAAACAACCTAAAATAAATTTCAATACTTATAAGGCACTTGCTAATACCAATAAGTCCATGAATGGAACTCTTTATAACATCAAGGTTTACGGACAAACGAATAACTCCAATAAAAGTTCACCATATGTTGTCTATTATTCCCCAGTGAACGGAAAGAATCAAGTTATTGATCCGGATAATATGGCAATCATTTCACCTATCACTGTACATTTTGGGTGGCTTGGTTCTTTAACGGTAGGACAATATTATTATCTTATGGGAAGTTATCATGGATATAATGCGTTAATTGTAGATCAACAAATTGTATCGGCAATAAACAATGGGTTCGCTGCAGAGGCAGCAACTGAGGCAGTGGAAGATGTAATTTTGGCGGCAGAGTTATCTATTATTTCTGGAGGATTATCAGTGGCAGTAGGATTGGCATTAGCCGCATTAGATTCTGCAACACTTTGGTATTGCCAATCAACCGACATAAACAATTTAAACACCGCTTACGATTCAACATACAACAATGGGCATGGAGGATTAGACTTGTTATACGAGGAAACAAAGATGTTTGACGGTATTTCAAATTCATTTACTGTGGGGGCATTCGATGCACATAATGGGCAATGGTTAAACATAGCTCCAACTCTTCCACAATATGTGAATGGCTTTGCAACATTAGTTAATGATTTCACTAACAAATATGGTCAAAACAATTGGGTATATGTAGAGCAAAATCCAAATGTACCTACTACTGCCTAAATTTTAAAGAAAGAGATGATTGGTGATGTCAACGGTGAAAAAAATGAGCAAAAAAGGGTTCAAAAGATTTATAATCGCTGGATTAATTGGTGATTTAATCTTTATAACAGTATTGTTGTTTGCTTTACCTTCTCCTTATCATGACAGTGGATTCTGGATTTTGCGGGTTATTCTTTCTATAGACGTTATAGGTGTCACTTGGGTTCCAATACTTATTGAGGCAAGGAGACAAAGGAGTAAGAATTATTATTAACTCGTCATTCTTGCGAAAGGGGATACCTAAACCCGATAACGAAATCCAATAGAACCAAGTTAAACACAAAGAGAATAGAGGAGAAGAAGAAACTTGCAGGCAGATCTGGATCGGAAAACGCCAGGAATATACTTGAGAATATGAAGTTACCCTATCCGGGAAAGATTGTTGACAACACACTAACCCTTCCCGAGAATAAATGAGCCAAGATACCGTAGAATAATATCTTCAGGAAGAATTTCGCGCTCGAGTCATGTCGAAACTCAAGTTTATAATATCAATTTTTTCCGGGGCTGTTAATTTTCGTTGAGGAATAACAAAATACCTTTATGAGTTCAGCATGAGGTACTATGTTGCCGGACAGAAATAAAATTTTAAGTAATCCTGTGAAGGATCAAAAAATCAGCAGGGATACTACCCTTGGACAATTGATAGATCAATTTGTTGAGTCTGGAGGGTTTACCTCTTCCAAGCTTGGAGTTGCATATGAGATCTTGAATGAAATGTTTAATGAGGAAAATACAACCTTTCTATCCTTTCCTGCAGACATAATATCCACGGGAACAAGGGGAATAATAAATGAAATGGTTAAAAGAAAAATGGTCGACGTGATTATTACAACATGTGGTACTCTGGATCATGATATTGCAAGGTCTTTCAGGGATTATTATTGTGGTTCTTTTGATTATAACGACAGGGAGTTGAAAGACCTTGGCATCAATAGGCTGGGAAGCGTTGTAATTCCAGATGAAAGCTATGGGGAAATTTTGGAGGAATTTATGCAGAGGGAGTTAAAGATTCTCTATAAGGAAAGTAAGAAATGGACCCCATGGAAGCTCATTGAAAGAATTGGTATGAGGATGAATAATGAAAATTCTATTCTCTATAATGCAGCTAAAAATCATATTCCCGTATTTGTCCCGGGAATAACAGATGGTTCCTTTGGGTCACAATTATGGACTTTCAAGGAAATGAATTCTGATTTTGTCGTGGATGTTTTACAGGATGAACATGACCTGTCAGATATAATATTTGATGCCAAAAAAACGGGTGCCTTTATGATCGGAGGAGGTATTTCAAAGCATCATACCATATGGTGGAACCAGTTTCGTGGGGGCCTGGATTCAGCAGTATACGTAACCACAGCTCAGGAGTATGACGGTTCTCTATCAGGTGCAAAACTTGAGGAGGCAATTTCTTGGAAAAAAGTCAGGCCAGATGCTAAGTTTGTAAATGTCTACGGGGATATTACTGCTCTTCTCCCAATTGTTGTCGGCCCATTACTTTGAATAATACTGAATAATTTTACCAACATTTTTTTAACATCAAGAAATCACAAATATATGATGAACAAACCATGGGTTGAGGAGGCTAAATTAAAAGACTATATCATTCAAAATAGATCCTACCACCTATTCGAGCATGACGATAATACCATTGAGTTGATTTTTTATCCCGAAATGCCGGAAGCCCAGGCGCATCTTCCCAACGGGCAACCCGTTGAGCACATCATGAAAGGAGTAAAGGAAAGGGGAAAAATATTCTTTCTTTCATTTAAAACTGTAAGCTCATTTGGGGAAACCGAAACACAGCTGGAAGGGGAGGATGACCCCATAATGCTCTGGTTGCAATTTATTTAGGGAATTGATTTTTTAAAAATAGAATACTCAGACTCCTTATTAATCACAATCACTCTTTTATGTGGAATTTGTCATAATAAACCAGCTTTACTATAAAAAAAGGAAATGCCGTGAGCCGGGATTGAACCAGCGACCTCCAGATCTTCAGTCTGGCGCTCTCCCAACTGAGCTATCACGGCCGTAGATTGGGAATACTGTCACTTTATATAATCTTTAAGGGAGTTTAGGGCTATGTGACAAATGCCAAATCATTTATTCTTATTTGTAGTTACTTATGCATGATCCCCGGTAAAATGAATTCAAGGGAAGTTAGAAGGATGATGCAACAGATGGGAATCAAGCAAGTTGAATATCCTGACGTTAAAAGAGTTGTAATGGAAGCTGGAGAAAAGAATTACATTATAGAAAATCCGCAGGTAGTGGCCATAGAAGCCCAGGGTCAGAAATCATTTCAGATTACAGGGACATTGAAAGAAGTGATAGGTAAAAAAACAGAAGAGTTGGACAAACCAAAGCCTGAGTTCCCAGAAGATGACATTAAACTGGTCATGGATCAGGCTTCTGTAAGCCGGGAAAAGGCCATCGAAGCCCTTAAAAAATGTGAAGGCCAACCAGCTGATGCCATAATGAGCCTGATGACAAATTAAAATGAACTATACTCATCTATTGGAAAAATATAAACCAACCAGGGAGGAAGTGGAAAGGAGAAATTTATTAGTCCAAAGGGTTATTTATGAGCTTAAGGCTGAAATCCAGAAAAGGGATCTGGATGCAGATCCAATTCTTGTAGGATCGGCCGCAAGAGGAACTTCATTGAAAAACAGTGATGTTGACGTTTTCGTTGTATTCTCCAGGAAATATGACAGGAATGTTCTGGAGAGGATAGGACTCGAACTGGGCTACGAGATCATACCGGATGGTGTTGCAAAATATGCAGAACATCCCTACGTATCAGGAATTATTGACTCAGTAAAATTGGATATAGTTCCCTGTTACAAAATTGAAAGAGGAACAAAGATAATATCTTCCGTGGATAGAACTCCACTGCATACGGAGTTTCTTAACTCAGTCATGACAGATGAGGAAAGGAATCAGGCAATAATATTAAAATTATTCCTGAAGAGACTCGGAATTTATGGATCTGAATTGAAAAGAGAAGGTTTCTCCGGATACGTCACTGAATTATGTATATATTACTTCAAGACCTTCGAGAAATTTTTAGAAAATGTACGCAGCAGCAGGGGCCAGCTTGTAATAGGACCCAAGTCCATGGACTTCAAAACAGCTGTCATACTTATGGATCCTGTGGATGAACACCGTAATGCAGCATCATCTGTAAGTGCGAAGGCACTTTCCATTTTGAGGATGGGAGCCTCACAATTTTTAAGCAATCCATCTGTTGAATCCATAGATCCGGAAGTAAGTATAAGTGTTAAAAGGCATCCTAAAGATAGGGGAACTTATCTGCTTTTAGTTGAATTCCAAAAACCAGATATGGTCGACGACATAATTTTTCCACAGATAGAATTAATGAAAAGAAATCTTATGAGTTTTGCAAAGGAAAAAGATTTTTTTGCCCTGAACATTCACAGCCATGTGTCAGGTGAAAACGTGCAAATACTGCTGGAGCTTGAAAGCGGAAAACTATCAGAAGTAAAAATTCACCAGGGACCGCCAACAGATAACGGCAACGCGACGCATTTTTATGAAAAGTATAAAAATGACCCAAGGGTTGCAAGGGGACCTTATATAATCAAGGACAGGGTTTACGTGGAACTTTACAGGGAAGAGACCAGGTTCAGGGAAATATTTCTAAATAATCTGAATAAAATAAATTTCGGCCATAATCTCAACAATATCAAATCGAGATTGAAAATCTCAGAATCAAGAAAGCGGATAACATCTAGCGATGTATATCTGGATTTTATTCATACCATAGAGCCTCCACCCCTATCCCCCTGAAAATATCTCCAGAAATAGAAGATCTTCATCAGGAGAGACAACAAAATCCTTTGTCACAGGGGTGCCATTTACAAGATATATGAAACGTTCATCAGATATGCCATAGGTATCCATTATCTCAGCAACTGAGTGTTTGCCATCTATTTTTTCCGTCTTACTAACCCTTCCAACAACTCTTATCATATTCAACCTCGATAGCCCCGGGCAGATTCGAACTGCCGTCATCGGATCCAAAGTCCGGTATGCTTGGCCACTACACCACGGAGCTAAGTTTATCTTAATTATTAAAAAAAATTTTATGGGGTTATTTTTATAGCTCTTGTAGGACAGACACTTTCACATGCCATACAGAAAATACATTCGTTTTCCCTTACAGGGTCGCATTTGTCCGTTCTGTATTTTTCATAAAGTTCCTTATCTCCAGAGATATTCTTATCGCTGCCTGTTCCCATTTGTCCGGGATTTAACTGCCATTCGTAAAGACTTACGGGGCACACATCCATACATGCGCCATCAGCTATGCATGTTTCCCAGTCTATGGCAACCTTTGTACCGTGAATACCGTGTTTTGTGGGATAAGGCTTTCCATCAGAATCCATTCTCTGTTTACCTTCTGCTCTGACTTCATGGTCATGATGTTTACCTGTTACAGGATAATTTTCAGTATCCTCTGCAAAATTCTCATCTATGGGTTTTGGCTTGTAGTCCAGATCTTCAAGTTTTACCAATTAATCACCTAATCCCATATTAAGAGAATGTTATTTAACATTTGCGAGATGTAAAGACCAGTTTCCCACGAGTTGAAGTTTCTTTAGGCAAAACTTATACCTAAAAATGAAATATTACAAAGAAATGGGCTTAAATTCAATATATTAAATATATAATTTCCAAATAATTTTATTTAAATCCATGGGCAATATTAAAAAAAACCGAGAAAACATGGATAAACAATAGCAGGTTATTTTTTAAAATGTGTTGATATATTTTTAACTCATAATGTAATGAGTGATCATGAAAGAATCCTCGGACAAGATATTGGATAGAAAGGGGATAGGAGAATTCGTCAGCACTCTGGTGAGGCAGCTGAAATACAGGAGAGAGGATTTCAAGGTAATAGGTCCGAGTGGTGGTTTCACTTCTCTTATCGATCTTGGGAACATTGCTCTGGCATTTAACACGGATGGTGTTGGAACCAAGGTAATGCTGGCAGCTGAGGCCAATAAATGGGAAGGCATTGGAATAGACTGCGTGGCAATGAATGTCAATGACACAATAACCGCAGCGGCTGAACCCATTGCAATGGTTGACTACATCTCGCTCAAGGACACTGATCCAAATATAGCCAAGGAACTGGGTGTAGGGCTGAACGTAGGAGCCCAGATGGCAAACATTTCCATTATAGGGGGGGAAACAGCCCTCATTCCGGATCTGGTAAAAGATATTGACGTATCCGGATCTGTGATAGGGATAGTCCAGAAAAATCAGATCATCACTGGAGAAACCATCAAGGACGGAGATCTGATATACAGCCTTCAGAGTAGTGGATTACATTCCAACGGATTTACCACAGTCAGGAAAATTCTTAAGGAACAGAATATTGACCTGAATGAAAATTTTCCCGGATACAATCGAAAGACCATAGATGTTTTACTGGAACCCACCCGTATATATGTTAGGGAGATACTGGACATAGTCAACATAGTTGAAATAAGGGGAATGGCAAACATCACGGGTGGTGGCTTCAAGAACCTGGTAAGGATGAAGGACATGAAATACATTATCGATGATCCGGTTGAACCGCAACCCGTGTTCAAAAACCTGATGGAACTTGGAAAACTTTCCTACGAACAGATGTATGAGACCTTCAACATGGGCACAGGATACGTTGTGGTCATAGACGCGGAAAGTAAACATGATTTCGTGAATACACTGAGAAACAGGGTGGCCATTAAAAAGATAGGGCATATAGAAAATGGTTCCGCCATTGAAATAGGCAAGTATGACGTCAGCTTAAAAAATTATTATTAATTCTTAAGAATAACCGTACGGCTTTCTTAACGTTATTCTTGGACTTTTTACAGGTTTCGGTGAGGTTCTTGGATACCGAGTGATTGCTTATATACTTCTTTGAAAAATTTTCATTTTATATGAATTGAGTCTCATGATCTTCTATTTTATGTTTATTCATCGGCTTTTACAATGCAAAACTTTATAATATTAATTGCAATATTATTGCAATATGAAAAAGAAGACTGCCGAAAAACCCATAGAGATCAGGATGGAAGGATACGAGGTTATAGAGAAGGTTGCAACACAGCATGCCACCTCCGCCAAGGTTCTTGTTCCAAAGCACTGGATCGGGAAGAAGGTCAGGGCTGTGAGGATTGATCCGGATATGGAAGAGAAGAAAGAGGATTGATGGATTATCAGATAGATTACAGACCTCCTGGAAGAGATCTTAACCAGGGGAAGTTTTCCGGGATTCGCTGGAACCTTAACATACCAAATCAGGAGATGCAGGATCGTTCAGAATACATCTTCCGCATGGATCCAATGCTGGACTACGACAGCATTGCCTCAATCATCATGGAAGAGTACGGCAATTTCAGCTGCAGGTTCTGCTATTCTCCCCTGATCATGGATGGAAAGAATGGATCGGGCACAAAGGAATTCCTCTGCAGACGGTTTCTAAAAACCTCGATTTCCTGGGGAACCCTAACTTGATAGGCTTCTCCCAACACTGACGGATACGCCTTTTCCATCTAGTGTCAATGAAGCGAAAGATTCCATTCTTGCGGTTATTAGAA
>JAJYRA010000001.1 GCA_021794355.1 Thermoplasmata archaeon | reverse complement strand
CCTTCATTGCCACCTTGATCCTTTGAGCAAACTCCTGTTCATAGGTTCTCCAGTCCCTTTCCTTCTTTGGATGTTCATCGACATATTTCTTGCCAAGGATGCTGTTGATCTCCTCAAGCTTGTATTGTATGTCGTCACTGGTGATCTTTACCATTTCTGTACTGTATGATCTGCATTAATATAAGCATGTCTATAGACATGCTTATATTGATCGTTGCGTTAACTCCATGTGAGCAGGAAGGTGTTTGTCCTCGATAACAGGTTGAGTATAACCGACGATGAAATAGAAGGTATACTGGAAAGGACAGTGACCAAGCAGGGAACATCTGCAAAGGCAGATGTGCCCAGAAGATACCTGGGCAAGAGGGTATACGTAATAATCACAAAATCAGAAGGGGAGATAGAAAAAGAATAGCACCCCGGTTCCACAAAAAATGCGGGAACAACTCAGGAAAAAGGTAAAAAATAATTACGTCCCACATCCGTTTTGCCCATAACACTTAAATAAGATGATCAATTAATTTCTATTATGACTGAACAAGGAAATACCCCCCTTGAGGGGGAAGGGAAAAAAATTTGGAAATATGTAGCAGTTATTGCTATTGCTGCAATAGTTTTATTCGCCGGAGTAGAAATTGTTACTCATACAAAAAGCAACACAAACACCTCTACGCTTACAGTAAATATTTCTCTGGCTGGATCTGAAAAGGCATTTTATGTAAGTACGATTCTACCGCAGTTCGAAAAAGCATATCCTAATATAACGCTGAAATTTACATATGAAAGTGCGAGTTCTATAGTTACTACATTACAGGCTCAGGGATCAAACCCTTCTATAGATGTCGTACAGCAAGATAACGGATTTGTCGGCCCCCTTCTCTCAAGTGGTCTTGTGATGAAGTTAAATCCATATTTGTCACAACTTGAACCAATGAATGGTACAACTGCGGCAGCTAGTTCTTCAACAGGTGCCATTATTCCCGCATACTATAACGAAGGGAATTTCAGTGGAAGCACTTATTTCTTCCCAATAAGAGGTAACACTCAACTTGCATACTATAATCAGTCGGCCATAACAAAAGTTGGTACCATAATGGGAACTGTACTCCCACAACCTAATAACACTACGAATTTAATGGAAGATTTGATTGCATTAAACGCTCATGGTTATAAACAGCCATTTGACATGATGGGGCATCAGGGCGCAAGCACTCCAACGCAGGTGTTTCAATGGATGGCAGAATTTGGCGGAAACCCAATGGCTTTCAATAGTACTGGAGATATTCAAGCGCTGACATTCCTTCAAAACATCATCAACAAAGGTTTAATGTCACCATCTTACTCGAATGGATTTTGGGGATCATATAAGGGTTTGGCTTCAGGGAATTATCAATATATTGACCAGTGGCCATATGTAACTTCATTGCTTGGCGGTCTTGGATGGAACAACACAACATCAAGCGCAAATCATAATCTAGGAGTAAATTACGTGTTCAAAGGCCCAAATAATAATGCACAATATATTGTTGGAGGAGATGAATTGGGCATCGTGAATCATACATCACACCTTTGGTCTGCCATTCATTATATCAACTTCCTGGATTCAGCAAAAGTGCAAACGGAATTACTTCAGAATCTTACTTGGCCTGTTGTAAATGTAGCTGCATATAATGCTCCGCAGGCATCTGGAATCGCCTTCCAAATGATTAAGTATGAAGAAACGCACGGAATATTCAGACCTGCAGTTCCATGGATGACGCAGTGGGATAGTTATTTTGACAGTGCATGGGCACAAATAACATCCGGAGTAAATGTTACAACCGCATTGAGTTCAGCCCACGCTAATATGCTTAATTACCTGAACATTTATTACAAAGGAACAAACTACCCATCCGAATACCAAGCAGGAGATATCTATCCATCCGGGGACTATACTGGTCCAGTGTAGAATGGTCGATATATAAATGAAAATTCTAAGCATATTAAAAAACAACGCAATGGAAGTGGCATTTATACTTCCACTTTTAATTTTTATAGGTTACATAAATATTTATCCGATAATTCAAGGAATTATACTCAGTTTTACTCTAGTAGGAAAATTTTCGCTATATAACTATAATGCGTTACAAACGCAGTACACTCCAAATCTCTCTTCTGTAACATTCAACACTTTAATCTATGTTCCACTAGCTTTGGCAATAGAATTTTCACTTGCCCTTTTAACATCTCTTCTTCTGAATAAAAATTTTCGAGGCAGATCGGTTTTCAGAGCAATAATAATTCTCCCTTATGGTATCGCTACGGTAGTATCTGCCATTGCTTTCACTTTCATATTTGCACCTGAAGGGTGGTATGCAAACGAATTCATGATGAAACTTGGTTTTCTACATGCGAGTATTAACTGGACATCTGGAACTCTTGGATTCTTTGTGATTGCAATTGCCGATTCTTGGAAAACGTTCCCTCTTATAATGTTGATACTTTTGGGTGGACTTCAATCAATACCTGACAGTCTTTATGAGGCTGCAGCAATAGATGGTGCAACTCAAATGCAACAGTTTAGACATATTACTCTTCCTCATCTTTACCCTTTCATATTAATAGCCCTGATAATTAGATCGGTTTCTGAGTTCAATATTCTTGCTCTTCCATTAATTCTTGTTGGAAATAAGATACAGTTTCTAGGAACATTTTCTTATAATCTTTATGAAACTTTTTCTTTGGGATCTGCTGAACTTTCAGCAGCTGCAGCTTCTGTTCTTCTTGCCATAATATTTGTTTTTGTGGCAGTATATATTTTAATTTCAAACAAATTTTCTGGTGATAATAATGAGTAATAAACCAAAAAATTTACTATGGTACATCGCTCTGGGAATCGTTTGTATTTTTGTTCTCTTCCCTATTTATTTGATCTTAATAGTGGCAATATCACCACCTTCTGATATATTCAGACCAAATCCGGCATTAATCCCTTCTTCAATAACATTATCTAGATTCTATATAGTATTATATCAGTATAATTTTGCAAGGCATTTATACATTAGTTTGGAGGCAGCATTTATGGTGTCAGGTATTTGCATGGGGCTTGGTATACCTGCAGCTTATACTATATCAAGAATGCCAAAAAAAGCTTCTTATTTAGTTATAATATTTTTATTTATAACACAAATGATACCTGAGATACAAATTGGTGTTCCGATTGCTAGAACTATTATAGGGTTAGGTCTTGAAGACACTGCTTTGGGGGTAGCAATTGCTCAATCGTCTATAGCTTTACCAATGATAACGTATATTTTGGTTGGAGCCTTTAGAAGTGTGCCAACCCGTCTCAGCGAATCTGCGAGAATTGACGGAGCAACTAAACTTGAGGCATTCTTAAAGGTGGATCTGCCTTTATCCCTTACAGGTATTTACGTTGGAGTAATACTTGCATGGCTGTTTTCCTGGGACGAATTCGTTCTTGCAAGTATAATTTCACCGTTAAATGAAACAGTTCCTGTCTTGATTTACGCGAATATCACAAGAGGAATTGGAGGCATTCCCGCTGCTGATGCTTTTTCTATTATATTGATGGTACCAGTAATTGCTCTGGTTTTAATACTTCAAAAATATCTTAGAAGCAATATTATGGCTGGGGCATTAAAGTAGGCTGAAATTTTAAAGAGGAATAATATGAGTGAATTGATACTTGAAAATGTAAAGTTAAAAATTGGTGAAAAGGAATTATTGAAGAATGTCAACCTTACGGTTAAGGATAAGGATTTTTACGTATTTTTAGGGCCATCGGGCTGTGGAAAAACGACAACCCTAAGGGTTATTGCAGGATTAATGAAAGAAACCTCGGGGAAAATAACTATTGATGGGGAAGATATCAGCAATCTCCCACCCAATAAAAGACAAATGTCTCTTGTTTTTCAAGACTACGCTCTTTATCCGCACAAAACGGTATTTGAGAATATATCATTTCCATTGAGGATTGCGCATAAAAGTATACAGGAAATTAGAGAAAAGGTAAAGGAAGTATCATCCTTTCTTTCGATAGAACCTATTCTTGGTAAGAAACCTAGTTCTATTTCCGGAGGTGAAAGACAGAGGGTTGCAATAGCCCGAGCGTTAATCAAAGAACCAAAAATTCTTTTGATGGATGAACCTCTAAGCAACCTTGATGCGAAATTAAGAGACGTTGTAAGATTCGAATTAAAGAGAATTCACAGAGAATCGGGAATTACGACGATCTATGTTACACATGATCAACTTGAGGCTATGACTCTTGGAACCAATATGGCAGTAATGAATTCCGGCGAAATAGTTCAAACAGGATCACCTATGGATATTTTTGAAAATCCTAAAAACACTCTAGTCGCTTCTTTTATTGGAAGTCCGCCTATGAATATATTTTCGGAAATTAAAGAATCTGGCATAGTTCATATTGAGAATGTTACATCAATTGGGATAAGACCAAGGGCAATATCTACTTCAAAACCAAAAAGCATGGAAAATACGGTAAAATTTAAAGCAAAGGTAAACGGGATTAATATTTTGGGTAACGAAGCACTTGTTCAAGGTGACTTAATGGGTGAACACATCTATTTCTATATATACAGAAATGAATTTAGCTCAATAACAGAGGGAAAATACGCGGATCTTTACGTTGATATGAACATGATCTATCTCTTTGATGAAAACAAAGAGTTGAAGGGGAGAATGGCTAACACAGAAACAGAGCAGATTCAGGAATAATCGAGCATTGGTGCGGACAATAATGGTTATTATGCATATTCAAAGTTTTCCAATTATCAGTAAAAATAAAACTCTTTGAATTAACAAAAAAATTATTTAGAAAGCACCTTAATTTCTTGTTTATCAATTGAAATATCATATTCTTTGTTTTGATATTTGACGTTTAGTAACCTCATATATTTCAATTCTTCAGGTAAATTATTCTGAATTTTGTGAATTAAGGATTCGTCTGCTTTCCAGTCGGATTTTAAACCAAACATCCCCTCAATCACTGATTGGACTAGAAGTGAAGAAGACCATGCCTGTGCAAACTGTCCGATTGGGTAAAAAAATTCAGAATCATAAACTTCGTTAATTCTGCCAGGTTCTGGAGAAGAAAAAGAAAGTGAAATAAATGTTTTTAATGCGTCCCATGCTTTATTTTTAAGTCTGTTGTTATATGCAGCAAGTACATACCAACCAGTCATTAAAGGCCATATTTGCCCGGTATGATAACCTCTATCATACATAGGATCAAGTGTTGACATAGATCTTATCCCTGCTGGTGTCATCATGTCCTCTCCCGATAAACTGGAAAGTGTTTTGCTGAACATTTCTCCCCTGAAAAACATACACGGGATTGTGAGCATTGGACTTTTTATTTCCCTTCCCTCTCCTTTATAAATAGAATCTACAAATTTGATTACATTAGATTTTGGATTATAAAAAGTGCTTAAAAATTTCTTTTCCAGATCTGAAACGTCTATGTTTTTATCTTTTGTTATAAATTTGTATGCTCTTGCTGCTTCGATCCAGAGTGCATTTATATCTATGCACTTTCCGTCTCTTGATTTGGACCATGTTTCCGGCCATCCTATTAATCCTTTTTCGAAATTATTTTCTAATAAACCATCATCTTCACTTTGACACGATTTGATAAAATTCATAACTTCAGTTATATCTTTTAGATCAGTATTTTCCTTAGTCCATAAAGATAGTAATGAAAAGGAAATGACCCATAGAGGATTGCTATCAATTGACATATATCTTGTTTCTGATAATTCTCCTGACACAGAATATCTTGAAGAGACAGTATCCTGATCCTTTATTAATGGGATTTCATGTGGAATTCTGCCATTTTTGGAATATCTGTAGAGCATCTTCATGTGTTCATTGGCTAAATTTTCCATCCCACATTCTATTGCTGCGATAGATGTCCATAAACCATCTCTGCCAAAGAACCACGAGAATTCTGGGAAACCGGCATAAAATCCATTTCCAACCTCAGTTTCGGAGTAAAACTCTAGAATGTCATGTTTAGCCCAAAAGAACGCCTTGTTTAATTCAAAGGAAGACGTTTCCAATATCGCATATCTATTACTCGTATTATGATAACTTATATTCCTTTCAAAATCATCTTTTGACAGAATCTCATCATCTTTTGAAACAACAATGGAACCGTTTTCTTTAATGCTTAGATAAATAGATAGAGTATTGTCTGCAAAATTAATAGAACAG
>JAJYRA010000085.1 GCA_021794355.1 Thermoplasmata archaeon | reverse complement strand
TTCGGATTTCGTCAACCAGTTTCGATACTGCAAATTACTCCGCAGTTCGTGGTTCAAGCTCATAGTCGCACACGTAATTACTATGCAGGACTTCCACCCGCAGGATATATCGATTCCTTGGCACACATGGCCCTATCAACCATGCCCCTGATCTTTCCATACTGTTCATAGGTGGTTATGGCCCCGATATCCGTATTCATATCCAATGGATTACCACCCTTCATTTTAGCCGCGTATGAGGCCAGAACCTTCAGAAATTTATCTTTGATGGAAGATTGAACGAGGAGCCTGCTACCACTTTCGCAGAGTTGGCCGGAGTGCAGAAATATCCCAAAAAAAACACCCTTTGCAGCTCTCTCAAGATCTGCGTCTTCGAGAACGATGTTGGGGGATTTCCCACCCAGTTCCATTACTATTTTTTTTATGGTTCCAGCAGCATTTCTCGTAACAATCTTTCCTGTCTCCGTGCTTCCCGTGAAAGACAGTCCTCTGAGTTTTTCGCTCATTGCGAGAGTTTTTCCGATAAGGATGCCATTCCCGTTAACAATGTTGAGGACACCTTCTGGAAGACCTGCTCTCTTAAGGTCGTGTGCCAGTTCAAAGGTTGTCGCAGGAGTGTAATGGCTGGGTTTCAACACCATCGTGTTACCTGCAAGCAATGCCGGGAATATCTTCCAGACCGCCATCAAAAGCGGGACATTCCATGGCGTTATGGCACCAACAACCCCCATGGGCAGGTTCTGTACAATTCCATAACTTTGCGGATATTCAGGGTGTACTATCTTCCTGCTGTATTTGAATTCCTTCGTTGTTGAAAAATACCTCATATGTTCCAGGGCTATGTTTGTATCCATAAATGTGCTTTGCCGGATTGTTCTACCTGTATTTTCAGCTTCTATGCTTGCATAGTCATCAAGCCGTTCTTCAAAGATAGTGACCATCCGTGCAAATATCTTCTTCCTATGTGAAAGTGAAATCTTCTCCCATTTTTCCATAGACTCAAAGGCGACATCAATGGCCTCATTTACCTTATTTTCATCTGCCTTCACTGCTTTGGCGAATGAACTGCCATTTATTGGCGATACGATCTTATATCCAACTCCATCATAATCATCTTTTCCGTTTATGAAATTTCCATATTTTCTCATTTTCACTCGATCTCCCTAAGAAACATCTCCAATTCAGCTCTCCCAGCATCCCTGGGGTTTAGCACTGTTCCCGTGGATTCAAGGGCAACACTTACCATAGAATCCATCTTCTTCTCGTATTCATCCTTCTTGATATTCAGGTCTGAGATCTTCACTGGCATTGAAAGTACCTTAAGGAAATTCTCTACTGTCAGGTAAAGATACCTCTTTCTCAGATTTGGTGGGAATTTTTTATTCAACGCTACATATTCCCCTTTAGATTCAGCGTAGTTGAATCTTATTACATGAGGAAGGAAAATTCCAACTGATATTCCGTGTGGTATCTTGAAATGGGCACCTAGGGAGTGTCCCAGTGAGTGAGCGAGAGTTATCTGCGAATTTGAGAATGCAAGCCCAGCCATGGAGGCACCCATGTGGACATTGGAGACAGCCTCCATATTTTCAGGGTGTGAGATCGCATCAAAGAGATTACCGGAAATAAGTTCCACAGCCTTATCGGAAAAAATATCGGAGTATGAATTTTTCCACGTACTGCTCCTGGCCTCTATGGCGTGTGCCAGTGCATCTACCGCGGTACTTTTTCTAACGGGTTCAGGCAGGGAACTTACCATTGCCGGATCGATTATGGCAAAATCTGCAATTATTTCTGGAGACGCAAATTCATTCTTTCTTCCGTGATCATCATCACTGATGACTGCAGCCCATGAACACTCTGAACCAGTACCACTTGTTGTTGGTATGAGTATGAGTCTTGCCTTCTTTCTAAGGTCCAGATTCACAAGTGGAGTTATATCATGAAGATCGATATCCGGTCTCTCGTAGGTTACGAACACAACCTTTGCGCAATCCATGCAGGAACCTCCCCCAAGTCCAATGATGAGGTCCGGGTTAAAATCAATTATCCTTCCCTTCAGGGATAAAACATAGGAAATTGTTGGTTCTATCGGCACATCATCAATTATCAGTATCTCAGAATCTGAAGGTAGTTCATTCTTTATCTTCTGAAGCAACCCAGCCCTGATAATATTTCCGTCAGTAACAATAACAAGCCTTCTCTGTGGAAGTTCATTGAAAAATGAAATGGAATCCTCGCCGTATACTATGGACGGGCTTCTGAAGAACCACATTCAGAACACCGAAGGGACCAGTGAGGCTGTGTTCACCATGAGTTTTGCAGCCTTCGTATACCTCATTATTTTTGACATCGATCCTTTCATCTTGAATTTACCTGTTAGAATTCCCTTTATTGGGTCCACCTCACTGTTAATGAGTTTCTTCCAGTTCCCGAATTTTCCAGAATAAGTGAACTCAGATTTTGGTATGTGTTCAGGATCGGTTGTGAATATATACCTCCTGCATGTTCCGTGATAGAGATCAAGATAGAGATATGCATCCCTCTCCAGGCCTTGATCTGCATTTATCACGAGCGTTATATCTCCTTCCCAATCCCTCGCAGAATCCCTGTAATCAGAATTCGCATTTAATTTTTCATAGTATGCCTTCGCCCACTCCTCTGATGGAAATTTATACATGGTTTAATTAATCTCACGGAATAGATAAACTTTTCATGAATGTGTTGAGGATTAAATCTGCCTGTTATCATAACGGAGTAGATTACAACTAAATGAGCAAGAAAGCCACCGAGCTTGCGATGTGGACGAATTGCGAAACGATTATATTGCTTCATGAAACACGAAATCGGAAGTAAATCCATTGGATAAGTCCTGAAAAATGGCGTGATGGCGATTGCTCCTATGAAATCCTCTGTAAGAGGTTGGGAACATCTCGGTGTTCCGGTCAGACATGATACAGATAAAGGCGTATCCCGATTGCACGTAGACAGGAGTGCGTGCAGAGGGAGCATTGATACCCTTGGAGAGGCAACATTGTAATGGGCAGCGACCTTAAGACTCGGTAATGGATTCTTGCGAAACCGTCCGGACCGTGAGGAATGAAGGCGAAAAGGAAGCAAAAGTGAGAACTTCCAATCCTTTAGGATGGAGCGTATGTCAGAGTACCTGACAAATAGCAATGAGTATCAAATTCAAAGATAGTGTAGGAGAAAGGACAACACAATTGTCAGTATTTCTCAACATTTTTTAAAACACGAAACCTGAAAGGGAGAACATGATTATTTGGTTTGATAAAAACGCTATGAGTTTAGGCGGAAATTGGTACAGATGCGAATATCTAAATCGTGAATATGGGAGGAAATTCCAGAAATTTTTTGATTTATATTTATTCAACCTTCTCCTTTGTTTATCCGTTAACCTTAATTGGTTCTCCTTTGCAAATTTTTCTAACCTTCATATCGCATTCATTTCTTGAGTCGACTCTCCAGTTAAGAGCGTTTTTCTCAAAGGGAAGTCAGTAGTATCTAATTCTGGAATTGATTACTATCGTTGAGGGAACATGAGGTTCATTTTTTGTTCAATTCTATATTTCAATCAGGCGACTTATTTTATATTAATAGAATAATATTTTTATTCCATATTCTTATCACTTAAGACAGAAACTATAAAACTATGCGGGTGCCGGGATTTGAACCCGAGGCACGAGCTTGGCAAGCTCGCGTGTTACCAGGCTACACCACACCCGCTTATTGAACCGTATAATCAAAATAGTTATAAATTTTAGGTTTTATGTATTATCTGAGGTTTTTAACCGTTTCCATTGAAGCAATCATCTCCCACGCTACCGTCCAGATTGTTAACTCTTCCTCGAAAACGGATTTAGCTTCCAGTTTTTCATATACTGGACTTGAAAAATCTCCCTCTGAAAAGCCACCCATAATTATACAATAATTTTTATCCCGGTTGATAAGGTCTGATGGTTTACAGAGAGGTCCTCTGGGAGAGAGAAGAACCTTTTCATAATCATTCTTCATTAGGTTATCCCATTTTCCACTATCAATGTTCATCAATACTTTCCCATCTGGGGATTCAAGAATACCCTTAACAAAAAGTTTCTCAATTAACCCTAAAAACCTGTTATAGGATCTGGGAATTCTTGTTTCCCGATCAATATGAATTATGAGATCATTTTTAGTGTGAATATTTATTTCAAGTAAACCTCTTTTATTGAGGATGGAATCCTGAGTCACATTTAACAGATGGTGGAATATGTCCGGTCTACCCATACGATTAGAGCTTCCGGGAAACTTTCTGTCAATGGCTCCATGCATATAGTTTGAGTCGAGAATCATTTCTGATGGTCTCTTTTCCCTGGTTTTGGCAATTTTTCTTATCTGGAAATCGTCAAGTAGGGTTTCTGGAACCAGTTCCAGTTCAGAATCTATAATATTCAATTGTAGCATGCTACCTGATTATTACATCTATTAAATAATTCATTTCGTCCATAAATTGGGTACCCTCTGGGAATGATTAAAATATCTTAATGAATTACAGTCTTACATGGCCGGGTTGGGGTAGGGGATATCCTTGGGGACTGTGGATCCCCGGACCCGGGTTCAATTCCCGGACCCGGCCTCATACAATTGGTTCAATTCCCTGTCAATGGAATTTAAATTGGTGTTTTTGGGTATTTTTATTTTGCCTTTTTTTGGGGAAAATTAATTTGGCGTTGGCATTTGGGAACATGGGCACTCTTATCCGGTCAGGATGAAGCATATTGCTTGAGAGTGCACTCACGAAAAACATGCTTAATTCCGGAACCCCAAAAGAAACAGTCGCATGTTTCATGCACCCATGAGATCATCTCCTTCAAGATGGTCGGACACAAGGAACTTCTTTCTTCCGTTTTCCGGATTGTAAAGAACTACAAGACTGGCTGGTTTGCCGTTGGTAAGCCAGATATGGAAAGATCTGTACAGTGGAAATTCCTTAATTTTTTGGCTCTCTTCAACATTAGATGGATATATAAATAATCCAGTCTATTCATCCCCGTAGGAGAGTCGATAGTGTGAGTTTCCATACAACGAGGAATATCATTGAGTCTCTGCATTCTGCATTCTTGAAATCATGGGAGTGCTAAAACGCAGTCTTGGACCAGTTATTTGTCCATTCTGCAAGTACCTTGTTCAGATCAGGAACTATTGTTATGTTGATAAAATCAATGAAGTATCTCTCCATTATAGGATATTTTCTATATATATCATCTCTTTCAAGTATAGATCAATTTTTACCTCTTGTACGTACGACATTTCTCATGAGAAGGTGTTTTAGGCTATAATTCACTGCCAAGCATAATAAGTAAGAACCATCCATTTATATACCCATCACGGGTCGATTAGATCCAATTTTTTCGTGTCATCTTTCCGAGATCCTGAAATGATGCCTTCCTGTTAGACCTCAGCTCTGTTGTATAATTCTCTCCAAGGAATGAGAAGCTCGAATACCATGAATCAACGACCTTTCCTGTTACATTGAAGTTTTCAGATGCAATTGTAAACAGATTGGCCATGGTCTCAAGCTTTGTCTTAAATTCTGTATTGCCTTTACTGCTGTCTTTATCTTTTTTTACATACATCCTCACAAGAAATGGATAGAATTCATTGCTTTCAAGATCATGAAGCATGGTGGTTACAGGCTGGTGGGCCAGAACATTCTTTCCGGATGAATGATCATGAAACCACCCAACATTCTCCATGACCTTTGAACCGGGATGTTCAAGAAGTGTATCATCACCTATGAACTCCACTGGATGTTCACCGATCCTCGCTTTCAGATATGCAATGTAATTCTTCTCAAGTATTTTCAGATCAACGGCATGAAATGTCCTGTTCAATGTACTCTGATCATATTCCGATACAAGTGATGATATGTTGGAAATACTTTTCCTCCTGATCTCCGGAGGTATCATCATACCCAGTAAATATTCCCTGAAATGTTTCCTGACCTTTTTCTTCATGCCGGCCGTCATAAGATCGGAAAATTCACCGATCATTTTAGTGATGGAACGGAAGTTCCATGAAAATTTTGAGCAGAAATCACACATAAACATTGTGTTTTTCCTATTTTTTTCGCTTGAGTTCCAGTTTCTTTCTGGTGGATACTTTTATGCCGCTATTGGGAATTGCCTTTGGAAGCGTGACAGAAAGTGCATTCAGGAGTTGTGATCCCAATTCCCTTGGTTCAGGTATCTGGTTATAACTCACTGCACCCATTTCTATGGATATACAATTTATT
>JAJYRA010000013.1 GCA_021794355.1 Thermoplasmata archaeon | reverse complement strand
AAATGATATACAAGCAACCTAAAACCGGCCTATTCGAACAGATTACTAAATATGACAATTGGATAGATAAGTATAAAAAAGTTTACGACGAGGTAATGACATAAACGATAATTATTGTTAAATTATTTATACAGAATAATTTTCTTTATATTTGCTGAGTTGAACAGATATTTAAACAACTTGCAGTCCGTTGCGATATTTTCCTTACGCTTCCAGCCCCTTCTGAACGTGATCTGATATTTCAACTTCCCAATTGTGTACTTCCGCATGGTTATTCTTCATGAACTCAACAATTGCTTCACTTGCCTCCGTCTTGGTGACAATAACGCCATTGGCATACTTCACACATCTGTAGTTGCCAAGGAATCCCGGGAGAAAGGATACAAAGAGTATGTTGAGAACGATGATTAGGGCATTATATGGCCTGTACCAGAGGGAATATTCTCCATTGCAGAGATGAAGTTCTGGGAGAACTGTCTGATCAGAACCCCAGAAGGACTGGAAGCAGAGGGATATCAGAGGTTGTGGGTATATGACTATATAAACCAGGAGGTAAATATGGGGGTGAAGCGGGTGGATTAAGAGCAAAAAGGCAGGATCAGGCGAGAAGATCAGAGGACAGATCTAGAATAAGGGTATTTGCTCAAAAGGGTACGCTAATGGTTAAAAATATATAGTGTTCATTAATTTAAGACGGTGAAAATACTATTCCTTACTACCCCAAATGAAGAGGGACTTTCAGATATTTTGTATAATGGTCTAGTGAAAAGTGGTAATAAGGTTATAGATTTCCCGCGTAAACCATTTTATCATTGCCATTCCAGTAATGGTAAAATAAGGGTACGGGATGAGCAAAATAGTGAAGTAATTGAGGATTTTAATGGAACTCTCACCTTGCCAAATGGAATGAAGTCGCATAGAAAATTTAGTACCATTGCAACAGACTCAGAAGACCATCCTGTAGATCCCCTCTCTGAAGACTATGAATTTGTTGTAGTAAGTTCCTTAAACGCCCAAAATAATGAATTGTTAGATCTGATAGGTTCTAGGAAAAAAGTTCCAATCTATTTTTTAGACGGCAGAGATGACCCGTTTTTACTTAAGATATTAGAGAGGTATAAATTATATTTTAAAAGGGAGCTTTACAGAAACAATTTTGCAGTAATTAAGAAATTTGGAGCACTAAAAAAATTGGGGTTTTCCTATTACGATAAATTGAGATCACAAGCTCCAGTTTCATTGTCCTATACAATTTTTAACATTTTCAGTCCTCAACTGGTTAAAAAAAAGATTTTGCCCCTAAATCTTTCAATAAACGACCACACTTTCAAAAAACATAGCGGTGAGAAAGAATTTGATTTCTGTTTCATAAGTTCTCCAAATACACCTTACAGGATAAAGACGTCTAAAATGTTGGAAAAACTGGCATCAAAACATAATTTAAAGGTTTTTTTGAACCTAACAGAATTCCAAAACAATAAAACCCCTCAGGTTCCCTGGAATGAATACGTTGACGTCACCCAAAATAGTAAGATGGCCATATCTTTACCTGGTGCAGGTTTCGATACATTCAGGTATTGGGAGATTCCGTATTATGGCACTTGCTTGGTGTCACCATACCTTCCCATTGAAATACCAAATAACTTTGAAGATATGAATTCTGCGATATTTTTTTCGAACTTTTCGCAACTCGAGAAGAAACTTCTTCGAACTTTGAAAAATGATTCCTGGAAAGAGATTGCAATTGAGGGACACAAAAAATTCAAGCAATATCACTCAAGTGAACAGAGGGCCAAAAGATTCCTCGAAAGCCTTTAAGTAAAGTTTGTTGAAAAATTGCAGCTCCTTTTAAAAACCCTAGAATTTCCGCCTTTCTGGGTTTATATCTATTTGAATTTGTGAAAGGATGATGTGAAAACTCTAATTACAGATTCATATACCTCAATAATGAAGAAATGTTTGGTTTCGGGTGGAAACGGATTCCTAGGATCTCACCTCATAGAAAAATGCCTAGAAAATGGATTGGAAGTCACGGTTGTGGATAATTTTTCAACGATGAAGTCGAGCAACTTGCCTGAAACTGTAAATATTATCGATAAAAATGTGGAAGATTTCTATACAGAGGGTAATTTTGATTATGTAGTTCACCTTGCAGCAAGACCATCGCCGGAAGACTACATTGCACATCCAGTTGACACTCTGATGTCAAATTCATTGGGAACGCTCAGTATGCTGGAAATTGCTAGGAAATCAAAGGGAGTATTCATGTACACTTCTTCATCTGAAACTTATGGAAACGCATCCATCATTCCCACACCCGAGACATACTGGGGAAATGTGAATTTTACTGGTATTAGAAGCTGTTATGATGAAGGCAAACGTTACTCCGAGGCATTGATTATGGCATACATGAGACAGTTTGGGCTTGATACCAGGATACAGAGGCCATTTAACGTGTACGGTCCAGGTATCAGACCAGACGGACAGTACGGGAGGGTTGTTCCAAGATTCATATTACAGGCTTTGAAAGATGAGGATATCACGGTGCATGGAAAGGGTGATCAGACCAGGAGCTTTCTCTATGTGGATGATTGGGTGGAAGCAACGTGGAAATTCCTTACCAAGTCCGGGTTGAAGGGGGAAATTCTGAATATAGGTTCAAATAAAGAGATCACTATTCTCGAACTGGCGAAAATAATTATAGAAGTCACAGGTAGTTCATCAAAAATCGTGCATCTCGATTCCAGGGAAGATGATCCATTCAGGAGATCCGCAGATATTTCAAAGGCAAGGAAAATCCTGGACTGGACGCCTAATACAGAATTGGAAGTAGGGCTCATTAATACGGTTAAATGGGTGAGGGATAATTATCTATGAAAATAGGAGTTGTGGGATTGGGTTACGTCGGTCTTGTTACAGCTGCAGTACTTGCAAATCATGATAACGAAGTTATTGGTATAGATGTTTCAACAGAAAGAGTTAACAAGTTAAATTCCAACAACCTACCAATATTCGAACCTGAATTGGGAAACAGAATCGAGTCAGCTGGTTCTAGACTAAAATTTTCGACGGATTATTCAGATCTGGCTGAATGCTCTGGAGTTTTTATCTGTGTACCAACTCCTAACAATGAAGCTGGTATCGATCTGAGTTTTGTTGTTGCTGCATCAAAAGAGGTCTCAAAAGTAGTCCCAAAGTCGGAATTGATTATAAAGAGCACAGTAACGCCGGGAACAGCAAGACACATAAGTAACCTGACAGGAATGAACGTTACTTCAAATCCGGAATTTACACGCGAAGGTTCAGCAGTTTATGACACTGAACATCCGGACAGGATTGTCGTTGGTGGTAATGACCCACAAGTATGCAAAGACGTATGGAAATTCACCAATGCGCCAACTATCATCACAACCAATGAAAATGCCGAGCTAATAAAATACGCCAGCAATGCATTCCTCGCCACCAAGATCACATTCATAAACCAGATGGCTGATCTCTGTGAGAAGATTCCCGGAGCAGATGTAAAAATAGTTGCTCATGGTATTGGACTAGACCACAGAATTGGAAAGGAATTTCTCAAACCCGGTTTAGGTTATGGCGGATCATGTTTTCCAAAGGACACGATTGCTCTGAATTCTTATGCCAATAGTAAGGATGTTAAACTGGACATAATTGACTCTGTCATAAGATATAACTCAGACAGAATAAATCAACTGGTTGAAAAAATCATCAGGCTCGCTGGGGATTTGAATGATAGAAATATTTGTGTTCTGGGCCTGAGCTTCAAGGATAATACAGATGATCTGAGGGAGAGCAGATCCATAGCCCTTATTGAGAATCTTTCAAAGCGTGGAGCAAAAATTTTTGCATACGATCCCATAGTTAAGCAATACCCTGGAATAGTGCAATGCAATAGCAGTGAAGAGTGCATAATGAAGTGCAGCATTGTGATCACAGCAACCGAGTGGGAAGAGTTCAGAAGCATTGATCCAGTACTCTTCAAAGATAAGATGGTATTTGATCTCAGAAGAATTTTGTCAATCAAGCCTGATGACATAACAATGGGTGTTGGAATTGGAAAAGATTAAGAAGTGCGTAATACCTGCTGCCGGTCTTGGAAAACGTTTCTATCCTCTAACCAGGGCTCAGCCAAAGGAAATGCTCCCCATCCTGGATAAACCTGTCATTCATTATGTGGTTGAAGAAGCTTTCAATAGTGGACTTGACGAGATTCTGATAATTGTAGGTGCAGGAAAGGAATCCATAATAAATTATTTTGACAAGCACAGGCTTGATGAAGAAATGGACGATTATGGAATTTCTGAAATGCCAGATATTTACTTCGTGAGACAGAAGGATCAAAAAGGTCTTGCTGATGCAATCAAATATGCAGAGGGTTTTACATGTGATGAGAGTTTTGTGGTTCTTCTGGGTGACACTATATATAAATCTCGAACCGGTAAAACTGTAACGTCCCATATAATTGATTCTTATTACAAAACAATGTGCCAAACAGTGGCGGTGGAGACAGTTCCGGATTCAAAGGTTCAGGATTACGGCATAATCGATGCTGTAGAAACTGAAGAAGGAATGTACAGAATAAGAAACATTGTGGAAAAACCATCTCTTGCAGAAGCACCTGGAAGACTTGGGATAACGGGCATTTATGTCTTGGAAAATAATATCTACCAGTACCTTGAAAAGATAAAACCTGGGACAAATAATGAATACCAGCTGGCTGATGCTTTTAATCTGTATCTGAAGGAAAAGGAAATGTATGCAAAAAAAATAGACGGGGCAAGATATGACATAGGAACCAAGGAACTGTGGGTTGAAACTTTCCTGAAGTTTGCTGCGGAGGATGAGAGGTTCAGGGCTTCATTCTCAAAACCTTAGGCTATTATGCAACCTTTTATTGTTTCTCTGGTTGTCAGAAATTTTACACTATCCACAGCCAGTGAAGCATAGCAATACCTACATAAGTGCCTATTGGATAATATGCGCTTCTATCTTTTTATATAACTGCACATTGAGTATTTATGTACGGGTCAGTGAAGTGGAAATTGATGCAGCATTCAGATTTTGTGAAGCTTGGATTTAACCACAATTTATTTATGGAGTTCTTGTCACGGAGGTACAGGAAGTCAACGTATGAAAAATGGAAAGAGTTACCATTAATTAAGGCAGTTTCTGATGGATTCATTTTTTCAGAGAGCACACCCAATGGTGCCTTAAGGGAGATTTTTGTGGAGGAGATTTACAATGTCAAAGGGTTTACCCCACATAAGAATCAAACCGTTATAGACGTCGGGGCAAATTATGGGGATTCTGCGTTATGGTGGTCGAAAAAATTCGGGGCCAAAGTGATTGCTTTCGAACCTCTGGACAATGTATTCAAAATCTTAGAGGAAAACATCGCTCTTAACAAGGCAGACGTAAAGGCATATAACCTTGCACTGGGGAACGGTTCGGATATTGTTGGAAAGCCTGATGGCACAATGTTAATTAAAGGCGGAAATGTGAAATTCAGGACAGAGAAACTGGACAGCTATGCTCTCGAGTGGGTCGATATCTTAAAAATTGACGTGGAGGGATTTGAGTTTGAAGTGTTTCAAGGAGCTAAAAACACAATCCGAAGATTGAAGCCACGTATAATCCTTGAAACGCATTCGAAAGAATTGAGAAGAAAGTGCAACCAATTTCTAAATGAACTTGGTTATAAACTTAAGTTCGAGGGAAGAACTGTAATCTCTCACTCGCCGGGAATGGATAAGGTTACTAATCTTTTCTATTCTGTTTGATTTATTACATTTCGGTAGGCGATCACGCTTCAACTGATTATTACAGTGTGATCTGTGGTTTATTAGATGCCTTGGCTAAGAGTATTTATTCTGATCGAGATGCAGCTTCTCTAACAGGTATAAGTCATACGAAAAAAGTAATTTATTCTGAGACATACGGGGGAATTCTGACCCATAGGTAAGAAACATTCAGTTAATGAAATAAGAAGTAAAAAATGCGATGCTCAGTGAAAGAGAGATCGAATTTTTGTCTGTGCTGCTGTGGTATATTGATCTGATTGGTTGTGTGAGATTAATTAGTAAAATGATGGCATCCTTCAGGTTCCCTTTATTCCGCCGGTCAGAGAATTAAGATCAGTTACTTACCATATCAGCGTAGGATTTCTCCATCGACATGACATAATCATGCTCAATCTGCAGAAGGTTCTTATCATCATCAGACCATTGTACTATGTTTCCTGCGTATCGATCAAAGATAGCCTGAGTTTAAAAATTCCTTATGGGGGACTGACTGTCAGCCATATCCCATAGTACATTGTCCACTGATTCAGAGTCGAAATTCACCAGTGTTGCAATCCAAACCCAGCAGTAACCAAATCCCACGATTTGCGCATTGAAAAGTAAAGTGTCATCATGGAGATTTTTACATACATATTCAGAACTGATCATTTTCTATCCTCTCAAATTTAGTTATTATTTCTTATTCCGCA
>JAJYRA010000079.1 GCA_021794355.1 Thermoplasmata archaeon | reverse complement strand
TCGACCGGCTGTTCATTGATCCACAACTTCTGCTGCAAGGAGAAATAACCTTTAAGGGATGGACTTATGTCTGATATTGCATCGTCTCTCAGGTATAAAGAAAGAAGTGCGTAGAGATCCATAAGGCTGTTGTTTATTGGCGTTGCCGTAAGCAGAACAATTTGTTTGCTACCACTCGCCATAAGATCGCGCAGCGCACTATACCTGTTCGATGACTGTGACCTGAAATAATGAGCTTCATCTATGATTATGAAATCTTTCTCAGAATAATCCTTTACAGTCTGATCCGGATGGCTTGAAAGATACTCAGAGGAAATTGAGTCAATGTGTACATGTGTCTTGTCCATTTCGTCTTTCCATGTAGTATCCAGGGCGCTCTTTGGAGCTATAAGTATAGGATTTTTCCCTTCATTTATGGCCATTTGGGTTAGATTTATGCCTACCCTTGTCTTTCCCAAGCCTGTAGAATCTGCTATGATAACTCCATTATATGCACTCAGTATTCTTGATGCCTGTATAGTGGAAAGTACCTGATGGGGAAACAGGGTTTTCATGAGGTTATTGGTCTTCGCTTCGTCGATCTGCGGACGGTATACCTCATAAAGGGCCTTGGCAAGAACCTCATACGGACTGTGGGTCGTGACATAATTCTCAAGCAGCTGAAGGAATTCTTTCTTGTAATCAACTGAATTGTCCTCTTTCCACAGGCTCAAAAACCAGTTTATCAGTTCAGTTACACCTTCCCTGTCCGTTGTAAGCATGTTAAGCTCCCTGTTTCCCGCCAACCCGCCACCGGTAAAATTGCTTGAACCCACAGTGGCGAAGCCGTTGACTATAGTGGAAAAAGATGGATGTGCACCCATGTAGGCCTTGCCGTGGAAAAACCTCCCTTTCACCCTTCTTATTTCCACTTCAGGTCTCTTGAAATATTTGTCGGCATCGTGAAGTGCGGAGAAGTAGCTTTCATCATCCTCATTGTTCAGAACTTCGCTTGAAAGGACGTTTTCCTGCTCCGATCTGAATTTCTCATCAAAGCTTTCAAGGTTCTTTATTACCTCTTCTTCGAACTTGATGCTTTCAGACGGTTCCCGACCCAACAAGAGTTTCAGAGGCTTATTTTCCAAGCCTTCCCTGATATTCTTGTAACCTTCAAGATTGAAATATGCTGAAGCTATGGCAAGTTCCTCAACGTGGCTCATCTCGTTGTTCAGGACACTTGCTAAATTCTGCTTTGAATTGTCAATTATTTTGGTCATCGCTCTCCTCCTGTGATTTCAGTCCTCTGTCAGCTTTGATAAGGCGGTCGTCAACTAGATCAGCAAATTCATTGTAGAATTCCTCTAATGAAAAATCACTAACGCCCAGTAAATTCAGTATTTCCGAGTCCAGTTTTTTTCTGTCATCGGTTTTAGTCTCTTCGAAATATCTCTTCACATTCCTTTCCAGTGAAACATCAATCTTTGTTAAATCGAGCTTGTTCAAATCCGGAACCGGCATCTCATTATAGTCATCTACCATGATCTCACCTACACCTCCACCTCCACCTAACCTCCTTAGGTATAGTTCCATGGTCGTGTAAAATATCGTGGAATTTAGGTATGTTGATATTTCTTTCACTTTTGATTTTATTGTATATAGCGTATGATCACAAATAACGGGTTCATCCGACATGGGAATGAAGAATCTATCCATCACATACATGGGCAAAATAATGTTTGTTGGATCAAGATCGTTAAGAGAATACCAGTTTCTCCTTCCAGATACCGATGGTACGTTGTTATAGCCTATGACAGGTTCTTTTTGGCCTCTTATGTTTATCGATTGCTTTCTTCCCCATTCAATATACCTTTTGGTCATTTCACCAGGGACCTTAGTGTACAGGCATAATTTCCCCATCTCCTTGATTGTGTAACCTTTAAGCTCTTTTGTAGTCCTGACGAGAGGTTGTGTATCGGACGTGTTTATTACGAATCTCTCCCCACCCTCGTTCTCAATATAAATTAATCCCAGATCTTTCAACTCCTTCTCATTCTTGACGCTAACACCCCACTCCTCGAACTTCTTTGGGTTGGAGAGATAATCCGCCTCGTATTGTGATGAAACATCTTTCATGTAGAAGAAATCGTTCGCACCTGTTGTGAAACCACGTTTTATTTCAGCGAAATCACCCAGCTTGTGTGTAAGCTTTGGGTATATCTTTTCCATGAACATCTTTGGAGCACGAAGATAGAACCATTTACCTGGTTTAAGGTCCGCCCTCTCTACTGGAATTCTCCGAACTATGTTTTTTGAAGCATAACTCTCAAGGTAGGTAAAATCAACGGGGCCATTCTGCATTTCATTGCTGTAAACTGTTATTACCGTGTTAACATCGGCCTCAAAAGACCTGTTTCTTTGACCATATATTGAGATCAACCTGCTTTTCAGGTGTTCTTGAAGTCTTATTCCATACGATGTTTCGAGCCATTTGTCTGATGTTATGGCCGATACAGCACCATTAGGCTTGAGAAGCCGAAGTGCCCTCTGGAAGAAGTATACATAGATGTCAGATTTCTTATCAAACTTGTATGTATTGATGTAATATTTCTTTCTTTCCGGATCGATGGATTCCTGTCTCACATAGGGAGGGTTCATGACAACGATATCCGCTGGTTCCACCATATCACTCTCAATTACATTTATATTGAGGCCATATTTTAACAAGTTGTTGGAGTGGAGACTGATTCTTTGCTTCAGCTTAACTTTGCTTTCATGGTCATGCTCGTTTGAGTACTGCGCTTTCAACTTGCCCACAAGGTCTCTTTCCTCCTCTATTTCCGGGTCAATTCTTTTCTGGTAGCTCTCGAGCTGCAATGAGTCGGGTATGTCTACAATCTTAAAATCCAGATTTGGAAGAGGCACAGGTACTTCCTGATCTATAATCATGGAAAGCCAGAGTCTGAGTCGTGCAATTTCAACTGCTTCTGGCTCTATGTCGAAGCCCCAAAGGTTTTTGTGTACTTCCTTCTTGTATTCATATGGGTCTGATTTCCAACCTGCTATTGCATCTGCCTCCATGATTGTAGAAACTATCTCCTGCATCATGATCACTAGAAAACCTCCGGATCCAACAGCCGGGTCAACAACCCTTACCTTCATGAGTTTGTCTTTCAATTCCCTGATCTCGTCTATTTTCCTCGTTTTTCTTAGGACTTCCAGATGATTCTGTAATCCATCCCTGAACTCTTTCTGGTCAGCAGAAAATCCATCTTCCAACCCAAGGTATTTTACCAGCGCTCGCCTACAGATAAATGAGGTTTCATCCTTTGGTGTATAAAAGGTGCCCTTCTTTCCACGTTCTTTTTCAAGCAGCAGGTTTTCGAAAACAGTCCCTATAAGGGCAGGATCGATGCTTACTTCAACTTCCAGTGGAGAGGTTTCGTCTACGGTGAAATTATAATTATTAAAAAATTTCCTTGCCTTTAAGAACATATCATTGAGCATTCCAGATATTTCCGCCTCTTTTTCATCACTGAGATAATCTTCCCTATCAAAGAGCGAGCCGTTAAGAAAAGGTATGCCTTCCAATTTCCCCGTGTTAAGGCCGTTATAATATATGTGGCTGAGCTCTTTATATCCTGAGATGGAATCAATAAAATGTTTATCCTTTTTTAGCCAGCCCTTCTTCTGAAGAAAGTAAAGGAACATGAGTCTGCCAAGAAACTTCTGCGAAAACGATCGTGTATGTTGACCGAGATGGACAGACAATGATTCCTGAAGTTTCTGAAACATTTTGCTGTAACCGGTGAAGAATTCATCCCTCACTTTCTGGTAAGGGAAGAATTTTTCGTTATAACATTTTAACAGAACCACTTTATCCGTTTCGCATTTCAATGACTCTAGAACCAGCTTATCCGTGTGGTAGAGCTGTTCTGAGAGATAAAGCACTTTAGCCTCCGAGTTGAAACCAGTTCCTGGAAGTATGCTGACGTATGAATCCTTGGAATTCGTCAAGATTATGACAGGGCTAGTGAGATTGTTTCTTTTCCACGATCTTGCTAAGGAAACACATCTTCCACGTGAGAATTCGTCGTCCTTAACTTCAAATACGACAATTTCTATCAGTCCATTGTGGAAAAGCCTGTAGACCTTTGATGGGTTTGTGTTAACTGGCAGAATTTTTTGTTCCCTTAAAAGGGTTAATGGAAATTCCTGAACATTCACATTATATCCAATCTTGGTTAGTTGATCAATCCAGAATTCCTTTCCGAACAACTGATAAGCCATTGGTTCACCATTTCCTACTGATTATTGTATAACTCGGGTTCTCAGCCTTTTTCGTCCATTGTAATTCTGGGTCTCGGTGTGGATCAAACATACATGTCTTGTTCTCGTTAAGTGAATTTGTCTTATCTGAAACTAGCCCTGCTAGTGGTATTTTAGGTCGCTTCTCTCCCTCAAATGTATATTGCGCTAACTCATCCTTTTCCTCTTTTTTTTCACTTTTCCCAATCATTAAACCACCAATAAAAAGCTCACCTTAACAATTATCTGAGCCTTTAACCTCTTCCTAAGCTCTCAATATAGAATAGACGCATCGGATAATAATATTTGTGATCCTGTAGGATGGTATCGATATAACGTCAAAATAGGCTTAGATCGTGATCGCTTTAACCCACCATTTCGATTCCTTCTCTGGTAAAATACCGCGTGTTTCGATGATCTTTACAAGAGCGTCAAGAACAGGCTTCCTTTCCCAATCTTTCCGTATGTTTGGAACGCATGAATTTGGCTTTATGAGTTTTCTTGCCTCATCCATTTCCTCTTTGGTAATGGACGTGAATTCCTTCAAGAAATCAATCTTTGAAAGAATCCTCTTGATATCATATGACGAAGGCAAACACTCACTCGAACTCACTTTCTGAATCAGTATAGTATCCAGCCCACATCCCATCAATTATGTCATCCATATCTTTGAAGCACCTAGCTATGCATTCTAACGAATCTCTAAGCCCAGATAGGAAACCAATAGCATTTCCAGCCAGATTCTTTGCTTTGCCCACAGAACCCTTATTGGGGAGCAACCAGAATCTCTTCGCAAACTGAGACACACTTTCAAAAGTGTTCAAGGCGCCAGATTCCTTTACAAACTCTTTCCAATAAGTTCGTCTGCTTATCGCTGACCAGAATCCGCTTAACAGATGCGGAGCCACATGCGCAACCTCCTCGAATTGAGTGAACAAACCCTCCCCAGAGAAAACTTGTACTAAATCCAAGTCAAGAAGGACTTCGTTGAGTAAAGGCACAAAATCCATTGGATCCCTCTTCTCCATAGAGTTGATCACTCTGTCACAATGTAGATAGACCATAGTAACACCGGCTCTTTTTTTTAAAACTTCGTCTTTCATTTTGAATAGGAAGTCAATTTCTCTTTTATTCACAACATCAGATCTCGTAACCCTTTTATGAGTCCAGATCAGAGCAAGTGTATCAGCATATTCTTGTAGCAAGGGATGCATTTCCAGCACTCTGTTCACATATGCCATGCATTCCCCTTTGACAAGGAATTCATGAAGTTCCTCACCGGTTAGAAAATGAACTTTATCTCGAATCTGGATTGCTCTGTTATGGAATTCTCCAGTTGTCGGTTGTGAATGGGCGTATTCCAACTTCCCCTCGCCACTTCTTAGAGCAAGCCGATTCAGTTGATCTATATCGCTTTTCTTTGGTTTGACCTTTACCGCGACCAGAATTCGATCTTTGTCCAACGTGACATCAAGATCTGCCCCATTTTCTGATCTAGGATCGATGTCGTGATTATTCCTTACAACGCCACCATCGTTTTGAAAGGCAGTAGTCAGGAATTCCTGAAGGTCTTCCTCATTTAGTCCTCTGATTGCCATATCAGGATACATCATGATACATGGAATTAGGATTAGGATAAAAAATATTACGAACCAACGGATAGGTAGTCAGCAATGGGGATTATCAAACGAAGTTACTCAACAAGAGTTTTCAGTTGGCCAATCGAGAAGGATCGAAAGTTTTACCCGTACGTGTCTTGGTCTTCACAAGCCAGCGATCCTTTGGTTGTGTACCATCCCTATCTTTTGTTCGATCCTATTTCAAAAGGGAGCAGAATGGAAAGTGTGGTTGATAGGAGACGTAGAATTTTCTTACATCCCTTAATGGATTATACGGCTGAAAAGTACATTCCGCGTTCTATTGGAGAAATCCCTATAAAACATTGTGTCTATAAGGTAAAGGTAAAGGCTAATCCTCTTGGTGTTCTAGAAACATTTCTTAGCATGATAGAGCAGTCCTACAGACTGACTGATGATTCTTGGTTATGGAACGACACTGGATATTGGAGTGGTTTTTCCGATAACAAAGGATTCATTGGCCTAGGAGAAAAAAGTGCAGCGCAACTGTACAAAAGCGGTAAAGAGATAAAGCTGTGTTATGTAGTATCATGTCCAAGTACTATATTGGTCTTCACCCTCGCGAGTGGAATTAGGAACGAGTTTGAGTTAGACGCATATCATTCTAACAAATTTATCCCTTTTCCGGAGCTTGTAAGCTCTATTGAATCATCCTTGAGCAGAATCGGAAAATGGGATAGCATATTGGCGGAAAATCACACTGATGATGTAGTATTCCACCACAAAAAGGCGCAACGGGATCATCATAGGGATTGTCCATTCAAGGTCTCTAGTGTAAAACCCGAGTTTGTTGTTCCTACTATTAATAACCCTCGCATAGGGGAAAATGACTATTATGCGATAGTATTAAAGAATAAGATATTTTTTGGAAAAGAGTGCTCTTTGCCGCAAAATGGTTACTTTATCGCATCTAGGGGAGACTACTGGATGGAAAGTTTGGGCGATTTTTCCCAAGAAAAGAGATATTCGGCAGGGGTATTAGAAATGAGAAAACTTAGAACCTGTTCTTTGGTTTCAATACACCTAGAATTACAACGAGATGGTGATGAATTGCTTGGAGACATTATGGATATCAAGCAGAGGTTTTAATGGATCTTTGGTCCGGAATGCCATAGCCCTCCTAGCACCCTATTGCAAACCTGCCTATGAGCCGAGTTGATGAACCGCAAAGCCATCGAGATCAATCTTTAAGGTCAATAGCCATGTCCTCGCACTCTGATTTAAAGGAACTCTGTTGAAAACTATCTTTCTGACTTGAGTTTCGCAAGCGTTTTTTGACCTAAAGTAGTACAATAGGCTCTTTCTTGTTGAATTTTGGTCATGCACCTTCAAGACTCATGGAAAAGAGGCTGACAGAATCCCATCTTACAGTAGAACGAACGGCAGAGATATCTGGTGGGATAAAGGCAATTCCCGTTAAATCACCCTTGAATATAATATATAATTCTGAATCAGTGGAAGCGGAAAGAATACTCAATGAGATGGGAATAAAGCAAGCGGATACAATACTGGTTGGTGCACTACCAAAATCAGATTAAGAATAGACATAAATCACTGGTCTGTCTGCTTCAGCATGAATTTTGTTCCTGTAATTTTTGCGAAACTCAAGTTCTGAGCCGTGTTGATGTATGGGTTGAGTATGAACCTATGTATATGGACCGGTCGGGATTTGATTAATGTTTTAAGCGAATACTATGAACTTAGATTCAGTAAACCTTTTATCAAGACGCATTATAACTTAGTTATGGCTCTGTTGGATTCAGAATCATCTGATGTTAAATTCTGTGTAGAGAGCTATCTAAACGATTATGACTATAGATTTTCAGTTGATCGCCAAGACGTTAATAATGCATTCATCAATGAGATAAAAGAGATAATTAATCTGGCTTATAAAACAGCAGTAATTTCCGGGAGCTTGTCTAAGCTTTACGAATTTGTAAGGAAAAAGTTCAACGAAAGAAAGGAGAAAGAAGCACAGAAATTGGCTCAGGAAAATAAGCTGATTAATACATTTGGAAATGGCGCAGTTTTGTATTACGGCAATGTTAGACCTTTCTTTGATATCCCAGACGGGTCTAAACTTTATTTCCACAACGTAAGTTTCTCAAACAAGATGCTCAGCACAGCAACACCTTATAGGTTACAGGTACCATTACAAATACCTAAAGGTGCAAATTTGCTGCTTCAGGATGTTGTGATCGTCTATGACGGTGTTCTTGGAAAATTTGTCAAAGAGGGCAAGGCACCAAGTTTTTTCCTTCTAAGAGTATCAGGGATTGCTTCTTAAAATCTAATATATAAACTTACCTGATAGAGTTTTTATATAACTTTGATCTACCTATCTATCTATCTCTCTTTCTCTAATTTGCAACGAGCTGGTTAGAGGAGGAGTAAGAAAGGTAGCCATAAGAAAGAAGAACTCCGTAAGGCTGTAGCGTTAAAGGAAACATTTAACGATGTTTCCAGAGAAATATGAAGGAGGTGATGAAATGATGGGGGGAGCAGGTGGACAAGCGGATCCGTAGAAAATAGATCGGGTTTCAAAAGAAGACGTGATATATCTCTAACGCAATGAGGGTGGCTGTTAGAATGCCCACTGCCATTGTGAGTCTGGAGATTCTTTTATTGATTCTGGCGCCCTCTTCTATTAATTTAGTTTGTGTGTGCGATTGAACAATTGTTCGCAACGTGGTTGTTTTTTCCTTGAGATTTTGAAAATCGAGATTTATCCCAAGTAATTGTTTTGCCTTTTCAAATTCCATTCTGTAGGAATACGCCCATTCTCTGATTTCTAGATCGTAAAAGTCATCAAGATCTCTTAACATTTTATTTTCTATTTCTGACAATGTTTCTGATAAAGGTTTACTGTGCTCCAGTTCATAATAATAATTATTCTTTAACGACGTCAAGGCAGAAAGGGACTGTATCAGTTTCATATGCCAAGATAAGGCCCATTTTATAGAATTCATAGGGAATTTTTCATCTGATCTAAACATAAAAGTGGCATCAAGATTCTCGAATGGATTGTAAAACGCTTTCACTGTGACATCTAAATGAGATGGGTCATTAATTACGAGAGAAGGGAAGTTAACGGTATCCAATTGAAGATTATAATTAAGTTGATGTTGAGGAGCCACCAAGACATTTAATAACCTCCTCAGCTGATCGCTTTCTAAAGATTTCTTATAAAAGTCTCTGACATCTTGTAGGAGCCTATCGCCAAATCCGTTGCATTCAACATCCACAACTTTAAGGTATTGAAAAGAATCATACATCCTGTTAGAGATTGTGGACCATACATTCTCATCAAAATGTTCTTCATTGATAGTATATATAAGGAAAGATAGAATCTTGAATAAATGTCGAAGTGGTATTTCCTGTGAGATCTCTCTTCTTATCAACTCACTTTTCTCGTTTAATTTAGCAAAAATTGGGTTACTGAGTCGTGCGTTTATAAATTGAATTAGAGGAGAATCTCCTTCCAACTTTATTTTTGTATCGTCAATGGTCAGTTTGTGTAATTCCTGAAAATCCATAGCTCGCTTATTCTCATAGGATTCGTCAGTAGAAATTAAAATTAAAGAAAGGCACAGAGTCCCACTGAAAGCTTCCTTTTCTAAATTTGGTTTTTTTCTGATTGACACATAAGGTATACCAATAAACTTACCTTGATTTATCTTATCCTTCTTTGGATCATCAGTGGATAGAATAATTTTGGCAGGCGGCAAAAAAACATCATACATTCGAAACATATAAGAATCAAGAAAGAGCTCCCATTGCCGCAATGAGATCAAGAGCATAATGTCATAAGTCACTAAATAGAGGTTGCTAAGCCTTAAAAAATTTGATTCAAGATTTTCATCAACAAAGAAGGCGTTGAAAATCAAACTATTGTCGTTAGCATTTTTGTTAATCCTCAATCTTCTCTTCGTCCAAGGCTCGGTCTGTGGATTTGGCCAATTGTTCAATTCCCCATTGACTGAGAAGTCCAGTATTTTTGTATATTCATAAGGTATTTGATAACTGCTTCGCATTTCTTCTAGGAATATTCTCGCCTCAGAAGGAGGTGGTGTTATGAGTGCGCTCTTAATGTTTCCTTTGGTCTGGCTTCTTAAACTTATTATTTTTTCACTTAATTCCTTAATGTTTATATGCCGCCAAGTGAATTTATTTCTTTCAAACTCGCTGCTCAAAGTGATTGAACAAGATATTCCAACGAAACCATAATATTGGCATTGTTGCAGATCATTGTCAACATCTTCGCATGGTATGCCCATACTGTGGGAGTAAGTGTCTCGTTTGTTTTCAATTTCTTCAAGATGCTTGTAGATTCCTTGCGAAGTGTTCTCTACTAATACCTTGGTCGTCACATCGCTTTCTTTTGCCTTCTCTTCATCAGATAGGTGAAGCGAACTCATATGATTGGTAACCATGGCTTTCTTATTAATTCTTGGTCCGGTGCTATGTCGCTTATATGCTGTTAGATAAATAAAAAATGTTTTCATGTTTACCGGCTGGAATGTGCTTTTTTTGACACTATTATGCGTATAAGTAAATTACTACATACGCCATGAATGTTAAAATATCCAGTGTTTTCAGGAAAATCTTCTAACAAAAATAATTATAGTCCCAACAGCATATAATCACCATAGGTCCGGTGGTAACAGATTAGTGTTATGAAGCTAACCCCGTCTTTTCACCGGTCTATTCAGCCCCTCCTCTGTTTTTTTGAGACGTTTTTCGACCATCAACTTCTTTATTTCTGGTGGCCCGTCTGCCATTACGTGGCTTTTCCTGAGGTTCGCATCATGAATTGTGGTTGAAGTGTGTTAAAAAATCGATACGAACCCATTTACATATGGACCGGTCGGGATTTGAACCCGAGGCCTCTTGCTTGCGAAGCAAGCGATCTACCGCTGATCTACCGGCCCTTGTTCCAGCATCAATACAAGGTAAATATATCTTATAGTATAATGGAAAGCTTATCTTAATTTAAAATTGACCATTTTCTGGTTCATTCGCAATTCAATAAAAATGAAACTTTATATCCTTATGATGGTTAAATTGAACCCTCAAGGTCACAGATCCTTTTCCCTGATGATCAAACTTTATTCCTTAGGGAACTATAAAATCACTGAATCCAAAAACCTCACGAAATGTTAATATAGATTCATAGGAATTGATTGAAAAAGTTTCCTTACTTTGTCCTAAAGTATAAGGAAGAACCTATTTTTTTTGGTATGGACGTTTCAAGTGGCATAACTTACAAATAAAATGGCAAAGCCTATTTATTCCTTTATAAATCTCCATGCCAATGGAAGAGGATATACCAGAGTTTAACAATCTTAAGCCGAGGCCGTACCAGATCGAAGCCTACAGAAAAGCCCTAAATTCTAACCTCCTGTTAGTTTTACCCACAGGATTGGGAAAAACTTTGGTTTCTGCTATGCTGGCCTACACTTTCCTTAAGAAAGACAGAAAAGTCATCATGATCTCGCCTACCCGACCCCTTGTGGACCAACACTATCAGACCATGACAAAACTTTTCGAAGATCAGGATATAACGATAACCAGTCTTACCGGTCACGATCCCGTGGACAAAAGAATGACGGAGTGGGCCACATCCCAATTCGTTATTTCAACTCCCCAAACAGTACAGAAAGATATTGAACGGGAAATTGTTTATATGAACAAATTTTATCTTCTTATTGTTGATGAAGCTCATAGAGCCACTGGAAATTATGCATATGTAAGTGTGGCAAAGGTTTTCAACGATCTCCCTGATAGAAGAATTCTTGCCATGACAGCCAGTCCCGGTGCAAAAAATGAAAGGGTTGATGAAATCAAGGAAAATCTAAAAATTTCAAGTGTAATGATCAGGACTGATGACGATCCTGACATAGCACCATACGTAAAGGGTTCAGACACTGAACCTGTGTTCATAAAAATAAGTCCGGAACAGGAAAAATGTATTTCCCTGCTGAGGGAGGCAAAAAAGGAATTCATGAATCAGATCCAGCAACGATTTAACTACGTGAAAAGCAGTGCCACGAGATCTGAAATGAGCCAGTATATAAGGGATCTTTCAAAACAGGCAATGGATGGAGACAAGTCTCTTTTCACCTCAATTCCATATTTTACCGCCGTGATCAGGCTCGATGTTCTGATGGAGTATATTGAGACACAGGGTATAGAAATTGGGGCTAATTACCTTAAAGAAATTGAAAACACGGATGACAGATCTCTCATGAGAACCCTAGCCCTATGGAACAAGAACTTCAATTTTCAAATGGCTGCAAAAATGCTGAACTCCTCATGGGAAGGCTATGAAAACCCAAAATTTCTCAAGGTTAAGGAGATGGCTGAACTCCTCATCCGGGAACATCCCGAATCCAGATGCCTTGTTTTCACTCATTACAGGAAAACGTCAGAAATACTTTTGAAATACCTGGAAAATAAATCAAAAATCATCAAAGCCATAAGATTTGTGGGGCAGGGAAACAGGGAAGGAGATAAGGGCATGTCCCAGCAGAACCAGAGGGAAGGTATAGAAAAATTCAAGGATGGGACCTATAATCTCATGCTTGCTACAAGCGTGGCTGAAGAGGGACTGGACATACCTGCAACAGATATGGTAATTTTTTATGAACCGGTCCCATCAGAAATAAGAACCATACAGAGGAGGGGACGAACAGGACGGTTCAAGGTTGGAAAGGTGTATATCCTAATATTTTATGGAACGAGGGATCAGGCATACTACTATTCCAGCCAGAGGAAGGAAAAGGCCATGATAACTAGGATGAAAGGAGACATGGAAAAAAAGAGAAATAAGAAAATAGATGAATATTGACTTTTTTCATTATGCTGAAACCAAATCCATGAAACCTTCTGGAACATTATGGTTTGATTGTTAAAAGCAGTTTCATAGATTATCCGTGGAAAGTTTGCACATTCTGGCAACAAGAAAATCAAGTTGAATATGGTCTGATCCACCCTGGGCCAGCCTGAATTCCGTATCTGCAAGTGCTATAAAGCTCTCCCTCTTCATTATGGGCGAAGTCTGCTCCCTTGTAATAAGCCTGTGCAATGCCTTAATAATATCGATGGCAGAAAATCCATTTTCCACAATGAGATTTGTTGAAATTCTGGAAGCCTCCTCAAAATTTCCGTGTCTCATATTGCTCAGGAGGGGCACAACTTCCTTTTCATCAATGGAACCTGAGACATCATACACATCCTTTACCGTTGGGTTTTCAATGAAGCTTATGGATTGCAATATATTCACCGCCTTCCTCAGATCCCCGTCGGAATTTTCGAATATGGCCTCAAGAACGTTTCGGTCAACTTTCATTTTTTCCTCCACGGCGATCTTATCCAGTGCCTCCACCATATCTTCCATGCTTATTTTCTTGAATCTTGTTATGACACATCTGGATTGAATGGGTGGTATGATCCCTGAACTATAGTTACAGGAGAAAATGAATCTTACATTCTTGTAATAAATTTCCATGGTCCTCCTGAGTGCAGCCTGTGCCTCGGGTGTAAGCTGGTCAGATTCATCAAAGAATATGATCTTGAATTTTCCTTCCGTAATGGAGCCGTTCCTTGCAAATTCCTTCACGTCATTCTTTATAACATCAATTCCTCTCTCATTGGAGGCGTTCAGTTCCAGTAAGTGATCTTTCCAGTTTTCACCAAGCATTTCCCTTGCCAGGCAGAGGGCCATAGTGGTCTTACCCACCCCAGGAGGACCTGCAAATATAAGATGCGGCATTTCTCCTGACTTTACGAATCCCTCAAGCATTTTTACCGCTTCTTTCTGTCCAGCCACATCGCTGACTTTCTCTGGTCTGTGCTTTTCGATCCAGATTTCCATGAAATCCTTATCACTTACCATGCATATAAAATGAACGAATGGTTACCATATTTTAACACATTTTTAGCAAATTCGTGGAAAATTCTGTAAATTATACTGCCAAAATTTAAAAATAATAGGTTGTGAATCCTTTTATCTATGTTTTGACTGCAGAAATATGGGAACAATGTCTTTTGCCATATTTGCCTCCGGATCCGGAACAACATTTGAAGCAATTCTGAATCATTCCAGAGAGGAGAACTGCTCCTATACTGTATGCTGCCTGGTTACGGACAAAAGGGAATGTGGAGCATCCGTAATAGCGAAACAGAATAACATCATGATCGTAGATTATAAAAATGCAGTCATGAAGTTGAAGGAGTTACATCCGGAACTCATAGTCCTTGCAGGGTTTTTAAAAATTCTTGAGCCATCTCTTCTTGATAGTTTTCCAGACAGGATCATAAACATACACCCATCTCTCCTACCATCCTTTGGTGGAAAGGGTTTTTACGGAATGAGAGTCCACAGGGAAGTAATAGAATCAGGCGTACAGTATTCAGGATTCACGGTCCACATTGTAAGGAAAGACATAGATAACGGACCAATTATATTCCAGCAGGTTGTACCCGTAACGGCTCAGGATACTCCGGAATCCCTGCAGGAAAGGGTTCATTCACTGGAACTTAGATATTTTCCCCTTGTCATAGATTCTCTTGCAGAGAAAGGCTTCATCATTGAGAAGGGAAGGGTCAAGCCTGATTTTGAGTAATCTCTGGAGGCAGGGTTTTTCCCGCATCCTGTTTTTTTGCATACCTGATCAGCATCAGTATTATGGTTACCACTGCACAGATAAACACCAGGACTAATCCTATGATAATGGGAGCAAGGGCTAATCCACCTCCAGGCATAATGTCCACCGTAAAGGTTCCATCAAAGAGGAAGTGCATGGGTATATCCACGAAGGGCCCAAATAACATGAAACCTATGGCAAAGGCAAATCCTCCTAGGGCTGCCTGGGGTATCTTGGAAAGGCTCCAGTCCCCATAGGCGTAGTGGGCGTATCCAAACAGTATGCTGGTAGAAAATATCATCACCCAGTCATATCTGTCTAGTTTCCTTCCGAATCTTTTCATCAGCTTGCCCGGGGTCAAAAAGACCTGCCACACTTTGAAATCTTTTTTCTGAACATAATACCTCACGAGAAGATATACTCCTATGGGCAGGATCCTGAATTCCAGTTCTTCAACAAAGGGCGCATAGATGAGCTGGTAATAAAAGAACACCGGTTCAGTGCGCTCAATGGCTGCCAGTCCCTTGGCAGTGATTGGAACACCCAGTGCTTCTTGAAGAAGAATAAGGATGAGGGAAACAAAGAATATGAGTGAGCCAACCCCCACTATGTATCCTATGGGTGTTTCCAGAGGTGTTTCTTCCCTGTTTCTTTCTGTTGTTCTGTAATTGTAATAAAAAATGTAGATGTAAATGGCAAAAAGGATTCCTGCACCAAGAAAGAATGGCAGTGGAAGGGAAAGAAACAGAATCCCTCCGGGCGGATAATAAAAATAAACAACCATATCCTTCAGGAGCTGATTTGTAGTGATAATACCACCATTATGGAACGTGTTAGTTACAAGAAGGGACATGCCATAAACCATCAGTATGGTCATGTCTGCAAAAAAGACCATATAGAGAAGATCCAATTTTCCGAACGACCTCATGGTGATCAGTGATCCATTCCATGGCTTAAATTAGTTTTGCCCACATCATCAAGATGTTCCATTGGATAGACGGTCATCATAACATCATCCACATATTTTTCATCCACAAGGAACTGACCTTTCCTTGAGCCCTCAATCTTGAATCCTAATTTCTCGTAGAGCCTTATGGCATCTTCATTGGAGGAAAACACTTCCAGGTTTAATTTTACTATACCCTCCTCCCTGCACCATCTTATTCCTCGATTTATCATTTCACTTCCAAATCCCTTTCCCCTGTGTTCTTTTTTAATGGCAATTCCAAGGTTGGCAGTGTGCCTATTTTTTTTGTAAATACCCCTCTGGATATTCATGGTTCCCACCACTTCCCTTCTAAAAACAGTAACAAGATTGAGATCATCCGGGTTTCTCAATATTTCTTTCTGTCCCCTTTCGGTGTAAAGGTAAACTTCGCTCACGAGATATATTTTCTCACTCATAACACTCTGCATGCACTCTATGATCCCGGAAGCGTCTGAGGGAATCGCTGTCCTTATCTCGTAGGAATATGGTTCCATCAATTCACTTTCTTCCAAGAAGTGATTTGTTTATCTCATCTTCAAGAGAGTTCATGTCCTTTATAATATCACGGATTTCATCAAGGAGTGCTTCCTTATTTTCCACAAATTCAGGTGTAATTATGGCGCCATCCTTAGATGGTATGATTATTCCGTCCCTTTCAAGTATCCTCAGGGAGTACCTTATCTTGTGATCCGGTATACCTGTGTTTTGAGAAATTTTTATTATGCCGGAGGGTTGCTCCCTCATCAGGGATTCTATAATTTTTATATGCCTGTTGGCCGTTTCAAGATCCTTTCTTAATCCTTTAAATAAGTTGTTCTTTATATCCAAGTTGATCGATACCATATGTAAAAGGAATATTAATTCTTATTCGCGAAAAATTTTTTTCCCAATGGATAGAAATAATTTCCGTAGGTAAAGAGTATTCCCTGGATTTATTTATCAGCAGGTGCCTGATCTCTGGAGACGAAACGAATTGAAATTATGGATAAACAATCTTACCTTTGTCCGATATTGTGCATTCCTTTCCCACCATTGAAATTATTATCCTCTCCCTCTCCGTAATATAGTCATCAAATTTATTGGGCGTTTTTGACAGTTCTCTCACCCTCATGGCGTTTTTTCTCAAATAAACTTCAAGCCTTAACTTGAAGGCAACATCCGGGTCGAGACTTTCAACTTCCAGGATTTTTGACATAATTAGTAAACATTTCACCATTTATTAAGGATTGTTCCATACCACAGTAACATGTCCATCAAGATAATTCATGAGTCAGAATATTCACACCTGCTGGAGAGGGATGATTATCTGGCCAGGGTCATAGGAACTAAGAGTTTACTGGATCAGGCCATGAAAACAGAAGCGGTAAATCAATTAATGAACATGTCTGAAATGCCAGGTATAATGGGCTATGCTACGGCATTACCGGATATACACCAGGGATATGGCTTCCCCATTGGTTCCGTGATCGCCTTTGATGCAGAGAATGGCATCATCTCCCCCGGGGGTGTGGGATATGACATAAATTGTGGTGTTGCATTGATGAATACGGGAGTGGACGTAAAAACATTCAAGAAATATACCGGGCAACTTCTGGAAGAGTTGTTTCAGGCAATACCTGTGGGAATGTCCAGAAGCAGGAATAAACTTACGAAAAGTGATATGGATAGAATAGCCACGGAAGGCATACAATGGCTGTATCAGAGGGACATTGCCACAGAAGATGACATAAATAGAACAGATTACAACGGCACCATGTTCGGCGCAGAAACTCAAAACATTTCTGAAAAGGCTTTCTCCAGGGGCATGAACTTTTTTGGTACCCTTGGTTCAGGAAATCACTTCCTTGAAATCCAATACGCTGAAAAAGTTTTCAACAGATCAGTGGGTGAGGAATTTGGAATACATGAAGGAATGGTATATGTAATGCTTCATACGGGGTCACGGGGATTTGGACACCAGGTTGCAACGGATTATATGCAGGAAATCAGGGGGTTGGATCATAATAGGAAGCTGAAAGATCTGCAGTTATCCTATATGGAGATTGGAAGCAAGGTTGGTGACAGATACATATCAGCCATGAATGGTGCAGCAAATTACGCTTTCGCTAACAGGCAGTTTATCCTCTACCTCGTGAGGCAATCACTGAAAAAAGTCCTGGGAAATGAGTTTGTGGAGGAAGACTCGGAGCTCGTATACAACATCTCTCACAATATGGCCACCTTTGAGGAACATACTATCCATGGAAGGAATAGAAAGGTTCTTGTCCACAGAAAAGGGGCAACCAGGGCGCTTCCTCCAGATGATACCAGGGGTTTTTACGCCGGTGTTGGACATCCGGTTCTTGTTCCGGGGAGTATGGGAACTTCCTCCTATGTACTGAGGGGGAAGAAGGGAAATAGTGAAATCTCATTTTCAACAAGTTGTCATGGTGCAGGAAGGATAATGGGTAGAAAGAGCGCCAATGATTCCTTGAACCCTGAAGATATAAGGGAGGAAATGGATAGAATTGGGGTCCAGATGAAAATAGGGAGCCCAAACGCCATAACTGAGGAGGCTCCCGAAAGTTATAAAAGTATAGATGAGGTTTATGATTCCATCATAGGTTCAGGCATAGCTGAAGGTATTTCAAGAATGAAACCCATTGGGGTCATAAAGGGGTAACCATGAAAAATGAGGAAATAGCAGGAACATTTTACATAGATGGAGAATATCGTGATGGAATTTACTATCCAGAATTTAATAGATTTGAGGAAGAATCCCTTGTGAGAGTAAAGAATTTCTTCATCCCCATGGCCGTAAATGCCCATACACACATAGGAGATTCATTCATTTCCAGTGAACCATCAGGTACTCTGGAAGAAATTGTTGGTCCCGGAGGATTCAAGCTCAGGGAGCTTCAAAACGTGGGGCAGGACACACTCATAGGAGGAATGAAAAATTCCATAAAGTATATGCAGGGAATTGGAACAGGCAGCTTTTTTGATTACAGAGAAGCGGGATCATCCGGAATTGAATCACTTAAGACTATAAGAGAAAATGAGCAAAATTCCCTTATTCTGGCAAGGCCAGAAGATGAGGAGGACATAGGGAGCATAAGTTCAATCGTAAATGGCGTTGGGTTCAGTGCCATATCGGATGAAAATGTTGATAGCATGAAGGAAATGGCAAAAATAGCCAGGAATCTTAAACTTCTTGTATCAACACATTACAGTGAGAATAGGTATGAGCCTATGGAGCCCTTATTCGAACTCAAACCGGATCTTTTGATCCACTGCACCTCACTCTCACGTAATCAGTTAAACGAACTATTATCCGTAACAAAAAATGTAGCAGTCACACCCCGTTCAAATAGATTTTTCGGCATAGATGCCAACTATTCAGAGCTGATTGAGGCAGGATTTAACCTCATGCTGGGAACGGATAATGTAATGACAGTCTCTCCCAATATATACCAGGAAATGGACTTTCTTTTCAGGATCCAGAAGAACAGGCAGAGAATCTCTCCGGAAAATATTATGAAAATTGTGTTCAAAAACCCATATGACTTTATTCAAAAAGCTAAAGTTCCAGTAAAGAGGAAATGGATGCATTTCAAAGGTATTGTTCCAACACCATTCCAGATTGTAACCAAATTTAATCTATTTAACCCACTGGAAATCAAGGAAGTAGAACTTTAAAAGGAATGTTTATAAGTATGAGTTTATTTAGCGAAAAAGAGGAAGATCACATTGGACAGTAAAAAAGTGTTGTCAGCTATTCTGATAGCAATATTTCTTGCAGGCATGGCAAATGCCGTTGCATCATCGTCAAGTTCATCAGCACCCTCCTCATCCCATGTAAGTATATATTTATACTTGACGGAAGGGGGTAGTAATATAGGTTTTGTAACGAGCCCTGTAGTTTTCATAAACTCTACTAACGGGCATTTTACCACAACAGAGGTAGGTAGCACCCTTAATGTCTCCCTGACATATGGAAGCTATTTGATAACCGTTATGCCGGCAACATCAGTAGTGGGTGGTGTTCATTACCTTACCAACAAGACTCATAATGAAATCCAGGTAGGCAGCCCATATCAGAATGTTGTTTTAAAAAATGCGGCTATTGAGGAATCCTATTCAACGGTAAACCTTAATAATTTAAATGACGAAACCGCCACGGTTATTTTTTCGACCCTGGGTGGATATAACTTCTATTCGAAGACAACAAATCATACCAGTTTCAGCGCATACCTGCCATCCATAGGAACCATGTTCTATGAAAAAAGTTACCTGAATGGACTTCCAAACGAAGGGCAGACCATACAGGTTTTAACACTCGCCTCGGGAAACCTTGTCACCATAACCTTGGGCAGATCAGCCGAGAACTATTTCGGTGCAGTTTATGACAAATCCACAGGAGCAACAGTCAACTCCTTCAGAGTGGTTGCCTTTAACACAACGGAACACACATATTCCACTGCCTCATTCACAGGTGGGGTATACTATGTAAGTTCAGAAACTGGGACAATTTTTTGGATAGCAGCAAATGGATTCGCTCCCGCTACAATTTCCAATTCTGGAAATATAAAGCTTTCTCCATCTACATCACAGATAACCACAAATTACAATCTGAGCAAGAATTTGAAAACCATTTCCGTTGAGACACACTATATGATAACAGGAACAGCTTTTCCAGATGTGAAAAATAACAGTGTATCATCCCTTAAGTACCAAGAAAAGTTGGATAATTTATCCCTTGGGTTTACTCATTATGTCACCAAATATTTGATGGATTCCATGCCAATGAATACTTACTACAGTTTCCTTGCAAACAACTCCTATTACAAAATGACCAGTGGGGGTATCCACAGCCCTGTTTATTCATTTAACTCTGTGAGCGTTTATACGTTTGCCAATTATACCAACTCAAACATGACCAGCGCGGATTACAAAAACCTCGTGCTGAATATTTACCAGAAGGGAACACAATTTACTCCCGCATCAGTGAATTATGTATCAAACATTTCCTATGACAACTCAAATGTTTCTGTTAAATCGGCAAGCACGCCAGTTACATATGGAAATCCTTTCCAGATACTGCCGGTGAGTTCAAACTCATGGGTCACCGTTTCCTTTGGAAAGGCTCAAAAGCCCTATTTCGTGAATTCAAACGCAGTTGTACATTACAAGGGCATTAAAACCACAAACTCAGTTCTGAACAGTTCAGCAAAAAATACTGTAATAGTTGCCCCCTATGATCAGTCATTTTCAGTTAACATGTCAAAAACACTGTTCAATCCCATAATTGGGCAATATCAGTATGCAGCGCCATCAAATAATTTCACATGGTCATCAAGCAGTGGGAATCTATATGGATATAATATATCCCTTAGTCTTAAATCTACAACCACATATAATCTAACAGGAAAGGACAGTTCCGGGTTCACTAACGTAACAAAAGTTACATTTTTAGTACTACCAAAGAGCCAGAAACCATCTGTTAATTTCACCTATTCCTTTAACGGAAAAACACACAGAATTGGGTCAGCCAAAACTTCAAATGGTTCAGTATCCATAACCGTGCCACAGAATTCATTAATAACATTCAATGCAGCCTCCAGTTCAAGGCCCAGTACTTTGAATTTAACATATAATGGTACCAAATACAATGTTCAACTATATTTCATGTGGGCTTTTCCCAATTCAACCCTTTCTGGTTCATCGGTAAACTATCAATTCACGGTTCCAAGTTCCAATGGAGTTCCAAAAATTGCATATTTAAATGCAACGAGTGCAGGAAATACCACCATGTCAGTTAAGCTGATGGTAACCGTAAATGATACTACTGCACCAAGTGCGGTTATTACGATCCAAAACACTGCAGATAAGAATATAACTGCAATTCCTGCAGGACAATCCGTAATCCTTACTGGTAACTACTCCAGCGATAAATACTATTCCAGCTCAAAACTGTCATATAACTGGACATTCCTATTCGCCAATGGCAGCAAGATACCTTCAAATACAACCAACCTTACAATCATAGGTTACAATCACGCAAAGAGTTCATGGAATGAATCGTCCTGGCTCGAGGTGAGTATTAACCTTGTGGCAAAGATACACATAGACTTAAAGGTATCAAATCCCATACTGAGTGGCTATGATAATGTTACATATACCACAACTTACAGTGGTCCCAAACTTCTTGTCAGTGGCGTTCAATATTCTGGAACCTTTTCACAGGGAGCAACAAAGGAAGTACGTGTCAACGTAACAAACCACGGGAATAAGGCAGTAACGAATCTATCAATTATTGTCTATGATAACGGAAAGGTTTTATTAAATCAGCCATTTACAAAATCTCTAGCTGTAAATCAGACAAGTACTTTTTACATTAACATAACTCTTCCAAACTCAGGATCACAGAGTCTATCATTCCAGGCATCCAATGGAGCTCAACCGGGCTTTGTTCAAAAGGAAGGTCAATTGGTTAAGACTGTAAACGTTGGGGTCTCATCAGATAGAGTGGTTCTTGTTATTGTGGCTATTATCATCATAATACTAATTCTGGCTCTGTTGTATTACAGATTGACAAAGGGTAAATTCCCCAGTGTCGGACCAAGAAGACAGCAGTCTCTTCCACAGTCAAACCAGAAAAAGATCACAGATCAGAAACAGGTTCCTAAAAAAGACAACAACACAAAGCAATAATTTTAACAAAATCCAAACCAAATTTTTTAGGCTAAATTTTTATTTTTCAATAATCTACCCAGTAATTTCATATTTTATCTTAAATCTGAATCTACCTGAAATGATAAACGAATCAAATTTAGATGCCAGAAATCATTATTGAAGTCAATCCCTGACCACATCGTCATAAGTTACGTGGTATCTCTTCCTTATAAAGCATTGAGGACATTTAACTGAAAATGAGTGTGGGCCCCACCTGAATATCATTCCGAGGTTCGGATCTGAAAAGGCATTGAATATAGAATAATTAACATCGAACTCATTACCACAGTTTGGGCACTTTACACGATATTTGGTTGTCACAAAAATCACCTTCCTGCAATAATACCAAAAAATGATATTTAATATTTTACAATGTTCGAAATTGTCTATTCTTGGTTGATTTTTACTCCTTGCGGATTCTGGTGACCTAATGAGCATTCGTTTGAACTAGGGAGTAGTGCAGTTTTTGCTCAAAGGGATTGTCCCTGGGTATTTTCACCTTTCAAGTTACCAAAGAAGATTTAGCAATGTCACTTTGTAAATCAAGGACTACATTTTCTTCACATTCTTTATTCCCACTATGTAACTGGCATCTTCCAATATACTCATGTAATTCTTTAAAATGGTAACCCTCCTGCCCTGAATCCCTGATTCTTCACCCATAACTTTACAGGTTTCATAGAATGTTGTGAATTTCTTTGAGAGTTCAAGCAAATATCCTGTTATGATATCCGGTCTCAGGCTCTTCACTGCGTCAGTTATTTTATATGGATACTTATACATCTCAAGGATCAATGAGGTCTCCTCCTTTTCCATTCCATCTACTTTTATATTACCTGCTTCATTTGAATTTCCCGCCTCATCGACCTTTTCAAGTATGCTTCCTGCCCTTGTGTATGAGTACATGATGAATGGTGCAGTTTCTCCATTAAAGTCAAGGGCATCCTCCCACCTGAAAGTTATCGGTTTGCCCATGTTGATCTTTAGCATATAAAACCGCAGGGATGAAACAGCAATGTCCCTGCTTACCCTGTCCACATCATCCCCCTGCCCATATCTCTTTATGACTTCTTCCCTGGCCTTTTCATTCAGTTTGTTATATACCTCTTTCACAGTTACGCTTGTACCCTTTCTTGTAGACATTTTTCCAGATTCCAGATTAACCATACCGTAAAAAACAAAATCCAGTGAGTTGTTGTAACCTAGGAGGTTGTGCATGATGTAATCCATTATCTTTCCGTGTTCTTTGTGATCCTCCCCTAAGACAACGATACATTTGTCATACTGGGAAAATTTGTACATATGATAGGCAATGTCCCTGGTTAAATACAGGCTCGTGCCATTTTTCCTCTTAATAAAGATATTTCTTACGTTGGGTATTTCTATGAATTTTGCCCCATCCTCATCCTGTATGTGATCGGAAAGGCTTTCCACCACCTTCTCCGTTTCACCCGTAACTATGAATTCAGATTCAAATGTGTATTCATCCATTTTTACGTCAAGGAGGTCCAGATCACCCACAATGTCATCGAGCATGATCTGAGCTATGTTCTTGATTTCTGATATGAGCTTATGGTCTCCCCTTTCATATCTCTCCATAAGCGTTTCCACTTCCCCTTCAGTACCCTGTTTTTCGAAATAATCATATATCTTCCTGTAACCATCAAGAAGTATTTCCTTCGTTATTTTTTCACCCTTATGGAATTTTTCATAACCAAGATATAGCGAAACCATCTGTTTGCCGGAGTCATTTACATAATACTGGGTTACCACCCGATAACCATATCTTTTCATGAGGCGGGAGATGGAATCACCAATTACAGAATTTCTTATCCTGCCCATATGAATTGGACCCGTGGGGTTTGTGCTGGTGTGTTCAACGGAAACTCTCTCAGGGTCCTGGAAGGAATCGGGAAATGAACCGGTTGTTTCTACAGAATCCCTAATTGCCCTTAAGAGATAACCCCCATCCACATTTATATTTATATATCCCCTATCATAATTAAGTGATGCTACAAAAGGGAGATTTTCTATATCATCGCAGATCATTTTCAGCTTTTCTTCGAACCTCTCCACAGTTTTCTCGTATTTTATCATTCTTATGGTTATATGAGCATGTTCCGTCTGATCAAAGATAACATCCCTCTCATCCAGAGTATTCAGATGTTTTCTGGCTTCAGCCCTGATTAAATCTAGTATGTCCTGAAATAGAAGCATATATTGAAATCCATCGGTTGCTAATAACTCTTATTCACTTTCCTCAGAAAATCCCAGTGAAATGAGATCATCAATGAACGAGGGATAGCTTTTTCCAAGAAACTGGGAATTGTACACAACAAATTTATCGGAAACAGCCGCAAGGGCAAGAATAGACAGCATAATAATTCTGTGATCCTTCGAAAGGGGTATAACCGGATTACAATTATCTTCACGGCTTCCTATAAAGAGCCCTTTTTCATCCTCCATAACAGGACACCCGAAAGACCCCGCAATTTCAATTATTGCCTCCTTTCTGTTACTCTCCTTTCCTGACAATCTATCTGGATTCTTTATTAGGCACCCATTCCTGGAGAACATGCCCAGAAGGGCAATAACCGGTGCAAGATCTGGATTCAGATCCACGTCAACCATAAGTTCAGTGGGTATATCCTGTTTTTTCACATGGACTGTGCTATTCCCAATATTCAGCACATCATTGAGAATATACAGTACGTTCCTGTCCGGTTGAAGACTATTTTCGTCAAGGTTTCCAATTTCAATGCCATCCTCTGAAAATAGCAGCCCCGCAGCAATCATGAATGCAGCCGAAGAATAATCCCCCTCTATCTCCAGGGTTGAATTCATCTCAGACAGTATTCCATCAATCTCAATCCTCTGTCCTTCAATCTTGACCTTCAGTGCCAGTTTTTTGAGAATTGAAGCAGTCATCTGTATATAACCACTGGAGGTCATCTTTCCCTCTATGTGTATGATCTTTTTGCCAGTGGGATTGAGGGCCATATAAAACATCAAGGAACTTGTGAACTGTGAACTCTGTTCTCCATTTATGTGGATTTCGCTCACAGATTGGGCATTACTTCCGTCAAAGAAAAGTCTGTTTCCATTCAAGGAAAACCTGCACCCCACAGATTCCAGAACCTCGATCAATGGTTTTAACGGCCTTTCCAGTAAAATCCCTTCCGTTTCTATTTCACACCTGCATTTCCTTGCAGCCATAAGGCCCAGGATGAGTCTCATCGTGGTTCCGGATTCACCAACATTGACACTTTCCGGAGTGGAAAAGTCTCCATATATGTTGTAATAATTGCCATCCTTAATCACCCTCATTCCCGTTGCTTTACACACATCCAGTGCAATGTTCTCGTCATCGCAACCAGAAATGGGACCTATTCGTTTATGCCCCGGGAGAAATGCTGCAAGAAGAAGTGCCCTCTGGCTCATGCTCTTGGAGGACGGTGCGTCTATGCGTCCCTTTAATTTTCCAGGTATTATTATTCTATCCATTTTCCCACTCACATGAAAACGGAAGGTTAGTGCTGGAAGCAACTATAAAGTTTATTCTCATCTTATCCAGCAATTTGCAATCTCTTTCAACAGTTTTTGGGTTATCATACTGAAGGAATGTGGACGGTCCCTTTCCATTTATTCCCATTATATTGAATCTCAGTGGTTTCAGAATGTCTCCCGGGATTTCAAATCCGGTTATGGAACTCAGGTAAAACCCATTCATGATGGCTATATCTTCAAAGTTATAGGAGTTTAATCGCTGTCCCATCCTGGCATAGGCATTTTTCAGGAAGCTTAAATCCATCTTTCCAAAATCATAGCTGGATCTTTTACTACCTGAGGTTATTATTATGTACTGCTTTTCCTTTATATTGTAACGTTTCAGGAGGATGGATTTCCTGTTATCCGTTATGCACAATCCCCCCGTGAGTGATGCATAAAGGTCATCAGCGGCACCCGTTGCAGATATCTTTATCTCCCTGGAAATTTTGCTTGAAACACTTACAATTTCATCCGTCCCCACATCCATGTCATTGAATGTAAAATAGGCTTTCACAATGCCAGAAACAAGTGCACTGCTGCTTTTCAAGCCCATCCCCGCTGGAATCTTCCTCTCAACGGTTACTTTCAGATCAGACTCCCTACCATACTCCCTCCTTAGAATGGATAAAATACGCCTTATGTTCCATTGATTATCCTTCATATCTCCCTCACTGACCGATATATGCATTCTGTAGTCCAGTGCAAGGGCGGCCCCTTTCCAGTTCACAAAAGCACTCATTACTGATATGCCAGAATTCATCTTCAGAAGGAGTTTCCTGTCATCCATCTTAAGGTATCACCCCTGGCCTGATTGAAAATGTCTTTCCTGCATTCATCCATGAAGAATATCCTGTAGGTTTCCTGTGCCTGCTTGAAAAACATATCCCGTCCATTAAGGGATCTTCCACCATGATCTTCTGCAATTCTCATGAAATTTGTACGATCATTCTGGTAAGTCAGATCCACAGCAATGGATTTATCTCCATAAAATTCCTGTGTGAAGGGTGATCTATCAGTATGTTGCATTCCAAGGGGTGTACAGTTTATGAGTATATCATAGATCCCATTTTCTGAGTAGTCCCTTATTTTCATATTTTCATACTGCCATGTTCCCCTTATCTTTCTGGACGCTATCTCACTATTCCTGGAATAAATGTGAAGGCACTCCGGGCTCGAATTTGCAAGGATATAATAGATCAGTATGCTTGCAACACCACCTGTTCCTGCTATGGCAATACTCTTCCCATTGAGGTCTATGTGATTTTCGGTAAATAAAAAATCAAGACCGGAATAGTCCGTGTTGAAAGCCATGAATCCCCTTCCTTCCTTCTTTAACACATTGGTAACTCCAGCTTTCCAAACAAGAGGGTCCCTGTTTTCCACATATCTCAAGATCTCTTCCTTATAGGGTATGGTCACATTGAAGCCCCCAAATGTTTCCACTCCCTTTTCCATAAATCTCTTTATGCTATGGGGATCTGCATTGATTGCTGCATAAACATGATCACTTTCTTCCAGTTCAAATATCCTGTTGAAGAGAACCTCACTCCATGATCTATTTATGGGATTGCCAAGAAGTCCGTATATCATCGGGACATCATGCCCATGACTTTTAAAAACAATTCCCTCATTTTCCCAAGTTCCATATTTACAATTACTGATTCTCCAGGATTACTGATCATTGGGATGTTAATCATGCCATCCCTAACTTTCTTGTCATTTACCATGTATCTCAGGCTTGAACGAAGCATTTTTTCATTCACCTCAGGTAGCTGTATGTGGTATTTTTCAAGCAGTTCACCTATTACTGTGGATGGATCATGTCCCAGGGTTCCATATTCCCGGGCCATCTTAATTTCAAAGATCATCCCATAAATCACGGCCATGCCGTGACTGATACGGTTTCCAGAGGCTGCTTCAATTCCATGGGCCACAGTATGGCCAAAATTAAGGACATATCGTTTTTCCGTAAGTTCAAAGGGATCAGAATTACAGATATCTCCCTTTATTCCTGCGTTCTTCACTATGAGATCCCTCAGCGTGTTCCCTTTAGAGATGGTTTCAATGTTATTTTTTCCCAGTGTTTCTATGATGGAGTAATCAAGGGATAATCCATGTTTGATGATCTCCGCCAGGCCTTCTCTTAAAATATTTTCATTCCCCACAATAAAATCTGTATCAGCCACTATGACTTCTGGATTCTTGAATGTGCCAATGGCATTTTTCAATCCGGAAAAGTTTATCCCATTCTTGCCCCCTATGGAACTGTCAACCATGGAGAGGAGTGTTGTTGGCATGGCTCTCAATCTAAGTCCCCTTTTGTATGTGGAAGCTATGAATCCCGTAAGATCTCCCAGTGTACCGCCCCCAACGTATGTTATAAGGCTATTCCTCTCCACGTCATTTTCCACAAGCTTCCTGCATACATTTTCATAGTTCTTTATGTCCTTGACGGCTTCCCCATCATCCATATATATGACATTTTCACCTTCCAGCCTCTTCATTTTCCCTGGAAACTTATCCCTCAATATTCCACTAACAAGGAAAATACCACCTCCATTCATTGAATCAATGGCATCTTTGCCACATACATATTCAGTGACATCACTGCCTATGTACATTTTCCTGATCTTCAGATCATCGTTCATGTTTTACCTCCCTTCATGGAATTCCCAACAAAATAACATTTTTTCATTTTTTTTCTGATGCCAAAGCTTATTAAGGGAAATAAGAGTTTTCACTTTTATGTATAGGGGGTCGCTGTCCATAGTGGTATACGATACATTTTCTGAGACAGCTCAGAATCAGATAATTCAGAGATTTGATGGTGCAGAATCACTCAATCTCCTCATAACCGATGGCATAATGTTATCCCCATCCTTTTTGGGCAGACTTTCCAGGAAAGATGTGAATGTTCAGAGGATTCTCACATCTCACCAACTCATAAGGGTAATGGGTAACCAGGAAATGAATGCGTGTGCCATTGTTTTAAACAGCAGGGCCATTGAAGACTGGGACTCGGAATCTGTAAACTACATGCTTGACGCCATGGCCATATGGCCTGTTTCCATGGGATTGATAGCCTTTGTTGAGTTCATAGGGAAGCCACCCCTGAGCGCAAGAACAAACCATACAATGAAAAGAGCTTTTTATGAAAATAAGCAGGGAGGTGATACAAAATGGGGAGAAATACATACACATCAAGGCAGGTTATGGAAAGCCTTGCACAGGCAATGAAGTCCATGGAAAACTCAATGCCAGATAAGGATAGGTCCATATTTTCCGATATTCTCATAAAGGGCAGGATACACGCATCCCAGATGGATCTGTCCAGAGTATCACCGGAAACAGCCTTCCTCCTATCCGTAATAATGGAGATCATGAGGAAATTGGAAGATGACTGAAGGCACCATAATCAACCTGACTCATGGAAAACAGCCCACCCTGTGGATATATGAAAGGGGAACCATTCATTACAGGCCGATTAAATGGAAAAACTGGATATTTGTAACGGGTGATCCCTTTGACATGGATTTTCTGGAAAGACAGCTATGTGACGCAGAAAATATATGTTATGAGACCCGTGTTGAAAGGGATGTATACGGTCCAGTGGAAGGCATGAGGATATATGTGGATCAAAGGGGGGAGAGGGAGTTTATAAAAGTTATAAAGGGCATAGGCTATGGCAGAAAATTCAGGATATATAACGGTCTCCTTGATCCGGGGCTTAAAATAATGGCCTCAAACAACCTCTCATTCTTCCATACCATAAGTCCCCTTGATTATGACCCACAGATACCTGTTCTCTCCTGCAATGTTGAGTACAACAACCACACATGGCAGAGGGCCATCATCAATAACAGGACATTCCTTCATGAAAGGGAAGCCATGGAGTATTTTATTGATACATTCAGGTACTCCCCCATAATAATCTATCATGATACGGATCACATGGCAACGTTTCTATACCGCATGGAACTCCTGCTGGACAGGGTGATACCCTATTCAAGGGGAAGTGGAAACTCCTTTCTATCCTATGGAAGAGTGAGCTATTCCGATCCGCCCATGCATATAAGGGGGAAGGTGTGCATAAACGGGAACTCATTCATGTACAGGGAAGGTGGTCTTAACGGGATTTTTGAAATTAGCAGGATCACCGGGCTGGCGCCTGAGACGGTATGCAGGGTAACTCCAGGAACCGCGGTATCATCCCTTGAAAATTATGAAGCCCTGAGATCCAACATCCTCATAATCACGGACAAGGATGATCATGAAGAGCCAAAACCCATGAATGTTTTCATGGAGAATGACCGTGGGGGATACGTGTTTCAGCCAGAACCGGGATTTTACAGGAACGTATACGAAATAGACTTCTCTTCCATGTACCCTTCCATAATGCATCACTTCAATATGTCACCGGAGACCATTGGAGTGGGAAAACAGTATAAATTACCGGGGGACAACCCTTACAGCACAGATCCACTGAAAGGCTTCATACCATCCTCCTTGGACATACTTCTTAAAAGGAGGCTCATATGCAAGTACAATAGGGGCATAAGAAAGGATTTCGAATCAAGAGATAGGGTTTTGAAATGGTTGCTTTTAACATCCTTTGGGTACACAGGATTCAAGAATGCCAGATTCGGGAAGATAGAGATGCACGAAGCCATCACGTCCGTTGGAAGATGGGCACTGGAAAGGGCCATGAGGATCAGTGAATCCGAGGGGTTCTCAATTATACATGGTATCGTGGATTCACTGTTCATCCAGGGGAATGGAAACATACAAGATCTTCTGCATAGGATAAGGAATGAAACATCCATAAACATTGTGCTGGACGGGCATTACAGATGGATGGTGTTCCTCCCAGCCAGATCTGGGTTGGGTGCCCTGAACAGATACTTTGGGTTGAAATATGACGGTTCCTATAAGGTACGGGGTATTGGCATAAGGCGTTCAGACTCCCCGCACATAGTCATAAGAGCACAGGAGGATGTCCTGAAGATCCTTGGAAAGCTGAGGATAGGAGAAAATAGTGAGTCCATATACTCAGAATATCTGGGCATAAAAAATCATTACATAAACCATATGGGGGATTTTCCTACCGATCAGTTTTCCATAGGGATCAGGCCATCAAAATATTATTCAGATTACATGGTGAACAACATCCAGAAAGCCGCTATCAGCAGTGCAATGGAAGATGGAGTGGACATCATGCCCGGCCAGTCTGTTGCAGTCATAGTCAATGATTCAGCAAAAAGGGTGGTGAATATGGAAGGTGGGAGCATAGACAGGAATTTTTACAGAAAAATACTTATGAGAAATTTTGAGCCATTTGACTTTCTTTTTTCAAGATTAAGAAAGGAAAAAACACCCGATCTGTCATGGTGGTTCTGAATATATTCACTCAATTATTTCATAGATCTTCTCTATGAGTATGGATACAGGCACGTCATTCATGAAGAACCTCTTCTTGACCCCAGTGCTCCTTCCTGAACTTTCTCTTGAACTCTCCACGATATCAAGGGATTCAAGATGGCGAATTGCCCTATATATGAGGGACACATCAGGTGGATCCTGATGCCCCGCCTCAAAATTTATCCGGATCTGATCGGTTATTCCATCCATGGTAGCCTCCCCATTTTTCTCAAGAACCTGACACAGGGACAGGAGGATTAAAAGCTCTTTCATATCCAGTTCCATAAGTTTGCTCTGCGTGATATACGGATTGATCATGGAGGATGCCCTCCTGACATTTTCCATGGTGATGGATCTGCTGTTTTCATATTCACTCATGAAGGCAGCCTTCTGCAATATTTCGATTGCCATTCTTGCACTTCCGGATCTGGAACTTATTGATGCGATGCCCTCTATAATTTCGGGAGTCAGGGCACCGTCAAAGAGTGATATCCTACCCCTATCCTCCACAATTTCGTAAAGATCCTCTGTGGAATATTTATGGAACTTCATTTCATTGAATATGCCCAGTCTTCTAATTTCCCTGGAAGCCATGTGTAGAGCTGGGTTGTCCACGGATGCCAGAAGCATTCCCATATGGATGTCATAAATCTCGGCAGCCCTGAGGAGATTGTAAAGGCCATCAGGATCAGTCTTCACGAGATTCAGGCATTCATCAATTATGAGGATGATCGGTTTTTCAGTGGATCTTTTCAGGCTCCTGAATATGGAGTCGTAGGGAAGTTTTTCAGATATCTGTTTTCCAAGGCTGTTCAGTAGATTGACAACGATTCTCTTGAACGAACCTGCAGATATGGCATTTTCATAGTGAAAAAAACATCCGGATTCCAGTCCGGATAAAAATTTTAGCGTAACCGTCTTTCCCGTGCCGGACTGGCCATAGATGAACATGTTACTTGAAACGCCATTTTCAACAGGAAATACCACTCCCTCCCTCAGGGCTTCAAGCTGTTCCCTCCTATTAACCAGGGAAACTGGAACGTATGATGATTCCAGTGGTTCAGGTGTTTTTACTATATGGCCCAATTATGCTCTTGCCAGTGCTGATAAGGAGCCTATCTCCTTGGAGTGTTCAACTCCATATTGCTTTACCTTCTCTATATCAACACCCATCTTAAAGGCCCGTTTCTCGATGTACTTCATCATCATGTATCCCCCTCCTGAAATCAGGGAACCCGTTCCAAGCCTGGAGAGGAAATTGCCATCAGTATCCCTGAATCCATCCCTTCTGGCCATCTTGGCAAGATGCCTGTATGAAGCATAGTAAACGGCCATCATATCCTTCGTGAGCATATTGGTGTTCAGGGATCTTGATTTTATTCTGCCCAGTGGAACATTTACCAGTGGAGTTACAGTAAACTCGAAGGGCCTTCCACCCTCAGAATAGGAGTTGCTGAGCCTGTTTATCATCTCCACGGTCTGCCAGTTATCATTCTCAGTTTCCTCATTCTGTCCAACCTGAAGGGTGAAAGCCGGTCTCCAGTAGTTCTTTGTCTGAACATAAACTCCCTGCCACACTATGTCAAGCCAGCTGCCGTCTGGACCTATCTTCAGTGGAAGTGTTTTATTTGGCATGTGCTTTCTGGCCAGTTCATCGCTACCTGTTTCAACTCCAGTCTGGATACCGATCCAGTTTCTAGGTCCTGTTTTGAGGATCTTCGACAATTTCTCCATCATTTCAGGAAAACCCGCAGGAATTGACACCCTACCATGGGTGGGATTGGCCGTTTTAATCCCCTTTACGTCCATAACTGCAGTCAGTAATTCAGAAAGGGCCTCTTCATTGGGAGCAAACATATTCCCGTGCTTATACCCAAAGAATTCATCGGAATGAAGCCATCCGTTTGTTAAACCTGCTGCAGCATTTATCTTCAACTCTTCCACTATGTTACTGATAGATTCATATCTGAGAGGCCTCAGGGTAACTTCACAGAAATCGCAACCCACACCGCAACCCCTCATCACTTCAACCATTCCCTTCATGGAAGGGGCCACTATTCTTGGAATCTCATCAAGCCTTGGATAGGCGGCTTTTGAGAGGCCCCTGGAGAGAAAAAGTGGATCATTTTTCGTGAATCTGTGGAAATTCTCATCATATGACATATAGCCAGTCTGAAATACATTCTTATCTATGTCACCCCTGGAAATCTGATCGAAGAGCATGGGAGCTATATCATCCGCCTCACCGGAGAATATGTAATCATAATGGTATTTTTCTATTTCATCTCTGAGTATGGTGAATTCCCATACCCCCGGACCTCCAACGATCAACTTGGCTTTCTTCCCCTTTCGCACAACGTTGATTCTCTCCATGAGAAGGTCCCAATCCCTCCTAACCCACGCATCCAGGTTTCCACCGAACAGGGCGTAGTAGGACATGGTGGTCGGGCCAATGCCCAGCGGGTCCATGGTTGAAACTGCGATGATTTCGGTGTCATCCTTGATGAAATTCTCCAGGTAGTCCTCATGGGCCACCGCGATCTCCTCCCTTCTGTATTTTGTCAGGAGGCTTGCTTCAAGCTTTCTTATGGCATATGGCGCAAACACTGTCTCTCCGTTTGGCTTGGCGGGAGGTGCAGGGCCTTTCAAGAATTTGTAGACCCTCTCGGGTATTGCCTTTCCTGGTGCACAGGGTAAAAAATCAAGAAGTGGAAAATTCCGGTACTCATAACTCAGCGTGCTATCGGATATCAATACAAATCGTGTCATAATTTTCCCTCAGTCAGTTAAAAACTTATGGTTCATAAATATTTGGAAAATAGCGTCAAAAATATATACATACTTTCTCATTGCGGGGGGTGGAATATTTAAAAATTCCGATCCATATCTGACTATGTCTGACATATCAACCCTCACAACTTCACAAGAGCAAAGCCAGTTCCATCTGCTCCATTATTGGACCCAATTACAAGCAGTTTCACGATATATATGGTTCCCTTATCCTCCGGATTAAATGTCTGCATATGGTTAAATGCTTCCTGGGAAACCCTCAATTTAAGGTTGATAGTTGTGTTGTTCTTGAAGTCTGTTACAGTTACGTAGTTGTATCTATCCGTTGAGTTGACAGTGAGAGAATTGTAAGTGGAACTTGTATTTTCAAAGGATGTAAGATTCGTTGTTATGTTACCGGAACTGCCAGTCCCAATGGTAACATTGCCAAAACTGAAAATATACAGGGAAGTGGCTGATGTTTTGATCGTTATGTTGAAATCGATGCATCCCGGTGCTTTTAATGAAATTTCTGGTTTTTGGTTGGTCGCTGATGCTACCTTAAGATAGCCGGTGGAAGTGGAAAGACTGACCTTGCTCTGGAATATAGTAACATAGGTCATTCCAGAGAATATTATGAGCAGGGCCACGGTCAACGCTATGGTTCCTTTCTTTCCCAACATATATCGTAATTGCATTTCAATATAAAAGAGTTGTTAATAGTTCACAACTTAATCAATTATGAATTAAGTATTTATATCAAGGGGAAATATGAGAAAAGATAACTTATGGTCCAGTATAAATGGGTTGCATTATCCAACACTACATTGGGTGTGTTGATGGCTTCTATCAACAGCACCATAGTATTAATTTCTCTACCAGCAATATTCAGAGGAATAGGTCTGAACCCATTTCTGGGTTCATCTTTCCAGTACCTGCTCTGGATACTAATGGGATATATGATGGTTACAGCTGTTCTGCTGGTAACCTTTGGAAGACTTTCTGACATATTTGGGAGGGTGAGGCTGTTCAATTTAGGGTTTTTAGTTTTCACCATTGGTTCAATCCTTCTGTACTTTACACCTGGCAGGGGAGATACCGCGGGACTGGAACTAATTCTCTTCAGGATGGTACAGGCTGTTGGTGCCTCATTCCTATTTGCCAATTCAGCTGCAATCATAACAGACAGCTTCCCGGCCAATGAGAGGGGAAAGGCAATGGGTCTCAACCAGATCGCGGCTCTCGCCGGCTCCTTAATAGGACTTATCCTTGGGGGAATTCTTGCAACAATATACTGGAGAGATGTCTTTCTGGTAAGTGTTCCTGTGGGTGTAATAGGTACCATATGGTCCTACGCAAAGCTGAAAGAGACATCATCAAGGCATACAAGGCAGAAGCTGGATATTCCAGGAAATATAGCATTTGCCGGTGGATTAACCCTGATTCTTCTTGGTGTAACCTATGGGCTTATGCCCTATAATGGGTCAAGTATGGGCTGGGGCAATCCCTATGTCATGGGTTCAATGGGTGTAGGAGTCATAATGCTCATCGCATTCTTCTTCATAGAGACCGTCGTGGAGCAGCCCATGTTCAATCTTTCACTTTTTAGGAACAGATCCTTTGCAACAGGGAGCTTTGCAAGCATGCTTCAATCCATGGGAATGGGAGGTTTGATGTTCATGATCATAATCCTCCTCCAAGGCATATGGCTTCCACTCCATGGATACAGTTACAGTTCAGTCCCGTTTTGGGCAGGAATTTACACAATTCCAATGATGCTGGGTTTTGTGGTGTTTGGGCCTGTAAGCGGTGCACTTTCAGATAAGATAGGAGCAAGATTGATTTCCACGGTGGGTCTGATAATAAGTGCCATAGCATTTCTCCTTCTTGCCACGCTTCCATACAACTTTGCCTACGTTCCATTCGCTCTTATGTTGTTCATGATGGGTTCAGGAATGGGAATGTTTGCAGCACCGAACATCACCGCAGTTATGAACTCAGTGGAACCACAGCTGAGGGGAGTCGCTTCCGGAATGAGGGCAACTCTTCAGAATACAGGACAGACTGTAAGCATGGGTATATTCTTTACCATAGTGCTTGTGTATTTAACAAGGCTTCTTCCAGGTTCTTTTGGACCTGCACTTTCCACGGCAGGAGCACCGGTGTTAATACCCATATTCGACAAGCTGCCTCCAACCTCCGCACTGTTTTCAGCCTTCCTGGGATATAATCCCGTAGGAACAATACTTTCAAACCCGGCCCTTTCAGCACTCAGTACACTCATACCCGGTTCAGTAAAGGTGACGCTGGAAGGAAAAACATGGTTCCCAACTTCTCTGGCATCATCATTCATGACCTCCCTGAGAATGGCATTCATAGCAGGCTTCTTCATATTCATAGTGGGTGCAATTCTTTCCGCATTGAGAGGAAAGAGGGTCATATTTGGCGAAGGGCATGAGGTTGTTAATAAGGAAAAAGCCGAAGCAGTTTCTGTCACTCCCGCCAATTCTTCAAAGGCTGAGGAGGTAAAAAGCTAATTTTTATATTTTTTAAGGTAAACTCAGACGGCTTAGCATGGAGTACAGGGCACCTTCATTTCTAAAGGAAATCAAACCCATGGAAATTCCGTCAGCAATCTTTGAAGTGGGAAGAAGATCCCCCAAATATCTGGGAGATTATGTCACGACCTAAAACTTAATTCTTTAATATGGAAAACTCATTCAGTCCAATGGAAAAATATGTGCATATCTGGATCGTAAAATGCGCTAACTGTGGGAACAATTTTGAGCATATATTCAGGGCGAGGGACATCTTGAAACCGCATATCTTCAATGAACTTTTGTTTAAATGTCCTTCATGCGGGGCGAGAAAATTTGATCTGGTCAAACCCCTGAAAAAGGAACAAGAAGATCAATGGAAAGAGGAACATCCGAATTTAAGGCTTGAGGACCTGCCAGATTACTCTTACGTGGATATCTGAGCACAAAAACTTTAAGGGAATTGAATAAAAAACCGATAAATTTTGGATTTTTTTTCAGACGATCTCCATCCTAAACCTCTCCAGAAGGTCCATTTTGAAAGCTCTTTCATAGTACATTTCCAGTGCTTTTCTTCCTCTCTCACCAAAGTCAATAGACAATTCATTCACGTACATCTTTATGAATCTTGTTTCAAGATCAAGATCCTTGTAACGTGCATATTTCATTGCATAGGTTGCTGCTTCCTCAACATGGTCGAAAGCATACTTTATGGAATTTTCAAAATCGACAATGTAATTGTGTATTACTTCTTCTCCAAGCGTTTTCCTTATGGCATTGAACCCTAGAGGGATCGGTAGATCTCCAGCATATTCTTTCCACCTGTCATAAATGGCAGCCACTTTAATCAGCCCCTTTTCCTGAAAGGTAAGCTGTTCATCGTGAATTATTATTCCGGCCTGAATATCTCCGTTCACTATGGCATCAGGTATGAGATCAAACCTCATGGGTCTCAGATCTGCGTCCTTTTCTATAAACATCCTGAAGAGCAGATGGGACGAGGTACCAGTACCGGGAGATCCTATGATCGCCCTTTTAAAGTCAACCTCGCTTTTTGCCACCACCAGTGGGCCATATGAAATACCAAAGCTTGCGCCTGATCTTGTGAGAGCATAGGTTTCATTCACATCTGCATAGGCATTAGCGGATATGGCGGTCACATCATATAGACCAGTTTCTGCATCGTGATTCAGCGTTTCAATGTCCTTTATAACCTGTTCATATTCCATGCTGGTTTTTATTTTCCCGGTTACCATTGCATAAAACATAAACGCATCATCAGGGTCTGGGGTGTGTGCCACAGTTAATTTCATGGTTGTTAATTGCTTTATAAGATAAAAGAGGTTCGAAAAAGATATTTGATATTCAGGTTCTTTTTCCCTTCACTTTGCTATATCACCTACGATTTTCTTTATTTTTTCCTGAACCTCATGGGCAACATCCTTCACTGATGTGGAATCCACAAGTTCGGATAATGCCTCAGGTAGAAGACCTATAACTTCAGTTCCTTCGGGCTTACCTTTCAAAACAATACGACACGGAAGGAGTGATTCAAATTTTTCATCTGCACTGAGGATACGGAATGCGTAGGCAGGATTGCATATTTCATAGGTTCGTAGTGGGCCATAGTCAAACCCCTTGGATTTTAAAATATCCCCAGTCCTGATCTCGGCAAGTACGGCAAATCCATTTTTAGATACAACCTCTGGAACCTTTGAGCATAGTGTTTCAAAATCTTCCTTGCTTTTTAATCTCATCTCAACTGTCATGTTTCTATATAATGAAAAGAAATTACAAATACTTTTGCGAAAGCTGCATCTAAAACTAACACAGGGTACGATTTTCGTTTAAATAATCGGGGTTTACTTATATAGGGGCGATAAATGTAAGGTTTCCGTGATTATATGTCAAAAATTGTAATAGCGCTTGGAGGAAACGCCCTTATGGAAAATGGGGATTCAAGGGATTATGGAACTCAGGTTAAAAGAGCCAGGAGAGCATTTGAAGCACTTTCTACCATAATTGTAAGGGAAGATGTGGTAATAACCCATGGAAATGGACCACAGGTTGGAGATTTAATCGTGAGAAACCAACCTGTAGAAGGATTTCCACCTGCCATGCCCATGCATACCCTCGGAGCCATGTCCCAGGGTCTTATAGGTGAGATATTAATTGAAGCATATGAGCAGGTACGAGTAAAAAATGGCATAGGAAAGGAAGCTTCCAATATACTCACGAGAACACTTGTGGATGAGAATGATCCTGCTTTCCAGAACCCAACAAAACCCGTTGGAAGAGTATATTCAGAGGAGGAGTATCAGTCCATAAAAAATATGGAAAACTGGCATTTCATGAAAACGGAGAAGGGCTGGAGAAGATGTGTTGCATCTCCAATGCCCAAGGATATACTGGAAAAAAACGCAATCATGAGTTCCCTGACTTCAGGATTTTTACCCATATGCACCGGAGGTGGAGGCATACCCGTCTGCAGGGATGGAAATGTTTACCGTGGTGTTGATGCAGTTATAGATAAGGACCTCGCTTCATACATTCTTGCACATATGATAGAAGCAGAGGAATTAATAATCTTAACAGACGTGGAAAACGCGTATATTAACTTCGGAAACGAAAACCAGATACCCTTGCATGAGATTAATCTGGGGGAAATTGAAAAATATTACGATGAGGGGCAATTCTCCAAGGGAAGTATGGGACCAAAAATACTGGCTGCAATCAGTTTCATCAAACATGGAGGAAAAACCGCCCGCATAGGTTCCTTATCAATGGCCTCAGGCCTACTGGAGGGGAAAACCGGAACAATAATTCATTCATGATTGAGGGAATAAAGATCACCTTTTACGGTAACCTTCTTCATCCTTACCATCTGTATGAGTACCTTTTCAAGAATCCCTTCTTCAACTTCAAGATCGAAGTTCTCCTTCAATTTTTTTCTCACATCATCAAGGGAACTATGGTTCATCTCGATTTTCGAGGAAAGATTTGAAATATCCTCATAAACATTCCAGGGAAAGATAAACCATGTCCACTGGGTATCGCTCACAAATTCAGCATAGTAGTCAGGCATAAAGGATGAATGCCCAATGTGAAGCATTGTGGAAGTTTTTACCGTTGCAGGTTTAAGTGTTTTGATATAATCATAGGCAAGCTTCATGCTCTGTCCCGTATCAGTTATATCGTCCACAATCAGTACTTTTTTGTTCTCTATGGGGACATTTAGGCCATATTTCAAGTCTGCTTTTCCATCCACCGTAGCAGTAAGACCCCAGTGCTCCGTCTTAATGGCATATAAATTCTTTAAAAGAACCATGTCTGAAATGATCCTTGCAGGGACAAGACCACCTCTTGAAAGACCTATTATGGTATCTGGAATGCCATCATCCATCATCTTTTCGTTGATTGTTTCACACCACGTTTCTATCTCTTTCCAGGAGACAATCCTAGCTTTGAATTCCATGGTAAAGTGCATGGGCGCATCAATAAAAATCTTTTCTGGCGGTCTAACCTGAATGAGATATGGTATCAGAATAGTCTTATAATTTTCTCTATATTTCTGATAGTCATATCACAATTTATCCCGTAATTTATGTGGTTTTTCATTGATTAAATAACTGATCAATATCTTAATACTGTATTGAAACCCTTTTTTCTTTTTCCACTAAAAGAAAGATGTTATTTACGATGAAAAAGAACCCATTACACATCTTAAGCGTAATATATATCTTTGAAAAAACCTAAGCAAGTTTTGACGCCATCTGGGAGATTTTTGAATAGAGCTCCACACTTTATATAGATTCGAGAACTAACTTAAATAGGTGAGTAAATGGTTGGGTTTCATCCCATAAACCGGGTAATGACTGTTGGGACATTTCTCTTCATAGCGTCATTGATTGTAATAATGTCTGGCTGGCTAATCAAAAATTATTATGGGGGTTCACATCTGGCAACCGTTATTTGGGCTAATTTCTTCCTGTATGGATTGCTGGCATTCATTATATCTGTGATATTAGTTTTTGTTGGGGCGCTTCTGGGAGCCAAGAATGGAAAGTTGCAGGAAAGAGCAAGCAACATTTGGAACAACAGGCCAGGAAAGAGATAAACAGGTATCATAACTGTGCGCAAAAACAGGTTAACAGAGTTGATCTAAGTGGTTTCAATTCACCCTACCAATAAAATTCACCCTTTCTATGCGATGGTTTCTTATCTGATTGGGTTGGGACTGGTTTACCTATCTATATATCTTTCAATTCATCTGAATTTTGGCTCTTCTTTTATTGCTCGTCTTCCATTGGTCTTCCCAATTGTATTTTCAATGATTGCCTTTATGTTTGGCACATTATTCCTTATGAGGCGTGAATACGGATGGTTCTTTAGGACTGGGATGATGAGTCTTGCAGTAACTTTTTTCTTCTTTCCTCTCGCTTTGGTAGCCATTTCAATGGATGCTACCTTTGTGGTATGGGGTCCATTGATCGTCTTTGCAGTTCTTTCCTTCATAGCTGGACTTATCAGATTGGTAATTCAAGGTGGTATCCAGGCATTCAGAAAATACAAACGGGGTGAGGAATTTTAGGAACCTATACTGTTGAATAAAACAAGCTCGTTTTATGAATTAACCGCTAACCATTAATTCGAGAGGGTTAACCATAAACTTATAACCCGTTGCTGGATTTTTAGCAAAATTCATTACATTCAAGGGGTAGTAAAATATAAGGGGACTTCAATCTTAATTAAAAATATTATGTTGAAGAGCATTATCCTCCTATGGAAGGATTGAAGGATGAAGAAAAGGATGTGCTGGAATATATTCAGAGATTTGCAAAGGAAGAGGTAAAACCCCTGAGCAGGGAGATTGACCTGAAGGAGGAGGTTCCACAAAAATTAATAGACAGGATGAAAGAACTGGGCCTTTTCGCCAGTTACATACCAAAAGAATACGGCGGATATGGCATGAGCTTCAGTTTTCTGGTCAGGGCCATAGAGATAATCTCAAAGGCATGTCCCAGTACCGCCCTTGTTCTTGATGGTGCCTTAACATTATTTGGAGAACCTGTATTGATGTTTGGCAGTGAGGATCTGAAAAAGAAATACTTGAAGAGGATCACGGAGGGAGAGATAGGGGGACTGGCCCTGACTGAACCCGGTGCAGGAAGTGATGCAGCCGCCATAAAAACGACAGCTGTAAAACAGGGGGACAGTTACATTATAAACGGTACAAAGATTTTCATATCAAACGGAAGAATAGCCAATTTCTTTGTTGTCGATGTTGTAACAGATCAAGCAAAGGGACACAAGGGAATCACGACCTTCGTTGTAGATGCAGAAACACCAGGATTCAAAATAAGCAGGGATATCCATAAAATGGGTATAAGGGGATCATCCACCGTCGAACTGCTGTTTGATAATGTAAGGGTACCGGAAACCAATATGGTGGGCAAACTTAACGAAGGATTCAGGGTTGTAATGGAAACACTGGATGCAGGAAGAATTGGAATTGCCGCACAGGCTCTGGGTATTGCGGAAGCATCTTTTGAGGAAGCTGTCATTTATGCACAACAGAGAAAACAGTTCGGGCAGAGCATTTCAAACATGGAAGGAATACAGTTTATGATTTCTGACATGGCAACAGAAATAGAAGCATCAAGGCTGCTCACCTATAATGCGGCTGAAAAATGGGACAGACATGAACCATGCATAAAGGAATCATCCATGGCAAAACTGTTTGCATCTGATGTTGCCAACAGGGTTGCAACGGAATCTCTTCAGCTTTTCGGTGGATACGGATACACCGTTGATCTGGACGCAGAGAGGCATATGAGGGATGCCAAGATTACACAGATATACGAGGGAACAAATCAGATACAGAGAGTGATTATTGCAAGGGAAGTCTTAAAGGAACTGTCACCTTGAAATTATATATTGGAACCTGTGGGTGGGCATATCGCGAATGGGTGGGAAAATTCTTTCCTGAGGGAATAAGGCCATCCGTTTCCTATTATTCCAATTTTTTCAGCGCCCTGGAAATAGATTCTACCTACTATTCAATTCCAACAAGAGATTCTTTCCAGAGTTCCCTTAAAAAAATAGACAGAAGTTTGAAGATTTCTGTTAAACTTCCCTCATCAGTAACACATTTTGGCCTGCCTGAACAGAGGAAGGAAAGCATGAAGTTATTCGTTGAAAATGTGGCAGATCCGTTATTCCATAGAGATTCTGGGTCTCTCATGCTATTCACCATTCCACCATGGATCGGAAAGAGTAACATGGAAAAGTACCTTCATGAAATGAAGGAAGTTACAATGGAAGCGGGGCATATCTATGCTGAATTGCGAAATTTTTCAGAGGATTTATTTGAAATGACCCGGAATATTCTTGAGAAATTAGATTTTGGCATAAGTTTCACGGACAACTATCTTAATCATCTAAGGCTCATGGAAACGGGGGAAAGAATTGTTTACATTCGCTTACATGGAAGGAACCCTGATTTTTCCAGGCCAGATACGGGAATGAATAAATTTAATTACCTATACAGCAAACTGGAGTTGGAAACCATAGGAAAGGAAATTAGAAGGATGGAAAAACAGTTTGAAAGCGTATATATCTTCTTTAACAACCATCCAAATGGAAATGCACCTGTAAATGCCATGGAATTGGGAAGAATTCTGGGTCAATCAAAGATGGGATTCCTGTGAAGTCCATATTTGAAAGGTTTTCTAAGCATATTGTTTCATATTTTTGGTTCATTTAAGGATAATGATTGAAGAACCCTTAATTATTAAAACATTCAAATAATCCTTAAGAATATTGAGTTATGGCGGAAAGTAAAAAACCTGAAATTGGTGACCTGATTGAATTTACATGGGAGGGTCAACGATTCCAAGGGACGCTCCTATCAGAAGATTCAGTATATTCAAACATAAAGCTGATCAACGGTTATAACATATCCATAAAATTGGAAGATTACAAGATTCTGGAAAGATCAATCACAAGAACACAGGAAGTAAAAAGAGACATGAAGGTCCTGGGTAAGGGAAAACCCATATCACTTATTACCACGGGAGGAACCATAGTGAGCAGAGTGGATTATAAAACAGGGGCGGTTTTTCCATCTCTGGACATGGGTGAGTTAACATCCAGGTTTCCCTATATGGAGGAGAAGTTTTCCATAAACAGGGTGGATTTCTCGAACATACTCAGTGAAAATATGGAACCCGATCAGTGGATCCAGATGGCAAAACTTGTGGACAGGGAACTGAAAAGGTCTGAGGGAGTTTTAATTTCCCACGGTACAGATACCATGTCCTACACAGCATCAGCCCTTTCCTTCATGTTTGAGAAGCAAAGGGGACCAATTATTCTTGTTGGCTCCCAACGAAGTTCAGATAGGCCCAGCAGTGACTCCTATCTGAACATAGAAGCCGCCGTGGGATTTTCAGCAACGGATTTCGGCGAAGTGGGCATAGCCATGCATCACAATAGCTCTGACGAGAAAATAGATCTGATCAGGGGGGCAAGATCAAGAAAAATGCACTCAACAAGAAGGGATGCATTTAAGGCCATCGGTGAAGGACCGGTGGGGAGGTTCCAGGATGGCCTGGTAAATTTCATTCGCCCTTATATAAGGAGGGTAGAGGAAAACACCATCAGTACAAAACTTGAAAAAAGGGTTGGAATGATTTACTTCTACCCCGGTCTTTCCGTTGAAGAAATGGAAAAAAATCTTGATGGAAAGAGGGGCGTTATCTTGATAGGTACCGGTCTTGGGCATATTGCAATCAAACATCTTGAGGCCATTAAGGAAAAGGTAAAGGAAGGCATGAAAGCTGTAATAACCACACAGTGCATTTTTGGAACCACAAATCTCGATGTTTATTCCACTGGAAGGCAGATGAAGGGGGCTGGTATTATGGACTGTGGAAATATACTGCCAGAAACGGCCTACGTGAAGATGATGTACGTGCTTGGAAATTACGATGAAAACAGGTTCCCAGAAATGATGAGGAAAAACATGAGAGGGGAAATACTTGAAAGGGAAGAAATGGGGGTATTTCCATGAATGAACTCCCCGGGAATACAAAGATAGGGCTGGAGGTCCACATGCAGCTGAACGTGGGGAAGCTCTTCTGTAAATGTGGATCCGAAGGAGAAGCAGAGAAAATGGGATTTACCAGAAAACTTCACTCATCCTCAGGTGAATCCGGAAGCCAGGATATATCTTCTGTTTTTGAAGAATCACGTAACAGGACATTTAAGTACATTATATATTCCAACTCATGCCTCATTGAAGCAGATGAACAGCCTCCAACCCAGATTAACGATAGGGCACTGAAAGCTACTTTATCAATGGCCATGGCGTTCCACTCCTCCATCTTGGAAAGGATTTCTGTGATGAGAAAGGTTGTTATAGACGGTTCCAACACCAGTGGATTTCAAAGAACGTCACTTATTGCAATGGGTGGGACCATAAAAGGTGATCTGGCGGAGGCAGGAATCACTGCAATCTCTCTGGAGGAAGATTCGTGTAGAAAGATAGAGGAAGAAGGGAATATGGTTGTTTACTCTCTGGACAGGCTGGGAATACCTCTCATAGAAATATCCACATCTCCGGACATGAAAACAGCCGAAGAAGCCATATCCATAGCAAAGGAGATAGGAAACAGGCTGAGGGTCATGGGGCTTCTTAAAAAGGGTGCAGATGCTATTAGACAGGACGTAAATTTTTCAATGGGTTATGGCAGGGTTGAGATAAAGGGCGTTTCTAAGTTATCAGCCATAAGGGACATCCTGCTTAATGAGTCCGAAAGACAGCAGAAGCTTTCTGAGGCAATGGAAGCTGTAATGAAGAGAGGTGGAACTGAAAAACTGGACTTTAAGGACATCAGCAGCATGTTTTTAGGGAGTAATTCAAAGATGATAAGAAAGGGCTTGGAAGAGGGAAAGCTGATTTACGCAACTATCCTCAAAAATTTCAAGGGATTATTAAAGGCCAATGGGTACCGTGTTGGAAGGGAAATTGCCGACGCCCTTAAGCAGGTCGGTATTAAGGGAGTGATTCATTATGATGAACTACCAGCCTATGGAATAACTGTAGGAGACAGGGATGAAATATCAGAAAGAATGGAACTGAAGGAAAATGATTCCTTCCTGATGCTCATACTTGGAAGGGACGAGCTGGATATTGCCAGGTTTACCATAGAGGAAAGAATAAGGAAACTTCTATCAATGGATTTTTCAGAAACCAGGGCAGTTCTGGAGGACAATTCCACCAGATACATGAGGCCGCTTTCAGGAAGCAGTAGGATGTATCCAGAAACCGATATACCCATAATCAAGGTTCATGAAGACCTCCTGCAGGAAGCATCCCGCAATTCTCCTGGGTCAATGGAGGAAACAATAGGAAGGATAAGCGAAGAATATGGAATTTCAGGGCAGGATGCAGAAACAATCATAAACGATCAGAAGGTGATGTATCTCAGGGAACTGGCCAATAAACATAATGGTAAAATGATCTCACGTTTAATAACACAAACTGTACCGGAGATGGAAAAAAAGTATGGGAGGGAAATGGAGTGGAATACCATCGTGGGAATAATAAAATATTGTACCGAAAACTCCCTAGGCAGATATTCAATGGAGAAAGGTCTTCATATGCTATTTTCAGGTATCCCAATGAATGAAATTCTTTCCCATAAAAAGCTCATGCCTCTTAGTGAAGATGAGATCAGGAAGATGATGAAAACAAGGGGTATAGATAAAAATGAAGGAATGTCCAGAACCATGGATATCCTAACATCATCGACAGAGGGGGTAATCGATCCCTCAATTGTGGCCAGATTAATAAACACCAAGAAAAATAAGGATTCAAATTAAACAACACTTAAATATTTTCCTAAAATATGGACTTATGTTACTATACGGATACATACCTGCATTCATTACAATTGTATTGCTCGCATTGGCTATGTACCTCGTTTTTACTATTTTACCCAGTCTTGACAAATCCCGGCTAAAGGGGCCATCTGCCAAGATATCATTCAGCCCATCCAATATAATTTCAAACCTTTCAAAGGAATCGTCACCCGTGAAGGGTTCGGATTATACAAAACCATATGAATCTGGGGAAGTAGCACGGGGATCATACAAATCATTTGTGAGAGTCCAGTATTATGTCATAGTCCTTCTTTTCATACTGTTCGATGTGGACATGGCCCTTCTTCTACCCTGGGCATTTGATTTCAAGAGCCTAGGCCCATACGCTTTTGCAGAGACAATAATATTTATTTTAATGCCGATGACAGTGGTCTTTTATGCATTCAGGAAAGGATATATGAGGTGGATTAAATGAAGACAGGAGATTCAGGATTCATAACAACAACAATGGACAAGGCCATGGAATGGGCAAGAAGTAATTCCATATGGCCACTTACATTTGGGCTTGCATGCTGTGCCATAGAGATGATGGCAGTTCAGGCATCCAGGCTTGACGTTTCCAGGTTTGGAAGCGAAGTTTTCAGGAATTCACCCAGGCAGTCTGATCTCATGATAGTGTCTGGTACCGTTACAAAAAAAATGGCTCCAAGATTGAGGAGACTGTACGATGAGATGCCCTATCCAAAATATGTTATTGCCATGGGGGTATGCGTGATTCAGGGGGGACCATACAATCAGGGATACTCCGTGGTTCTTGGGGTTGATAGGGTAGTTCCGGTGGATGTATATGTACCGGGCTGCCCTCCAACACCGGAAGCATTAACCAATGGAATTATCCTCCTGCAGAAAAAGATCAGAAACGAGACGGAGAGGTGATATCCAGTGGCATATGAAGTAAAGGAAGAAAAGAGCAAGGATGGCAGGAAGGTAATGCGTATAGAAAGGGACCACCTGTTGGAACTTCTAAAGGATATGAAAAACGACGGATTTGATTCACTTTCCCTTCTGACGTGTGTTGATTACAGGGATAGGATAGAGGTTGTGTATCATCTTACAAACAGCAAGACAGAGGAAATGCTTGTTGTAAAATCAGAAACAAGAGACTCAAGAATGCCCAGTGTTACGTCCCTTTACGAAAGCGCAAACTGGGATGAAAGGGAACAGTATGACATGATGGGAGTTGTATTTGAAGGGCATCCAAACCTGAAACGCATTCTCCTTCCGGAGGGATGGGTAGGCCATCCCCTGAGAAAGGACTATGACCTTAGCAAGGTCCAGTATGTAAATATGGACGATGAGGGAAACGACTACGTAAGTTTTGATCCAGGGGATGGGTGGTAATAATGTTGGAAAATGATACATCAAAGGAAAGATACATTGAGTTAAACATGGGGCCGCAGCATCCATCCACTCATGGAGTATTGAGACTGAAGTTGCTTCTTGATGGAGAGACGGTAAAGAAGGTGGAGCCCGTTATAGGTTATCTGCACAGGAACGCGGAAAAAATCTGTGAACTGGATTTTTACTGTGATGCCCTGATCTATTTTGACAGAATGGATTATGTTGGGGCAATGAACATGGAGGTTGGCTATCTGGAAGCTGCTGAAAAATTGTTGAATATAGAACCTCCAGAAAGGGTACTGTGGATAAGAACCATAATGGCAGAACTGAACCGTATTGCATCCCATCTTGTATGGGCTGGTGCATTTGGTCTTGATCTTGGTATGTTGACACCATTTTTCTATGTTTTTGAACAGAGGGAAAAGGTACTGGATCTTTTCACGGAAATATGTGGATCAAGACAGGAAACAAATTATATGAGCATAGGCGGTGTTTATCAGGATTTCAATGACAAGATAATATACAAAATCAAGGAATTTACGAAACATTTTCCCAAGACTCTCGAGGAAGTTTATAATTTATTCGTTAAAAATGATGTATTCATATCAAGGACGAAGAATATAGGAATTCTGGAGCCAGAAGTAGCACTGGACTATGGTGTAACCGGTCCCATGCTCCGTGCATCAGGCGTCCCATATGATGTGAGAAAAGCCGAACCCTACCTTGTTTATGACAAGCTTAACTTTGACATACCTATATCCAAAAGAAAAGATGTCCTTGCAAGATTTATTGTCAGATTTGAAGAGATGAGACAATCTGTTAAAATTATAAATCAGGCCATCGACAAAATTCCAGATGGACCATATTTCAACCCAAAGGCAAAGAAATCTCTTATGGTTCGTTTAAGGGGAGAAGGTGACGTATATGCAAGGACAGAATCGACCAAGGGTGAATTTGGTGTATACATGGTGGGAGATGGATCGGTTAAGCCCTACAGGGTCCATGTCAGGAGCCCATCATTCAAGAATCTTTCCGTCCTACCCTACCTTTCAAGGGACGTACTCATAGCAGATATGGTTGCTATTTCAGGTTCAATCGATCTGGTATTCGGTGAGGTGGATAGATGAATCTGTTGCTCAGAATAGCAGATATACTCTCTATACTTGGGCACTATCCGTCATTTATACTTGCGTATATAATTGAGACGCTTATAGTTATTATTTTTGCAGTGGTTGTAATAGCAGGGATGGTTTTCTTTTTCAGGAAATACATGGCAAGGGTCCAGATGAGATTGGGTCCTAACAGGGTAGGAAAAGGTGGTGTTCTCCAAGTCATGGCCGATGGATTGAAGTTGATACAGAAAGAGTCCATCTTGCCAGAGGGAAGGGATGACCTTGCGTACAAGATTGCACCCATTCTCATATTCTTCGGTTTAATAATGGGATTTATTTTCATACCCTATGGACCGCTGGCATGGTTTGGTTACCTGACGGTTTCCCATTCTGATGTAAGCCTTATCATAATATTCGCCCTTCTGGCCATAATGCCCATTGGGGAAGTTCTCTCGGGAATCAGTTCTAACAATAAATACGCAGTTCTTGGGGCCTTGAGAGGCGTTGCCAAGGATATATCCTTTGAGGTACCAATGATGCTATCCATACTGGCTGTTGTGATGATGGCTTCGGTGAAGGTATCAGATCCACTGAATATCAACGGAGTTGTGGTAGCCCAGTCCATACCCTTTGCAATCCTTGAACCACTGGGATTTTTCATTTTCCTTATATCCATGGCTGCAAGGGCATCCTATTCACCATTTGATATGGGAGAAAGTGACAGTGAACTGGTAACAGGAAACACCACGGAATACAGTGGACTGAGATTCGGTCTCTTCTATCTCGGATTGTTTGGAACAATATTTCTGGGTTCAATGCTCATAAGCACCATTTACCTTGGTGGATATTACGGGCCATTTACGAATTATCTTGGATTCATATGGCTGCTCATTAAGACGCTCGTTTTAGTGGTGATTTCCCTGACCATATGGCTATCAATGCCAAGGGTCAGGATAGATAAATTCGTTAACTTTGGGTGGAAATATCTTCTACCCCTATCGTTTATTAACCTGATAATTACCGGAATAATTATATTTGGAGGGATTGCATGATTGAAATTAAGGAGGTAAAGGAGCCAAAGAGAATTCCCATCCTGGGCTCCGTAATGGGAATGTTCACCGTTTTTAAGCATCTGTTCCAGAAGCCTGTAACGGTTCAGTATCCAGAGGTGAGGGGTGAAATAGCTGACAGGTTCAGGTTCAGGGTTTATCTCAGTACGGACGATTGTGTTGGTTGCACTCTTTGTGAGCAGGTGTGCCCCAACCTTTCAATCACCATGATGACACTGGACAAGGAGAACCAGAGAAACAAGAGAAGGATATACCCAACGGTTAACTTCGGAACATGTACAGTTTGCAGGAATTGTGAGGAGATCTGTCCAACAGATGCCATATATTTAAAGGACGTTTTCGAAACGGCCAGGACAAAGAATAATTTCCTTTACTCTCCAACTGATCTTGAAAAGAGTGAGGACGAGGTAAGAAGATGATATTCACCGTAATTACCCTTATACTTGCAATCATCATGATCATTTTGGCGGTCATCGCGGTGGAGCAGAAAGACATAATGAGAAGTATCATCTTCCTGATGGCCTTTCTATTTGTGCTTTCGGCAAACTTCATATTTCTCGGTGCAACGTTGATTGGCGCAATAGAACTCCTTGTATATGTGGGGGCAGTAAGTGCGTTACTTGTATTTACAATGATGATAACAGGAGGTAAGGAAATTGAATAAAATTCCCGCAGCCATATCTGCAATATTGTTCTTTCTCGTAATGGCAGTATCCGTAGCCAGTATTTCCGGGTCCTATACCCCCCTTGAACAGCACATTACAAATATATCAAGGGAGCTTTTCAGTACCTATCTCATACCCTTTGAGTTACTCTCCGTGGTCCTTGTTACAGGAATAGTGGGAATGTTTCACACAGCGGAGGATGAGGAATAATGGAGCAGTTTATCGTTCAGTTAATAGCACTGGCATTATTTACCATAGGACTTTATGGCATAATGATCTCCAAGGTGGGTATCAAGATGCTTGTTTCAGTGGAGATTCTACTGAACGGGGCCATATTGAGTCTGGTTTCCACAGCCATAGGAACAGGCACGGTTGATCCATTGGTAATGGCACTGTTTACAATCGCCATAGCTGCTGCGGAATCCGCCGTGGGTATCAGCATTCTGGTGTCTATTTATAAAAAGTTCGGTAAGATCGATATTTCTCTGCTGAAGGAGATAAGGTGGTAACATGTTAAATTACGCTTGGTTTATATTTCTGACCCCAATCATTTTTGCGCCCATCAGTGTCATAGCGGGTAAGAAAAGAAAAATTCTTGCAGGGGTTCTGGCCTCACTTTCCATTACAGTCTCCCTCATACTGTCCGTAATAGTCTGGTTGAGCATAAGGGGAACATCAACACCCATATATCAAACATTCAATTGGTTTGACAATATAAATGCGGGAATCTATGTGGACCATCTCGCTGTGGTAATGGTCTTAATGGTATCCTTTGTCTCCCTGATGATACATCTCTTCGCCATGTATTACATGAAGGATGATCCAAGAAAGAATACCTATTTCGGAGAAACGGCCCTCTTTACTGGGGGGATGCTTGGACTTATTCTTGCATCCAATCTACTGGAATTTTTCCTCTTCTGGGAACTTGTTGGGTTGTGTTCTTACCTCCTGGTTGGCTTCTGGTTCTTCAAGCCCAATGCAGCCTCTGCTGCCAAGAAAGCATTTATTGTAACAAGGGTGGGAGATCTTCTTTTCATAATTGGCTTGGCTGTTCTCTATTCTCTTCTCACAGTTCACAATGTAGCCTCTCCATTGAGCATTCCTTACCTGATTAACAATGCACCGGCCATAGCATCGGAGATTGGTGCACAGAACCTTACCATAATTGGGCTTCTATTTCTGGGAGGAGCTGCAGGTAAGTCTGCCCAATTTCCACTCCACGTCTGGATTCCAGATGCCATGGAAGGTCCCACAACGGTTTCAGCCCTTATACATGCTGCAACAATGGTTACTGCAGGCATCTATCTCATAGCAAGGGTTCTGCCCCTCTATGCAAACGCCACTCCCCTGGCAGGAGAAGCAGTGCTATACATAGGAGCATTTACTGCACTATTTGCAGGAACCATTGGAATAGTGGTAAATGATCTGAAAAGGATACTTGCGTATTCCACCATTTCACAGATTGGTTATATGATGGCTGCACTGGGAATGGTAACCACATTTGGTGAAAGTGTTATTGGATATTCCATATACCACCTCGTGGTGCATGCCGTATTCAAGGCCCTCCTGTTTATGACCGCCGGAGTTATACTTCTCACGCTTATGGAATTGAGGGACGTTAAGAAAATGGGCGGACTATGGAAGAGAATGCCCATAACTATTTCCCTTATGTTCATAGGTTCCATAACTCTGGCCGCCATACCGCCAACAGCCGCATTTTTCTCCAAGGACACGATTATTGATGTTGCCTATAACTATTTCATAATGAATGGAAGCAACATATATTCCATACTGCCATGGGTTTTCCTTGTAGTGGGAGCGTTGATGACAGCCCTCTATACCTTCAGGATGTTCTTCCTTGTTGCACTGGGAAAGCCCAGATCCAAACTGGCAGAGGAAGCAAAGGACCCTCCAAAAATAGTTTTGATACCCCTAATGATACTGGCTTTCATGTCCCTTACGCTGGGATTGATCCAGTACAGATTCTATGATTTCATTGTACCCAATACCACGAGGGTTGTAGTGCCCATGATCATAGAATATACACCACTCACCGTAGTTGCCATAGGAGTCCTGATCACCATAGGTATCTATGGAACCACGAAGTGGCAGAGAATGCATCTTGAGAAGAATCCTGTTTACAGGTTGTTGAAGGCAAAATATTTCCTGGATACCCTGTTTACAAGAGTGATAGCTGAAAGGGTAATCCTACCGCTTTCTTCGGGTGTATCCAGACTGGAAAAGGGTTTTTCCATTTCCATAGAAGGCGCTGGAAGCGGAGCCATGGGCTTCGGAGGCATATTAAGAAAAATAGAAAACGGGGTTGTGGAATATTATTTCGTATTCCTCATAGCTGGAGTTGCCATACTGATGTTATTACTTGAAATACTGGGAGGTATCTAGATGTTTATACTTTACATATTCATATTAGCCATAATTTTTGCAATCATTTCCATCCTGATGAAAAAAGGATCCTGGGAAATTGCCATGGTGGAAAGCCTGATCCTCATGGTTTTTACCTCCATTTACGGTCTTGTGAGGTTCTCAACCTACACGGGAGGAATGATTTCCACAAGCTCCTTTGCCATAGATAAATCTATCGGCATCACATTCAGTACAGGTATGGATGGACTCTCCATAGCACTTCTTTTCCTCACAACCGTCATAATGTTCGCGGCCATATACACGGCCAGAAATGAAAAGTTCGACAGAAGATTCTTTGGTCTCATGATGTTTACGGAAGTGGGTCTTTATGGTTTACTTATATCCAGAAATTTCCTGTTCTTTTATGTATTCTGGGAGGCCATCATCATACCTGTATTTCTGCTAATAGCCATATTTGGGGATTCAAGGAAGGAAAAGGCATCACTGAAATTCTTCGTATATACCCAGATTGGTTCAGTATTTCTGCTTCTTTCCATACTAACACTTTTCTCGTATTATGGACCTTCCCATAACAACGTATTCACACTGAACATGTCCGCTCTTTTAAATCCATCCTTCATCACCAAAGATATAACGGACAAAGTACCTTTCTGGACCTATTTTGCGCTCTTTGGGTTCTTCTTTGCCTTCCTTGTAAAAATGCCTTCATTTCCGCTTCATTCATGGCTTCCTGACGCCTACACATCAGCACCATATCCTGTAACCATCGTTCTTTCCGGTGCCATATCCCTCATGGGTGGATACGGCTTCTTTGCCGTTCTAATGCCCATTGCATCAGTCATAGGAGCAGGGATTGCATGGACCATAATCGGGTTGGGGATATTCAGCCTTATATATTTTGCACTCACGGCAATGTTCCAGACCAATACCAAAAAGATGATGTCCTATGCCAGCGCTGCTTCCATGGGGTTCATAAGCATATCTTTCGGTGATGGACTTCTTTCCAGTGGCCAGGTTTCATATACGGCCTTTGCAGGTGGGATATACCAGATTCTTGCCCATGGTCTCATAATGGGTCTCGTCTTTGCATCTCTTTATCTCATAAAGCAGAAAGCAGGAACCGATTCAAATCTTTCAGTCAGTGGATTGTGGAGGGATATGCCCTATATCTCAGCATTTTTCCTTGCAGGCATAATGGCGTCCCTGGGTCTTCCGGGGTTAGCCGGATTCATTTCAGAAGCTTCCATAGTACTCTCATCCTATTATGTCCTTGGTGCCATAATATTTCTGGTAATATTTGGCATGATCATAACTGCATCCTATCATATCTGGGTAGTACAGAAGACCCTGAATGGGCCATTCAATGAAAACCTTGGTAAAATCAAGGATGCAAAGGCATCAGAGATAGCACTTCTCTCATTTCTTTTCATCATCATTCTTCTCCTGGGAGTTTATCCCAATTTATTCTTCGGTCCCATACTTAACTTCGTGAAGGGGGTAATCTAAAATGACATTTTTCTTGTATTCTAATATATTGGAGTCTCTATATCCTGAAATCTTCCTTGGGTTTGTGGCCTTTGGAATGCTATTGATGGGAAGAAGAGTCAAAAACTGGATGGTATACACAACGATTTCCATAATGGCGCTTCTAATTTCAATGATCCTGCTCATACTTCTGGACTCAGGTTCGCAGTCATTTTTCGGCGGAGCTTTCGTAATAAACAACTTTGGGCTCTATTTTGCACTCATACTCATAACGTCATCACTTTACGTATCATTCACGGCAGGCTCGGAATTGAAGCACGACCCTGAAATATTCTTTTCAATCTTTCTTTTCGTGAACATAGCCATGATTATTGCAGCATTCAGCCTCAACTTGATCTTCATATTCATTGCATTCGAGGGAATCAGCGTCGGTACGTATATCCTATCGGCCCATGGGAAGACAAGGAGAAACCTTGAAGCATCCATAAAATACTTTTTCACTGGGGTTATTGCTACCGGGTTCATTGTATTTGGTTCCTCTTTTTATTATCTTTCTACGGGCACCTTCAACCTTGTATCTGTGGCAAATGCTGCTGATATAGCAAAACCGTCAATGCTTCTTGCTCTTATATTACTATTTGTGGGTTTTGGCTTCAAACTTGCTCTTGTTCCGTTACAGCAGTGGGCGGTGGATACCTATGATGGTACCAAAAACCCTGTTTCCGCTTTTCTTTCATCGGGAACAAAGGTCCTTGCATTTCTTATCATATTGAGAGTCTTTCTGGTTGGTTTCGCATCCATGAGAACAGATGTGTTTTACCTGTTCACCATAGTATCCATAATCACGATGACCTATGGAAACTTTGCAGCCCTTTCAGAGAACAACCTGAAAAGGATGCTTGCCTACTCAAGCATAGCACAGGCTGGATATCTCATACTGGTATTGACTGTTGTCTCTGGGTCAACCTCACAATTTGCCTTCACGGTTGCCATATTTGCGGCAATGTACTATTCCCTGGTTTATATATTCATGAAAGGAGGAGCATTCATGGCCACTGGAGCAGTTAATAAAGAAAAGGTTGAGATAAATGATCTTTCAGGTATTGGATTGAAGTCGCCTGCCTTTGCAATCTCCCTAGGCATAATGATGCTGGCTCTGGCTGGAATTCCTCCAACCGCCGGCTTCTTTGCCAAATACTACCTGTTCCTTTCACTCATAAGCGGAAATCTCTGGTATCTTGCTGTTATCGGCATACTGAATAGTGCAATTTCAGTTTTCTACTATCTGAGGGTCATAGTGGTAATGTTCCGACCTTCCAGTGAGGAAAGGGAGTTCAACCTTTCGAATTCCATATTGCTTCCGGTTATTATAGGGGCAGTAATGTCCATAGGCCTATCTTTCCTCATATTCGGGTATCCGTACCTGAGTGGCATAGTTGCAGGTTTGGGGGTTGGTGCGTGATGAATCCTTTGTATGATCTTGAGGTAATTGATTCTGCCGTGCTTTCCGGTGAAATAGATGATGCCGTGAAACTCATAAGGAGGAAGGAAAAATCTCTTGAATTATCCGTAAACGTTTCAAAAAACGAGAGATCAAGAGGGCATCTAAGAGTTCTCAATGCAATTCTTGATTTCCTTGAGGGTAAAATAACCATAGAGAACGTGAGGAAAGTCATGAATGAAAATTTTGTATATGACGTGGATGATAGGCAGGGTTTCATTGAAAACTTTTTGTATCATCTCTACTATGCTGCAGATCGATATGACGTAAAATTTCCTGATTTTAACGGAAAAAGGTGTGGTGATCTGTGATGGGACCTGAAGAGCTGAAGGAAAAATTCCGAGATGAGAAAGAACCTGCGGAAATTGCAGAAAAGATCCACGAGCTGAAAAAAGAGGGGTATCAATTCCTGTTCAGTGATAGGGTCAAAAGACTCATTGTGGGAGAAGAATGGCCATTTATCCAGAAGGGCCAAGAATCCCCATATTCAGAAGTAATGATACAAATTTCAGAAATACTGGGAATCAGGGACAGAAAATCCTACGAGGAGGTTGATGATAGATACAATCTGACGATGTATTGAATGAAAAGGTAATCCATCAGGAAAAGGAGAAAACTCACAATTTAATATTAAATAATTCTCCAGAAAACAGCATGGATCTGGAAGTTTTGCAACAACTTTTCATGCATCTCACATCCATATCATCTGACAGTAAACTTAAACCGGTCGTCATAAGATCTGCCGGCACCGATTTTTCAGTAGGTTATGACTGTTCGTGTCATCTTGTAAAGGATAATGAATTCCTGCTTTCAGTGTTATCGTTTGGCCTGGGAATCTTGCAGATCGCAAGGAATTACGATGCTCCGGTTGTGGCCTTCTGTCACGGTTACACCCTGGGAGCTGGACTGGAACTGGCTGTTTTGTGCGATTATTCAGTTGGATCAGAGGGAAGCATTTATGGATTTCCCGATGCAATTTTTGGGTTTCCATCCATGCTCATCCCACCGGAGGGTCTGTCAAACTTCCTGGAAAGAAAAACTATCAAGGAAATTTCCACAGGTGAATTGTTCAGCATAGAGAATGCAATAAAAATCGGTTTAATGGACAAAATAGGAAGTTTAGAGGATGCAGAAAATCTGGCAATCAGGATGAATAACACGCTTTTTACAAAATTCAAGAGTTCCAGGTTCGTGAGCAATGAAGTGATAAAATCCTATGTTCATTACATAGGCACAATGGACACCAGAAAAATCAGGTTAAAGGATCTTGAGCAATTCAGGAAGGATTTAAGTGGGACCCTTTAGATCAGCTTCAATTTCCCTGTTTTTCCTCTTCTCCATTCTTGCCGATGCGTAAACCCCAACGAAATAAAGAATTATGATGGGTATGGCCAGGAGCATCATAGTAAATCCAGTGACTCCTGGAGAAAATATCACGCCAAATATTAATGCTGCAACTATGGCGTATCTCCAATTTTTTCTCCAGTAAGAAGCTGGAACTATGGCTAGATAGGTAAGTCCTACCATAATAACAGGGGTTTCAAAGGAGATTCCAAAGGATAGGACATAAATAAAAAAGAATGAAACAAAACTGGTTATACTCATGGTCGGTTGTGCCCCAACTCCAAGGTCAAATTCATACAGTATTCTGAACATGAGAGGTGCAACAAAATAAATACCTATAAGGGACCCCGCAAGAAATAAGACAAGCGCAGGTAATAAGGTGGTTCTTATTATTTTCTTTTCTGAGGCCTTTAGGGCAGGACCAATAAACTTTCCAGTTTGGTATGATATGTTGGGGGAGGTAAAAATTATGGCCAGAAAGAGGCATGAATAGAAATCTGCCACGACGCCATCCGTGGGTTTTATGGCCAGTAATTTAAAAGGTTCTGTAATTACGTGATCTATGATAAGTTTCAAGAATTGGGCACCCATGTTTTCATATGGATCAGGGTAAAAATATGGGATCGTAAGACTGTAAGATCCCACAATTGCACGATAAAATCTCAGATCAAAAAGGAGAAAAATACTAAAAAAAACTAATATGGGTACAACTATTCTTATTGTTCTAAAGCGAAGCTCATCAATGTTGCTTGTAATGACCTTTAGGGGGCCATTCTCCATCAATTATCACTTTTAAGCTTTTCTGCAAGCTCACTCTTAATCTTGGTTGCATCCTTGCCAGCAGTATCTATTCCCATAGACTGGGCGAGTGAAACAACTTTTTCATTTTCGGGGTTCGGTACAGTGTTTGGTTCAGTAAGGGATTTCTTAATTTCCTGCTGAATTTCGGTTTGTCCTCTCTTAAACTCACCAGTAGCCCTTCCAAGGTTCCTGGCAAAATCCGGAATCTTCTTGGCGCTGCCGAATAAGGCGAGAATAACCACACCCACAATGAGCCATTCCCATAGTGAATCGATCATAGATAGCAAATGTAATCTGATTATTTAAGTCTTAGATTTATTTTATGTGTTTTTCCCATCCCACAACTTAACATTGGTGTTTCTTAAAATCCTGATATTTTTTGAAAAATTTCAGTGAAAGTGGGAATTCCACTATGTAATCACACGTTAAATCCATAGCAAAGAAGTTGACAGAAAAAATAATACTAAATTTTTTTGTATCGTAGATTTTAGACCAGATAGAATGTTTACTCAACTATCAATGTCCTGAACTTACGGTCGAAGTTCACAGTAAATATAGATTGCTCGCACAATTCTTCTTAGCGTCTTAGGCATTTTAAAAACCCGCCATTCTATGGTCAACGAGAATAGAGTTGGTGCAAGACTGTATAATCACCACTCCTTTAAAACATATATACCGGGTAAGGAAGTCTTAAATGAAATTATAGAAAAATTCCTGTCCAGATAAATCAGGAAAGGGAAACCAGATCGCCTTCCTTCCCTGAGGGAGTAATTATGACTGCGGTACCATAGGCAACAATCTCTGTCATAATCTGGGCAAAATCAGAAGAATCAAACCTTACGTCAATCAATGCATTTGCCCCAAGAGTTCTTGCCTCCTCCTTTAGTCTAGTCATTGCAACATTCCTGGCATCATTAAGGAGAGTTATATATTCCTTTATTTCTCCTCCCTTCAGGGACCTGAGTCCTGCCATCATATTACCTCCTATTCCTCTGCTCCTAACCGTTATTCCCCATACTGTGCCAAAAACCTTTGTTATTCTATACCCGCTGATATAATTTGTCGAAACCGCAATGACATCATTAGATTCCATGGTGAAGCAAACACAAATTAGTATATAAATATATCTTTCCTTAAAAATATAATTTTGACAACACGCATATGTAGTTTGTGACATCCTCTCCTCAGTTAAAACCTCGGAGCTTCCTGCTTCAACCACTTCACCTGCCTTATCCCTTCCTTTTCAAGAAGGGATATGGTAGAGGCGATTGTGTCCACAGGCGTTAGTTTCCCACCGTCCGTGGGTACTCCAGTCTTTATCAGACCGAATCTCTTTATGTTTATGGCTGCATTCCATTCCCTGTCATGTGTGATATTACACCGAGGGCATGTCCATGTTCTTTCACTGAGTTTCAGATCATCATAGATGTATCCACAATGAGAACACATCCTTGATGATGGATCGAACATTCCTATCTCGATTGTGTTCTTTCCTCTTGACAGTGCCTTGGTTTTCAGCATTTCCTCAAGTAATATAGAACTGAATTGAGTCTCTATCCTTATTTCTCTCGTTGAAAGTTCCAGGGTTACAAAGCAATTCGATCAAATGTCATAATCCACAGTGTATCCTTTGAACCTGATTTTTTCACCCACCTTCCTCAGTTCCTCCAGATAGTTTTCCTTCAATCCGTTGAATGCAAAGGATACGTGCTTTTTAGGTGCATTTATAACCACGAACCCAAGAGTATGGTCCTCAGGCATTATCTCGTCCGTTCTGGCATACTCTGAAATGAAATCTGAAAGATACTCATCAACATACTCAGAATCAAGCATCTCGTATAGGGATTCTAGGGAAGGTCTTAATTTGGAAATCTCGACGCATATGGTAGAAGGGTGAGACCCTTCCAGCGTCAGATTGTACAACGCACAGTCGGTCATTTAACTCTTTTAAGATACCATCTCTCTGCGCCATCCTTTTCCCTGGCATAGCTTTCCTCTATGGTTGCCGGTGCACCCATTACTCCCGGTTCTCCTTCCTGCCAGTTAGCAGGGGTTGCCAGTTTTCTATCCCAGTTAAATTTCAGAGCCTTCAGAACTCTCATCAGTTCTGGAATGCTTCTCCCGACTTCAGCAGGATAGTATGCCATCCATCTTACCTTCTGGTTTGGGTCTATTATAAATATTCCTCTTACAGTGAGACCGTCATCAGGATTTATTACGTTGAAGATGTTTGCCACTTCCTTGTTAATATCCGCTATGATGGGGAAAGGAATTTCAATACCATATTTCTCCTTGATATCTCTCGTCCATGCTATATGGCTGTATATGCTGTCAACACTAAGACCAATGAGATCAACTCCAAGTTTCTTGAAGTCGTCAAATCTCTCCGTGAATGCCATGAATTCTGTCGTACATACAGGCGTAAAATCTGCTGGATGCGAAAACAGCAGTACCCACTTACCTTTGTAAGCTGACATTGTTATCGGGCCTTTCGACGTGTTTACCGTAAAATCAGGGACTTTCTCCCCCAGTGCTATAGGCATTTAATCACCAATTACATATTATATCAACTTAATTAACTATCATTATGGTGTGCAGGTTATGCACACATCTAAAAATTAATATACTTAAATTAAGAATTATTGATATGAAGGGTCCACGTAATAATTATGGAAACCGCCATAGTAACCTGACATCTTCTGGGATGCAGTACTTTCACTGGAAATAGCGTTTCCCATGCTCCCGTATATCTTGTTGATTTTCTCTTCCACAGGCATATATATCTTCAGAGCCTCCATAACATCATTCTTTTCAATATATTTGTTTCCCTTGCTGTCCGCTATGTCTCCTGCTGCCCTGATGAGACCCCCGAGCTCCCTCAATCTTAGGGTGAGTGAATTTTCCTTATGATCAATTATGCTAGCCCTTCTCTTTCCCTCCTCCACTATGATCATTGCAGCATCTATCTCCATGTGTGGTATTTTTCCGTCGCTGATAATCTCCTGGGTTATGAATTGGAGATATCTCATTACATTCTTCTCATTGTATGGCATGGAAACCTCCATCAGTACTTCATAGCCATTCCCGGCTATCCTGGATCTCAGGGGGCTAAGTATCTGTGGCAAATCCTGAATGTTGCATGCGCCAACGAGTATGAAATCAGTTGGAACGGCATCAACTCTCACGCTGGCTCCGGCGCTCTGAGGGTTTCTTCCTGTAATAGGGAATTTCCTTTCCTGCATTGCTGTCAGAATTGATCTCTGCAGTTCTCCAAGATGTGTTATCTCATCTATGAAAAGAACGCCTTCATGGGCTTCATGGATTGAACCTGCAATTACCCTTTCGTATGGCATGGTTCCCAACTGTGGATGACCTCCATACGGATCATGCCTGACGTCACCCAGAAGCTCAGTTTCACTGGCACCAGTTGCAAGTATAAATGTGTTCCTGTTCAACGGGACTATAATTTTGCTAGGACTCTTCTTCTCCATCTTCTTTTTTCTTTCCAACGCTTTTTCATCAAGTATCTTTATTTTGTCGTTAAAACGTTCATAAATTATGACTTCCTCTTTCTCCCCAACCCTTCTGGTGGATGAGACCCTTTCCATGTTGTTCTGTACACCTAGGGCGGCCCCAAGAACATTGAACATGTCCCCAAAGGGACCCTGCGTATTGTTCTTTGTCTTTGCCTCGCCACATCTTGGACAGGTTATTTCTGTATACATGGAAATATACCCACATGAAGGGCACCTGTAACCAAGTTTTTCTGAAACATCAGAAGGGACATCCTCCGGATTCACAATAATTCCATCGGCGGCATTCAACTCGTCATTTTCCTGCTCGACCTGTTGCCTGCTCTTAACTTCCACATATGGTCTCTCAGGATACATAAGGTTGTGTATGACCCTCACTTCCTGCTCTGGCATCTCTATGAGAAAAGACATGGCTTGGGCAATCATAGATTTACCTATACCGGGCGGCCCCACGAGGAGAAGATTTCTTCTCTGTTTAGCTGCGACCCTTGCTATTTTTACTGCATCATCCTGTCCAATCACCCTGTCAAGAGGATTGGAAGGTATCTTCACATCTTCTGTAGTACTTATACTTTTCATCTGCAAAACTTTACGCCTCTTCCATTGGTACAACCCTCATGTTCTCAGGTTTCTTCGTAATATTTCCTTTCTTAACTCCATAAATAATCTTTACGCCCTTCTTGTGGCATATATCTACAAGCCTTTGGGATATCACGCCTCCTGTTAGGACGTATTCAGCTTTTTCCATCTGAAAGATCTTATCAGGAGCGTCGGCAAGAGTAAAACTCTCAACGGTATCACCCTTTTCATCCACTACCTGTGTCTCCTTTTTTTCCAGGAGCTCGCTTATTTTTCTCTTTACACTGTTCGGATCTGAAATTGAGAACTTCCTGACCTTCGGGGATTCTTCCACCTCTTCCTTATGTTCTTTTTTCTCTTCTGTAATCTGAGGTTCCCTTTCCCTACGACCGTGTTCATGCTTTTCATGCTTCTGTTCGATTTCAACCTCCCTGTGTTGAGGGGCTTTCTGTTCATGTTTTTCATGATCATGACTCTTCTGCTCACTTTTTCCATGTTCAGGCTCGTGTTTATTGTTTGCCTCTTTTTCATTCTTTTCATTGAGGTTTTTCAGCTCATCATTCATACCTCTCATTGAGAGATACTGTTCCGTGGGTGTTTTATATCTTAGAGCCTTGACAATCTGTTTGTAGCTGAGCTCTTCAACCTCTGTCCCCGGTGGCGCCCTAGCAACAAAGTCCACCTCGGCAACCTGAAGCATTTCTTTAAGAATAAGGTCTCCTCCCCTGTCACCATCAAGAAACACTGTTACAGTTTTTTCAACAGAGAGTTTTTGAACTGTTCTTGGAATATTTGTACCTTGTACAGCTATGGTATTTTTTATTCCATATTTTAAAAGGTTTAAAACATCGTTTCTTCCTTCAACTACAATTATGGAATCCGAATCTTTCATGGCAGGTCCAGCAGGCAGCTTTTCTTCACCGTAAGAAATTATTTCTCCCCTTTCCACCTCTTCCCTTACAGTTGATATTATACTTTCGCTTACTGTCTTACCGGATTCACTCATGGTTTTATATAATTGTTCTGCCCTTTCCACTATCTTCTTTCTTCTTTCCTGCCTTACATCCTCAATGGACTCAACGTCCACCTTTGCCTTGCATGGTCCTATCCTATCGATGGTTTCCAGAGAGGCAGCAAGAATGGAACTTTCAACCTGATCCAATCCCGATGGTATGAGGGCGAAACCTTCTGTCCTTCCCTTCTTGCTATCAATCTCAACTTCTATCCTTCCAATTTTACCGCCTTTTTGGAGGTCCCTGAGATCTAATTCTTCTCCCAACAAACCCTCTGTCTGGCCAAATATGGCCCCAACGACGTCCGGTTTCTCAACCACCCCATCCGCAGTAATTCTCGCTTTTATCAGATATTTTGTGATATTTGGATCTACATTCATTAATTACACCTTTGTTAATTATGGGTAGAAAATGGCTAATATTTAACTTATCCCAATCTACTTCCATTGGGAATTGATTGCATGTTCGTATATAATTTATTCTAAAATTCACTGAACAAAATTGTATCGAGCCAATCGGATATCAGATCAAGTGGTAGTTGTTGAACTTTTATTCACCCGATCACTCATAAGGGAACCCTATGCGTGAGGATGTGAGGGAATTGAATCACTAATCGCATTTCATTTTCCATCTACCACGGTAGTCCATAACGGGGGTGTTAGAAGGAGGGCTAAGATCTCTGTTAAATGAGAGTTCCATCCGCTTAAGGATAGAGCTAAAGGGTTGCAAGAACGTGTATCCCCGACAAATGTGCCTACATTTCACGGTTGCCCAGCCCCTCAAGAAAAATACCCTTTGCGTTGACTTTTGGTGGTTAATAATATTCACAACAACTCAGTTGCTATAAAATAAAAACTAATAAATTGTTGTAATCAATATACTAAGAGTTTATGATCAGATATGGGATAGCTGGTATACCCCTTACCAGTAAGGGAAGAACATTTGTCGATTCAGTGGAAGAGATCTATAAGCTGGGTCTAAAGGCACTTGAGGTACAGCTTCTGAGGGTCAATGTTCAGGAAAATCAGGGAATTGAATATGCTGGTATGCTTCCGAAAGACAATGAGGCATCCATAATAATAGATGTTATAAGGCCAAACGAAGAAGGAATTTATTCCAGCATAGGCACGGACGCCGAAATTCAGGATGATGACATCGTACAGGAATTGTTCTGGAATATGGCAAAGAATTATGATGAATTGAAGATGGGAGGTGATTTGGCCAAAGAGCTAGACGTTCAACTATCATTGCACAGTCCTTACTATATGGATATGTTAAACACCAAAGCACTTCCCAATGAAGAAGACATTTCTGAAAGGTCCATAAATCATCTAAAATGGTCCATGATTATAGGAAAGGCAATGAATGCAAAACGTGTTATAACGCATACTGGCTTTTATAATGATAATAAAAAAGGTAGTCTGAAGAGGGCCATAGAAATCTACTCTGCACTGGGAAAGGAAATGAGCCTGGAAAGGGGATTTCCATATATTGGAGTTGAAACCTCAGGAAAACCAGAAATATTTGGAAGTGCGGAGGAACTATTCTCCATTGCCAAGAAGGTTCCATCCATGGAACCAATATTGAATATGCCACATTATCATGCAAGAACAAATGGTAGCCTGATTCAGGCAAAGGACTTTTCCGAAGTTATCAACAAATTCAAAGTGTATTCAAAGGGAGACCTGTACGTGGAATATGCAGGCGTCGAGTATTCAGGCTCAACGGAAACAAAACTCACGGCAATAAAGCATGGAGATTTAAAATTTGAGACATTGTCTGAGGTACTCATGGACTACCAGGATGATCTCACCTTGATTTCAAGTTCACCCCTTTTGGAGCACGATGCTCAATATATGGAAGTGATATACTCCAGAAACTTTTCCAGGCATCTGCAGAGGAAAAAAGAAAGAGGTAAGGAGAAATGAGAGAGTACCCAGTAAAGAAAGGATACAAGACAGATGTAGAGGAGATAAAGGAAAGGGTTGGAAAATTTACGAAGGAAGTCAACGTTAATGGAGATATGGTTACATTTACACTACCAGGTCTAAAGAAGGTTGAAATCCAGTGTGGAAAAAAGACACTTTTTGTGGGTACTGAAACGGATGAATCCTATAACCAACCGACGAACTCCATAAAAATTTTCAATAATTTACTCCTTGAAATCACTGGATATGATTCAAAGGAGAGGAAAAAAAGGTTTTCCAAAATTTAATTTTTTTAAAAAAATTTTGTTTTCAGTTTTTGTATTTTATCTTGCTTGAAGGTCTGAAAACAAATTTCTCTTTCTGAGGAACTCTTATCTCCTTTCTTGTCTGTGGGTTCTTAGCAGTTCTTGGCTTCTGGGTCTTTCTCTCGAAAATCCCGAATCCAGCCAGATTTATTTTCTGCTTTCTGTTTGCCTCAGCTATCACTTCGTCCAGAAAGACCTTAATGACCTCTCTGGCAACTTTCTGTGTCTGTCCGGTTTTCTTAGAAACCTCTTTCGACAATTCGCTTATGCCTACCATTTTTACCAATACTTAATACACATACTAGTATTAAAATATTTTTATTAGTTTATTAGTAAACATAGTCTTTTAGCATCATTAGGGGTATCCTGTTTCTTAAATAAAAATAATAATTGTGTTTTTGGTACTATAATTACCAAAAAAATTGATAAATAATCTATTTTTGGTCTGGGTTTCAGACAGAATTCCACCTTTAAAGGTGAAAAATGAACTGTTGAAATTTAAAAATTTAACATTTAGAGCGGGAAAACTCCATGGAAAGATGCAGTCGAATGGGAGAGACACACAGCCACTTCCAAGAAATTGTTCAATTAGATTGGAGACAGAAAAGAAATTAGTCGTGGTGTATATCAATTCATTTTTCCTTGAACCTGTTAAGTTAGATGGTTTATCTTGAAGGATTGGGGACCTTCTTTTCGAAAGGGAGATCGAGCAGAGGGAGATTCCTCTATAAACCTTTGAAGCAAGGCAATATCAGCGTAATCTGTGAGGAAGGCAAAATCACTTTATCTTATGGCATGGAAAAAATTTCGGTTCATCACAATCAACAATTATCAACAGAGATATGTATCTTCACCGATACTCACTTTCAGCGTAATGAGCTACGTAAATTTCTGTTTAAAGCAGTCTCTGGGAAGAGAATCTTCTTGAAGTTTCGTGTCCAGAGGGTGGTTTACAGGGATATTGGGAAAGAGGCTTGAATTGATGCTCAAATTAAGTTCAGAATTACGGTATAAGTTATTAAAATGTAAAAATGAAAAATAAAGAACATCCGGAGTCAATAGAGTTCTTGAGATTGGTCTGTAATCGGATTATGTTAACTGCAGACTCCATGGATGATATGAGCATCAATTTTGCCATGGGAAGAATAACATACAATTATGATATATGTTTCAAGTGAATTATATCCAGTTACACGAAACAATGAAAGAAAAATATGGAGATCTTCACTGGTGGCCTGCTGATACGGTTGACCAAATTATTATAGGTTCCATACTGACACAGAACACAGCATGGAAGAACGTTGAGGTCGCAATAAAAAACCTTTCTGTTGCCAACAAAGACAATTTACATGCTATATCTGAAATGGAAATTGATCAACTGAGGGAATATATTCGCCCGGCTGGGTTTTTCAACCAGAAGTCTGGATATCTTAAGGAAATCTGTATTGCCATTGAAAAAGCTGGGGGAATAGGAAAGGTAGGCGAATTTAATGATCAGGAACTGGAAAAATTTCTAATTTCAATCAAGGGTGTGGGAAGAGAAACCATGCAGGATATAATGCTATATGCATTCAGGAGAAAGGTATTTGTTGTGGACAAGTACACTGAAAGGATCTTTTCAAGAATTGGAATAATTGAAAAAGGTATGAAAAATGCGTTCGAATTGGGAAAAGAGATTGAGAAAGGCATGAAAATTGAAGATTTGAACAATTTTCATGGTGAAATAGTGGAGATCTGCAAAAATATCTGTCAAACCAATCCCAAATGCAATCAATGTTTTTTAAAAAATGACTGCAATTACGCAAAGGATTTTACAGATCCATAACCAATCAGTCTCCACCTGTTGGCTATCCTTCTTCCTATGGATATCCTCTCCCCTTCCTGAACAGCAACGGGATATCTCAGGGTTATCTCAATTTCATCCTCCCTTGCGTTGGAGATCATACCTATGGTGTTTGATGTTCCAAAGGTAAGCATCACACTTTCCCTTGTTTTTATGGGTTCTACTTTCATCTCCTCGTCAAAGCCAACGACCCTGTTTAGCAGATGGGAGTCGGCAACAATAAATGTAGCAACTTTTGGCACCTTTCCTGCCATACCAAGAACTCTGCCTGTAAGAGAATCATTCTTTGTCAGGAACGGGTCTAGGTAGGTACCAACTGCTGACAGTCCTCCAGGAATAATCTGTTCGTAAGAGTTGGAGCCCGCCATAAGAGAAGAGACTTCAGAGAATATGTTTTCCCATACGTTTTTATTCCCCTTTGTCTGTTGTATGCCTGGTGCTATTTCAATCTCATCCCCTATTTTAAGGGTACCCTGAACCAGTGATCCTCCAAGGACACCCCCCTTCAGCTGTGATGGCAGCAATCCCGGTTTATTTATATCAAAGGATCTGGCTACATACATGAGAGGTTCAAGATCCTTACTCTTTTTTGGTGAAGGTATAAACTCTTCAATTGCGTTGAAAACTTTATCTATATTTTTATTGTGATATGCACTTACGGGAATTACCGGAGCATTTTCCGCCACGCTTCCCTTTACAAATTCCCTTATCTCCCTGTAGTTTTCCACGGCCCTTTCCTTCGTCACGAGATCAATCTTGTTCTGGATGATTATGATGTGCTTAATACCCATAATATCAAGGGCTGTAAGATGTTCCCTTGTTTGAGGTTGTGGACACTTTTCGTTGGCTGCTATAACAAGGAGTGCACCATCCATGATGGAGGACCCTGAAAGCATTGTTGCCATCAAGGTTTCATGACCAGGGGCATCAACGAAAGATATCACCCGTTCCAGTTTGCAATTCTCATTTATGGCCTTATTCGTATATACTTTTTCTCCGTTTTCACAAAGATAGACAGGAGTGTCTGCATAACCCAATTTTATGGATATCCCCCTTCTGATCTCCTCAGAGTGTATATCCGTTTTCTTTCCTGTCAGGGCTCTGGTAAGGGTGCTCTTACCATGATCAACATGCCCCACCATTCCAATGTTTACTACTGGTTGTGGCAAGGGAGAACTCATTCTTTAATTTCCTCTGGTTTTTCTAAGGGTGAAGGACCATATTGGGTTACAATAAAGTTTAATTGAGAAATATCCGGTCCTACTATGGCTCCTCTAAAAGTGACCCTTTCCCTTAATCCTTCTTTCCCTCTATTTCCCTTTGTGTAAGTAACAAGGATCCGCTTTTTACCCTGTATAAACAGGTCGGGCTTCATTGGGAAGCCATCTATGGACGATCCTCCTGTTATTTTCAGTTTATAACCTGGCATTTCAAAGAATATTCCATCTACCTCTTCACCTATTCTTCTTCCATTAAGTAAACTGAGATTCTCTGGTTTTATTTCCTTCTTGTAGGTTTTTCCTGTCTTCCTGTCAGCAATAATTGCCAACGAATTTCCTCCAGCCATTTAATTTATCCTCCTTTCTAAGATTATGGGCAATACTAAAATGGCTTATAAATTTATCAATTATACATCTGCTCCATTTTCAATTGATCCTAGCGGTGTCACATAAAGGCATTCAGGTATGAGAAATCATAAATTTTCAAAAAGGAGGATTTCATTCACAAACATAGAAACATTCAACTTCCTACAATTATGAAGTAAAATTTGGTGAAGAAAAAGGTCCATTATGCTATGGAATGTTTATCAACATGTATTGTTTAAATTTAATTTTATGTTGTTTTAACCTTATATTTCAAACCAACTGGATGCTCTTTTTTAATGAACGATAATATTTATTAATTTATATAAATAAAACTCATGCTTTCAGTTTCCCTTAACCTGTTAGAATCTTATTATATATAGTTGAGAAGTTTTATTCGAGCCATGGTAGAAAATAATTCAAATCCGGAAAATAATATAGCCGGTAGACTGGAAAGACTGCCACGTAGCAAATTTCATATAAAATTTGCTTTAATGCTGACCAGTGGAGAATGGGCAGAAAGCCTTATGTTGTTGGGTAATGGAGCAATTTTGGGATTGGTAGCCGCATACTTTTTGATACCGAAAACATCCGTTCTTGCCACGTATGCTCTTCCTGCATTCTTCTTTGCTGGAGAGTTTATTGGTTCCATATTCTTTGGAAGACTGGCTGATACCAGAGGAAGAAGAGCTGTGTTTCTCTATAATCAGTTGATTTTTGGACTGGGTATGATCATTGCAGGTTTTATGAATTCCTGGCAGTTGGTTGCAGTTTTTGTGCTAATAGGTGGAATAGGAGTTGGAGGAGAATTTCCGTTGGTAGATAGTTACGGGACGGAAGTATTTGTGAAGAAGAGAAGGGGAGCGTGGCTCGCATTGATATATACCTTAGCAGTAACGGCAGCGCCAGTGATAATATATATCGTTTCCCTGACCGCTGGACTTGGTTATTATTCATTCAGGATCCCCCTATGGTTTATGGGCGCATCAGGAATTGTGGTCTGGCTCATAAGGTTCAGATTAAAAGAATCACCCAGATGGCTTTCCACCCATGGGAAAATGGATGAGGCAAAGAAGGAAATGGATGTCATAGAAGCAGATGTGATGAAAGGGAATCATATAAAAGAACTCCCACCTGTCACAGATACAATAGAAGCACCTGTTCACACATCCAGGTATAAGGAAATATTCGCACCAGATGTGAGAAATCAGACAATCATGATGGCAATCTTTATGTTCTTCCAATCTGGAATATTCTATGGTTTTGTTGTCTTTGCACCTAATTTGGTTAAAGTGGCCTATCCAACGAGCGACCCACTGGGAGCTGGAGCTGTTATATTTTCAGGTTTCGTTGTAGGCAGCATTTTCAATATATTCATAATAGACAAAATAGAAAGAAAATGGGGAATCATACTATTTGCCATTCTGGGAGGAGTGTTTGGAACATTCTTTGCAATTATCCATGGTATTGACGAAGCAGTAATATTTGGTTTCATCACTGCCTTTATGTTGTGGAACTTTTCTAACTTCATGCACCAGTATAATGCAGAAATCTTTCCCACAAGGGTGAGAACCACTGCATCAGGGTTTGTATATTCCATAAGCAGAATATCCACAACAATACTTGTTCTATTTATAGCATTCTTCATAGGAGGAAGTAACGCACCCGGAATATTCGCATTTGTGTGGGTCCTTGTCATCATATGCAGTTTGGTTCTCATACTAATGGGACCAAAGAGTACAAACAAGTTTGTGGAGGCTATAGCAAAATAATCCAATTATTTTTAAAACACCATTTTTTATTTTTTCCAATTGAATATTTTGTCTTCTTTAACATTTGCGGGGTTGAATCCCATTTCTATAAGCTGGAAAAAAAGGTAATCCAAGAGATAATATTGCTGACATGCTCCTATGAAAAATGCTGCATTGACAAACTCTTGATCTTTTTCTCTTTTTCTCCTTTAATAATCTGTTCAGCCAGCCGTAAGGAAGCACTTTAATGGGTCAGATGGTATATTTCTTCAAGCATACAATCATCTGCACAGTCAGGTGGATTGGCATGAAGGACCATTTGCCATCACTTTTAAGGAAATTGAGGTACACGGTGGGCCAATCGGTAATATATGCTCGAAAGGATATGGTTCTAAACAAGGTCCTTAATATTATATGTGAAGAGTGGTTAAACAATACAATGTACATTTTGCCACTTCCAGCTTTCTTCGAACTCGTAACAACTGGCAACGAATCGGTTTAAAGGAAGTTTCTCAAGTATTACCCAGTCTATATTTAGGTTAAACTACATGATAATATTTCTTATAAAAGAGTTTTAATTAAAGGATAATGGAACGAAAAAAATAAATATTCGTTTTGATTGGTTTTTCATGAGAAGTTTACTAATGAAACTTTCATTTTTGCTAGTGGCACTGGTGTTTATGGGAACGTCAATTGGTGTGACAACTTCCTACAGCGGGCAGTTTATGCCTTCTGGAGATCACTACGATTACAACACAGCCTTTTCTGGAAATCTTTTGACAGAAAACAATGCTTATCAGGGATTCGATAGGGGAACAACCATGGTAAAAGCGAACACACCTGGAAGCAATAAGGACACAAACCTATTGGGCGCAGGAATTGCATCAATCTCCAACAGCCTAAAGGTACTCTGTACAATTAAAGTGGGAAAATTCCCAGGAAGAGTGGCGTACGACAGTTCAAATGAGTATATATATACGGTAAATCTGGGTTCAAACACCACTTCAGTAATAAACGGAACAACAAATAAAGTCATTAAAAATATCACCGTTGGAAAATGCCCTGTTGGAGTAACATACGATGGCTCAAACGGATATATATATGTTGCAAACTTTGGATCAAGCAATATTTCGGTTATAAACCCCTCAACTGGAAAGGTTATTCAAAATATCAATGTTGGAAAGAGTCCATGTACTGTAGCAATTGATGGATCAAACGGGAATCTGTATGTGCCAAACCGTTATTCAAACAATGTATCGGTAATAAACGGAACAACAAATAAGGTTGTTCACAGTATTACCGTGGGTAAACATCCCGTAAGCGCAACATTCAGTGTATCGAGCGGATATGTATATGTTACAAACTGCTGTAATAGTAATGTGTCAGTAATAAACGGAACAACAAATAAGGTTGTTCACAGTATTGCTGTGGGTACGGAACCAGTCTCAATTATGTGTGACATTTCAAACAGGTATCTATATGTATCAAACTATGGGTCTAACAATATGTCAGTGATTAACACTTCCACGAATAGGGTGATTCAAAACATCAACTTGGGTGGATTTCCGAATCAGGCGGCATTTGACAGCTCAAACGGGTACTTATATGTAGCAAATTCTGGTTCAAACAATTTATCAGTTATAAACACATCTACCGAGAAGGTTATTCAGAGCGTCAACGTGGGTCAGCATCCATTTGGAGTGGCATTCGACAGTTCAAACGGGAATGTGTATGTAACGAACTGTTGTTCCAACAGCGTTTCAGTTTTGGGATATGTGAAATACGCTGTCACCTTTACTGAAACAGGATTACCAACAGGATCAATTTGGTATGTGAACACAACGGGCCATAATTCGGGTGCATTAACAGGAATTACATATTCTGTAAATTTGACAAATGGAACATTTGCATACACAGTCCAGACAAACAATAAGCAATTCGAACCCTCAACCTCATCAGGTTACTTAATGGTAAATGGAAAAGCCGTGTTGAAAACTATCATGTTTTCCCATGTTTATAAAGTTACATTCACGGAAACAGGATTGCCTTCAGGCACTATCTGGTATGGAAATGTAACCAATAGTACTGGCCACATCTTCCATGGAAGTTCATCAACCAATACAATCGCATTCAACCTTATCAATGGCACTTACACTTTCACCAATTCTACAAGCGATAAGATATATGGACCATCTTCACATTCTGGTAAATTCACCGTTTCTGGGTCTGCAGTGAATTTACCTACTGTTAGTTTCTCACAAATCACGTATAAAGTTACATTCATGGAAATAGGATTACCCACAGGATCAATTTGGTATGTGAACATTACAGGGCATGATTCCGGTCTGATCACAGGAACAACTTATTCCGTAATGCTAACAAATGGAACATATGCATACACCCTGGGAACCAACAATACAAATTATAACGCCAATGGCAGTACGATACTAATCAATGGGCACTTCAAGACAGTATCAGTCACATTCACCGTTTCTTCCTCACTATCCAAGGGTTCTCATTCAGGAATACCAAACATAGATCTCTACAACATAATCGGAGTGGTGGCCGCTGCAATAGCAATCGGTTCCTTGATATTCATAATGAGGAGAAAGAAGTAATTCGTTCCAAACAATTTTCCATTAGGTTAAATGCTTACACACAGCTGATGAACCATCCCAAATCTTTAGCTTTTGTTTGGCCAACCCTAGTCATTTTACCTTATTTTTACCATGTATGATCAGAAAGACCCTTATCGCAGAATTGTAGATGAAGACAATAGGAAGTATTTTGTTGCTTTCGGGACAATGTTCTATTCTTTGTGGAATAGAAGTGAAACCGTTTGATTGCATATTGCTGAATGCATTCTCAGCATCGTAAAATATATAAAATCATATGAATTGTCATTAAAGGAAGATTACCCTGTCGTCTATTAAAATCCAAACAAATGATGATTCAGCCAGCAACCTCTGAAGTGGGAGGTTTCCTGCAAGAGGTTGGTGAAGAAGTTACGCATGGTACCTAATGGGTTAGAGTAATTGTTTAAGTAATTCTTTCAATTGAACTTTTATGATTACCGATGACAGTCTCAGGGAAGGCATGCAGGCTCCCGGAATAAGTTTCAGCGTGGAAGAAAAATTATCACTGGCTAAAAGGATAGCTGAATGTGGGATATCCAGAATTCTAGTCTCCTATCCTCCTGCTCACAGATCGGAGGTATATGTGGCATCTGAGTTGGTAAAGAGGAATTATTTTAGGGAGGTCTACGGGCTGGGAAGGGCTATCAGGGAAGATATAGACTTAATTAATGGAACAGGGGCTAACATCTCCCTGCATTTTCCGTTTAAGTACGATTCACTGGAGGATGTTTACAGGAATGTGGAATATGCTGTTTCCCTTGCTCCCAGAGTGGAAGTTGCAGTGGTGGATATAACACAATATGATACGGAGACGCTTGTAAAAATTGTTGAGAGGCTCTCAAAAATAGGAGTTGATACCATACAATTGCCAGATACCATGGGTAAGGCAACACCTGCCCTTATAAGGAAGGTTATTTCAGAAGCTAAAAAGGTATCTAGTTCCGACATAGAGATACATTGTCATAATGATAAAGGAATGTCAATGGCCAACGCAATAGCAGGCATCGAGGCCGGAGCTGATATGGTGGATGCAACCTTTCTTGGATTAGGAGAAAGGAATGGAATTACAGACATGGGATCGATGGCACAATATCTGGACTCAACCCATCTGGCAAAATCACTGAATATAGAAAGAATTCAGAAATTATCCATGGAGTTCTATAACCTTGTAATTAAAAAAGCTGGAATCTCATTTTTTGCTAATAATATAGCGAACATAGGGAAAAATATTATAACTCATACCGCGGGCACTCACGCTGCATTTTCAGATGTGTTTCATGGTGAAGAGTTTTCTGTGAATGTATATACGGGAAAGGGCATGCTAAAAAAAATACTGGGAACAAAAAATATTGAACTATCACGGGAAAATATTGAAAAACTGATGGATCGCATAAAGGATATATCTTCCAACGAGGGCAGAGTCATAGGTGTACAGGAGATTCTGAAGGAGGCTGAGAATTTTGTACAGAGTAATTGAGTTGGGACATATAGTTGCCGGGCCTACAGCAGGCTTGATTCTATCTGAAATGGGTTTTGAGGTTATAAAAATCGAAAGGCCAGGTAGTGGGGACATATCCCGGCAGCTTACGGGACAGAGTGAAGGTTCATTCCCATATTACAACAGGAACAAGAAGAGTCTCATCCTAAACCTAAAGACCGGAGAAGGAAAAAGAATCCTGAGGGAACTCATTAAAAGTTCGGATATCGTTATTGACAATTACAGCGCAGATTTTCTTAAAAACCTCAATCTGGAGTATGAAGAGCTAAGGAAAATAAACTCCAGACTCATATATGTAACCATACGCGGATATGGAAAGGGAAAGAACGAGAACAGGAAATCACTGGATTACCCCATAGAAATAGATTCTGGCATCGCTTACATGAATGGGCTGAAGGGAAAACCCATGAGGGTTGGGGCATCCCTCGTGGACATGTTCGCGGCCATGACTGCAGTAATAGGAATATATGATGCCCTTCTTGAAAGGGAAAAGACCAGGCAGGGTAAAATTATAGATGCTTCGCTCTTCCCGTCGGCCATGTTCATGATAGGGCAACACATTTCAACATACCAGATCAGGAATAGGGAAATGGAACCTATAAATGAGGCAGGATTTGCATGGGGGATTTATGATTTTTTCAGAACGGAAGATGGAAAGGACATATTCATCGCCGTAACAACAGATGAACAGTGGAAATCCTTTGCCAGTTCCTTTAAAATTGGAGATGATTTAATAAATAAATATTCAACAAATGAGGTAAGATTCAGGGAGAGGGAAAAGCTCATCCCGTACCTTTCTGAAATACTTATTAAATATGGTTCCAAGGAAATATCGGAAATCCTGGACAGAAATAATCTAGTTTATTCATTCCTGAGAAAACCATGGGACCTCCTGAATGATCCTGATTGTGTCGAGATGATGAACAGGGTAACGTTTAAAGGAAAGGAAATGATGCTCCCATCCATACCCGTTTCTAAGAAGAGGAAAGAGACGGTTCCCGAACTGGGAGAAAATAACAGGGATGTTCTTCTTTCTCTGGGATATACAGATGATGAAATAGGAGATCTCCGAAATAGGGGAATTATTTGAACCCCTTGTCCAACATATCTCGGGCATAATTCACCATTCCACCAGATCGGAGTATCTCCATAAGTATGTCGCTAGGGGCTTCAAATTTTAATCTATCAGTGCCATTAACTATTTCCAAGGCTTTCATGTCTATTTCAACATCCTCAAGGTTTGAGAATGGGCATTCTCCGGAGTATTTTCCAAGATATAGGCCAACATTTATAGCATTCCTGAAAAAGAGCCTGGAAAAGCTTCTGGCGAAAACTTCAGAAATTCCGATCATTTTCAGAAGTATGGGTGCCTGTTCCCTGGATGACCCGGTTCCAAAATTTTCACCTGCAATTATAATGTCTCCCTCTCTGGCAACCGAATAGAAATCTTTTACGATTGATTCAAGACAGTGTTTTCTCTGCTCTTCTACTGGCAAATGGAGAGAACCCCCAGGGGCAATGTTATCCGTATCTATGTTGTCACCCAAAATAAAAACCCTGGGCAAATTATTCACCCGGTACAGTGATCATTCCATCTATGGCGCTGGCTGCCGCAACATAGGAATTGGAAAGGTAAACTCTGCTCGTTGGATCACCCATCCTGCCCATGAAGTTCCTATTTATGTTGGTTATGCACACCTCATTCCTGGCGAGAACACCCATGTGAAGTCCTGCGCAGGCCCCACAGGTTGAGGGGCCAACTGTAGCCCCAGCATCAAGAAAGATATCAATCAACCCTTCTTTTATGGCCTGCCTATATATTTTCCTCGTGGCCGGGACAACAATCAATTTTGCCTCTTTCCTCACCTGATTCCCCCTCAAGACGGATGCTGCCTCCCTGAGATCGCTAATGGTGCCGTTGGAGCAATTTCCTATATACACCTGGTCTACCTTTATACCCTCAAACTCCCTGGCATCCCTCACATTTCCAGGAGAATATGGAGAAGCAATCTGTGGTTCCATGGATGAAATATCTATTTCCATCCTTGTGTATTTTGAATCCTGATCGCTTTCTGGAAAATCTTCATGATCTTCCAGGTTTCTATTGTTTATCAGGCATGTCTTTGCTCCTGCTTCAACCGTCATATTGGCAATTGAAAGATCATCATCTCCATTAAAATTAACATCCCTGTCCACGTGAAACTCCATGGCCATATAATTTGCACCATTTACACCAATCAGGGATAGAACTTTGAGAATGAGGTCCTTCCCGGTTATGTACTTTCCTTTTTCTCCATGTATGTTCAGGACCATAGTTTCAGGAACCCTAAACCATAGCTTTCCCAAAGCCAGAAGGGCGGCAATATCTGTGGAGCCAAGGCCAACACCGAGGGCTCCTGCCGCACCTGCTGTGACTGTGTGGGAATCTGTTCCCACTGCAAGCATCCCCGGTTTTATGGATCCATTCTCTATGAGAAGAGTGTGTTCAATACCCTCACCGAAGGGAATTGTTTCCCATTTCTGCTTCACGGTAAATTCATTCATAATCTTAATATTATTTGCACTGGGAATATCCTTTGGAGGAAATATATGATCATTAACTGTTATCACACGACCACCATATTTAACATCCCCTCCAATCTTCCCGAAGGTTTCAAGAGTCAGTGGTCCTAGGATATCGTGGAGATATACAAGATCCGGTACCGCCCATACATACTCTCCTGCACGGCACTCCTTTCCTGATGTTCTGGAAAATATCTTCTCAGCAGCAGTTCTTGTATCCGGCGTTTCCAAAAATTACAATCATGATATTAATAGTCATGGGTGCCTTTCACAACGTTTAATATATTTTACTTCTTAGGTGAGGTAGTTGTATTACCTCGAAATTGGAGTCAGCAGCAAATGCAGCATTGCTAAGGCAAGTGAATACAGTCCAGAATCCATTATAGTTCAGAATGCCAGGATCATTGAAGGCGACCTGAATCATGTGATACTATCGACGGTAAAAAGGGATAGTGAACAGGTGATTTCCGTCCTCCAGAATGAAATAAGGCGATACGAGAGCAGTTTATATGGAGGAAATGTGTTCATTGATTCTTATAAAATGGGTCATGGAATGTTGAAGGCGGTTATGGCCGAGGACGTTTTTCTTCTCTATCCCATAATCGCAAGGAATGGTGTTGAGAATTTCAGGTTACTATCAAGGAATAAAAGCAGTCTTGACATGATAGTGGAACAAGTTGAGTCAAGAAATATCATAGAGAACAGGTTCTCAGAAAGGGTATCAGTCGCTGAAATGGTAACAGACAATCTCATTAAAAATTCGACTCCATCCGTTTATGGTCTTACAGAAAGGGAGATGGAAACTCTCAAGATTGCCATAAATTCTGGATATTATGAATGGCCAAGAAAGAGTGATCTTGGTATGATCTCATCAGGAAACAGAGCATCAAAGGTTACAACGCTTTACCATCTGAGAAATGCCGAAAAGAAGATAATGGAAGCAATATTTAAAAGAAAAGCTTATTGATCCATTGTGTTTAGAGGGTATCCTGATAACTTAATGTAATCTTGAGGCAATGTTTATCTTTACTTTTATAATGCTTACGAATGGTAAAGGGTACCAAGAATACGGAAGCGGAGATTAGTGGTCATTACACCATGGACGGAGCAGGTGTAAGGTTGCTGAGAGTATTTGGAGGGCCTTCCTCATTCAAGTATACAGATCCTTTTCTTCTCCTGGATTATTTTGGTTCTTCCATTCCATCAGAATATGAAAAGGGGTTTCCATGGCATCCTCACAGGGGAATTGAGACCATTACCTACCAGATTAAGGGAAGAACTGATCATGAGGACAGCAATGGAAATAAGGGAACAATTTTCCCTGGAGATGTGCAGGACATGAGTTCTGGAAGCGGAATATTCCACGAAGAAATGCCATCATATTTTGAAAGGGATAAAAACAATGAATTTAGCAGATCCGTACTGGGATTGCAATTGTGGATAAATACGCCGGCTGATAGAAAGATGAAAACCCCCCAGTATGCTTACAATAAGGGGAGCAGCATTCCTGAATACAGGACAGATAGTGGATCAAGGATAAGGATTTTTGCTGGAACCATTGATGACGTTACAGGGCCATTCAGGTCTCCCTATGATCTGGGATTAAACTATTTTCACATAAGGATAGGAGAAGGAGAAAAGATTGAATTAAATGAAATGGAGGGAAAGAGAGCAATCATTTTCAATTTTTCAGGTAATGTGAAGGTGCAGAACGATACAGAGGTGGTTGAAAAAAAGGCACTCATATTTGACAGGGATGGAGGAAGGATTATTATGGAAGGAAGGGCAAAGGAAAGTGATTTAATTCTTGTGGCAGGGAATCCAACAGATGAACCCATTGAATGGTATGGCCCTGTTGTTATGAATACGAGAGAACAGCTCAATGAAGCCATCAGTGATCTCAGGAAGGGAACTTTTGTAAGGGAGAAGGCGCCCCTTATTTGTTCAAGAGTGAAAAATTAAGTGAAAGCCAATAAAAAACATTTTTCATAGATAACTCTCGATCCCAAGGTTGTGATTTCCGTTAACCCTGTTAACATAAACCTTTGGAAGTTATCATCTGTTTGATGCTTAAACTTCGTGGATACAACCCAATACCCTCTATCCCGTTCACAAACGCTTCAGGGATTGCTTTTTTTATTATGTT
>JAJYRA010000068.1 GCA_021794355.1 Thermoplasmata archaeon | reverse complement strand
CTACCAAGAAGGCAAAAATAATTATTCATTAAATAATACCCATTTCGCGGATAGGTGGCAGAGACGTTATGCGTGGGACTGCAGATCCCATTTACTAGGGTTCAAATCCCTACCTATCCTTGACCAAATGCAGTACAACTTATTCTATGGTGTTTCGTACATCCAAAGACTAGACTCAAGAAACTCTTAGGAAAAGATACAGTCAGGAACTCGTACGAGAGCATTGGGGTAAGGTCTGACCTGGGATTTCACATACCTGATGAGTGGATGATACGAATAGTAGGTGAACAGGTATCCGCACTTCCTTTCCAGATTGTATGCCGATATCTTTAAAGAAGTAGATTGTTGCGTTAAGTTATCCTGTATAAGTATATATATTATATATAAATATACAACATAATGGAGAACAAGCCGGTAATACACTATCCAAGGTTAGACACCGTCCTTATGGTAGAAGATGCCCTGAGAAAAGCGGAAGAATATCCATCAAAGAGGCAGCTTTGGCTTTCCTTAGAAAAGAAAGTTATGTACCAAACGTTTAACCTCATCATTTCGTATCTGGAAGATTCGGGAAAGATTGTACAAAATAAAGGCAAGATAATCTGGGTGTGGAACCCCGAACTTGTGAGTAAATACAGTAATAGCAAACTGGTGTTGAAGTAGTGATTGACAAGAAGATACCAAACAGGCATACTTCAAGACGAAGACGAACAATCCGACTCTCTATAAGTTTCTGGAAAGAGCGACAGATGACTTCAAATCAAATCCGTTCTGTGGAATTCAAATACCAAAGCGTCAGATACCGAAAATCTACGTGCAGAAATATGGGATCGACAATTTGTGGAAATACAACCTGCCTGACGCTTGGAGGTTAGTGTATTCTGGCGCAGGCAGCGAAATAGAGATAATTGCAATATTTTTGGAGTGGTTTCCTCATAAGGAATATGAAAAGAGATTCAATTATTGAGTTGTGCTTCTATTGGGAGCCACCCCCAGGAAAGATTAGTCTCAAACCAAAATTTTCAAGGAGAGCGTGGAAACTCTTCGCAACCACGCAAGATACATTTCCTGAGCTACCCCTAGAAAAATTGGATGGCTAACGGTATCCATTTAATTATATAAATGACTCCATATCTATCTTTTACTAAAGTTGGTGCAATGATCTCTTTACGGTTTCTGTATTTTTAGGAACAAATCCTGATGATCTATATAACAACTTATTAATAATATGGAGATATAACCGAATTCATGCAAAGAAATGAGGATTGCCAAAATTTCTGGTTTATTTCCACTGTTTTCATCATTTCCCTTTTAGTATTTGGAATGATCGGTTTGCCAGTAATATCAACGGATTTATCTTCAGAGGGTTCGCAACATCAGAACAATGCGATGCCATACTCTGGTATATTAAGTAATGGCATCTGTTCTTACAGTGTTGTTAATTTAGCGAATCCCTGTTATCAAACAACAACCTCTGGAGATCACACTAACTTGATTCAGTATGCACATTTGTATTATAATTCAACATATGGGCTGTTGTTTTACATCCTTGATTCAAAAGTAAACGCTCAAAACGGCGCAAATATAATCGCAGGTAATCACGCATATTCTGACTTAAATGTTAAAAGTACGATATATAATTCAATTAATAGTCCCGGTTATATATCGTATACCAAACAATACTATTGTTCCTACATTGTCACTGGCAACCTATCAACCCCATTTATGTATTTTGGAGGGGGAGGAAGGGGTGGAACTCTTTGCTGTAAAGAAGTACCGAGCTATCACTCTTATGGGCATTTGTGTTATGGTTCCCCAAATGGACAGGTCAACACCGGCCAATATGCTCAGGTAACTGTATCGACAGAGCTGAGTGCAGGAGTCAACTTTTGTGGAGTTTCAATTGGAGGAAAAGTAGGAACCACCTATTCGTATAACCTTTATAATTTTTGCATGAACGTTCAGCATGAATATACAAACAATGATCAATGGTTTTTAAAAAGTTTTGATCATGGGCAAACTTATGCTCATTTCGTTACTTCCACAATGGTACATTTCCAAAAAGGATACAACCAATACATAACTTTTGGTTCAATAGGCAACACAACTTACACTTCACCCGGATGGTTTTGTTATCCCACGTTGCGCTCATCCACTGCTTCATTATCCTGTACGTATACTACACCAAATCTTTTAAATTAGTTTTCCGGGTGCAGTTTGATGAAACTAATGTATAAATCAATTATTTTTTTTATTTCATTTACACTTATAATTGCAGGGGTTTTCGTTTACACAGAACAACAGGCAAAAAGACAGTCATACGGGGATGTTATTTTTACAGTTGATTTCGTATCGAACAATTATAGTTCGACAAATAACGTGACTGTTTATCTCAATGCCACTTGGACAGGAAATGTATATTTCAATTTCAGCAATGATTCCATTTACGATGGCTTTATGATGATTTACCTTGGAAACTCTTCAAACAACCTATCAAAGGAAATATTTAGCTCTCCTAAAAACTCAATTCAGGTTGATACAAACCCTTATATCAATTATACAGAGGTTTCAGACATTTATGGTGCAGGTACAACGTATGGTGTACCTTTCCATATATCTAACAACGAACCATCGGACAAAATAATCTGGAATATTTCTGAAATCGGGAACCCCATGAAAAATGGTTTTTATGCATACTATTTTTTTGATACTTTTGGGTATCCCAAGTATTCAAAACTGTCCGTAGAATTGAACCGCAAATATGTGTATATTTAATTGTGGGAGATGAAAATGTTTCAATATAAATCAAAAATAAATCAAAGTAAAGGGAATGAAAACGATTTGATAAAAACAATTTCCCTGAGAAAAACCTATGGTATTTCAAAAACTCCCGTTCTTGATTCAATTGATTTTGTTTTGAAAAGAGGAGAATGCACTTGCATTGTAGGACCTAATGGATCTGGCAAGACAACATTCCTCAACATTATTCTTGGAATCATACCTAAATCCTCAGGAAAGATAATCCTTAAAGGAAAAATAGGTTTCTCTCCTGAAACTAGCATAAACTTCCAATGGCTCAGTGCATATGAAAATATACAATATTACCGGTCTATTTCCAATTCAAAGGTAAACGTTGAAGAATACATGAAATTTCTGAACATCTCAGAAACTGGAAGAAGACAAATGAAATATTTTTCAAAAGGGATGAAGAGGAAAATCGATATTATCAGGGCAATATTAAATGAACCTGATATTCTTGTACTGGATGAACCCTTCGAGGGACTCGATCCAGTAACTTGTAACGAGATCACGGAACTTTTAATGAAAATAAAAAATTCAGGGAAAGCGATTCTTATGAGTAGTCATGATCTTGGTTATGTTGAGAGAATCGCAGACGAAGTATTGTTTCTGGAGAATGGCAGGGTTACTAAAATAGATCAACATAAAAATTTATATCGATTCATTTTTAAAATTGAAAAAATTGAAGATTTCAAGAGTAAAACAAATAATATGGAATTATTAATTGAGAAAACCGAAGAATTATACATAATATATTTGTATGATGCACAACAGAAAAATGCGATATTAAAGGAGCTCATAAACTGTGACGCGGACATTATAGAGCAGGGATTTAAAACACTGGAGGAAGAATATGTCGATAAGTTCAAAAAAACTGATTAATCAAACATTGAGCACAATTTATGCCCAGGTAAAAAAAGACGTGATTAATATGATCCGATCTTGGTATTTTATATCACTTCTTATAATTCTTGCTTCACTTACGCTATTTGCTTTTCATATGATCTTAACTCTCTATAAAAATCCATCTGATTATATAAACTTTAAGCTTTCCTTAAGGAGCAACCTTTTACAAATAAACTATGAAAATATGTTGGGAATTGTTCCACCTGTTTTTCTATTAATTCCGGCCATAATAATCTCGGACGATATCGAGACAAAAAATTTTAAACTTCTTAAAATAGCGAATTTTAACACTATTGGATATGTAGCAGGAAAATTTCTTTCAGCTGTACTTCTTTCGACTCTTTTGATGATGGTATATTTCTATATGATTGAGATTTTTCTTTTTATCAATGGTTATGATGTCAGTTCAGGATTCATCATAGCACCCGTAATAGTCTCATTTGCATATCTTGTACCGCTATTAATTCCAATTTCCTTTGTATTTTTCCTTTCATCCATATTACCAAACAAAATCTTTTCCGTAATCACAGCTGCTTTACTGATACCAATTTCATATCTCGTCACGCTTCCAATTATAGGAGTACGGGGAACCCAAAATCTTTCTTTTTTGAATCAATTCATATTTTCCATATCTATGGCATATTCAAACAAATTTGCATACAAAATTGCAGGTTCCTCATTATACGGAATCAATAATGGACAGCCTAATTTACCCTTAAGAAATATGATTTTCATCTCGGAATTGTCCATAATTTTATTTTTAATCCTGACGATAACCTCAATTTTACTGAGGAAATATTATGTTAACGTTTTTGGAATGATAACATTTATATTAGAAAAATCCAAGTCGAGGTCGAATAAATGAATCTTGATAAAATAAAAAAAAGAAATCTGAAAATATTGACTGTTATTACAATAATCCTTGTTTTAAGTGTCTATTTGGTTGCATTTGGACAACCTTTAGATAATTCACAGCAACCCACTCAAAAAAACCCCCCAAAGTTAGCGCTTAATACAACAGGGTATGTTCTGCTTTTTCAACTTAGAAACGTAAAAGGGGACCATAAATATAATGTTTCAATGCCATCCGATGTGTCTTCACTTATTTATTTTGCCTATTATAATGGAACTGTTAATGGAGGAACAATAACACTTCAAAACGAAACAAATCAGTATCAGGATGCTATTTTGCTGATTCCAAACAAAATGTCAGGGAATGAACAGCCTAGCAATTCAGTGGACAGGATTAAAGGAATCTGGCACATATACAGCAATATTTCATATTCTGGCTATGTGACAAATTACCATTTCATGATATATTATCAAGAAGGAGTGAATTCTTTTGAATAAATCATTCTTTAAAATAATTGTAATATTGTTTGTAATAATCGTCTTCATAGGTGCGGGAATCAGATATACATTTCCAGAAAACTCCAATTTCAATTATCTGGATGTGCAGATAGAATCAAAGAGTTTTACGTATAGGGTTACAAACAACTCTAGTTCAACCATTCATCTAAACATACTGGTTTCCATTATTGGAAATACTCACCCATATAACTTGAGTTTACTTCCAGCCAATCCCAGTTCACTCATAGTAGTAAACACTATCGACCTGATATTTATATCAAATTTAACTAACCCCTCAAGCATAAGTAACGACACTTCTTTCATGTCAAATTTCTCATATTTCGGTCAGTTGGAAAAATACATTTGTCCCGTAAATTTAACAATTTGTCCTACATTTCTAAGCTCTAAATTTATTTCTTTCAATAATAACAACAGTTCAGCATGCATCAGTAGCTTTTCTTTGTCTCGATCCCAATCCCATCTGCATTATGGGGCATATGCAATACTTTTAGGTGGTTTTTCAATGTTCGGGAAATACAAGGATATTATTAGTAAGGTGAGTTATATAAACCAGATAATTGTTATTAAGCCCTGATCTTTTTTTATCTTCAAAATTAAGCGGTACTTCCGGCTTATTTTTGACAAGAAATTGCGATGATAACCAGTTCCTGAAATGTGAAAATAATTCGAAGAGTTTAAAAGTTTAGCTGAGAACATACCAAAACATGTATTTGCTTATGTGTCAAGGAAGTAATTTGCAATTGAATAACGTTAAATGGAAGAAGAATAGTAAGACTTATACGCAGCACCTGACTGAAGTGGAGTATTCATTTCGCTCCAAGAAATGATGTCACATGCAACTCAAGCCACCATTCCAGAGACAGGAATCAGTGGACATGCATTCATTGCCTTGCAGTCATAGATGATTGAAAGATCCCTCTCAGAAAAATGGGTTGATCTCAATTACCGTCATGGAGGGTATCAATGAACTGCATGACCGTTGAGGTGGTTGCTGTTAAATACAATCTTATAAGAAAACCAACGGAACTTGCTTAAAGCCCCTCAGTTCATTGGATATCAAACTACTATTTACTTTTAGGTTCATTAAAAAAGTAGTAGGCACTGGCAAGAATCTTGAACTCAAACGAAAAATCACTAAAACAGAAATGATTTGAGCAATTCTTTTCCATTTTTCATTGATATTTCGCTTAAGATTCTGACATTCTCCCAAAGCTAAAGCATGTGGGCTTTCTGCTCTAAGGACCGTAATCGATCGCAGTTCCAATTTCCACTGGTTCATTGGAGAGCTCCTCTAAAGTCTTACCCTTCGCCTCGGGAAGCGCAAAATACATAAGAATGCTGGATACAACTGCAATAATAGCATAGATTAGAATCATGTTGCCTAATCCAAGGTATGCCAGGAGAATAGGGAAAATGCTAATGAATGCGGCTGCGGAAATCCTGTCAA
>JAJYRA010000064.1 GCA_021794355.1 Thermoplasmata archaeon | reverse complement strand
CAGTGGGAAACTAACGCCTGTGGACACAATCGCCTCTACCCTATCCCTTCTTGAAAAGGAAGGGATAAGGCAAGTGAAGTGGTTGAAGCAGGAAGCTCCGAGGTTTTAACTGAGGAGAGGATGTCACTTAAATATACTGTCTAAGATACCATGAGTACAATTTTTCTCCATAACAGAATATTGATTTATTTTTTTGAGTTATAATGCCAAAAAATTATTATAAAAATTTTGGTAGTTGAAAAATATATGGGATTTTTCCTACTGTTCTAAGCAAGAATTAGAATAAATGATCACGGTTTGTCCTGAAGTTTTGAGGGCCACCAGTTGTATTTTTTGATTATGCTCATAACCGCAGGTATGAAGAATGGCCAGCTAATGAATGTATCTATCAGGACGCCCAATCCAACGCCAATTCCAATCTCCTGAATTAACGGAATCGCACTGAAGTAAAGGGCTGCAAATGTGACAAAAAGAAGCGTACCCAGGAGCATTATTACACCTCCGTTTTCCGTAACGCTGGTGACAATTGCATCCCTTAAACCTTCACCCTTCATAACCTCCTCCCTGACTCTGGTTATCATGAATATATCATAATCCAGACCCACCGCAAGTAATGTAATAAAAACGAAAACCGGCATGAAAATAACCACAGGGAATCCCTGCAAATAGTGAAAGATAACGTAAGTAACCGCAAGAGATGCCAGAACAGCAGCCATTACCATTATTACTAATCTCAATGGTGTGAGAATTGACGAAAGCTGTATGAGCAAAATGATGAAAATTGTTATGGAAAGGATAGGCAATAATTCTGAGAATGAGACCTGGGTTGTGTGTAGTGCATTTGATAGTGTTTGGCTTAAACCACCAACCGCCACGGAGTAGGTGGAAGGAGTATTAGGAATGGTGGATACATTCTTGTACAGGGTTGTGACTGTAGCTATTGCTTTGTTCCCCCATCCTATATTGTAAGTCTGGAAAACAATTTCAACGTAACGTGGATTTGAAGTGCTTATAAATGTATTGGATTGGCTAACATATGTTCCAACCTGTGCACTTGAAATATTTGTTGGTATATATCCAGTATAATATCCATATGGTCTACCCGGACCAAGAACCTCTGAAATTCCTTTAGTATGCAATGTGGTATTCTCTATGGCATAAACAGTGGACATTTCTGCGGTGTTTACAGTACCATTGGAAATTAATGGATGTGGCAACTGAATAATTTCAAAATCACGATCAAAAAAGTCCCCGTTAAAACTGTTATTTACGACTTGAATAGCCGTGGTTGCAGGACTTTTAGGCAACAACTTCAATATATCTATGCCGGAGGGTGTCACTTCGTAAACAGTTAATCCAATTATGGCTACAACTACGAAGACTGCTATCATTGTTTTCTTGTGTTTAGTTGAAAATAGGCCTACACTATGCATATGTCTGTGAGAACCTTCATGAAATTCCCCACTGGCCGTTTTCTTAAAGATGCTCTTACCATATCTGTGCAAAATGGATAGAAGCAGGGTGTTTGCAGCTATAAGAGTCACTGTCACTCCTATGGCATTAGCGAATCCTGAATCACTGAAGAATGGTATGTGAGCAAGCCATAAAACAACTTCAGATAGAATAACAGTCAGTCCAGATGTAAATACAGCATGACCTGCCCATCTGGCTGACATTACTGTGGGTCTCTCTGTCTTCTTCCTCAGTTCTGATCTGTACCTTGCCATAATATAAACCGTATAGTCACTACTTAGACCCAATACAAAAATAAGCAGTAAAGTTGGAGTGATGAAAGATGCTTCCGTGTGGAGTACAAATGTGTATAGATAACCAATTACACCGAGGGATACCACGGTGGATACCATGAACATCAGAATGGGAAGAAATGCTGCCTTTACAGATCTAAAGAACAACCCCACTATAAGAATTGAGAGGAGTATTCCAGCACCCAGTGCCCTGATAAGACCTGAAGAAACTTCCTTTGACAGTTGCGATGCAAGTTCATTGGATCCGGCAATCAAGAATTTGCTTCCAATGAAGGAAGATGATACATTATGAGCTATAGATGATACTTTAACTCCTACTTTTGATGAATAATTTCCCTTAAATTTATAAATAAAAATAGATGTGCTTTTGTTATAACCCACAAAATTGTGAAGAAGATAGTTTGTCGGTATCAATGGTAGTTGAAATAAGGAATAGCTTTCCATGAATGTTTCAACTGTGCTATTAACGGAGGTCGAGTTTCTCGCATAATTCAGGTAAGCAGATATTGTTTCAGGGTTTACCGAAAACAACGGATTCCCATTGAATTCCTTTTCCGCTGCCCTTTTAGTTAGAAATGTTGATACGGAATCGATCTGCAATGAAGTTGCTGGCTGACTCAAGTTATAGCTTACAAGAGCAAATTTTTCAAGGGAAACGTTATCGGTCTTTGTTATGAGAACCTGAACCTTATTGAATGAGTTGCCCAGTTCATATTTCAATAGACCTATGGAAATGTCTACGTTGGCAATAGAAGGATTCTTCTCGTACTGAGTAAGATTTTGATTACCTATTACATATTCCGTGGTTGAAAGAAAACCCAGCGAGCCCGGATTGTTCCTTTCACATAGCTTAAACTTTGCTGTAAAATTACTATTAGACAGGGTCATTTTAGATGAGTTTTGAACTATTAAGTTTAATGAGGAAAGATTATTTTTACTCAAAGTCTTATTCACATTGGAGGAAAAGGCGTTCAGATATGAAATCTGGAGGGATTTGTAATGATCTTTTGCAGGGTTAGTTAAGTTTAAATCAGACTTTATTTGACTATAGGCTGAAAATTCCGATTGTGAAATATTAAATGTTCTTTTATAAGCAACGTTAAAAGATCCAATATATCCTTCCTCTGTGGATAAAAATAATAGTGAAGATGCATTAACAGCACTCTCAAGTCCATTAGTTGACTTAGTAATATTATTATTTGCGTCCATTAATTTGTTCATTCCGGTGGTAAATGATCTAAGTGCATCTCGTTCAGTGGAAATTAAATTTTCAGAACCAGTGTAATTTTTTACCGTTTTTAGATAACTTCCCATATTATTCTGAAAATTTATGAGTGCAGTCATTCCAGCAGATGAGGTGACAGTTATGTTCTGTGCAACAATGATAAGCTCTGAAGATTTGGTGGATAAACCGGCAGCAGCAGGGCTGAAATATTTTGAAATCTCAGTCGTGGCGTTTGCCGACATTGTTTTGCTAGAACCCAAACCGCCCGTTATATTAAAACTGGTATGGGAAAAGACAAGCAGAGCACCGTACCCCATAAGGACAACTAAAACTATCCAGATAACTATTATTTTTCCACTATTCTTGGATACACCCTTCCCAATTCGTTCAAAAACGGATTCGAACATGCTCCCTAATTTCTTAAATATATTAATGATTTACTAATTAAATATATAATTTCCATCTGTGACTCCAGAAAATGCCTACTTTTAGCACATCATTGAAATTTATTTTCCGTTGAACCTTTAAAATTATGATCAGGCTCTGATCTTATTTCATTCTGGGCGATTGATGTTTATCACTTCTTTATACAAATAATACTAATTCTATTTTTTTGCTGCTTTTGATTTACACTTAAGACGATCTTTTGCAATATATCCTAAAATACTTTAATTAGCAAATAATTACGATGGGAAGAAACAGAGCGGAGGTTGTCGAGCATGGTCAAAGGCGATGGATTCAGGGTCCATTCCCGTAGGGGTTCGCCGGTTCGAATCCGGCCCTCCGCATCCGGCTTTTCTCAAGTATATGATATACCTCCCCAACAATATATTAAAATAACTTCACAGAACGGGTAACATATGAATGAAGAGAAAAAAACTATGACTAGTAAGACAAAAACTAAGAAGTCAGCAGCTGGAAGGATAGTTTTTTCATATAATGCGAAAGTTATAGGTGTTATTGATGTCAATGAATCGTCCCTGAAGCCAGAGAAGAAAGTGAAAATCATAGAAGACAAATTAAATGAAATGGTCAGGGATGAAGTGATAAAGAAGAGCGAAAAATTTAATGTGAGAATTGACACAGAACGGTTTCCCCCCTCTACTTTTTTATCATCAACTCAGGGTCAACATGCCTATCTTAAGTAAGCACTATGGGTTGTTTAACTCGAAATCGCAAGATGAATGGGAATCTTGGGTCGAAAGAACCTATTCTAAAAAATTTGAAATACTATTAAAAGCGGAGGCCGTGATATCTGACCTCACAAATGAGTTCTTTATAAAGAGAGATGATTTCCCATTTGTTAGAACAAGGCCAAAATCGCTTTCTTTATTAATAGGGAAGGTTCATAGAAAACTTGACGATGGCGATAAAAATGTTAGGAATTACGTTTCTGAGGAAAATCTGATCGAGAATCTATTCTCAAACAAAAGTGGAATCTCGGATCTTGTGGGACTCAGAATGATATTCTTAAAGTTTCCAAACATAGAACCAATTCGTGTGGACTTTATTACTAATTTTCTAGTTGGTGAACACGGCTTTAAGACCGTGGTTATGGATGACCGGAAAAGTGGAGGGACTGGTTATAAAGCAATCCATTTTAAATTACAGTTTCCTGAGAAATACGCAAATATCAATCTTGAGATTCAATGTATGGGGATAGTACAGCATTTGTGGATGGAGTCCGAGCACAATCTTTTATACAAACAAGAAAGGTCTCTGTCTGATGAACAGATGAAATATATGCAATACTTTTGCATTTTCATTTTCCAATAAAATTCTAGGGCGGCATATTTACGCCGTCTGGGAGCTATTTATACAATTTTTCATAATGATAGCCTGCAGACATCCTAATTTACGGCCTAGAGAATTTTATTCATTATAGCGAATTGCAAAAGTATTGTATATGAAGGAATTGTATAGCCATCTGTCAGGCGTACTGGAGGAAATAGAGAGCATTCTCTTTCTCGCTTGGGAATAGGAAATCTATGGAAGGGTTTCCTCACATCATAATTTCCACGATTAAAATAAAAATCGAATCCGGCCCCTCCGCATTTTTTAAAATGTTCAGTAAACCAAAGGGAAATTTAAAATTCAGGTTGAGTTTTTATCCACATTTCCTTTTTCGAAGCCTTTTTGAATGAATCATAAGCGATTCAAGGAGTAAGGGTAATCCTATGATATTAGTTCAAGGGGAAGAAACCTTAAGGGTAGATTGAAGAATCCTTAAGTAGATGGATGGTAGTACGATAAATATGAGGAGGGAATAGTGGTTCAATTCCGACTATGGAAATTTCATCATAACCCACTACAAAGTAACCATGGCATTGAGAAAACTTTGAGTTGAATGAGACTAAGGGTTCAATGGATATTTACGCTTTCACTAACTTTCTTTGTAAGAAAATGTAAAAATTCGCATATTACTGGGAGAACTGCCCTCATTTAAAAAAATTTTTGGAAAATTCTTAACATTACTTCCTATTTTGGGAAGTCTAACCTTATTCTGGATTAGTCGGGGACATCGTCCACTCAATATCTAATCTCTGGAATGGATGACAATTTTATGTTAGAAAAGTTGGTTACTTTCCCCTGAGGAGTAATCATAGTTCTGTTGACAATTCTATGCCAAGATAGCTATTCCTGTAAAAGTTTTGAGGTGTTGGTCTGCCTCATTTCCCATAGAGATTAAGCCACTGGATTCAATTCCTCTTTCGAACAATTTATCATAACCAGTTAACTTCTCAAATGAGCGACCTCTTATTAGACAGGAAAAATACTTCAGATCATATATGGATATCAATTTTCTGTTTGGAGAGATTACTGAATCCGTGCCCAAAAGAGTGATGGTTCATTTCATCCATCATACCCCAGGAAAACATTAACTCCAACTCTCAATTGAGATGGAAATTAATCTGTGGAAAGTGTGTATTCTACCACTCTCTGAATGCGTCCTTCATTTTTTTACGATTTTTTCGTCTCCTGAAAAAGGAAATCATCGAATAAACATATAGTGCAATCCCAAGGTAAATAAGAACATTCAATAATAGATAAACCGGAGAATTATAGGAAAGAGTATTTACACCAGAAACAACGGTTATACCCCCGTCTAGAACAGCAACGACCTTCACCTTATACACATTTCCAGGGTATATGCCTGTGAGGAAGGCCATTCCATTACTCCCAGATCCGACCCTGTCCACAGTCCATGAAGATTGCCCATTTGCTTTGTATTCTACCTCATAGTATTTAACACTGGATGAAGAGAAACTTGCAGACCAGGAAATAAAGGCAGTTAGAAAGAAGAGTGGTACGAGTCTATCAATGGATATGGATAGGACACTATTTACTAAAGCCTTAGAATCAGGCTCGAGAAGGATAATGTTATTGGAAATATTTCGATTTTCCGTATAATTTTGTGTGTTAGTGAAGAAGAACTCTGCCGAAGTAGATATTTTATCCACGCCAGCAGGTAGCCATAGGGAGTAAAAACCAAATGCATCAGTGAAGGCACTGACATTTCCATAACTTATATTGGAATACCTTATGGGTATATTCATGTTGTATTTAGGGTTGTAATAACCGTTGCACACACTTCCATTAAGGAAATATCCCCTCCCTTTCCCAACCAGTGAAACTGGAAGATAGGTAACATTTTCTCCTGGATTAACACTAAATGACCCACTCCGACTCGTATAATTCCCATTTACATTAGAAATACTAAAGTTTAATCTTTGGGGGATAACGGAATAGATATTTATTCCATGTTTATCCATTATCATTGTGCCATTGGATAACTTGAGTTTAGAACTGGTGGGAGAAATATCGAACGATAGATTTACTGGTATCTCTTCCTGAATCAAATCTGCCTTTTGATTGTTAAACTTATAAGTTCTATCATAAAATCCATAGGCTGAGGTTGATAGATTGGATTGGCTCCCAATGGTAGGGATATTAGCCCTATTGTGCAACAGGAGTGACGAGGTATAATCCAGTGTGGAAGTGAAGTTGCCCATAAAGTAGGTAGAAGAGGGAAAGGTAAAATTTATGGGTTCCATGGAGAATGATGGAACAAGTATTCTAAACATATATGTTTCAGTGCCGTGAACGATTTTAATATGGATGGTTTGTCCAGATGAGGTTGTGGCATTGTTCCTTGTAGTTTCTATATTATTGATTGTTACTATGCTATTTGCATTATCAATAAAATAAATTCTTACGGGATCTGTTGGCGTCATCAGGATACGTGGAAACCCATACTGAGTGTTTCCGAATGAACCTGAAGGAAATGTGCTGTTAAATGCCATGGAAATCCCATTTGATTCATTACTTATTTTTATAATGGAACACATAGTTCTATTGAATGGAAAAATAGAACTACCAGATAGAGGATTCAGATTTGTATTGTAAGCATCCTTAAGTTTCGTTCCAGAGAAAAACGAACTTCCACCATTTTGAGGAATACCTATTCCAGTGCTTATTTTGAAAATTGTGGACGCATTGGACCCGAGTAGGTCTTCTGGAAAGACTTGAATTGAGTTAGATGTATTTCCAACCTTAAAGGTAAGATTCTGTGTTTTAAATGAGATCACAACCAGTTTCCTAACTCCTGATCCCGTGGTTATGCTTTTATTAAACTGGTAATTTCCAGCTTTCATCCTTTCAAACACCCTGTTGCCTGCCTGACATAATCCAGCTTCAATGATAGAACTTCCATAGCCTACCGAAAGGCCTGCAAAGGATCTGAAGGAACCGGAGGGTGATCCTAAAAGGGTTAGGCTAACGTTAGAACAGAATGAAAATGATGAAGTATTTATGAATCCATAACTGATGGAATAACCATAATATGAATTAATTCTTTCAATGTTACAGGCCAGTCTCTTGGCATTTATATATCCAAGACCGGTTACAGGATTCCAATTGTTTGTTGCTGAATAAAAGCCATTATTGCCTGAATCCACTGGGATAATTGATTTGGAATATTGGTTGGTTCTAGATATATTATAAAGAATGGAGTTCACGAAGCCAAGTTTCCCTTTCAGGCTCTGATCTATCAGCATGAAGGATGCTGCAACTATGGGGGTGGCCAAGCTTGTTCCACCCAGCACATATCTACCACCTCTGGAGAGGACAATTACACCTCCACTGTTTGGATTTGCAATAGCTGAAATATCTGGTACCCCTCTCTCACCACTGTGAAAACCAGGTGCTCTTTGATACGATGGCGCATTAAAATAAGTGCTGTAACCACCACCACTACCACTCCATCCAGTTTGAGAATATTCTCCATTACTGACTGATAAGGAAGTCCCACCCACAGCAGTGATATAAGGGTCCGTTGCAGGAAAATTAACGGTTAGACCCTTAGTACCGTCATACGCACCCTGATCTCCGGATGCTGCGAATACATGTATGTTTTTTTCTTCGGCTAATTTGAAAGCTCCATTATAACTATGGATTAGCCCCCCGGTTAAAGATGATTCTGGTATTCCCCAACTCATGCTTATACCGTTGATGTTTGAGATATTGTTAACAGTATAATTTACGCCCCCCTGTAAATAACCCACATCTGCATTGGGTACAATAACCAGGTCAATATGTGCTTTGGGAGCTATGGAATGAAACCATTCCACGTCCGTAGCAGTTTCCAAAGACCAGCTTGAATTGGTTGATTTTGGAGAACCGTATGGGTAATAGTAAGAAATATTTGCATTTGGAAGAGAATACAGTGAGTCAAATGAACTGATATCATAGGCAAGAGCAGGATCTCCATATGCATCCACGATCGTAATTGTGTATCCCTGACCGCAAATATCCTTATTGTAGAACGGGGTAAGATTGTACGCAGATCTGATCTGATTTACAGTAAAAGGTCCACTCTGGCCGGCTACCTGAGAGTTATTTACTTGAATGAGACTGTCCGGTAGTTCAACATTTCGCCAGGCAACGCCTCTTGAATTATTTAAATTGCTCTTACTGCCTGGGACTTCAGAAGGGATCGCCACTGAGCCCCTATGTGAATCAATTGACGACAGAAATATGGTCCCTGAACTTATCATAAGGATCAGAACGATCAGTACGAGTATCTTTTGAAGCATGATTTAACCGTATTAGAAATTTTATTAATATATGTATCATTTTCTACCATTGGAAGTAAGTAATTTTTTAAGGGAAATGTTTCAAAGGTATTATAAGAACAACAAGACAGTATATACTGAGCAGCTGAATACAAGAGAAATAGGCTATATTCCGTTCGATGGTACAATGACAAGGCATATAGCTCTGAAAAACTCAGTAGAGTTGCAGAATTTTCTAATGGGAGCGGCTCCGAGGCATTTATATCATTCCGTAGCCTTTTATGATTATCCTGAGAAACGATCCATGCAGGACAAGAAATGGAAGGGCGCGGAATATGTCTTTGACCTAGATGCAGATCATATACCTGGAGCAGATAAAATGGGTTATGAACAGATTCTCCTAGAAGTAAAAAAGCATACCCAAAGGCTGATAGATAAGTTCCTACTGGGCTATTTGGGAATTGACCCCAAGGATATGAAACTCTTTTTCTCAGGAGCCCGTGGATATCACATCCATCTGGATAATGATACCTTCTACCAAATGAGTTCAAATCAGAGAAGGGAAATTTCAAATCTAGTTAGGGGTGAGGGGATATCCATTAAAACATTTTTATCAGCAGTAAGTAATGCATCCCTTTTGGGAAAAGGCTGGGTAACTGATATTGACAGAAGATTCACAGATACCATTTCCAACTTAATGAACGGAACTGAACCCGAAAATATAGAACCTAAAATCAGAGAAGAGATAATAGAATCTATGGAAAAACCAATAAATTCAAAAGATAAGAGACGGAAAAAGGATATTTATCCCAAACTAGGATTTGAGAAATATAAAACCCTTAATTTTGGACCGGCTGAGAAAACTCTTCTAGAATCCATCATAAATAGTTTTAAACGGGAATACGCAGTGGAAATAGATGAGCCAGTATCCACTGATATTCATCGACTTATAAGATTTCCATTCAGTTTACATGGAAAAACTGGGCTAATGGTTAAGAGAATAGAAATTGAGAATTTAAAGGATTTTAATCCGCTTATTGATGCAGTACCGGGACAAATTGGAGATTCCCCTTTGAAGATAAGGGTTAAGGCTCCCATTGATATGAATTATAACGGGATCAGGTATAAAATAGAACAGGAGGAGAGCGTTCCCACTAATTTCGCGATTTTCCTAGTCCTTTCTGGAAGAGGTAATCTTTATTGAGTATTATTTGATAATAAATTAAAGAAAACTAAATATAGATTGAAATAATGTAGAGAATGGTGAGAAAATGGAATTAAAAAATACCAAAACATTGGAGAATCTAAAAGCTGGATTCGCCGGAGAGAGTCAGGCCAATAGGAGATATCTTTATTTTGCCTTAAAGGCGGATGAAGAAGGCCAGCAGGAAATTGCTCAGGTATTCAGATCAACAGCGGATGGAGAGACCGCTCATGCCTTTGGTCATTTGAAATATCTGGCTCTAGTTGGAGACCCAGTTACCAACGAACCCATAGGTACTACTGAGCAGAATCTGAAATCAGCCATAGCGGGCGAAACCTATGAATACAGCCAGATGTACCCGGGATTTGCAAAGGATGCAAGAGATGAACATTTTGACGAGATCGCACACTGGTTTGAGGTTCTGTCAAAGGCAGAGAAATCACACGCCACTAAATACGAGAAAACACTGAATGAAATGAAGAAAAACCAGAACCAGTGATTGCAATGGAAAAGATACAGAGGGGTGAGATGCTTACCCCAGAAAAATTTTCTAAAATTTTACCCCAGGAAAGAGATAAAATTATCAAAATTAAGAAAGAAAGAAGAATTACCAGCAGGACATTTAGTTACCTTTTTGAGAACCGGTATACCATTTTAAATCAAATCAATGAAATGATTTTGATTGAAAATATACATGATGAAGAAGAAATCGCACACGTTTTAAACACCTATAACGACCTCATTCCAGATTCCAATGAATTCAGCGTTTCAATGTTTATAGAGATTAGCGATGAGAAAAAACTTCTAAAGGAGATGCCAAAACTCTCGGGAATAGAGAATGATGTTTATCTTGTTTTCGGCCAAAATGAGGTTAAGGCAACACCGGAAGAAGGAAGATCAACTGAAACCCTTGAATCTACCTTACAATATTTAAAATTTAAATTTGATTCGGGTTCAGCAGAAGCTTTCAAGAATGCCAGAAGTGCTTTCATAACAACACGTCATGAGATATATCAGGAAAGTGCAGAAATTGGCAATTCCCTACTAGATTCTTTAAAGAAGGAATTAATTTAAATATACATAATTTTCATTTCAATGTGTTTTAAAAAATGTTATATATCTTACAAATCTATCATTTTTAATGATTGATATCAGTTCCATAAACTATTCTTATAACAAAAGGAAGATGGCCCTAAGAAATGTGACCAAAATATTTGACCAAGGTAAAATTTATGGAATTGTTGGGCCTAATGGGGCTGGAAAGACAACATTTCTTAATCTTATTGCGGGCGTGAATATTCCGAGAACAGGAAGTATAAGCATTGATGGGTATGATATTGTGAAAGAAAGGGAGAAGTCGATCCAGAGGGTTGGCCTGATGCCAGATGGCTCATTCCTTGATCCGGATGAAAAAATTATACATCAGGTGGCCTATTTTGCCTCTTTTTATAACATGAAGCTTGACACAGCAAGAGAAAGGGCCATTGTATTGATGAAAAAATTTGGACTGAATGAAGAATTATGGAATAAACCCATAAAGAATCTCTCTCTGGGACAGAGAAGGAGAGTAGGATTAACCATGGCACTCATTCATAACCCCGATAATATATTGATGGATGAACCATATAATGGATTTGATCCTTTCGGAATGAAAATGGTAACCGATATTGTTCTTGAGGCCAGAAATTCTGGAAAAACAATTATAATATCATCTCACATATTAAAGGAGGTACAAACGATCGCTGATGAATTTGTTTATCTGGAAAATGGTCAACTCTTAAGATCTGTAGATACGGATACAATTTCTAAGAATATAGGTAAAATATGGGTAAAAGTGCTGAACCCTGATGATAACCTGTTAAAAATCCTTCAGACTTTCGGAACGGTTCGTAAAATAAATCAATCCTATGAAATCTCCACCTCATCAGATATGAAGGTGGAAACATCCGAAATAAATAAGGAACTCGTGAAAGAAAATTACAAAGTAGATTCCATCTACTACGAAAAGAGAACCGTAGAGGACGAGTTCTTCAGCAAGTAGTGGCGGAGAGGCAGGTCCACCGGGAATTGAACCCGGATCTTGGGCTCCGGAGGCCCATATGATATCCTTTACACCACGGACCTAACGCTTGTATCCAATTTTTCTTAATAAATCTCTTCTTTTCTCTCTGTCTGAATCAGTTTCAACCCCCAGTGGTGAGTATCCATCAATCACTCCCAAAACAGAACCTCCATTCTCTCCTCTGTATACAATTGCTGAAATTGGATTTGCCGTTGCCGCGAAAATATTCCCAACTTCCTGACAATTTTTAATTGCGTTTAGAATTGCTATGGGAAAAGCATTCTTTAATAGTATTATAAACGTATGACCGCAACTTAATTTTCTCAAGTTATTTATGGCGATTTTCCTAAGAATTTCATCGTTACCTTCATGCCTGATGAGTCTTTCTCCGGAAGCCTCTGAGAAAGCAATTGAATAGAAAGAACCGGGTGTTACTGTCCTGATGATTTCTTCTAGATCTTCAACAGTCTTAATAAAATGCGAATAACCGATTATCATGTTACATCCTTCTGGAATCTCAAGCTTTATTTCCTCCAAATCTGACATATAATGTTATTTCATTTGTTGATAAAAAAATTTCCCTATTAACTTAGTGATGGATTTTTCTAATTAAGAAGTTTAAGAACTATGCTCCCGTATATCACCATAACAAAAATAACCAGGGTTTCAAGCAACGCATTTGGAACAATATAGACCAGCATAAGAAGGCCTATAAATAAGGCTGAAGTGGGTTCCCGTTTATAATAATCGCTCAGAGTATACGTAATTTCAGTCATATTATGAATTAGTCCCTTTTTATTTAAATTTAGGAGGATCACGGATACATATGCAATAATTGTAAAAAGGGCCTGTATATAAACCCCAACGAATGGTATATAACCGAAAATGAGGAAAATAAAGGCTATGAAAATTGCAATTAGAAATATTTCCCCCTTCGACGCAAGGGCATCTGAAAGAGAAACTCTCGTAGAAAAACTACCCTTTTCCACAAGATCCGATGCTGAAAATGTTTGCCAGTATATGGCTAAAACGAGGAAAAAATTAATAATGGTATTGGAGACCAAACTAACTAGAAAAAGATAGAATCCATACAGTGGAATGCCTGATTTCAGATAAACGGCTATTATATCAAATTCGCTTGCTTCTACAAGTACTGTAAAAACAGCCAGAATTATAAAACCAAATATGAAAGGTAATATGATTGAAGGTTCTTCAACTATGAAGTTCATTGCCTTCTTCAGCGAATAAGATTCATCAGGCATGTCATTCCACATTTTCACCTTTAATATATATTTTTATACAAATTGTCGAGTATATCCGTTGAAAATTTATTATAAATCATGAAAAAAAGAACAAATTCAAATAAATTTTTAAACAACCAAGCATGTCTTTTTCGTGAATAAGGACTTTGATTTTGATACAATTATCGTTGGTGCAGGAACTGGAGGGCTATCGGCAGCAGCTACGATGAAGAATTCTGATTCCAAATACATAGTTCTGGATAGAAAGGAAGAAGTTGGCCTGCCAGTAAGATCAACAGGAGCAGTTTCCCTGGAATGGGTTAAAAAAATAGGTATGCCGACAGACCCAAGAATAATTGCTTCAGAGATTTACAATATGTCCTTCAGAACGGAAAAGGGGAAGAGGATTGACCTAACTTTCGACCACCCGGTTGGAATGGTTTATAATTTTACAAAGTATGAAAGGTATTTATCGGAAAAGTTTGCTGGAACCCTCAAAATAAAAATGAAAACAAGAGTGCTCAGTACCCATGAAAATGTTGTACAGACAGATAGCGAGGAGCTCACGGCAAGGAATATTATTTTAGCAGCTGGCCCACAGTCAAACCTCGGAAACAAATTGGGAAAAAATGAGGCTCTTGTGGCGTATGAGGAAACACGAAGTCTAGATGAGAGGCAGGATTTTCAGATGATTTTATGGTTCAGTAATCTTGCGCCTGGAGGATATTTTTGGGACTTTGCTGATTCTAAAGGTACAAGAAAGATAGGAGTGTGTTATTATCCAGTAAATGGGGAAACACCCAAAAAAATCCTAGATAAATTCACTTCAAAATTCCCGGAACTTCAGGGAGACATTGTGCACACAATGGCTCACCAAATCCCACTTACGAAACCTGCAACTTCAGTTATTAGTGGCAACCACTATTTTGTTGGAGATATGGTAAATGCCGTTCTCAACACAACTGCAGGTGGTCTTCAGGGTGCCTTTTGGAGTGGTAAGGAGGCAGCAAAGGCAGCCTTGGAAAATAACCCTGAGAAATACCAGAGGGTTTGGACAGAACAAATCCGGCCATGGCTTCAAAAGCATAACGATCTACACAAGAAGATCCATGCACACGGGGAGAAAACAGTGGGAAGATATATTACCCTCGCTAAGGTAATGCCAAAATCCATGAAAATGAAGGTTTTTGGGGGGTTGTAAAAATATTTCATACCTTTTCAGTTCTACCCTTTCTTAATCCTCGCATAAGGCTTGTTCAATCCTTCAAACAGGAAAAGGCACTTCAGGTGAAACGATGATCCAGTTAGAAGAAGGGGAGCAGATGACTGGAAGACAACCGTCAATGAAAAGTTGACAAAGTCGAAAAATATTATTTAGGAACCAAACAATATACATTTGATTAATATGAAAGAGGCCAAAGGTTATGCTGCCAGAGAAGCTGGTGGGAATTTGTCTGAATTTAAATTTGAACGGAGAGATCTGAGACCGGAAGATGTTGATATTGAGATAAAGTATTGTGGCATTTGCCATTCCGACATTCATCAGGTTAATAATGACTGGGGAGGAGCTACATTTCCTATGGTACCTGGCCATGAAATTGTAGGAATAGTAAAGGAAGTTGGTGAAAAAGTTACCATGTTTAAGCCCGGAGATAGGGTGGGTGTTGGGTGTATGGTCGATTCATGTGGTCGATGTGAGCCATGTAGGAGAGGACTACAACAATATTGTGAAAATGGGGCAACCTTCACCTATAATTCAAAGGACAGAGTTTATGGGGGTGTTACCTATGGAGGTTATTCCAACAATATTGTTGTAACTGAAAAATTTGTTTTAAAGATTTCAAATAAATTGGATTTTGCAGCAACAGCACCTTTGCTGTGTGCTGGAATCACAACATACTCACCACTAAAACACTGGAATGTAAAGCCAGGTCAGACTGTTGGAGTTGCCGGACTTGGTGGTCTTGGTCATATGGCAGTGAAATTAGCGAAATCAATGGGAGCTAATGTTGTTGTTTTGACAACGTCTGAGAAAAAGGGGGAAGAAGCTTTAAGGCTTGGGGCCAATCGTGTCATTATTTCCAGGAACACTGAGGAAATGAAAAAGAATAAAATATCCATGGACTTGATAATAGACACTATTCCTGCACCACACGATATGAACTTATATCTTTCACTTCTAAAAATAAATGGTAATATGATACTGGTTGGCTTACCAGAGAAGGAATCACAGTATTCTGTTTCCGCCGGAACCTTTGTCAATGGTAGAAGATCACTGGCTGGTTCTAACATTGGTGGAATAGAAGAAACTCAGGAGATGCTTGACTATTGTGCAAAACACAATATAGTATCTGATATAGAACTAATACCCATGTCCAGGGTAAATGAAGCTTATGTTAGAACAATAAATTCAGACGTAAAATATAGATTTGTTTTGGATATGTCAACCCTTTAAGTGATCTCTTTTATTTCCTTGATTTTAGGAATACAAAAGAAAATTAAATATGCAATCTTATCTTACCGAACTACAACTCGGATAGGTGGCAGAGAGGTTATGCGTAAGACTGCAGATCTTATTTATTAGGGTTCGAATCCCTACCTATCCTTATTCATTTGTTAATAACTCATAAAAAGACTTTAATCATAATAAAGAATGACACGTGATCCCGATGAAAGAAGAAGAGGTTAACAAAAATCTTTGGGATGAATTAGCCCGTGTCCATGTAAGGTCGCAGTTTTATGACATTGATTCATTTCTGAAAGGTCGGAACAGATTGAGAGAATTTGAAATTAAGGAACTGGGCAATGTGAAGAAAAAGAAAATAATCCATCTAATGTGCCACATTGGCCTAGACTCTCTGTCCTTAGTCAGAATGGGTGGGGAGGTTACCGCCGTTGATTTCTCTAGCGAATCCATAAAAATTGCAAAAGAACTTTCTGAGAAGGCGGGAATTCGCTGCAAGTTTATACAGAGTGATATATCATCTGTCCTTGATCATGTTAAAGAAAAATTTGATGTTGTCTACACTTCAATTGGAGTCCTTGCTTGGATACGTGACCTGAACCACTGGGCAAAAACTGTTTCTGAGCTCCTAAGAGAAGGCGGCTTCTTCTATATGGCGGAAATTCATCCATTCACAATGCTGATTTCAGAATACTCAACAGTGGATGACCTCAGGATTTCTAACAATTACTTTTATCCCAAGGAAGCACAATATTACAGCCAAGAAGGTTCATATGCAGACAGATCGGCCAAGGTGAATGCAAAGGGGTCTTATCAATGGGAACGTACAATTTCCGACGTAATTAATTCCTTGATATCTAATGGAATTGAGTTAGATTATATCCACGAGTTTCCATTCACCTGTTGGCCTCAATTTAATTTTCTGCATAAAGAATCCGACGGATATTTCACAATTCCTGATAAATTGCCTAGATTTCCGTTATTGTTTTCCGTAAAGGGTCATAAGAAGTGATATCCGTATATTACTTGAGAGGAAAGACAAAAGACTCCTCTGTGATTTTATTACCATTTAAAAACATCCCTTTAAAGTAGAATGATTACGTTATGACCGTTCTATTATTTAGGCAAATAGGGATGGAAACCACAAAAGGTGTCTTTACCTTTAGGTCCTATATCTTTAGAACTTACTTTGTACCCAACCTGAATAATGCCGAACTGAAGAAATATATATTATATCCCTAGTGACGGTTCATCATGGGCCAAGGGAAACATACGTGAAAAGGGAAGATTTGGTAGATAGAAGTAACGACAGTGTTAAATTCTTCCTTGATAATTTGAAAATTAAAAGTGCGCCAGAATAGTTACTTTAGTGAAAAATGCTACCATTCTCCTGCTAAAACAAATACTCATAGGTTAATGATGTTTACACGGGCAAAAATCAACTAAAAATAGAAAATGTCTTCATTAGCGAAATTTTTAAAACACACCACAACATTGCTGGTACGGATAGGAATGCGTTTTTATGATGCTTTCAAACAATTTGATGTTCCTTCTCAGTAGGCAAAGCATTTCAATCTCTTTCCTAAAGGATATCTTTACTGAAGGTATTTCACTGATTCCAACTAAATGAGCAAGAAAGCCACCAAGCCTGCGATGTGGATGAATTGCGATAGTTTTTATACACACTGCATACATCTGAACAGATATATGGAAATTGCACAGGTTAATAAGAAATACAAATCGTATGATCATATGGTATTTAGCTGTCAATATCACGTTATATTTTGCTCAAAATATAGAAGAAAGGTACTTGTCAATGGAATAGACACCAGATTGAAGCAACTGTTAAAAGAGAAGGAAGACGAATATGGATACCGGATAATGAAAATGGAAGTTATGCCTGATCGAAGGCATGGATCAATTGCGTGTAAACAGTGATGCACGCAAGGGGAACACGGATATCCGCAGAGAGGCAACTGCATGAATGATGGAGACCTTAGAACCTCCAATCCGTTAGGATGGAGAGTGTGTCAGTAAATACTGTGAAGTTTCCTTTAGTTCTTAACGAGATTTGTTTCTTACCCCATCCTTTAATACGCATTCTGATCGATTCGGGTTAATAATGATGACTTGATGGCTTCTTTAACTCCACTTCAATCACGGATGAGTTATTAATCTGAAAAACGAGAAACGAAACCAATCTTACATAATCCTCAAGCGAGATAATAACTCTCTTGCCCTCAGTCAGTAATGTTTTTCTCAGTCTTACCTAACCGACTGCCTCCCCAATACTTTATGATTTTGATCAAGGGTCTTCAAGATTAAGAAAATTGGATAAATTTGACATCTCTGTGCTATTATTAAATAGATAGTACTTGAATCAAAAATTTGAGGATAAGATATTATCATCGGTAGTTTTTTGGAAAAAGAAACGTTAAAAAAATAGTAATAAAATGGATTGCCAATTCACATTATTTCTTTTTTCTCATCATTACAGCTGCAATAGTACCCAATACTGCTACGATAACGAATGCGGCTATGATGTATAAGTCTGCATTAGATATTCCAGGCTTCGCTGGGCTTGGGCTCGTGGTTGGTTTGAATGTTATGTCCTGGCTCACATTCTTTCCGTTAACTGTTATGTGTCCTGATGATACAGATAGTGTGTACCCTGATACTGAACCAATTGAGTATGAATATGTTACATTGACAGCCATGAATGATATTGAACTGGTTGTTGAGGATAAGGTTGTTCCATTGAATGTAACTGACCATGACTTTCCGGATGCAAGACCTGTTTCATTGAATGTAACTGTGTATTTGGATACTACTTTGATAGGAGTGAATGTTATGTCCTGGCTCACATTCTTTCCGTTAACTGTTATGTGTCCTGATGATACAGATAGTGTGTACCCTGATACTGAACCAATTGAGTATGAATATGTTCCATTGACAGCCATGAATGATATTGAACTGGTTGTTGAGGATAAGGTTGTTCCATTGAATGTAACTGACCATGACTTTCCGGATGCAAGACCTGTTTCATTGAATGTAACTGTGTATTTGGATACTACTTTGATAGGAGTGAATGTTATGTCCTGGCTCACATTCTTTCCGTTAACTGTTATGTGTCCTGATGATACAGATAGTGTGTACCCTGATACTGAACCAATTGAGTATGAATATGTTCCATTGACAGCCATGAATGATATTGAACTGGTTGTTGAGGATAAGGTTGTTCCATTGAATGTTGCAGACCATGATGTACCTGGTGAAAGGCCTGTTTCATTGAATGTAACTGTGTATTTGGATACTACTTTGATAGGAGTGAATGTTATGTCCTGGCTCACATTCTTTCCGTTAACTGATACATTTCCTATTAAGATAGATGATGTGTATCCTGACACTAAACCTATGGAGTAGGGATATGTTCCATTTTCTACTGCATTTGCTACTGTAAATGATATTGTACTATTTGTTGAGGATAAGGTTGTTCCATTGAATGTTGCAGACCATGATGTACCTGGTGAAAGGCCTGTTTCATTGAATGTAACTGTATATTTGGATACTACTTTGATAGGAGTGAATGTTATGTCCTGGCTCACATTCTTTCCGTTAACTGTTACATGGCCTAATGATATAGATAGTGTATATCCTGATACTGAACTGATTGAGTAAAGATATGTTCCATTGACAGCCATGAATGATATTGTACTATTTGTTGAGGATAAGGTTGTTCCATTGAATGTTGCAGACCATGATGTACCTGGTGAAAGGCCTGTTTCATTGAATGTAACCGTATACTTGGATACTACTTTGATAGGAGTGAATGTTATGTTCTGAGTCACATTCTTTCCTACAACCGATATGTTTCCTGAGGAAGGTGATACCGTGTATCCCGATATTGAAGTGATGTTGTATGGATATGTTCCATTGACAGCCATGAATGATATTGAACTGGTTGTTGAGGATAAGGTTGTTCCATTGAATGTTGCAGACCATGATGTACCTGGTGAAAGGCCTGTTTCATTGAATGTAACGTTATATTTTGCAACAGGTACTGGGGGAGAGGGTACCTTTATATTGTTTCCCTGGAGAGTGACTTCTGTTTGAGCAAGAGCCCTTCCAACGAGAGAAGCTCCAGTTGCAATTGTAATAGCAGTCTGCGACAGTATGTTACCGTAGAACTGAGCTCCTGTGCCCAAACTCACACCGCTTGCAACCGACCAGAATACATTCTGAGGGAGAGCTCCACCAGAAAGAATCACCTTGGCGCTATTTCCAATAGTTAGTGTACCTGCTATCTGGAAGATCCACACTGAGCTTGCATTGCCCTTAAGAGTAACAGAAGTTGACATGTCAAGACCGGTACTCCATTTATAAAGTCCAGGTGCTAGTGTCAAACCATTAATGTTTCCTGCTCCGAGATTTATGTAACCCGGATCAGTTCTTCCCTGTGCATTTGTATAAGCAGTTTTCATGTCTCCTACCGCCGTAGTTAACATAGCCGGTGTTGGACTGGCGTAATCTGCAGCATACATATCACCGGTTACATAGGGCGAGGTAGAAAACTGTCCTGAAGGACTTAAGCTCTCCGAAAACCCAGTATAGTAAGATGCCGCAGCCGGACTTAACCCTACATTACCAGTTATAGATGTGGTCCCCGTGTTTGTTACAGTTGTTTCAGCTAATATTGTGAAATTAGCAGCAGTTCCAAGGTCAACTGGTGAAAGAGAAGCCGACGAAGTGGAATTAAACGAAATTGTCTTATTAATACTAGAACCAGAGACGATTACATTACCTGAACTGGGTGTTGCTTTAAATCCAGTAACATTTCCTATAATATATGCATAGGTACCATTTGCCATAGAGAAACTAATTACGGATGTAGTTGAAATTTCTGAAACATTGTTCAATGTGACATTCCACTGGGTACCACTAGATAATCCGGTTTCTGTGAAGGTTACATTGTAATTTGCAACTATAGTAGCAGGGCCTGATAAATTTGAATTGTTTTGAGTTGGATTTAATACGAGAGCACTAGAAGAAAGTATGAAAATGAGGGAGATCACGATAGCTAGCATAACATTCATTCTTGACAAAAAAATTTTTTTATCATTCATGCTAAAGATATTATGTAGATATATATAAACATGTCTAAAAAAAATGATGATTAAAAATTTTAATTTTGAATAAAATTGTCGACATAATGAAATATTACATAAATTCAACCATATAAATGGGGATTTATAGCGCATTGAAAGCAAGTTGAGACCCCCTGATAAGTTGTATATGATTTGATTTCTGTGCCTTAATACTGTAAGTACGTGCAGAGGCTTGACTTATCTTGTTATTCAGTCTTTCTATAACGTAGAAGTTTAATCCGGATCTTATTCCTTCCAGAATGGAGTCTCCAGTTTTTGATAAGATACTTTATTAATGAATGGTTGTTGAATGCCATAGATAGCAATATAAGGAATTTATACGTTCAAATTTATCCAATCAAAAGATATGAAAAATTTGTTTCTAAGATCTTTATTTTTTTTTAAATGAAAGATGATTGAAAAATAAACTAATATAGCATTTAGTCATCTTAAATCCTTGAACAGAAAACCTTTCATTACAGTTCTAATTATTGCGTATAATCGTAGAGAATTCATTAAACGAGCCATAGGCAGCGCGTTATCACAAACGCTTGATAGAGAAGAATACGAAATAATTGTGATTAAAAATTATAGAGACGAGTTAATAGATAAATATATGGATGAAAACAATATTAAAAATATATACAGTGAAAAAGAGACTCTTGGGGGTAAATTAGCTGATGGCTCTTTGAGTTCGAAAGGAGAAGTTATCTGTTTTTTGGAGGATGATGACATCTTTTTTAGTAATAAGCTGGAAGAAGTATTTAAAAAGTTCAAGGAAGATGAGGATTTAGTTTATCTACACAATCGATGTAAAATTGTTGATGATAAAAATAATTTCATTAAACTGGGCGGAGATTCAATTGATTTTAATCTGTCATCCATATCCATAAGAAAGAGTACCATATACTTTGACTTGGTTAACAAGCTAACCATAGGATTGGACAGTTTTATTTTCTTCAACGCTCTGGATTCTGGGAAATTGATCTCAGAGACGGAAAAACTCTTAACCGTCTATATGTTTCACCAAAGTAGTTCTGTTTTCAAAGGGACCTACGAAGATGCAATAATATTTAATTATAGTACGGCAAAGGAATTCGTAGACAATATTAACAAGTTTCTACAGTCAGTTAGGACTCAAAATGTTAGAGCACATCTTCTGTCATGGCGAGTAAAATTTGTTTTGAATTGCAATATTTTTGGTTCTTTAGGAAATATTGACGTAAAGGAAGATGTAAAGTTATCTCAGGTCATGGAATTTTTGTTTTCCGAGTATCAGAACAACCTATCTTTTAAATCCAGAGCTATTAAGATTTTAGAGTATTATGCTCCAAATAGAATTAAAAATATGATTGAATTCAAGAGGTTTAAAAGCGGACAGAGACCGACTTAATATGAATTGCACGAAGAGTGATTAAATTCCATTTCTTAACTTGGAAAAACCTCTTCTGTTTGATTTACTAGTTCAATTGTTCTTTTAAAAGGCAGAATTGTGAGGTATTCATTCACCTTGTAGCCTAAAAAGATTTCAACTTCACCTTCATTAATATGAGATTCCCAACAACACCTATAAAAGAAAGTGTAACCATTATGCCAAATACGAGGTCCCAGTTGCTGGTAAGAATGGATGAAACAAGGGGACCGACAGCGTCTGCTGAATTTGATATTAATCCCATTCCAAAGGCTCCCGCTCCTACCATGTAGATTGGGAATATGGAACCGGGAAGAGCCCAGTAGTTTGGTGGAAACATCATTAGGAAAGCGTTTATCATGGCAGCTAAAATTAACCATTCATAGGAAATACCCCCAAAGAGAATCATAGTCAAGGCCCCGAATCCCATCATGAAATCAGCCAGGGTCATTATCTTGAGTCGTGAATTAAATATTTCTCTCCCCGTCACCTTTCCTCTAGTAAGTCTATCTCCTATTATTGCTCCAACGAATGCAGCTACAAAGCCCGTAAAACCCCAAACTATGATAACATCACTGGTCATGGTGGAAGAATAACCCAGGTGCTCAGAATAGGATGGCAGAAAGCCACCAACGCTGAATAGAGTCCACGTAAGTGGCAACTGTATTCCGCCCATTATCCAGGTCATGGGATTTTTCCATGCGCTGGGGTGCTTCTGTTTTTTTTCTTTCTTCAGGTCTTCCCTTAACGTTGAAGCATCTTTGACAAAAATGAAATAAATAACTGCACCGGCTACCATCACAATTCCCGTGATATAATAGGCCTCCTGCCAACTTACTGAACTCAGCAATCTGGGCATAATTCCTCCTGCGGCACTTCCAAGAGTTATGGCCCCGAGGGTGAATGCAAGAGATTTGGCTCTCTCCTCAGGCCTGAACCATCCTGATAACTGAAGTGAAAAGAGTGCAAGTAACATAATTACAAGACCCTGAAAGAATCTGAGAGCAACGAGGAAATAAAGATTGTACGAAACTGGTATGATGAATTGTGGTAAAATCAGAAAAATTTGTGAAACGAGAACACCAGTTTTCAGCCTTGTATCAAACAAACCACCATGACCAAGGAAAAAAGCCACAAACAAACCAATGGAAAAGGAATCAACTCCAAGAACTGTCAGAGTGTTGTTGTTTATATGAAATGTCGTCGCTATCTGGGGTGATAGAATCCCAAACGAGGTAAGGGAAATAAAACTTGTTGTCATTAGCAGGCCAGATATGGTTGCCATAACCCATCTGTAGGACTTTGACATCTCTGGCGGATAATTATCCTGCGAGTTCATTGAGTGATAATGCTCATCATCCCTATTAAAAATACCTCAATTCTATGATAAAGATAGGGGATTATCAACACACTTTTTCAATTTGCTAATCGTTGTACCACAACACTCTTAAATATTAACTGAATGAACAGGTATGAAAGGAAAATACATAGCAGCCATAGTGGCTGTGGTTGTAATAGCAGGTGGCCTTGCGGGACTGGTATATTATCAATCGTCTCAGGCTGCGGCGAACGATGGACACGTGGCAATGAAGGTTGCGGATGCACCAAATCTTGGTGCCAGCGCAGTTTTTATGACGTTCAGCAGTGTTTCGCTGCATAGTAATGTATCAGGATGGACCAACTACAGTGTGAAATCTACAACTATTAACATATTGAATGTTACAAATGCCAATGCAGCTCTCCTGTCCAATATAACATTGAAAGCTGGCACCTATACCATGATCAGACTCTATATTACCAATGTGTCTGTGGACATCCTTGGAGTTACAGTTAATTTCACATTGCATTCACCCTTTGCCTTTGCTAACCACCCATTCAAGGTTAGTGCTAAAGGAAATCTGAACGTGATTGTTGACTTTAACCTGTCCAGTGATTTGAACTTGAATGCTAAGGTATTCACACCTAACGTTGGAGTTGTTGTAAACTAAAAATTCATAAATTTTTTCTGTTAAAATATTTAAATTCAATTATAGATAAATTCAACGCTAGAGATTCGATCTATATTCTCCATATCTTCCTTTGAAAGTTTTATACCTTCTGCACCCATATTGGATTCCACCTGTTTTCTGTTTTTTGCTCCTGGGATGATCAGAGTATTTTTATGAAGCAGGTATGCAAGGGAAAGTTGTGACATTGAACATTTCTTCTCTGCAGCCATTTTCTCAAGTTCATTCAGAATGGGTTTCATTATGTTTCTATTTTCCGGATTGTTGAAAAGTTCATCTCCTTTCCTAATGTTATCCCCCGGTATTTCTCCGTTTTTATATTTACCCGTGAGCAGTCCCTTTGCCAGTGGACTGTAAGGTATGAGTTCTCTTTCAATATTTCTCTCAAGAATACTGTATTCCATCTGATTAGAAACAATGGAATAATCCTTCATGCTATCCACAGCATCCTTCAGAACAGGTTTGGAAAGATTGCACACTCCTATTTCACTGATCTTTCCCTCAAGTTTCAGCCTTTCCATTGAATACATTATTTCAGAAACAGGTACATAGGGTTCATACCAGTGAAGTTGGTAAAGGTCAATAATATCCAGTCCAAGCCTCTTCAGACTTCCATTAACACTCATCTCCATGGTTTTGAAATTTTTTACGTGTGGTGGATTTACCTTCGTTGCTATGATGTATTTACTCCTTGGCACTTCAGAAAGAGCCTGCTTTATCAATTCTTCCGAATGCCCCATTCCATAAACTTCAGCAGTATCAAGATAATTTCCCCCCTTTTGAATATAATATTTTATGGCATCAATGATATCATTGTCTCCATAATCCTCCCCCCAACCTTTTCCACCAGCCTGCCAGCATCCCAATCCAATCCTGGTTGCGTCCAGCTTACTGTTTCCAATTTTTATTTTCTGCATAACCACGTATCTCCAGCTGACTATATCTTCTTAGCCTTCATTTTTATATTTGGAAAATCGGATAGGACTGATTTCTTGCGAGAGGTATAGAGATCAAAAAATTAAAAATAAACGATGGCAATTTGACACATACCCACTTCTCTCATTTCATAGTTCAAAAGAGATTGAATATGTTGCCCTTACTATCTATAGTTATATCACATGCAGCAGGGATTTTAGGCAACCCTGGCATGGTCATGATTTCGCCACAGTAGACAACTAGGAAACCTGCCCCAGAACTCACTGATATGGAGGTGACATTAAGAACATTATCATCCTGCCCAAGATCATTACCACTGAAGGAATATTGATTCTTAGCCATGCAAATGGGTAAATGGGAGAATCCTAATTGTTCTATGTGTTTAATATTGATTAATGCACTTTTCTGGAAATTTACGGATTTCACTCCATAAATATGTGTTGCTATCTTTTCTATTTTGGTATTGATGGTATCTTCGTAATCATAGGTATGTTTCACCTCTATCTCATCATTGTTACACTTGTCTATGAGGATATTAACGAGATCCATTGCACCCTCGCCTCCCTTAAGGAAAACTTCAGAAATGCCAAATTCAATGTGATTGTCCATCAGAAGATTTTTCACTTCAGTGATTTCTTCTTCGGTATCTGAACTAAACCTATTAAGGGCAATCACAGGATCAAATCCAAAATTCTTGAGGTTTGAAACGTGATGTAGGAGGTTGGTGAATCCTGTTCTGATTGATTCCATATCATTCCCCGACCCCAGGGACTTCAACGCTCTTACAGTAGCAACTACAAGAATTGCTGAAATCCTGAGACCTCCTTCCCTGGATACCATATTTAAGAATTTCTCCGCCCCAAGATCAGATCCAAATCCCGCTTCTGTTATGACATAATCGCTATGAGTCAGGGCGATTTTCGCTGCGATTATACTGGAAGTCCCGTGAGCTATATTTCCAAAGGGTCCAGTATGGATGAAAGCAGGTACACCTTCAGTTGTTTGGACCAGATTCGGTTTCAGAGCATCCACAAGAATGGAAGCCATTGCCCCTTCTGCCTTGAGATCACTTGAATATACAGGTTTACCTGAATTGGTATAGGCGACCAGGATCCTTGACAGTCTCTTCACAAGATCGTCATAATCCATTGCAAAGCCTAGTATGGCCATAATCTCTGAGGCGGGTGTTATGACAAAGGAGTCCTTTGTTATTGGTCTATTATCTGCAGAACCTGCATTAACAATTATATTTCTCAGGGATCTGTCATTCATGTCAATTGTTCTGGGAAAAACTATTCTCTCCTGATTTATGTTCAGTTCATTTCCATGATAAATATGATTCTGTATCATAGCTGAAAGAAGGTTATGCGCTGCGCTCACTGCAGGAAAATCTCCAGTAAATAGGAGGTTGATTCTGTCAGAAGGTTCAACTTTCGATCTTCCACCTCCTGTTGCTCCTCCCTTAACGCCAAAGCACGGTCCCATGGATGGTTCCCTTATGCTTATGCTTACACTTTTTCCGGCCCTTTTAAAGGCCTGCGATAATCCAATGGTGGTGGTTGTTTTCCCCTCTCCATACCTTGTCGGTGACATAGCTGTGACAAGGATTAACTTACCTTTCTTTGTTCCTTCACCAATGGCACCAATTTGAACCTTTGCCATATATTTCCCATAATTTTCCACAAAGTCTCTCCTAATTCCAAGCTGGTCTGAAATGCTCTGAATATCTTCCATTTTCCACTCCCGCTTTATACAGTGTTAATTGGTATATTTAGATATTGTGTCCATTATACGGCAGTTTGCTAACTGGGAATTTCCAATTTTTATATCCCTTTCTGCAACCTATTAAGGATAGGAATCTCACCTATCATGATACCTGCGTATTTCCCTTTATTTTATCCCCTATTTTTTCATTTTTCAATGAGGTCAGGGAGAATATTAGCAGTATTATGCTTACTATGAATATACCCAGAGCAAGAGCCTGCCAAAGGGAATAGAATTCCCCTGTGAGATCATCTATATAGCCTGAAAAAGGTGTTCCCAATATGGTGCCGGAGGATATTATAAGCAATCCCATACCACTGTATAGCCCAATCTTCCCCTTTGGTGCTATTTCGGATATTACCGTTATGTAAATACCGTTCCACCCAATTGCCGTAAGGCCCAAGAGGAAGGAAAGAACAATGGCAACGTAAAAATTTAGTGTCATAAGGGAATAGATAAAGAAAAAAAGGGAAGATATGAACATTACCATTATGAGTGAAAAAATCCTCCTGTTCTTGAAAATCCTGTTACTGAGTGTGGCCCAGAATATTCTCCCAAAAAATGAACCAACAAGAATGCTGGCCAGCAGGATTTCGGCTGTAAAAAGAGGGAAGCCGATGAATCTTGAGTACAGAACTGCATATGTGAGCAGTGATTGCTGTCCCCATGACATGGATGCAACCAGGATATTGATTATGATAAATCTTCGATCCTTGAGAACTCCCCTTATTTCCCTAATATACTCCCTGAATGATGTTGGGTTGGATAGTTCATGTTTTTCGCCCCTGAGGAAAACGGAAAACAGGATAGCTATAACAGCAAGAACGATAAAGGGGGCAAAAAACCCGTAGCGAATGGAAATGAGTGGAAGGAGAATTGCGGCAGTGGAGGCACCTATGGGAACACCAGACTGCTTAATTCCCATGGGAGTTGCGTGATTTGGATAATATTGGTTCATAACTGCATTGTTCGTGGCTGGGGTCAGAAGACCATAACCAAGGCCTATGGCATAAAACCCGCTGGTAAAAATAAGGAAATTAGGTGACAGAGTTGCAACAGTTGATCCTATAGCCATTAGGAAAAATGCGATCTTCATGGCCCTGAAACTGCCAAGATGATCCACAAAATATCCCACAAAGGGAGATACGGTTGCCAATCCTATGAAAATAACGCTAGTTAATAGGCCTACCACAGCTGAATCGATCAAAAAATGGCCCTTTATTATACTATCCAAGGGCGAATAGGAAGTCTCAATGAGGTTCCCCACTGAAATGAACAGTAGGCTCTGAAACATTATGTTCAGGCTGTAAGCTTTATTTTTCAGTTAATATCCCCTCAATGCCCCAAATGTTTAGTGCCAATAACTGAAATTGCCATTAACATTTAAAACATTTAGTCTAAAGGTAAAGAATTATAACCTGTTATGCTATACATAACGCAATAACTAATGCCGTATATGTTTAAATACTCGAAACTATTATACAACCATGAAAAAACTCGAAATAGTCAACGCCAAAGAGCAGTCTGAAGCAATCCGGAATGAAATATTCCGTTCGGATGAATCAAGGTATGATCACCGGCTGCACGGTCTTCTGCTTGTCAGTGAAGGGATGAGTTGCTACAATACAGGAGATATACTTGGAGAAGATCCCAGAACAGTAGAGAGATGGG
>JAJYRA010000019.1 GCA_021794355.1 Thermoplasmata archaeon | reverse complement strand
TGGGTATCCGGTGATTTTCTTGAAGAAACCATGAAAGGCACTGTCCAGATGCATCACAACCTGCTGGATACTTTGGGAATTGATTTCATTAAGCCATGGATATTCCTTCTTCAGTAAAGGGATAAGAGATGATATCTCACTACGAGTGATTGCCTCTTCTTTCTCAGTATATCTTTTATTGCGCAGATCAAGAAAATGGTTCCATACAAACCTGCACGATCCAATATGCTTCTCAATGAGGATCTTCTGATCATCATTGGGATACATCCTGAATCTGTAGGCTTTGAACATGTTATTTGGGTGATTGTATTGAATATATTAACTTTTGCTCGTTTTGGGACAAAATTATTCGAGAGTCTCACTTAAGATTTTTTCGTCGTCCGGGGTCAGTTTAATCTCCCTGACATGCAGTGTGAGTGAATACTGTTCCAGAAAGTTGAGCACCTTTGCAGTATCCTCGCTTCTGAGTATCAGGACACCTCTCAGTAGTTTTCTGTGAGGTATACTCTCCAGCAGGCCATGCCTGTGGTACTTATATTTACCATTCCATGAGGTTGAGTCCTGTCCATAGAACTTTTGCATGAACTTGTTTATGGTTCCATGGGCTGTCTTCTCGGGAAAATGAAAGAGTATCATTGTTCCATTCATTATGTGGAGTAGTCCACATAACTATTTAAACATGTTCGTGATATGTATCTACGACCATGAAGAATGCCGAAGATCTGAGGAATCTCGTTAAATCTGTAAGGGATCGATCCTTCCCCTATGAGAAGAGGGAACCGGCCGAAAGGAACTGGCATCAGTATGATCAGGCACAGGCAGACGAGATTGCTGACATTCTGGAAACAATCAGGGATGTTGTTAACATCGCCTCTTCACGTATCAAGGAAGAGAAGAGGGGAGTGGGAAGACCTCCTGTTGCAACTTCAGATATAGTCAAGGTCATGCTCATGCAGGCATATTTTGGCATGCCCAACAGGGTTGCAAGGGGATTCCTGAGATTATTCGGGGAAAAATTAGGTATATCCTCGGAATTCTCCTACAAGACCATTGAGAGAGGTTATGAACCAGATCGGACAAAAAAGCTCCTGGATGAGGTTCACAGGATCATGAATGAGACGGGCAATTCCATGGAGAATATATTCTCCACCGATGGAACGGGTGATCCCAACAACATGAAGGTGAATTACGAATCCAAGAGGAGCCAGCAGAGAATAGAAAAGGAGAAGAATAAGGATAAGGATAAGAGGGAATCCGATGCTTTCCCACACACAAAGGGAAAGCATGACTTCCAGTATTCATCCTTTTCAGTGGGTGTTCATACAAAAATGATAGCCGGCTTATACACTACAGATGATCACTCAATAGGAGAACTGTCCATGTTTCCTGACATTATGAGACAGACTGTGTACTGTTGATCTGTGTCCACAGATTGAGGTAATGCTCGGAGATGCACTTTATTCCAATAGGAATATCTGTTCCATAGTGGATAAATACGGAATCAAACCATATTTTCTTCCAAAGACGAATGCAACATTCAGAGCAAAGGGCGTACCATCATGGAAGTCGATGCTATACGAATTCATTGATGACACACAATTCTGGATGGAACAATATCACATGCGATCCATATCAGAATCCGTGAACTCAATGATGAAGAGGAAGATGCCTACAAAGATAAGGAAGAAGCTGCCTCAAAGAAAGGAGACAGAGGAGAACCTCAAGATCAACATGCACAATCTGAGGCATACAAATCCGGAAATGATAAAGGATTATAGGGAGCTATACCTGAAATAATTTTGTCCCAAAACCGGGGAAGCCTGTATATCTCCCCCCCTGAAGGTCTGAGTTTTACTGCTTCCCCCAAACTCCCAACGATACCATAAAATTTTAGAAATCTATCTGCGGAGACATTGAGTGAATCATGAATGTAAGGATATCACCCTTTGCAACTCTCGAAAGAGGGTCACAAATTATTATAACACTTTCTGTATAACCGATTGGTGTCCCCTACTTTTAACATAGATTCACTGAGGAAGAAAGGAAAAAAACCATCAATCGTAGCATCGGTTATCCCCTCTCGCGACATTGAAGATCAGGTGGAGAGGCTATCGAGAAAAATGGATCTTTTTAACTTCATCCCTGAAATTCGGATGGATCTGGTTAAGAAAGTTCCCATTGGATATTTGGAAAATTATTTTTCAACTCTCAGCCAGACCGGAATAAATTGCATATTCACATTCAGGGCGAACACAATAGAAGAAGCTGAAGAACCGTACGAAGAGGCGTTAATGTACGAAAATACCATAATAGACGTCGATACATCGATCATTAATGCCATAGATATGGAAAAGTCAAAAAAAAGAATGATAATATCAAGCCACTTCCAAAACTTCCTTGAATTCAGATCCCGAAGTGTGGAATTGTTTGCAATTAGGGATTGCGCAGTGAAATTGGCCACATCATTTGATCAGTTATCATTTACAGAGGCTCTCTGGTACATGACCCAGATAAAGGGAGAGAGAATATTTTCCCTTGTACCTCAAGGTTCAGAGAACAGGGAGATGAGGGTAGTGTCGGCCATACAGATTTCCGATTTCACTTATTCTTTCTTTGAGGAACCAGTGGCGCCCGGACAATACAGTCTGGATCAGATTCATAATATTATGGATGCCATCTTTCCCTAGATTCCCGTAGCCAGGGCAATTATACCGGTGGATATAAGTTCAATCGCTATGGATGCCAGGAGTAGACCCATTATTCTTGAGATAACCGTTGTGCCTGTTCTGCCTATCTTGCTTGCTATTATGGGTGAAAAATACAGAATGACATATGAAAGTATGAATAATATTATGAGGGCTATGGCAAAACTGGCTTTCAGGGATATGGTGTTTGCCTTTGCATTCAGTAGTATGGCTGTGGTAATGGAACCAGGACCTGCCAGCAATGGCGTACCTATTGGAACTATTCCAACATCTTCCTGTTGTTTTCCTTCCTGACTTTCCTCTTTAGTGAGTTTGGTATTGGAAGTTTTTCCTTGAAGCATATCGAAAGCAACCTTAAAGAGAAGTATTCCTCCGGCAATCTTGAAGTCGTTGATGCTTATACCAAGGCCTTCAAATATATATTCTCCAACCAGAACAAATCCCACTATCATTCCTGCGGCCATGAAAATGCTTCTTCTTATGGCAATCAGTTTTTCCCGTTTACTGTAGCCATCTGTGAGGGAGATAAGTGTTGGTATTGCCCCTATAGGATTCAAAATAGCAAACATCGCAGCCAGTGAGTAACCACTGAATTCTATGAGGGCTATGAGAGACAATTGGCAATGGATTCTATACCTATTTATAATTATTGGGCTTTTTGTGACATATTAATTCGCAATGTCAATCCCCATAAGCCAGAAAATTTTCAATGTGACAGTTAAATATCTTCGGTGGAAATTTCCGATTCAAAAAGGGGAAAGGAAAGTGGGAAAAAATATATTCTCGAATCAAAATACTTTTCACTCTTCTGGCAGATAGAGATGAAATGATCTAATAGTATATTGCAACCGCTTGTTTAGATCCCTGAGGCATAATGGCTCAGCATTGAGGAAAGAACACCTCCCCTTAGAAGAGAGATTAAGCACATAAAGATTTCATCGGCGACCTTTAAGGCTGGAAGTTCCCTGAGAAACATGGGAAAGGAGGTCACAGGAACATTCCTATCCATGAATTCAAAAAATCATATATACCTTATAACCTTGTTGAATTATTGGAACAGATAAAATTATCCAAACTTCTACAGAACAACCTGAAGAACGGTAGGGGAAACTATTTCATGAAATTTCTCATGGATCAGGAGATAGATATTGAAAAGTATTCTCAAGATCAGATTATATTTCCCTATTCTGAAAGGTTAAAAATTGTAACATACAAAAAAAGGGGAAAACTGGGCGAAGAAAAATCAAACTATCTCGTGATGCCAGAATCCGTTTTTATCCTTGTTATGGCAGATATGGAATCCAGTGGTTTCCATACCAGTAGCATAGATCTTCAGGGTCAGGGAGAGCAGTATATAAAGGCATCAGCAGGGAGGGGGTTAATCTCCTATGATATGGTACACAATTTTCTTAAAAATGGTTTTAGTTTCCTTTCATGCGTTTTTAAAAAGGAGAACATGTTCATAGGAATAGATAGGTTTTCTAGAATATGGTCCAACGATCTTGCAGTAATTTCCATGACAGGAGAGCTGATTGGTTCGTACCTTACAGAGGCACTGAAAAATTTTCTCATTCCAGCAAAAATGGAGTATTCAGAGGAAAAATTGTTGACGAAAACTCAAATAAGTAATTATTCTGCAGAGGACAACATTGTGGAGAATATTAGGGCAAGGCTCGGAAGAAAAAAGATAAACTATTTCAAGAAATTTAGGGATGGTTCATTCCTCATATATGCATACACTGAGAATAAGTCCAGCATAATGGGAATATTCTACAGGAATAATATACTGAGTATCATCCCCATGGAATCCACCGATCTGAACACAATGATTGAAATGAGTGAGATTGTAGAAAAGTCAGGGGGTGTATTCATTGGAAGATGATCCTCTGATTTTTCAGTTGAAGAAAACGGAGAAAGGGAAGAGTATTCTATTTTCCCTTATCTCTGCCTCCTTTTATTATCTCAAGATGAATGGAGACTTTCCCATGATGGTCAGGAATTTTTCCTGCACCAATGAAAGATTTAACCTTGAAACCATGGATTCAAAGGGAAGGAATTTTTCATTTTTCGGGTATACTGGAAAACTGGCAAAACTTCTCACTGAATCATTAACTTCAAGGAAACCGGACATAATTGTTTGCACAGCTAGAAGTGCAGGTGTTGATGTAGATCCACTAAGAAATTATTTAATAATCACTGAAGCAAACCCGTCAAGGATAATGCTCAATTCACAGGGTAAAGTGGAAGAAATAGAACTAATAAATCTCTATCCATTTCCCTACTACGAAGGAATGCCCATATATGAAAAATTTAGCGTATTAAAAGTAATAATGGGCATAAGGAATAGATACCTAAAAAACGACCTCATATCCCTTGTAACAAAGGAACTTTCCCAGATGAGCCTTGGTCTCAGTACCTATGAATTATGGGAATCCATAAAGAAACTCATAAATGAGGGAGTGGAAGCTTACGTACTATCAGAAAACTCCATGGGAATTAAAATCGTCGGTTCCAGGTTTACATCAAGAAGAGTTTTTATGGAAAACTATTACAGATATTATATGAGAATAAACAAGACAACCCTATACGATTTTTAAGGAGCTGCACCTATATTCACGGATCATTTTACGAATAATTACAATTATCCAATGAGAAAGCTCTATCCTTCAGGGAGAAGGAAGTCAGGCAAGAATATAACCCAGGAATATACCTAACAATGGTGAAATCAGCCACATTAGAACTATTATTAAAAATGGCCTTACCTGCATTGCCTTGGTTCTGTAGGACAACCCCGTGCCAAATACGCTGGAAGTAAGGGTTTGGGTGCTGGGAAGCGGTAGGGTAAAAAATGTGGCTCCCTCAACGAGTAGACTGGACACAAGAAGGGAAACAAATGCGTTCTGATATCTCATTCCGTACATATCCTGAGAAACCCTTCTTATGACACCACTGCTCAGGAAAGCCGCACCTGCGAAGATTGCAACTACCATGACTATTATGGTTAAAAGGGAACTATTACCCAGGGAGGCAAGGAGTCCAAAGGTGTTTGCACCAAGGGTGAAGGAAGTGATAAAGGATACGAGAACGAGGATAACCTTGTAAAACCTGGCAGTCACCCACACATTTTTAACATTTACACGTGTCAACCTCCTGTTAAGTGTATATGAAAAAATTATGGCAATTATGGGTGCTAATACCCACAGGGAAATAATGATATAAATATACAAAGCATTGTAATCATACCCTACTCTCAGGGCAATACCGAAGGACGTACCAACAATTGCCATTATTAGGGAAAGCGGAATTCTGGAAAAAGCAGCAATGAAGAACATTATTACAGAAACAGAGAGTACAATCAAAATAAAATCCGTCCTTTGGGGCATTATGAGAAATAGGGAATCAGACAGAAACCTCCCCTCCAGGATAAGTCCAAGGGAAAAACCACCAGCACCCAGCAGGAGACCAAAATTTTTTGACACCACTCTGGAACCTATTATGGTCCCCACTGTAGCTGAGAGATTGTTACCCGATACAAAGGCAGAAAGTATCCCTATTAATGCGAGAATCAAGTAGAAAATGATCATCTTGAAACGGACAGCATTGTGTTAAGGACCAGATCTGAAATATCTTCGCAATTATCCAGTAAATCATCAAGTGTATGTACTATGGAGTTAACGTGATTGAACATCAGATAACTTATGCTTTCAGATGTCCTGTAAAGCCTGTCTATAACTCCGTCCTTAATTTCATCTACCTCCTCCTCAAGTTCCTGTATCCTTGCTCTTATCTCCTTAACCTCATCTATTTCTGAGACTTCCAGCATGCTGTTTACCCTGTCCACTGCTTCCAGATTAAGTTCAAGAATTTTCTCGAAATTTTCATAAAATCCCTTTATGGGTTCCATGTGGAAACCGTTTGCAATGAAACTGTCTTTGGCCCTGGACATTTCCCTTGATATCCAGTATGTCTTATCTATTATATCATCAAATTTTTCTATAAGTGTGAGAAAATTATCCATGAGGGATGAACCTATGGCACCTGAAGTTATATCCCTTTTAAGCTGAAGGGTTATCTCATCGGCCGCTTTCTCATTTTCCCCAATGGTCTTTCCCATGGATTGGATGTCGTTCTCAGGTTTTTCAAAGATAGAGATTAAGAGTCTTGAATTTTCCTTTGCCAGAGACATGTATTTCTCCATGTTTTTTAATGACTGGCGTTCGCCTATTATCATGAGTTTCTTCAGGAAGTGGTAATTAACCATTTAAAGCAATTGCAAACAATTATTTAAAAATTGGTTGGTATATAAACTTGAATATATAGATATATATAGAAAATATATGTTGACTTAATATTCTAAAAATGATCTTCTCAGAAATTCTCACTAATCCTATCATTTCTTGATCCACACGTCCTATAGATGCAAGTTTTTTACATCCAGAAGTGATAGGTTGGATTTTACTGAGTAAAAATCCCATTTAATTATGGATCTTGCCTCATCTATTTTCAGCGATGAATCCTTTGGCCTCCTTGCAACCTGACCTGAAAATTCTGAACTTTCCAAAATTTTGGATGGATCAAGTTTGAAGAACTCTGCAATTTGGATGGCAAAATTCTTCCTTGAAATCCTCTCTCCGCTTATGTTTATTCTTCCTGTAAGGTTACTTTTAATAACGTCGGAGGATGCCTTTGCAAGATTTTTGGCGTGAATAGGTGAATAATAGGAATCTATTACCTTAATATCCTTCCCATCCCTCAGTCTCTGATAAACAACTAGGGGAAAATTCTTCTTTGTGCCATATACCCCTGAAGTGCGAATTACAAGATGATTGGGAATTGCCTCTATGGCCATATCACCCATCAGCTTGCTCATTCCATAGTAATTTATGGGATCCGGAATAGAGTCTTCAGTATAATTTCCCCCTTCACCATTAAAAACAAAATCTGTTGAGAAATGGATCACTCTCACATTATTTTTAATGGCATATCGCGCTATGGAAAGGGGTGAAGCGGAATTTATATTATACGCCTTCTCCATATTCGTCTGGCACGCATCGACGTCAGTCATTGCAGCGCAATTTATTATGAGGGTTGGTTTTATTCTATCCAGATCATCGTAAACTTTCAAAGGATTTTCAAGGTTTATCATCTTCCTGTCTGAGGGAATGATATCACTGAAAAGCCTTACCATCTCACTTCCGAGCTGTCCTGAGGACCCTGTTATCAATACCTTCATCTAATCTCCTCCAGGTAAACCACATGCGTTGGTGTGTGTGGAAATTGGAGCACCAATAGCATGCCTTTTTCGCATCTTACCCGATTTATATTGCATACGTTAACATCCACTTCCTTTCGCTATTCCTTAAGGATTATTCTCCACATGATGGCGCACATTAATCCTGTACCCTCGTGACCGGGGATCCATCTTTGGATTATATTGGTCATTTCTTAAGCATTGCACTCTGAAACTCCTATCTTTTTTCAATGCATGTTCACAGTTGCTTCGGTCATTTTTGGGTTGCTTGAGCGTGTATATATTTTTCCAATCTAATTCCTGCTTTTCTCCCAGTCTTTCATCCAAGTTGTTAAAGTTCCCCGCGCTGACTGTATTGTTTTGCATCAAAGCTCCACCTTTGAATCCCTTCCAAGGACAAGCTTTGTCCTTCTGGTTTTTGAATTTCCAGACTTTATATTGCATTTCGGCCCAATAATGCTTTCATAAATTATACGCCCATCCTCAAAGTCAATTTTGCAATTTTCCATAATAATGGAATTTTCAATTTCTATTCCCTGGATTATACAACCATCTCCAATACTCGTATAGGGTCCTATAAATGAATTTTTTATCTGCACGTTACTTCCAATATAGCATGGGCCAAGAACCTTCGTCTCCTGGTCTATAATCACGTCTTTCCCAAAATTAACCCTCCCCTTCACATTGGTTCTATCAGAGCTTGAATTCCCTTTAATGCTTTCCAGTACAAGCATATTACATTCGATAAAATCTTCCACTGTTCCCGTATCCTTGAACCATCCACCTACGGTTTTATAGCCTATCTTTTTTCCATCTTCTATCATTGCCTGCAGAGCTTCCATGATTTCATACTCTCCTCTTGCCGACGGCTTCAATTTATCTATGTAATCATACACAGTTTCTCTAAGAAAATAAATACCCGTAACCGCAAGATTGCTCGTGGGGTCCCTTGGTTTTTCTTTTAATCCTGTTACCAGGTCGTTACCAATCTCTGCTACCCCATATTTGGATGGGTCCTTTACAGGCACAAGGATCAGAAAAGCATCATATTTCTTACTCTGGAACTTTTCATAGGCGTCTCCGAGGCTGTCCTGGATAACATTATCTCCTAGGTAAACGAGAAAGTCATCAGGACCGGTAATATCCCTGCAAAGGGAAATGGCATTTGCTATGCCAAGTGGTTTTTCCTGATAAACGTATTGAATCTTACATTCCCATTTATCCCCATTTCCATAGTATTTTTTAACCTCTTCTCCACCAACAGCTCCAATAACAATACTCAGATCCTTAATGCCTATCTGTCTCATCTGTTCAAGGCCATATTCGCTGGTTGGTTTTCCTGCTATGGTTAGAAGCTGTTTAACATCAGAATAGGTGAGTGGTCTCAGTCTTGTTCCAGTCCCTCCATGAAGTATAACGCCTTTCATCCTTACTTTATACTCAATAAATTTATTATTGTTTCCATTTTGATTTTTTCATTCATTGGGCAAATGATGATTAATGGAATTTGAAACCAGCAAGAATAGTGGATAAAGGGAAAGTCTTCCAGTATTTCATTTGTTTTAATAATCAGATCTATAATATAATGAGAATTTGATAAAAGGTTAATTCAAAAATATGTGATATATCTTTTTATCATTAGTTTACATTGAGAATATGACCTGGAAGTGAATTTAGAAAATTTTTTTAACGAAGTTGTTAAGAAGAGCATGTATCGTGACATTTCTATCAACATTATGAACGGTTTACCAAACACTTGTATTATATCACTCTTCGCCTATTCAGAGGTTCTTGGTGCAATGGGGCGAATCATAAAGGGTGAAAAGGAAGATCTGGTTTTCAGTGCTGGGCAGTCCAATAAAAATTTTCAATCATATCTGTCCTATGCAGGAAAAACGTATTTTGATCTCAACGCAAAGGAGGCATACAGGATTATTCGGGGAGGTATCATACACAGATATTTCATAGGAAGATCAGCAATAATATTTATAAATCCAGAGGATCCAATGGGAAACAAGGATTACAACGTGGGATGTCCCATAAAGATAACGGAGGAAACAGTATATTTCAACGTAAACCAATATTTCAGGGATATGAAAATGACCGTTAACCGCATGAAAAGAAAACTCAAGAAGGAAAGAAAGGAGGAAGTGGAGATCGTAAGAAGCTCAAAAAGAACCAGATTAATTTTCGCAAACATTGAAAATTCTATGTCTTACTGATCTGTAGAATCATTCTGGAGAACTTCTTCTTATCTCGTTCAATGCTTCACGATCCCTGCAATACAAATAGGGGGCAAGATCCAGTGATGGGGGCGATTTTTCAAGTGTCCTCGAATAAACATTTCTCAAATTTTTATCCACCACGGAGCAGTATCCTTTCCATGTGACCCCAAGAGATTCCACATATTCTTTTTCAATCCCGGTTGCCTTCTCGTGTGCATAAGGATATTCAAATTTTTCATCGGAAAGCCACTTTTCAGGTAACTCGTGATGGTATCCTATGGAGTTGATGGTGTTGACAGTCTTTCCCTCCACAACTATCTCTACTGGAAAATGTTCATCAAGGTATATATTTTTTCCATCCAGGGAATATCCACCTGTATATTTCACGTCAAAGGCGTGACTTGCCCTTACGTCTGAAGAACTTTTTCTTTCCTTCACCTTCCCCAGGAGTTTTCCAGAATAATATACTTCCTCACCCTTTACTGAAAGCATTTCACCATCTTTCAAAATTTCCCTCGTATCAAACTTTATCATTGTGGGCTGATGAAAGTCAATTGCTATGATTTCTATATTACCTTCTTCAGGGGTTTTATCTTCCTTAACTATTATTTTAAATGATTCTTCCATTCTAATACAATGCGATATTAAGTATAAAACCTATTTCATTGATAGGGATCAAAATGCAATAAAATTACCAATAATAATATAGTATGAGGGAAGAAAAAAATATACCTTTCATATCATTGGTTCTATGAGAGATCAGAAATCCGCCATAAACCATTCAAATTCAAAGAAAAATTATATCACAACCGCATGTGAGAAAATTCTTCTGATACGTATTACTATGGATCATATTCAAGTACCAGGATTAATGTGGGGGGCAATCAATTGGACAAATTGAGGGTAGGTATTCTCGGAGCTACAGGTGTTGTGGGTCAGGTTTTCCTGAAAATACTGAAGGATCACCCGTGGTTTGAGGTTGAATCTCTCTATGCATCTGAAAAGTCCAGTGGCAAAAAAGTTTCATCAGGAAATGAAAGAGGAAAGGAACTGGTTGTAAAGGAGGCAACAGTTGATTCGATCCTCCGCGATAAGCTGGATATTATATTCAGCGCTGTAAGCGATGATAAAGCGGGGTTCATAGAATTATCTCTTGCAAAAAAAGGTGGAAAGGTTTTCAGTAATGCGTCAGCTAATAGACTGGATCCTGAAGTACCTCTTGTTGTTCCTGAGATAAACATGGACCATCTTGAAATTCTTGATCAAAAGGCAGGCTATATAGTGACAAATGGCAATTGCAGTACCATAGGGACAGCTCTTGGAATGGCTCCACTGTTGCAGTTTAAGCCGAGGGATATTGTTGTTACATCCCTACAATCAGTTAGTGGAGCAGGATATCCGGGAGTATCTTCCATGGATATTTTGGGGAATGTAATTCCTTTCATAGGAGGAGAGGAATATAAAATTGTAAATGAATCTAAAAAAATATTTGGAATACCACAGGATGGTAAAATCGTGAGTTCAAACATGGACTTAACAGCTACTGCGACAAGGGTTCCTGTCATGGTCGGGCACATGATCTCTGTGAGCATTGTTCCAGGGAATGCTGTAAGCGAGGAAGAGTTCAAGAAAGCTTACTTTCAGTATGGAAATGGAAAAATCACAGGAAAATTTCCATCCCTCCCCCGAAGAAGTATATGCCTGATGGATGAAGAGGATAGACCACAGCCCATTCTGGAAATGAATTCACCTGACTACAGGAATGATATGGAAGTATTTGTTGGAAGGTTACGATCTTCAGGTCATAGATTATCCGCAATTTTTCTTATAAATAATCTTGTGAGAGGAGCTGCAGGGGCTTCTATCCTCAACGCAGAAATAATGGCTAAAATGGAGGGGATGATTTGATGAAAACCAATGTAATAAAAATAGGGGGTTCCTGCCTGAAATCAATCAACTCCCTGAGGCAACTGGATAGGATTTTAAAAGACTGGCCCAATAGTATTGTTGTTATGAGTGCTTTCGATGGAATTACAGATCGATTATATGAGCAGTATGAAAATGAGGAAAGATTCTCATTTGTTGAAGGTTTGTTTATTTCGTTCAGTCAGATGCTTAGCGTTGGTATGACTGGATGGCATGAAGTATATAAGGAATTACTGGCATTAAATGATCTCAATAATGATGCGGTATTTAAAAGGACCATTGAAAATTGTTCCATAGAGTACTATGTGTCTCTTGGTGAGCGCTTATCAGCCAGTGTGACCTATATCTATCTAAAAAGAAACAACAGGGTAAATTTTATTCCATCCCATCTCCTTGGTATCATGGTGGAAGGAAAGGACGATCAAAAGTATATAAATATCTCAACATCCATGGAGAAGTACGAAGAATTGAGGGAATCGCTGGGCAGTTGTACAACAATATCAACAGGTTTTTATGGAATTGATTCAGGAGGGAAAATTTCAACGCTTGGTAGAAATACAAGTGATTACAGTGCCTCTGCTATTGCTGCCATAACTCATTCGGGTGACCTAACATTGTTTAAAGATGTGGACGGAATATATCCTAAGGATCCAAAGTATTTTCCCCTTGAAAAACCATATGAATTCATGGATTTCGACGAAGCTCTGGAAATTGTCTGTCGGGGATCTGAAATTGTCCATGAAAATGCAATAAAATTGTGCAAGGAGTATGGAATCACTTTGAGGGTATTGAATTTTAATAACCCTGAGAGAGGGACAACAATTTCAAAATTTGGACAACTAGTAAAATACCGATGAATTTTTTTAATTTGACTGAACATTACGTTCACCCACCGTAGTGAAACTCGATCAGAATGGAATAAAGAATAATAAAATTGCCAGTTACCTAAATCTCAAAAATGATCATGCCCTGCTGAAAAGGAAATTTTAAAATGTGCTCTGCATAAGTTGAACATTGAGTGAAATGTAAAATGCTCTGACCGGGATTTGGACCCGAGTCGCCGGCTTGAAAGGCCGGTATGCTTGGCCTGGCTACACCATCAGAGCTCAGTAATCAGGTAAGGTACCAATCTATATTTATTTTTGCTTCTAAAATCGCTACCGCTTGAGTTCACCATATCAGTTGAAGAAAATGCTCATAATGGTAGTTGCATTCCTACAATGAAAAGTATACGTTCTCACTCAGAATTATTAAGAGTGAATATTACAGAAAAATCAGGTCAAAAACAATCTGTGTATGACCCCCATAGACATAATGAAATACCGTGAAATAGGAACATTAGCAATCCTTATTACCACAGCAATCTGAGCCAGAAAGAACTCGCATTCCGGAGAAAATATGGATTTCAATTAAATTGTTACACTTATATTTTTTAAAAATTTAATTAATTTTGGGTTTTCCAGACATCATCCTTAATTTTATTCAGTCTTTCATTCACCTTAATTTGACCTGATAACCCCTAAGCAGTTCTCCAAATTCCTTATGGGAAGAACAAAATACGTTAATTATTTCTTGACATCCATTTTATCTGTTCAATGTTATCAAATAAGTCATCCTGAGGGAGTCTCAAATCTCTGGATAAGAGAAATTCATAAATTTTTGCCGCGCCTGTCATACGTCCGGTCTGAATTCCTGATCCTATCTCTGCAAGCAGTGATAATGAAAGCGTTTCTCCAAAGATTCTCAACAGTTCCTTAGAATTCACTTCAAGGGCTTTCTTATCCCTTATATTTTCGTAAAATTTCTTTGATATTTCTATTCTTTTTTCCACTGCCAATTTAAGTTCCTTATCTTTTACATTCGCCGCCATTCTCTCTAGGTCAGAGAAAAAGACCTTTAGGACATTTTTCTTCAATATTGCCTCAAGCATATCCAGGGATTGGATATTGCTCGTACCTTCCCAGATAGAGGTTACCAGGGAATCCCTATGAAACTTTGCCATGGGGAATTCCTCAAAGAAACCTATACCTCCTAATATTTCCATTGAATATTGGGTGATTTCAGCGGATGTCCATGCAGCAATATTTTTGGCTATATGTGTAATAAATCTGGCATAGTGATATTTCAGGTCATAGGGTGGTGTTAAAGAAGTAACTTCAGAGAATAACTTTCCAGAATAGATAGAGATAGCAGTGGCAGCTTCCAGTTTTGCTTCAAGTGAAAGAATATCTCTTCTCATGAGTGGTTGATCTATTAGCTTCTTACCAAAGACCTCTCTAAACTCTGCGTGGAGGTACGCTTCCCAAAGTGCCTTCCTCGCAATGCCGACGGCGGCCAGGGCATCATTAATCCTTGAGATGGTTAATATTTCCATTGCATAGTATATTCCCTTACCCTCATCCCCCAGAATGTACGCTTCAGAACCTCTAAGTTCAACCTCGCCACTAGGTACTGCAATGGTACCCATCTTATTCTTCAATCTCCTGATGGTAAAATTCAACTCTCCATTCTCCTTTCTGTATGGAACGAAAAATGTACCTATAGATCTAATACCACCAGGAGAGATTTTAGCAGTAACAATAGCTCCATCAGCAAGTCCTGCATCACTGGCGAAGTATTTGTCTTCACCTTCCAGAAACCATTTTCCATCTTTCATTGTGGCCTGGGTCACATTGGCTCCGAGGTCGCTTCCACCCTGAATTTCACTGTAGAATGTGGCGCCATACCATGGATCATCATGATCGAGGTATCTTTCCAAGAATTCTGGGTATTTTCCAAGATATTTTTTAATTCCATAGGCGGTTTGGGCAGTTAGAGTGAGGGTACAGAAGATGCCGGAGTCAGAAATAATATACCCGGAGACAAAGTGGTAAAGCCAGGAATAATCACCCGATGCACTTTTTCTAACAACACCAAAATTCTGCAGTTTCTCAAGTGCCCTACGATGTTCCGGGGATATTCTCACGTAATCAATTCTTTTACCATTTAGACCCCACGTTATTAATTCTGGTCTTCCGTTGTGATCAACAAAATCCATCGTCTCTATGAGGTCCTCAGAAACATAGGCTCCAAGTTCTTTCATATCATTATCAGCCCTAAAGTCAAAGAATTTTAAGATTTCAAGCAATACAACATCATCAGAAAAGTAATTGATCCCTTTGCTTCTGAATATCTCATGAAATAAATTTCTCATGCTTTCATAACTTAAAGTTTCTATTGAACATTTTTCTTTTTCGTTCTATTTAAATATGAAATCAAAAGCTATTTATGGGCATATGGGTAAAATTTAAAGCCTTTCGAGTATTAGCCCCCTATGGGCTTGTAGTCCAGTGGTTATGACGTCGCTCTCACACAGCGAAGACCGCCGGTTCGAATCCGGCCAGGCCCATTTAAAAATGTAAGCAAATCCTACTTTCTAAACTATAAGTGGGAACCTGCATTAATTTTGGCAGTTTAAGGTGTCTACGCCTAAAATAAACAAATTTTCTTAAATGTCTCGTTTAATTATCTCTTGATTTTAGATTCCTAACACGTACTTCTCTGGTAAAAATTGTATTTATTCACCAAACTCAGATGTTTGTTTGATACTGATTAACCTCGCTTTTTCTAGTTTCATGGAGGCGAGTGAAAGTCCCAATGCAATTATTATACAGATTCCAGAAACTAATGGCAGTATTGATATGGAAAAGTAGCCTAGTAGACCCCCGCCCAAAACAGTTCCAAGAGCTATACCCATGTATAACATTGAATTGTTAATGGAGAGAGCGATTTGATGAGAATTTTTCGGTGAGAAATAAACAATTCTTCGTAGCTGAGAAGGCATAAAGCCCTGAATCGCCATGCTAAACACAAAATATGAAGGTACGAACCAGAACGAGGATTCGCTTATGAAGAAATAAGACGATATTAGAGCGATCACTGATATTGAAATGGAAATCTCGGCTGCTTTCATGTGACCCAATCTATCAGTAGCATGACCCCCAAGTATGACTCCAATGAATGATCCTGTTCCAAATAGCATAAGTCCATATCCCACATCCACTGGTTTCACGTGCAGGCTACCAGTAAGGATCAAAGATAGAAAGGGGAATATAGAAAAAATAGCCATTCCCCAAAGGGCGTATGCCGAAACGGCCAAAAGAAAGGATGATCGAAACAGTGGAGACGAAGGGTGCAGAACGATTGATGGGTTACGATTCTCCAAAGGGACATTAAGAACAATAGCGAGACCACCATCCGCGATGATTCCCATGACCGCCACAAACAAATATGTAAATCGCCATCCAAATAGAAGACTTATCCATGTACCTATAGGAACTGCAATTGCCATGGAAAGAATTAACCCTCCGGAGACGAGGGCAAGAGCCCTCCCCCTTTTTGCCTCTGGTACGAGAGCCACTGCAACGGCAAAGGCTACGGGTGTAAAAAGCGATGCGCCAATCGCAGAAATCACCCTTGCACCTATCAACATATAAAAATTAATAGCGAGCGAAGAGATGACCTCACCGGCTATGAAAACACCAAGAGCCATGACCAACAGCTTTTGTTTGTGCCATAGGTTCGTTCGCATGGCAAGAATCGGACCAAAAATGGCATATATAATTGCAAACACAGTAACCAGATAACTGGTCGTTTGTACAGATACTGCGAAACTGCTAGCTATGTATGGCAGGATACCGGCAATGACAAATAAATCCGTACCTATTGCAACAGTTCCAAGAGTAAGTAAGAAGATGCTCAATTTCATTGTTTCATACCTCTATAATTCAATATTTCTAAAACTATATAGTAATGGGATATTTAAATAATTGTTAACGATAGAGATGTGTAAAGCATGAGATACTTTTCACATCCGGAAAAAGAGGCCATTACCTTAACAGGAATTCTATACGCACTAAGCGACTCTGTACGCCTGGAGATAGTTTTGGAGCTTTTAGATGGCATGGAAAAAGGAGCTTACGAGTTCAAATCGCTTTGTAAATCATCCACGCTTGCCTATCATTTTAGAATCCTACGTGAGGCAGGTATAACAAAGACGAGAGTAGCAGGGAGGTACCACTTTGTATCATTGCGTCGGGAAGATCTTAATGCAAGATTTCCAGGATTAATAGACATAATCCTAGAGTCGGCAAAATCCTCAAATAAAGAGTAGAAAATTCAACGCAAGAGATTGAAGGTCAGTGTGATTCAAGTACAGCGAATAATGAAAACATATCTCTTATGCGCAATAGGCTTATTGTTCTCGGAAGGCCCCTAAGTCGAAAAACGAGATAAGAACCTCCATAATAATAGAAATAAAGAAGAGAATACCTAAATTTGTCAATATGACGAAAATGCCTGCGTCAGAAAGCGCAGAAAGATGTATGTTGGGAAATAGATGATGAGAATGGTAACTCCGAACTCACCAAAGGCATAAGACCGATCACATGTATTGACCCAGTGATCCAATGTTTCCTTCTGCAAGAACAATGATTCCTAATTGGTTATTAATCAGGTGAATACTGTCATAAGAATCATAGAAGAGCCACGAATTCATCAACTGTAAGTCCAGCCTGCCTGATAATTGCTCTGAGTGTTCCTTTAGGTATTTCCCTGTGGTTTGGTATTGAAAGTCTTTTTCCATCCATTTGTCTTTTCAGTATCACGTGGCTTCCAACCTGTCTTCGAAATTTGAAACCAATTTTTGAAAGTGCTTTAACAACCTCCTGTCCAGAAACTGTAGGTAATTTAGGCATTCACTTCAACGTTTCCAATTATTTCCACATCTCCGGGAATCGGTTCTCCATCCGACTTCATATCGTCTATAAAACCCTGAATAGCCTCCCTGATATTTGTTAGTGCTTCCTCCACGGTCTTGCCGTCAGATATGCAACCAGGCAATGCCGGAACGGTAGTTACATATATGCCATCCTCGTCTTTTTCGAGAACAACGGTGTATTTCATCATGAACGGAGATGGACAACTAACATAAAGTTTTCTCAAACCTTGTTGCATTCGCCTTAAGCTTATCTTATATTATGGGCAATGCCAAAAGATCATTTGCATGTCTGGTTGCATACGGCCAGGCCCGTATTTTTTAGTATGTTTTAGTGTTTGTATTTATAAAGAAAATCTGTTGTTGTCTTCTCCCTTTATGATGGTGAGAGGGAAAGTCAACGACTTCAGTTATTGGATGAAAGCGAACACAAACATTCAAATAACCATATGAAACACATATAAGTTGCCGATAACCAAGGCAATCTGTACTCAGACAGTGTGGTTTTATGAGAATATTTATATCCACTCCATCGTTACTTATAGGTGCGTTGGAGAGATTTGGATAGTAAGGTAGCGACAAGATGCATAATATCTTTCAGTGGGAACCATCCGCTATTTGATTATTCTTATAAACATAATCTGTACGCTCCGGTCATAATAAGAAAGATTTCCAATTCTATACACATGGATCTGTTAATTAATGGAGACATATCAGTGAGTGATTCCGCTGATCTCCTTTTGAGAAAATTCGGCACAAAAGAGGGAAACGAATTCTCCGTTATACGAGTACAGCTTAAGTCGTTTGATGAAAATGGAATCCTTGAACAAATAAACGAAATACCTTCAGTGATAATGGGGTATTTATATTTGAAGAATGGGAAATTGTTTGCTGATTTCAGATTTCACCGTTCAAAATCCATAGAGGTCCAGGGACTTTTGATAAAAGGCATAGAAAGTGGAAAGGAAATCGCCATAAAATATTTATCTGCAGTGTCGGGTGAAATATCATTTCTATCTCAAATGAACATATTGACTCCCCTATCTATGATTATTTATTCTGCTCCCTCTATCGGCGATGACCCATTAGAGAAATGTTTATCGATTGACGGTGGAATTGCACAGATAGAAAAAAAGGCGGGAATAAAATATCGTGCCCTGATCTATTTAGATTCCTCTCCCAAAGAAAAGGATAGCCTCAAGGCAATCTCCGAGGAAGAACACATATACGAAGCAGAAGGGAACAACCCTGTATTTCAAGAGATGAGAAAACTTGCAAATGATCAAGTGATTTTCCGTGCGTCTCAGTTCGCAAGAGTTATCAATGGGAGAATGGTTATTTCAGTTTTCCTTCCCACCTATCAAGTTGGTGAACTCTTGAAAATACTTGCGAAGATAAAAGTGGAGATGAAGGAGAATATACTGCTACACCTTGTCCGGCCATTCCAGCCAGATTTATTTGAGGTAATATGAGGGGTTTGATATAATGATATTAAGAAAGTGTGCCGTATTGAAGCTTCATGATGTTAACCCAAAGTTCGTGAACATCGGGGACATGAAAATTGGAGAGAAAGATCATTTCCATACAATTGCGAGAGAAAAAGGTAAATGGTATTTTTATAGGCAAGTGGAGCAACAGATGACCGAGATAGAGAAAAGATCCCTTCAGGAATTCAGCAAGAAAATGGGGATGACTTACGATGTAACGGTTTTGGCCAATATTATAAGAATGGAGATACCTGAAATTCAGGGGGAGTTCTATGACAGTATCAATAGCATAACTGGATGCAGGGTATCTCCTGTTTCACTTCAGAGCAAAGGGGATGTATATCTTTGCATAGAATTTGAGGAGAATCGGACAGACAAGATTTCTGACAAAATGCTTGATTTTATCAACCAATATTCCCCCTACAAGAGAAGTATAATTTACATTGGCCCGCAGCCTGATAAAGTGCCATATCTACTGAATCTTTATTTGTCATTGGGAAACAGCCCGCGTGATTTAACGTTGATTAAATCCAGATGGGAATTTAAAGAGGAAGAAACAATAAAGGAAAATGAAGGAATCTTTCAGAATCAAGGCGAATTCATTCCAAAGAAAATCGTAGACGATGAAATCGATGAACTTATATGGCGGATGGATTCCAGAGAACCATTAGGGGGGTCAAAAATCGATATTGTGAACGAGGAAGAGCACATAATCGAGATGAAGGTTAAATCACACTTCTTTTCTGAGTTCTACTATAATGTGATAAAGGAATATTGTGGAGCTGTTTTCTCTGGATATCATTGCGATAAGAAAGGCTTGACCAGTTACTATATAGTGGAAAGTCTAACTCAACAAATTTTTCTGCATGGATTACAAAAGGAGTGGAGTCTTGAGAGACGTCATCACCACTTAAATTATTTGCTGGAGATCGGTGATTTAGGGTCATATAACGAAATTCCTCGTTTTCCGTACTAATACATATTGATTAAAATAATGGTTAAGGTAAAAATTTAATCAAATCCAGGTGGTGTCGAAGAACGGAAAACTGGAAATAATACTTGAAGGGACTAATTGACCTTACGCATTTCAGGGTCCTGCTCAATCTTTTAGTATATCTGTGATCTCATAAAGTGATTGCGAAGTGTGGCGCATAACCGAAAGGGAAGGTCGTACATGAAACGACATACCTGGAGGTAGATGAAGGAAATCTCTTGTTCAGAATATTAGGTTGGGAGCTGGAGACGGTTCTTCGTATCTCTGACTTAAAGGAATGTTGGAACATAATCAAGTCATCTGAAGGAACTGCGTTCGCGCTCTATTTGACTGGAAAGTGATGAGGGTGTTGTATATTTCCTTACTTGTGAGGGTAAAGAGATACTGGATTCCCCAATACTGTTTCTAACGTTTTTGGAAAAGATTAATCATTATGTCAATTGCATATTAATTGTACATGATTTGCAACAGAATTTGAAAAAAAATAATGACACGAAAGTAAATAATAACTCATGGATCTAAAAACTTTAAAAGTGATATCGGCAGTGTTTATAGCCCTGACAGTAGTCATGGCTGGGCTTTTTGTATTTGAATACTCCGGGTTGAGCAGTGAAAGAACCAGCTATAATGCACTTCAAACCAGCTATAATACACAGCAGGAACCCGTTGTTCTGAAGAACGCATATGCACATTGGGATTACATAGCGATTGAGAACTCATCTCTTTTGCAGACCCAGTATATGAATAATGCAACTCTTCACTGGATAGGTGGGCCTTTAACCGGAACTTACAAGGGCATAAGCAACATAACATCAACCTGGAACAAGTTCTTTGGTCTCTGGTCAGCCGTATGGTATTATACGGTCACACCACCAACTGTTACTGTTGATGGAAATACGGCGAAGGTAATATCTAATAACCAGTTTATTCTCACTTCGGTGATGAATCAGGAACAGGCACAGTACCTGAACATAAGCTACACTTTAAATTATATGGCTAAAGGAGGCAATTGGACCATATATTCAGAAACTTGGCATATTGTTGGTGCAGGTTTTATATCTGCTTCGGAGAAATTTGTAAACACCAATTATATAGAAAGCCTTGCATTCAGTCATTGGAACAACATCGCAATTGAGAACAACACAACTGTGATGCAGGAATATGAAGCCAACGCGACTCTTCACTGGATAGGAGGACCTCTAAACGGAAATTATTCAGGGATCTCACAGATAAACGCAACCTGGAACAAGTTCTTTGGTCTCTGGTCGGCCGTATGGTTTTACGCTGAATCACCGCCAGTTATAACCATTAGTGGAAACATCGTAAATGTCAATGCAACAGTTCAGTTCATAGTTCAAAGTTCAGCAAACGCATCGCAGTTCAGATATATCAATGTCTCCTACGATATCACGTATTTCAACACTGGATTTGATTTTAAAAACGGAATGCCACAATATGTGATCTACAATGAAGTGTTCCATATAATTGGTAGTAATGCCATAAATAAACTGTGAATGAAATCCACAACAATGTTTATTTCATTCCATTTAATTTATAAGATAATTTGTCAGTCATGGATTTTCAGAGTTCATTTAAGCGTCTGTTATGGTGGGTATTCATATCAACAAGAGGAGGAGAAATGAGAATTAAGATAATAGTGTCACTACTTGAAAGTCCTAAGAATGCAAACAAGTTAAGTTCCAGTCTTGGGGTAAATTACCGTACAGTCGAACATCACATGAAAGTACTTCTTTCAAACAACATAGTTATGGTTCAGGGAGATGGTTACGGAAAGGTATATTTTCCGACCCCTATTCTGATCAACAACATTAAAATACTTCAAGAAATATTCATGGCTGCCGGAAGAGAGGGAGGGATTTAAAAATGGGGCCGTTCTGGATAGCTAATCTTATTGTAATGTCTGTTTCAGTAATGATATTTGCCATAATTCTCGTATCTTATGTGAAAAGTTACTTAAAATTCAAGGCAGGCTCATTCGGTAACATCATAGCTTTCAGCTCAATTCTCTTGATGCAAGGGGTTATTGCAATAATTATATACTATTCGCTCTCTCTTCATTTTGGATCAGGGCTTGCATTTCTACTCCTCGCAATCAATATAATTTCCCTATCTGGATACATTGTGCTTTACAAAGCGCTCGAAATCTAAGGTTCTCTATTTTTTGAATAAAATTAATGATTGGAGTATCATTACATGATACTGAACTATTCCATAAACATTGCATCGGTAAATGATCTTTGAAAAAAGAAATGGAAATTTTTATGGAGGGCATTGAGACAACACCCTGAAGTTACGTAAAAGAGGTTTAAGAAAGGCATATTCAAGAATAGAAATAATCATGGCAGAAATACCGAAAATAAAGATAACTAACCACTCGCTATAGTGATCAAGCAAGTATCCCATAAGAGCAGTTGACACAACCATGGGAATTGTTAAGATCAAATCTTTAAGATTGATTACTTTTGCTCTCTTATCCCTAGGTACAAGCTCTTGATACCACACCATCAATGGTATATTCAAGATCTCGGAGAAAAATCCATTGACCAGTAGAATTAGTGATACTACAATAACAACTATTCCCACAGCAAATAGGGACAGACCAATTATGACCATGACAAGGCCTTGACCTAAAGAACCAACCAACAAATAGTTAACTAATCTTCTATTTTTCTTGACAGCAATTAAGGATCCCCCCAAAACCATGCCAATCAATTCAGTAATATAAAATAAACTTAGAGAGATTGACCCTATGGAAGTATTTTCGACAGCTATCGTTGGTAAGATTATAACCATTCCTGAGGTCAGAAAGTTAAAGACAAATCCAAACCCGATCGTGTAAAGAATCACTTTCTGAGGTTTCAGGAATGAAAATGTTTCTTTGGTCTCTTTCCAAAAGTGTACTTTCTCGGTTTTTTCGTTCCTACTGTATTTTCTTAAACCAACCGTGGCAATTATGGCAGAAATTAGAAAAGAAAGTGCATCAATACTTAGTAAAACTCCCCAAGAAACGATCGAGAACCCGAGTCCAGCCACAACGTATCCTCCGATCATGGAGACATTTACACACATGGAAATAAGTGCATTATGTTTGTCAAGATCTTTATGAACGATATCTGGAAGTAGGGAAAAACTTGAAGGATTATAGAATGACTGCCCTATACTCGTTCCAATAAGAGCAATCACAATAAACAGTAAAAAATAAGAATATGCAACGAAAAAGGATATGGACACACATGTCATAAGGAGAAACATGACAAAATTAGAATACGATAGACTCTTCACCCTGTTTCTTCTATCCACAAAATAACCCGTAAATCCTGTGGATATTATCCAAATCAGAAATTCTGCTGAATAAATTAATCCAAAGAGGAACGTAGATCCCGTAAGATATAGAATAATAAGAGGAATAACTAATGTCCTTATTCCGTCCCCTACAGTTGAAATCGATGACGATAAGAGAAGCGAATTGAAACCTATGTTTTTCCTATCTATGATTGCCATGCATTGCCCTCATAATTTTCCCCCATGTTACCCATGAAAACATCTGGAATACTTGGATCTCCAGATAAGGTAGATTCATGTGGGCAGCCGAAACCACAGGCACTCCAATATGAATAATTTGAGTGTGTGCCGTCGGTATATCTTCTGGTATTGATCTGAAAACGTTCTTATAAAATTCTCCCGTTGCCCACGCAAATTTTTCGATTAGAGTTTTCTTTGAATCCTTTCCCAGGTCCTTCATCTGCTCTAAATGCCTGTTTTTCAAAATGTAACGGTAACTCAAATTTACAGTTTTCGCGTTGAAATTATCTAACATACATTTTATATTCAAAAGTTAATTGAACATATTATGTTTGTCATTCATGACGATAATTTGGCAACGAATTCTCTTCTCTGTCAAAAGTTTTATATTTGCCACAAGATAATTGTGGGTTGACAATTTCTAACAACTATTGGCGATTTCCAAAAACCCCGGTACCCTGGAGAGCCCTAATTTGATAGATTTCCCCCCAACACAGACGGATACGTCTTTTCCATTAAGCGTCATTGAATTGAAAGATTCCATTTTTGCGGTTATCAGAAATCTTCGGTATGATATCTACATATCAATTAGAAATAAGATTTGCTTATATTTGAATGGGTTTAGTTAATTTCCTAATTGCTCTATTCGGCAATGTCACTCAATAGGCAGCAGTTGCCAAAAGAATTTATTATTGTTCATGTGTTGACCGCATCTTAAACCAGTCTAGGGTGGATTGAATTCCACTCTCATAAGGAGTATGGTTAAAATTCGGAAATTCATCAATAAATTTCTTGTCGTCAATGTGGTAAGGCTTATCATATTCATATGATAACTCAATAAGTTCTCTCGCATCAGAATTAAACAGTCCCATTAGCTTCAATAAATTCCTGGAGATTACTCTTATCTTCGAGGAGCTGTTAGATATTTTAAATATCTCGTTTATGAACCACCGAGCCGTAGTTGGTGGACCAGTTATGTGATATGTTTTCCCATAAGACTCGGAACTATCCAGTAAAGTTAGTGTGCCTTCGGCAGCATCGTCAATATATGTGAAATTATGTGTTAAGTCAGCGTTTAATGGCTAAATCACTGTCTTTCCCGCGATAGAGTTCCTAAACATTGCTCCATACAGGTCGTTAGTTACATTCGGACCATAAAAATCTGCAAATCTGGGAATCAAAACTTTGATATCCCCTTTGTTGTGGCACTCCATCAGAAGAGCCTCCATCATATTCCTGATCCGGCCTTTCCTGCTCTTTGCATTCAAAGGATGGGGCTCATCAATCGGCAGATATTGAAACTCTCCGTACCCATACACATTCCCCGAAAAAACCACAACCGAATGTGCTATTCGTGCACCCCTCAGAACATTCTTAACTAATTTTGGATAATTATCCATCCATTCACTGTAAGGGAAATTGCTAGCTATGTAAATTACGCCTGCATCTCTTGAGTTCTTCAAGGTCTCTTCTGGGTTGAGTACATCGGATTTTACGATCTCGATGTTTTTTGGGAGTAGCTCCATGGCCTTCTTTTCATCCATTACTATAGCTCTCACAGATAGACTCTTCTCAGCCAATTTGCTTGCGACTGCACATCCATAGGCACCTGTTGCCCCAAAAACGACATGTAGCATATCTTTGTCATCATAGAGGCCCTGATACAGGCTGTTCATAAAACTAAATGAATGGTTAGTATTAAAACTTACTCAATAGTAACTACTAAATATTTAAATTCTATCGAGAATCATGCCGAAGGTAGTCTCAGAATACAAAGAGCTGGCCAGGGAAAGAATACTAGATTCAGCGTCGAAACTGTTCTACCATGTCGGATACCACAATACCAGAATGGATGATATAGCCAAGAGCATAGGAGTTACTAAGGGAACGCTCTATCTCTACTTTAAGAATAAGGAAGATCTGCTAATAATGGCCTGCCAGAGAAACGTGACTCTGCTTGAGGAAAGCCTAAAGAATGCAATAAAGAGTGATTTCTTAGATAGCTTTGATGAATTCTTTGAAGAGGAGATGAGAATGCCTGACTATGTCCGGTTTCACTGGATATTTTCACTGACAGAAGTTGAGACGAATAATCGAATTAAGGAAATTCTGGCAGAAAGCTATAGGAAATATGTGGACCTGATCGCCGCCGTGCTTGAAGAGCTCATGGAGAAACAAGTAATCTCAGCAACAGTTGATTCCGTTCTTCTGGCTCAAATGCTCATAGCCTTTCATAATGGGATACTCACCAGCATGCTTCAGGGACTAGGGCAAGATGAGTCCGTTTCAATGTTTAAATCCGGCATCAGGCTTCTTCTCAGCGTCTAGGTATTTTGACCTCTGAAATTCTCTGTCTCCTAAAGGTAGCAGGTCTTTTGCCTATATAATTACAATTGGCTTATCAGATCGTTATTTTTTTTCTTTCGACAGTAGGAATTTATTCCGAATGTTCAATGTCCGATATACGCCAAGTTAATATAATAGTTCCGAATATTACGGAGTATGGGACTTACTTATTTAGATATTTTAATCTCAAGATTCGGTGATGAAACCTTCACAACCTCTGAGTTTCAGGCTGTAACTGGAAATACTCGACCAGCAAAATTGCTATCAGAATTAAAAATGAGAGGAGCCGTAGAAAGGATGGGACGAGGCTCATATAGGGTACTGCCACTGTCCGAGAGACCAGACAAAAGGGTGATTGAGTGGAAAAGAGTCAAAAATATAATTTTGAAAGCTCCGTGGGATAAGGCATGGACCGGAAGTACTGCAGTGGAAATATGGACAAATGGAAGATATAAAATTTCTCCGAATCTATATCTGCGCGTATTCCATCTCTTGGTTAATAAGTCTGAAATAGAGGAATGGAAAAAGTATCTCAGAAGATCAGGGGTTTCATACTCAGGAAAAAAAAGGGTGGGTACCTTCGTTGACCTGAAAGTCACTTCTAAGATCAATTCGACCTTAGTTGCAGGTGAACCGGTCATTCCAAAAGACGAAGTTCTCAGGATAATCAGGAATCATCCCGGACTATATGCAGAAGCAGGTGAACTCATTGAATATTGATCCTGTAAACAGGGAAAGAAAAGTTCTCAATCTTTTAGATGAATGGCCATGGGAGATTGGTGGTGTTTTAATAGGAGGATATGCGATAGCTGCATATGGAAAACCAAGGTACTCTAATGATGTTGATATCGTTATTCCAAGTGCCGCCCTTGGGAAACTGGAAATTTTTATTTATGGCCAAAACTTTGAATTGGAAAATTCTTCAGTTCCAACCCCACAGAATTATGAAGGTAAAGTTCTTAGGTACAGAACAGCAGAGACGACTTTAGATGTACTTGCCGGTTATGTGAGAGATAGGGAAGCACGGGTAGATATTCCCGAACCTTGGATTAGTAAGGACCATAGAAACCTTCGTCTCATTACTCTAACTGGTGGAACGAGAATTAAAATTCCGATTGCCAGTCCCGAAGCACTTTGGGCATTGAAACTTCAATCGGGTCGAGATCAGGATATAATCGATTTGTTCTCAATGTTTGACGTTAAAATAGATGGCAAAAAAATTATTGATCTATTTAATGACTTAAAATCAAATACGTTAATCCACAAATTGAAAAAGACCTTGCAAAAAACACATTCCAATAAACTCTATGAAGATTCAATGTCGAGATTAGAAACTAAGAGAACGGACAAAAACAAGAAGAACTGGATTAGTTTTGGAAATCAAGTTAACCATATTGTTTCTGAAACAATGAAGTGATAGATTGGCAATTCTTTGGAATAAACTGGTAAATTCATTATTTGATATGCCTTTCTCTACGGGAGTTAGCCCTTTAATTTACGTATCCACTTAATTAAACAACTAGGCCCACCTATCCTTTGAATAATATATACTTACTTTGATAATGTAAAAATGGCTAATTCCGTTGAAATCTTTCATATCGGGAAACACCCTAAGCAGGTTGTGTGCATGAAAATGGATCGACCTCACTGCAAATGGCACTAGTATTTTCCGCAACCCTCCATCCAAAAGATGGAGCCCAAGCCAAAAAGCCTTTTCCGTGCTTCCATCAAGATGCTGGACTACCATTAATGCTAAATCTAAATGCGGAAATGGGGCAGAACCTTAACTTATAGAAATACCTGGGAATGTAACGAAAACTGGTCCCAACTTCTGCTTCATTATACTACCTTGAAGTTCCACAAGGTTGATACAGATAGGTTTCAATTTTGATTTATTGAACCCCCATTTGACATTGCAAAGCATTTTGTAGTTCCATTTAGAAGCATTAGTTGGTTGTCCATTCAAATTGACTTCGCAAAAGGAGGTATACATTAAAAGACTTCCATCAGCAGGAATGTTGTCCAAAGGTGCGTCTGAGTATGTACCTGACCATGGACTCAATTGACTTGCAGAATAGAAAAGAACGCTATTCCGATTATTCTTATCGTTGTCTAGTATGGGTCCTTTAGTATTGCCATTCCCATCCACTTCTTCATATGACTGCAAAAACGCCCATTCTGAGGAACTTCCGCCTATTGCCCTTACGCTAGCGCACATGCCACATGGTCGTCCAGCGGTCGAAATTGGTTTGTAAGTCACGAATTTAACCTCCAAGTGGGGGAATCTCTTAACAATCATTCGATTCACACATCTCTTCTTTAAGTTCAGAATATTTGTGTTCAACAAATCTGGATGGATCAATCATATACATTACCCCTATGCTCAAATCGCAATAAAATCAACCTATTCTCACTTATTGTATAGATCAACCTAAACGGTGGTATTCTAACGGTTCTTTCTCCTTTCAGCACGTAACCGAGAGGCTTACCAATTTCTGGGTTTTCTACAATTTTCCTTATGCTTTTCTCTAACCTATCTTTCACACTTTTATCCTTTATCTTCTTCACTTCGTTTTCGAACTTAGACGTGTAGACGATTTCGTCTATGTGTATTACCATTCCCTGAACTCTTTGAAGAAGTCGTCTTTTGAACGGGCTTTGTATTTTCCTTTATAGATGTCCTTCCATGCTTCCTCAATAAGTTTGAGTGTTATCATATCTTCGGAAGATATATTTGAACTCACTTTTTTCAAAATAATCAAGTCATCTTGTGCGGTGACTGCAAGCAGGCTTCTGTCACCAATATTAAGCTTCTTTCGTATCTTCGAAGGGATCACTATTTGTCCCTTTGAACTCATTTTAGTGAATTCCGTTTCAAACTCATCATCAGTCATTATGTAAGGATTTCTTACTCACATTTAAACGTGTCCATCAAGGAAGGTAATGTTATATGTTCTCAATTTTTACCTTTTTACTTGATTCAATGGGCGTTGATATGTTTATTCCTGTATCCACTTAATTAATTAACCGGCTCCCTACCTATCCTTTGAACCAACTTCTTAAGGTCCGGTGGATACATTGGATTCTTGCTCTAGCGTTCTTCTAAGTTCTCATGTTATAGGATTAAGAAAGAATGTCTGTCAGAGCAGCTACAAAAGATGATGTTGACCAGATAGTAAATTGTAATCTTTCTGCGAAAACCCAGAAAGAACTAAAAGGTTTTGCGCCTCCTATTGGTATAAGCAAGTATCACGATTCTAGGCTACTTAAAGGGGCATGGCGCTATCCCAATATTGTTGAAGGTGAGGAGATCTATGTATGTCTTCATACTGACAAAATCGTTGGATATGCCTTTGTAATCTTTGACCAAGACTACTTGGAATTAGACAACATGGACATTTGCGGGAAATTTCAGGGGAAAGGTTTTGGCAAGGAACTTGTAGAGTGGATCGAAAACTTTGCAAGGTCCCGGGGAAAGAGTAGGGTAACACTGGGTACAACGAGGAGCTCCGATGATACACCCTGGAAGAGTTATTCCTTCTGGATCAAAATGGGTTATAGAGTTTCAGGCGAAATTAGAACATCAGCAGGAATAAGGTACGGATTCACAGGCATTAGGTTTGAGAAATTAATCTAATGAATCCTTCAGCATTCGTCATTCATGTATCTTCTTCGCAAGTAATTGTTACTATTCCCTTCGTTACAAAGAAAGACAATAAACGAGAAACGCAAAAATCACTTCGGAACAATATTAATGATGGTATACTATAGGAAACTAAATTGGTACGTTTTAGGTAACTTTATAATACCTTCACGTATTTCCATTTATGGCAGATAACAAAGAGAGTGCCGTTATAAAAATACGAAAGAGTACCCTAAAGGAAGTAGAAAACGCCAGAATAAAGGCAATTGAACTTGCGAGGAAGTCTAGGAACAAGGAACTAGAGCAGGCATTGAATTCAATGGGAACCGGTACCTTCGCATCGTATCTTTTATTCAAAGGAATTGAAAGACTAGTGTTATGACCTGTTAATTATGTTGTATAATATTTTGAGAGTTTCTTATCAGCTTTTTCCTTGTCAAAAGTCCACTTTATTTTCTTCTTATCCTGATTCCGCTTTCTTGACCATGCAGTGACCT
>JAJYRA010000015.1 GCA_021794355.1 Thermoplasmata archaeon | reverse complement strand
TCACCAAAGAATATGATCCTTTTCACATGAAATTTCTCCCTGAGATCGTTGTTCATGGGTTCCAGTGTTTTTGGATCTACTGTATTGCCTGGAAATACTTCATGATGTATGGGTATGCCATCTGCCATCATGAGACCTATGTTGATCTGTTTTTTACCTCGTTTCTTGTCACGGGAATATCCAAATAAGACAAGATCATTCTTCTCCTTTCCCTCGAAGTATGTTGATGTGAGATCATAATATACCCTCTTCAGATCAGGCTTCAGAATGTTCACTATGGATGTTTCAATCTCATCCTTCATTGAGATTAATTTATCCAGAGCAGAATATACCTGATCCTTCTTGATCCCCTTTTCCATGGGATACTGTGCCTTTTCAGCAAACCTCAGAAGACCGAAATCCGATGATGGGTCGATGAGTCTTGAGATCACCGATAGGAATATGACCCTGGAATGATTTCCAAGCATGTCAAAGATCCCGTCTAAGCCAAGATCATGGCACAGTACTTCTGCTGCATATATCATTCCGTATTCTTTGGGAGGCATAATATCCAGTGTTCTCAGATCTGCCTTTTCTATGTGTATCCTTGTGTTCTCGAGTGCAAAGAGTTTTCTATATTCATCTATGTCTTCTTCTGTGCGGACTCGTCCAAGATGTTTCACTATCTTTGTCTTCTTTTTTCCATCTTCCACATAGTCCTCAACAATCTGGGCATACTGCAGAACGGATTTTCCTCGCTTGACATTGTTGATCCTGAGCCTCATGCAACTATATTACATAAAAGTATATAAATATATGTACGGTATTCCGTAACAACATATTCACGCATTTACCCGCCATAACAACCGATTTCACGAATTTACATACAGAAAGTCAAGCTTGAAAGAAATTTCATATCAAAATCAACAGTGAAGAGAGTTGGAAGGCCAGAGGATGTTGCTGAATTGGCTCATTACCTCATTTCAGAAAAATCTCAGTTCATGAATGGGCAGGGTCTGGTCATTGACGGTGGAAGAAAGGATAACCTCACCCATTCAATATAGGAATGATAGTATGAGATAACAAAACCTGTTCCGTGGAGAATGTGCTGAAAACTCCTATTTCTGCTCCCCCATATAATTTAAGTATTCGGCCTTATTTCACTTCACTTTCACGTTTCACGAAATAATCACAGAAATCGGATACATTGCATTCTTCGCATTTTGGTCCAACAGGCCTGCAGATCTTCTTTCCAAACTCAACCATCATTGGGTTCAAGCCAAGCCACAGATCTTTTGGTATTAGCTTTCTGAGCTTTACCTCAGTTTCATCCGGGTTTTCAGAATCCGTCCACCCCAGTCTCTTACTTATTCTCTGCACATGAGTATCAACTGCAATGGCTGGAATACCAAACCCGTCCGAGAGAACTACGTTCGCTGTCTTCCTTCCCACACCCTTAATTTCCGTGAGTGCCTCGAGAGATTCGGGCACCGTGCAGTTATACTTTTCTCTTAGATATTTTGCTGCCTCGATTACCCTGCCAGCCTTCACCGTCTTAAACCCAACCTTCTGGATGATGTCGAGTACGTCTTCATATTTTGCCTCAGATAGTCCCATGCAGTCAGAATATTTTTTATATAAACCCCTGGCTGCACTGTCTGTAACTTCATCCTTTGTTCTATGGGACATGATTGTCGTGATCAATACCCAGAACGGATCCATGAATTCAAAGTGATGTGGTGGACTCTGCCTCTTCATTAGGTTTATAATCTCTGTGATCTGTGTTCTCTCTGGTTTTTTTCCTGAAACCATGGGGGTGAAAATCGTAAACCATTTATTAAGTTGAGCATATTTCACCCATGGAAAAATACGATTTCCTCATACTTGGATCCGGGATCACGGGATTGAAGCTGGCTTCTGACCTTAGAAAAAAAGGTTTCACAACACTGAATCTCGATCGTTCAATGGATCTTGGATATCCAGTTTCTGGAAGTTGTTTTATTTCCCTCAAGGCATACAACGATTTTTTCAGTCCCTACGAAAAATATACCGGAGGCATCTTTTCATCCATAATCATAGAAATGGAAAATTCCGAGGAGGAAATTTCCCTAGCGTCAGAAAGAAAAATTGTGACAATGGACAGGGAGAAATTGGTTCGTAAAATGGCTTCAGAACTTTCAGAGGATGGAGGTAATATTCATATTGCATCCATCATCAGAGGGTTTAGGGAAGAATCTGAGGGAACAGTAAGGGTCTCGGTAGTGACCGAAGGAAAGGAAAATTTATTGGAGGCTGGAAAGATAATTCTTGCAACTTCCAACGTTGATACGGATCTGTTAAAACACGGGAGAGAGTGTATAAAAGGGTTTACAGGATCACTTTATTCCAGGAGTACCGTGGTTAAATCTCCAGAGGAGAAATTTTCAGTCTCCCTTAAGGAAGGTGGGATCAGGGTTGAAGCCATATATTTGGGCAAAAGGGAGATTCTTGAAATAAATCAGGTTAGTTCTAAAGTCAGTAACATGGAATCCATATTCAAATACAGCACGGTGAATCACTCATGTTTCCCCGAAACAGAATCATTTATATATATGTCAGGAAACATGCTGGGCACAAAAAATTATCTGGGTACTGGGTTGGAATATTCAATCAAATTCAACAACCATATGATTGAAAATATCGATCAGAGCGACTTAGTTCCAAAGTTGAAAGAAAAATTTAGGGTCATGAACCTTGAGAAGGATTTTTCATCCATGGACCCTGTTGATTCCATACTATATCGAATACCAATTTTCTCCTAATCTAGTCATCAAATTCCTTTAGGAGATCTGGGTTTCCTTTCATCTGGCCCCTGAGCATTTTCTTCAATGCCCTGTTTCCCTTCATCATTTTTGCGTTTTCCTTCATGGCCTTGAATTCCTTCAGGAGATTTCTCACTTCCTGCTCCTGTGTTCCGGAACCACGGCTGACTCTTTTTATAACCTTTGCGTTTATGATTTCCGGGTTTTCCAATTCCCTATAGGTCATCGAATCGAGAATTACCGTATATCTTCCAATTTTTTCTTGAGCTGCATCAAGATCGAGCATACCACTGGCGCTCTTAGGCATTTTTCCCATGGGCATGGAATCAAATAGCCTCTTCATCAGGGAGGGTTTTGCAAATTTTTCCCATATATCATACATGTCCATAAGGTTGAATTTACCACTCATTATCTTTGTCATGGTTTCTTCTGCTTTCTCGTCGCTTATGTCAGCATCCTTGACTACTTCCAGAAGGGTTTCAGGGTCCCCCATGCCCAGGAGTCTTCCAAGGAATTTCTTAGGGCTGAATATCTCGAAATCATCAAAATGTTCGCCCGTTCCAAGCATGTATACCGGGACACCTGTCTGGGCAACTGCACTCAAGGCTCCTCCGGCCTTTCCGGTACCATCCATCTTTGTTATTATAACTCCCGTAAGACCTGTTGCATTCATCAGGGCCTGAGCCTGAGGACCAGCTTGCTGTCCTATGGTGGCATCCATAACCAGAAGAACCTCATTTGGATTTACAGCTTTTCTTAGCTTTGAAATCTCATCAAGCAGTTCGCTGTCAAGCGAATCCCTTCCACTGGTATCCACTATCTTCACGGATATATCTTTCAGTTCATCCTCTGATTCCCTGAATATCTTAATTGGATTTTTTTCCCCCTTTATTCCGAAAAATCTTGCTCCAGTCTGTTCTGCAATGGTCTTAAGTTGCTCATATGCAGCTGGTCTGTGAACATCTGCTGCCACAAACCCCGTTGAAAGCCCCTTCTTGGTGAAAAATCTTGCCAGTTTTCCAGCGGTTGTCGTCTTCCCCTGACCATATAAACCCACAAGCATGATAGTCTGTGGTTGTAGTTTCAGGTTGGATGGCTTTCCAAGAAGTGAAAGAAGCTCTTCATATACAATCTTTAGAATATAGTCCTGCGGCGTCATGCCCGCAGGTGGCTTTTCTCCTTCAGATCTTTCCTGTATTTTCCTGCTCAGTTCAAGGGTCAACTTCACATTTACGTCAGCTTTCAGAAGGGCTCTCTGGATATCCTTGATCATATCCCTTATGATATCTTTATCAATGTAACTGGAACCCGTTATTTTTCTGAAGGTTTCCCTGAGGGAGCTGGACAGGTTATCAAGTGCCATCTGTAATCACCATCAATACTCTCTCCACCTGTGCCCGCACTGGGCACATGTGTATATGGCCGTTTCCGGCTCATCGGCAGCTCTGGTCTGTTTGAGGACATAATATGCTCCCTTGTGCCCGCACTTCTGGCATATCGCCTCTGAGTCAAGAGGTTCAATATGAACCTCGTTCCTGATCATTACAACATCCTTTTCCGTACTTTTTGCGACTATCTTACCATCCATTTTCCTTTTTCCCTTTTCTTCATGACCACAAACCGGACATATATTTTTATCCTTTCCTGGTACTATGAGTGATCCGCACTTTGAACAAAACATAATCCCGTATATCCTGTCCTTATATTTGTCCATTACTACACTGGGGACATTTTTCATTAAAGGAAGGAATGTTATGAAAATTTATTTTTCAAGCCATAAAAAGCCAAAATTTTATAATGCAGCTATCCTTGAAGAATATTCATGGGCGTTTTGTCCGAAATTTTTGAAGATCCAGAAATTGCTTATAAAATCAGAAAAAAACTACCACGTCTTTTCAAAATTGCTGAGCTAGAGTCATCAAGAAGCGGTAAGATTGGAATGGAAGTTGGATCGCTGAGAGAGAGGATAATAGTAGCACTCTTGATATATAAATACGGTGAAAGCAATGTGAAGACTGAGATTCCCATTACCGAATCTGAGACCGATGTAATTGTTTGCGGGGAGCCTATTTCAATAAAAACTATAACAAACAGAAATTTAAGAGGAATAAAAGTGATATGGACTGTTGACGCCCAAAAAAGCGTACTATTTCAAAGGGAATACATACCTAAGTGCGATTTGATACTCGTCCAAATAAACTGGGGGGGTATTGGTGCGTTCTACTACATACCATTGGAGGCTCAACAAGAGGTAATTAGGAGAATCGGCAGAGAAAACTATTTTTCCCTTCCAAAAGCAGGAACAAACCCAAGAGGAATCGAGTTTTCAAAGGATGCCATGCAGGAATTATCAGATCATCTAAGCACTAGGAAAATTGATATCCAATGGAATATCGAGGAAATTGAGCACAACCAATATAAGCAATGGTTAGATTATTGGAGAGATAATTAGATGACCTTGAATGACGGCTCTGGAACAAAAACTAGTGCGTTCGGTTCTCCTGGTAGGATAAATCACGATTCCAGATCTTTCTACTCAAGCAAACTGTATCAGGATCTACCCGGTGAGACGAGAACTCCGTATATAGAGAATTCAATCCAAAGCGAGCACCTTGATCATGTATTTTTAAAATCTTCTGAAAAAATGGATGAGTTGCCAGACAATAGTGTGCATCTCATGATAACTTCACCCCCTTATAATGTTGGAAAATTGTATGACAAAGACACAACCCTTAAGGATTACCTAGATTTGTTGAAAACAATCTGGCAAGAAGTGAAGAGGGTCCTCGTTCCCAGTGGAAGAGTTTGTATCAATATCGCAAATCTAGGCAGAAAACCCTACATACCTCTTCATTCATATATAATAAGGGATATGCTTGATCTTGGGTTCTTAATGCGCGGAGAGATAATATGGAATAAAGGCTCCAGTGCTAGCCCTTCTACAGCTTGGGGTACCTGGCTTTCCGCTAAGAATCCAATATTAAGGGATGTTCATGAATACATACTTATTTTTTCTAAGGATAATTTCTCAAGACCTCCTAGTACGAAGAAAAGCACTATTTCAAAAGAAGAATTTTTGGAATTTACAAAAAGTGTATGGGAATTTTCTGCGCAAAAAGCCACAGAAATAGGGCATCCAGCTCCATTTCCTGAAGAGCTTCCATACAGGTTGATTCAGCTCTATTCTTTCGAAGGAGACGTTATACTAGATCCATTTATGGGAAGTGGACAGACTGCTATCGCTGCAATTAAAACTGACAGACATTACGTTGGATATGAAATTAAAAATGAATATGTTGAACTGTCCAGAAAACGAGCAAAGGAAGCTCTAATTAAACACATCTCACCCACTTTGTTTTCTAAACCTTTTGAGTGAACATTTTGTTCATTAGCTATTCATTAGGGCTTATTGTTCAGTGCTCATGACCTTGCGGATCTAGTTGCAGCAAGGTTTCTTCATTTTATACCATGCGAACATAGAACTTTTCCTGTGCCCCATAACTCAATTCATTAAGGCTCTCCTCTGATCTTTGTGTGAAATGTTTCCATTTTCAAAAGATCATACCGATGTTTCAGCGATATTGAATTTAGGTGTTGTTGTCTATTAGCCTATATTTTCCCCCGGTTCTTCCACTTTTCTTGTCTATACATAGCGCAGTATGTGTTGCCGCATGTATCCCTCACTCCATGTGACACAGTGTCTTGAGACTTCCATTCTCTTCGGTCCACAGCAGGAACTGCTTTACGATCACTTTTATAACTCCCTTCAGGTCAGGAAAATACTGGTTGTCTAACCTCAATTTTTTCAGGAGCTTCCATACACGCTCTATTGGATTCAGTTTTGGGGAGTATGCCGGAAGGAAATCAAAAAACAGGAACTGTTTCTGATCCTCAAGCCACTGTTTGAGCAATTTTGCATGATGGTACCTGGCGTTGTCCAGAATGATCTGCATCCTCTTCCCCTTTCCTCTCTTTTTCAGGACGGTAAGGAATCTCCTGAAGGTTATGGCGTTGAATATATTTGATACCATCCCAACGAATTCTCCAGTTCTGATATTCACTGCACCGAATACACTGACACCTTTTCTGGTGGGATACTGAAGTACCGTTGGATCGGCATCTTCCGGTGGAACCCACATGGCAAGGGTGGTTCCATGCTGGTAGAAATGGCACTCATCCAGTGACCATATGTCCGTATCTCCTTTCTTCAGATCCTCAGAGAGTTTTTTTAAAAGCATCCTGTTCATCAGGATCACCTTTGGAGATCACCGGTCTGGGTTTTCTCCTTCTGAATTTAAGTCTGTGAAACATCATCTGACATGTCCTCACACCAATTTCTGTGTGGAACTTCTCCCGTATGTGGTGCATGAGAAGCTTACCGTCCCATAGATTCTGCTCATATCCGAATTCACCGGGGTTCTTTCTCAGGTCACTGTTAATCTCAGCCATCTGTTGAGATGTAAGTTTTGAAGGCCTTCCGGTTCGTTTACCTTCTTTGAGAGCTTCAAAGCCCTTCTCGTTGAACCTCTTAACCCATCTC
>JAJYRA010000037.1 GCA_021794355.1 Thermoplasmata archaeon | reverse complement strand
TCTCTTCATCTGCTCTCAGCAGTATATCCTCAAATACATGAACATCATAATTGTCAATGGTTTTGGATGAATATCTTATGGCTCTTTTCCTGTACATGAAGAACCCTTCATGTTTCAGGGAATAATCGGGTATCTTTGAATCCCTCTTCAGGGGTGTTATGAAATACAATCCGTCAGTATTCATCTTATCAAAGTTATCATCGTCTATGAAACCACGATCCATGACGAATAATGTTCCGGGAGACATCTCCTTTTCTGTTTTTCTGAGAGTATCAATATCTACTATGCTTCCTGGAACCAATCTTACATAACAGGGTTCATCCCTCAGGTGTGAGAAACCCATGATTATCCTTATCAATGGAAGATTGAGTTCATTGTTGTTGTGGGCATATTCAGCCATTCTAATTCCGGAGGAATAGGAGAAGAGTGCTGATGTATCATATGCAACGATCTCATTCTTCTTCATGAGTTTAGTGAATATTCTTTTCTGTTTGTTTTGATCTTTTCCAATGCGTTCAAGCATGGATGATAGTGATTTCGGAGATATCTCATGAATCGTTTTGGATAACCATGTTTTTTCAACCCATGACTTTATGGATTTCAATGGGAGTGGATAGATCAACCTGTTCAATGAAAAAGCGATTATTTTCATGAGATCGTCAGGATATTCCTCCCTCAATGCTGATATGACATCATCCATCACAGACCATGCCAGTTCAATGTGTCCAATCTCATATATACCACGGATAGAAACCATATCCCTCACCCTTTTGGGATTGTCCCTATCACCATCAATAACCTTTCCCATATATTTGGAGACCTTGTGCCTTTTCTTATGTTCCGAATCCCAGACCATTGAGCTTTCGTAAACATACTCATATCCACCAATGGGTTTTATTTCCCTTGTCATGTTCAGTGTATAAGGGATACGTCAAAGTGTAAAGATCTTGTGGTATTTATTGAGAAATAATCCAATTGTTCCCTAATTAAGCTCTGAGTTAAGGCTTTATCTACCGGATTCAGAGTATTCTTTCTCACTCTTGCTCTTATGTTTTCTTGCAGTTGTTAACACGAATGGTAATTACGTAATACATTTTGATTACTTCTAAATCCGGTGTTTTCTGTAAGAAATGACACAAAATATAATTATAGTGCCAACTGTATATAACCGCCATAGGGATACATCGTGTCTAGGTTGTAAATCCTGAGACCTACTGCATTCCATAATCAATTGGTTCAGAAATTGAAAATTTAAACTGTAGTGTATCTAATGTGTATCAAAGTGAAAATAGGACCACTATGCTTGAAAATTCCCATTAGAGTCCAAAATACTTGGAAAGTTGGACCTTTTTGAAATATGTAGATTTCCTATTCGTTTCCAATTATTCGGTTTTTCTTTACATAATAAAAACAAATTGATTTGGTACAAATTAGTAACCATGGACAAAACGATTAAAATTGGAGAACCACAGCATAGTTCTGGTATATTATGTACACCGCCACGATTATGACTATAATAGCAAATATCTGTGTAAGCCTTTTTTTGGGGACCTTGCTGGCAAGTCTTGCACCGAACCAACCTCCCAATATGCCCCCGGCTATGAAAAGCCCTGAAATTACAAGATCCAGATCTCCGCTAAGAGAATATCTTGCTGCGGTTACAACTCCAAATGTGCCCACTGATAGAAGGGAGGTCCCTACTGATTGTATTATATTCAATCCACCCCCAAAAAGTAGTCCTGGAACAATAAGAAAACCCCCTCCAATACCAAAATATCCTGATGCAAAGCCCACGACTAATCCAACTGAAATTAGCTTAGGATATGATCTCTTTACGGTTCTCTGAGTTGCTGAAATTTCCACACATTTCCTATTTAACATATAAAGTGCAATACCAATCATGAGGAAACCAAAGAAGAATAATAGATCATTACCCGGAGTGATTAGTCCCAATTCTGAACCTATCAGTACCCCTGCAATACCAGGAATTGTAAATATAGCTCCAACACGGTAGTTTACATTTTTTTTCAATGTATGAGGTATAAGGTTGAGGTAAGCATTGATTCCAACTGCAAGTGCAGTCGTTCCAATTACCAGGTGCGGATGATCAAAGCCAACAAAATATATGAGTAGGGGTATGGCAAGTATGGAACCACCGCCACCAATAAGCCCAAGTGAAAATCCCACAAGAAGACCTGAAACAACGGAAAGAATTATCTGCAGGTCTGTCAACATATACATAATAATCTAAAGGGTGACCACTGAATATCCTTCAGTTATTTTCTTACCAATATCAGTATTACTAATTACATCTTCAACGTCTAGAAATAGATCCCCAAGATCTGACTTTTCACCCTTCAAATGGATATTGCAAACTCCCTTGGGTGTTTTCTCCAGGGCAGCAACCTGATCTGTTCTTCAAATCGTGATGAACTCTCTTGGTTCGAATAATTAGCCCACACATCTCTTCCAAGAAAGAAGAATTCTCGATCTGTTCTGGCATTCCAAGCAATGTTGTAAATTAAATTAAATAAGACCATTTCCTGATTTATGTTCTCTTTCCCGGTTGTTTGTCCCACAAGATTCTTTGACATCCTATACTCCCTTCCATATTTGCAGTATAATTTCATGTATCCTTATTTTAAGAGTTCGTTTAGCATTTAAACGCATTATTTATGTATATTTCCGATAAGAATTTAAACTTTATCAAATATATGACTATTTCTCATGAACATGATAAAAATAAGAGAAAATCACTTTAATAGGGAAAATAATTCAACGGGAACTAAGGAACTGACTGGCAGAGATCAATCGAGTTTTGTGGATACAATCGCATCCTCAATATCTTTTTGTGAAGAACGCGCCAGCTAACTATCCTTCTTACTCCTTTTAAATAAAAAGATACAGAAGTAATTCTTTTCATCCGTCCAATATTTTATCATCTCAAGGGCATTTCTCTTTGCGAGTTCTACAAATTCCTCTCTGGTGTATTTATAGGAATTTTCAGTATGAATTCTCTCGCCCTGATTAAAATGAATCAGAGTACCCATTAAATCAAGATCCATTTCCTGAAGAACCTCAATATGCATTTCAATTCTACCTTTTTCTACGTTATAATAAGCCATATGCTTGAAATCAGATTTCTTCACATTTATCTTAAATTCCCTGTTTATGCGGTCGATCAAATTCAAATTGAATTTTTCCGTGACACCTTTCCTATCATTGTATGCTCTCTCAAGAACTGATATTTCCTTCTTCAGATCAACACCGATCAATAGACCATCTTCTGGACCCAGATTTTTCATGGTATTCCAGAGAAACTGCGACGCCGTTTCTGGCTCAAAATTTCCTATACTTGAGCCTAGGAAAATTGCTATGATATTTCCTTCAAGATCAAGAAAGGGTATGTCAAATGGTTTTGTGTAATCAACGCAAATTGGTAAGACATTCAAATATCCATATCTACTGGATAGCTTTTCTGCTGATGCTTCAAGTGCAGTCTTTGAAATGTCCATGGGAACATATGCTTTGATCTGTTTGCAGTGATCAAGGATGATCATTGTTTTTCTTGAGCCTCCACTGCCGTATTCGAAAAGAGCACTTCCCATTCCAAAGTATGTACATATCTCATCTATGTTTTTTTCAAGGATACCTCTTTCTGTCCTGGTTGGATAATATTCCTCCGTTTCAGTGATCTCCTCAAACAGTTTAGAACCCTCCTCGTCATAGAAGAATTTGGGGTTAATCCGCTTAGGTTTTTTCTTAAGTCCATCCAGTATTTCTTCTTTGAAACTGGACTTCTTTGGTTTCTTGTCTATAATTTTTATTTTTCTGTCTGTGGACATCAATCATCACCTGCAAGTCTCAATCCACTGAACATCCACCTTTTTTGAGGGGAAAAGAAGTTCCTGTATGTGGGTCTCATATGATCTCCCGGTGTGACACAGGACCCCCCTCTAAGAACCATCTGCCCTGACATAAACTTATGATTATATTCACCAACCGATCCAGAGAGGGGCTTACTTCCTGGATATGGCGTATAGGGACTCATTGTCCACTCCCATAAATCTCCCAACGCCTGAAATCGTGTCTTCTCTTTCATGGCCGTAGGGTGGTAAATTCCAGACTCCATAAAATTATCATCGCTGGATGGGCACAACGTTCCAAAGGCAACCTCCCACTCCTCTTCTCTTGGAAGTCTTTTCTTTACCCATGAGGCATAGGCATCAGCCTCATAATAACTCAAATGGGAGACCGGTTCATGGGGGTTCAATGGTTTGAGGCCATCCAGATTAAAAGTATTCAATTCATCATCTTTCTTAAGCCAATACAGAGGCATTTTAATGTGTTCTTTTTTTATCATTTGCCACCCATCAGAGAGCCACAGTTCGGGTTTCTCGTAACCTCCCGATTCTATAAATCCAAGGTATTCTCCATTTGTTATGAGTCTGCTAGAAATTTGAAACTTTTCTAAATACGCTTTATGTTTTGGCGTTTCATTGTCAAAGGAAAAATCTCCACCAGAATAGCCTATATTATACAGTCCACCATTGAAGTGCAAATATTCGAGTTCTGAACTATCTATTCTAGTATCTACATTATTATGTATGTATTCTGGCATTGTGGGGTTATTATAAAAATTATACTTCACATCCATGAGCATCAGCTCCTGATGCTGTTGTTCATGGTTAATTCCTAACTCCATTAGAGATCTTATATCCTTTCTTTCAAACAATTCTCTATTCTTTTCAACACTCTCTTCCACGAACTTCCTGTATTCCAATATCTCATCAATATCAGGTCTAGATTGCGTTCCCCTGAGGATTTTTGGGAAGAAAGATCCCACTGTTTCATAATAAGAATTAAAAAGAAAATCATATGATTTATTAAATTCTCTGTAATTTTTAACATATTTCTTAAGCACAAATTTCTCAAAAAACCATGTTGTATGCGCAAGATGCCACCTTATTGGACTCGCATCTTTTCCGCACTGTACTACCATGTCTTCTTTTTTAAGTGGTGAAATAAGTCTGATTGTTGTGTTCCTCACCTTTTTGAATTTTTCATCAAGTTTGTTTATTTTTTCAATCTCTGGCATGTCGTTATAATATCATTAATCTAGTTTTTAATTTTTCCTAAAAAAAATTTTTATGGCATCATTGATCTGTTTGAATGAAGCAGTAAAACCCAGTTCTTTAAGGAGGCGATACAAAGGCTCCCATGAATACAGATTTGATATATTTTCTTTATCTTGAACGTTGTCCACACCTGAAATGTTAATTTTCTCCATAAGAGGTAAAACGATTAAGCTGACTGTTCGTAAGAACACAATAGTTTAAGGAGCATTTTACCCAAAAGGGGAGGGGATGAATAAGTCAAGTCCTTTTTAAGAGTTGGGCCGTTGATTTGTAAAATCGCCAACAGCTCTCCGAGATTCGAAATAAGGGTCAATCAGCCAATCGTTGAGTTATTAATACGGCAACAAGCACCTGAACCTTAGTGAGGAATAGTTGAAATACTAGGATAGTTACCAATCGTTTTCCATTTTGAAACATGGTCTATTTTTAGTTGATTTTTGCTCCTTGCGGGTCTCAGTATTTCTATAAGCTTTCGTTTGAACTGGAGAATGGTGCTGTTTTTGTTCAAAGTAATTGTTCCAGAGTGTTTTCAATTTTCAAATTATCAACGAAGATTTGACAATGTCTTGTTGTAATAGAACTCATAAGGTTGTATCCCTCACTGATACTATGATCGCAAGTTACACATCTGGGTTTCAAACCCCGATAACAATAAAAGAAGCGACGGAAAAAATCGCTCAAAGGAGTATCTCTTACCAATAATACAAAGAGAGTTCGTTTGGGACGATGATCAAATAATAATGTTGTTTTATTCTTTAATGCGAGGATATCCAATTGGTTCTTTCCTTTTTCGGGAAGCACGAGAAGAGAGTGTGTCCAAATATCAGTTTTATGAATTTATTACAGGTTTTACAGAAATGGATAACACACACAATCCAAAAGCAAATGTCCCAGGTGAGAAAGAAATAACTTGTATTCTCGATAAGCAACAAAGATTGTCTGCTTTATGCATAGGTTTACGTGTCACTTATGTTAAAAGGATACCACGGAAGAGACGAAATAATCCAGACAATTTTGTTGGTAGAAAACTTTTCATTAACCTTTTGGGCAAGGCTAAAGATTCAGAAGAAACAGGATTAGTATTTGACTTTAAGTTCTTGACTGATGATAAATCTAAAAAAGAAGTTGAGAATAAATCATGGTTTGAAATCGGGCGCATTCTAGGATTCAGCAAACAGTATGAGTTAAATAACTATCTCATAGAAAAGGGGTTCTCACGTTTAGATCAAGAAAAGGCTAAGTTTGCAAATCAAACTCTATTTAGGCTATACGATGTAGTACACAGAGAGGGTGTTATAATCTATTACATCAGAGCAAAGTATTACTAATAATAATATAAAAAGAATTGGCAATCTTTCGTGTACGTTGAGTGCTTGTAATGGTTAATTCCTGAAAACCTGTAAAATCGTATTTGTAATGAATTTTACAGATGACTGGAAAAGAGCCATTTCGTATAATTAGTCTCAACATTACAAATTATTCTAACCATAAAAATCTAAGTTAATAGAGATCCTCAATAGTGATTTGGAGAAGAAAATTGCATTCTTTATTATTCAATCATTAATATATTCCAAAAAGTGATCTCTGAATATATAAAGGGAAAACACAACAACAGACTTTCTTTATAAATGTGAATACTGAATCATACTAAAGAAAATATGGGCCCGACCGGATTTGAACCGGTGACCACCGCCTTGTAAGGGCGGTATCATAACCACTAGACTACGAGCCCAATGTCTCCACATATTCATAATGTATATATGAATTTTGAATTGAAGCAAAAGGTCTGTGAATTTAGAATGGTGTAATATTCAGCTAATCAATTGAAGATACTGAATTATTGTGTTAACTGTATTGCCCATTCCATATTAAATTTGGATATCTGGTAAATTTAAAATGTCATGGTATATTTGTCTGATACATAGAAATGCTAGTATTTTCATCTCCATAAATGTCTCAGAGTTTCTGGAAAAATGAAGAGCTGATTTTCCACTTATCTGTGTGTTCAGGTGATTTGAAGAAATTCAGAATGCAATTCGAATCTGTGAAAGGGGGCGCATCCCCCATCTCAACACACTTTCCGTGGATCAGTTAGAGCAGAATAATCCCCTCATTCTCTCACCTATCCAACGCTATTTCAAATGTCGCAAAATTAAAGTAAAGACAAAACGCAGGAAGATGGGTTCAAGTTGAAGCCATCGACAGGAAGTCAGTGTACAGTCAATGGAAATTACATTTTGAAGTCCAACTTTAATAGTGTAATTTGAGGCGTAAGCCATAAAATAAACTTAGAATAAGTATTTTATCAAAAAGAAATTACGGATGTTATAACTATAACATCCAGTCATTTTTCACATCATTCTGTATTGTCAACTAAATAGAATATACGAAAAATGTTTGCTTTATATGACTATTTCAGTTATTTTCTATTCAGCCTATTGATCTGTAATCGAGTTATATCTTATCACGCACTACAAATTATTTAAATAGTGAAATACAATTAAAACATTAACGATTCTCATATTATTTAACATTTTAGTTCCATGTCATTCTTCTAAAATAGTTCGAAAATTAAACGCTAAATTTAAATACATCTTTAGAGTTAAAGTTTTAAGTGTAAGAAATGAGAATTGAGATAGGGGAATGTTTTACCGTGGAATTTGAAATGTCACTGTTCCAGGAGGAATCTAATCTCTTGCCAGTACACATTTTCGAGAGAAGTATGGAAAGGTTTGAAATGCTCGAAATAAACAGATCCATGATTAAGTCAATCAACTATTTCCTTAATGGACGAAAAGTTAAAACAGCGTTCCTGACCATTAGGAGAGAATCTAGATTAAAGTACGATATTACACCTGGCACATTCATAATTACAAAGGAAAAGGGAAAATTCCCTATTCAGTAATCGTAAACACCATTTCCATTTTTGCGTCCAAGTTTCCCCGCGTTTTTGTATTTTTTTAAGAGGATAGAAGGCCTGTATTTTGAATCTCCATATTCCCTGTAAAGTATTTCCATCACGTCGTAAGTCACATCTATTCCGACCATATCAGCAAGTTCTAGAGGCCCCATGGGCATTCCTGCCCCGGCCTTCATTGCCTCATCAATGTCCCTTGCTGAAGCCACGTTTTCATCCAGCATCATAAAGGCTTCATTTATCATTGGAACAAGGATCCTGTTGACTAGGAACCCTGGGACCTCCTTGACTGCCACAGGCTTCATGGGACCGCGATGGTTCCTTAATGATTTAAAAAAGTTTATCGTTTCATTAAATGTGTTTTCAGAGGTCATCATTCCCCTAACAATTTCCACCAGTGGCAGTGTGTATGGGGGATTAAAAAAATGTGTTAGAATAAAGTTTTCTGGATGTGAAAAGTTCTTCGACATTTCTGTAACACTCAGGGATGAGGAATTGGAGGCAAGTATTGCATCCTCTTTCATAATAGGGTTGAGTTTTTCAATTATACCCTTTTTTACAGTCATGTTTTCGAAAGCCACCTCTATTACCACCTGGCACTGGGACAGCTCACTGTAACTTTCCGTAGGTCTTATTCTTCCCATTATGGAATCTTCCATTTTTTCATCATAGATCGAATCCATTGATTTTTTAATCGTATCTTTCTGTTCTTCTGTCAGTTTAATGCCAAGTTTTTCTATCCTTGAAATCTCTTTCTCAGGTCTCCTCTTATTGAAACCAATCTGCATTTCAGAAATTTTTCTAATGTTGGATATGCCCCTTTCCACAGTCTTCGTGTCAACATCCACAAGTTTAACATTTAATCCATTATATGCCATCAAATAGGCAATGGCTGAACCCATGGTACCTGCACCAATAATTCCGATATTTTTTATCTCCATAGTCTTACATACTTAAAAATTATAAATTCTTATTCCAAGTTAAAGTATTTAAAATAGGTATCAGGAGAAGTAAAATATTTATTCCAGGTTTCGTTAATTATCATAGGTCTTAGTAATGAATAAAAAGAAAATACTTCATGACCTTGAAGAACTGGAAGCGGCTGACACAGAGGAAATGGATAGACTCGTTTTTGGGGACGATCGAAAGAAAAGAGGTTCAGGGAAAAACTCTCGTTCTATCTCTAGGAAATAGGGATGCTTCCCTTATATTATTTAGTCCAAGTATTACCTGGGTTAACCTTTCAAGTCCCAATCCCCACCCTGCATGGGGTGGCATTCCGTACCTGAACGTTTTCAGGTAAAACTCAAAATTTTGAGAATTTAATCCTTTTTCTTCAATTCTATTTTTAAGTTCATCAGGGTTGTGTACTCTCTGGGCTCCGGATGTAAGTTCTATTTCCTTGAACTGAAGATCATAGGATTTTGTAAAATCCCTCTCATCCTCAAGTGTAGCCGTATAAAATGGCCTCACTGTTGTTGGCCATTCGGTAATAAAATAGAAGTTCTCAAACCTCTTTCCTATGACTTTTAAAGATTCGTTGTTTAAATCTTCCCCATCTTTCTGATCAATGCCCTCCTCTTTCAATATCCTGACACATTCCCTGTACGTAATCCTGGGAAAGGGCGTTATGGGTTTTTCCTTAAGAAGAGATACCTTTTCAGAATCCGGAACAGTTTTAAGAAAATTTTCAACACCTGCTGATATGGCCTCCTCAAGCATATGCATTGCATCATTGTGATCTGCAAAGGCCATCTCAATATCAATGGAAGTAAATTCATTCAGATGTCTTGGCGTGTTGTGTTCCTCAGCCCTGAAAGCTGGACCGACCTCGAAGACCCTTTCAATTCCTGAAGCTATGAGCATTTCTTTGTATAGCTGGGGACTCTGATTAAGGAAAATATCCTTTTCAAAGTATTTTACACTGAACAGTTCAGCGCCTCCTTCTGTAGCAGCAGAAACGGTCTTTGGTGTCTGAACTTCAGTGAAACCCCTATTCATCAGAAAAGTTCTTATTCCCCATAGAAGGGCTGACTTGATCTTGAAAATTCTCTGGTGTTCCAGTTTTCTCAGATCCATAAACCTGTTATTGAATCTTGTATCAAAATCAGCTTCCACCTCATCTACTATGCCGAGGGGTAGGGGGACCATGGCAAGGTTTAGAACCTTTAGGGATGAAACTGTTATTTCTTTCCCGAGTTTGCTCACAACCTTTTCAGGAATAGTTCCACTTAACTCCACCACGCTCTCCCTCGTTATTTTTTCAAGATCACCGAAAGCTTCATTCTCCCTTTTAACCGTTGCCTGCACCAGCCCTGTGCTGTCCCTTAAGATTATGAATCCTATATTCTTCATGATTCTGATTTCCTGCGCCCACCCTTTCAGCGTTACGGAATCACCATTTTTCATTCTGTCAATGTCAGAAATATAAGTTTGTTTCATTAAACTCGAATTTGAAAGCTTCTATAAACCTTTTCTATGATTCCTGGCGACGAAATGGAATGGAAAGCGGATTCCTTTTGATTTGAAATCTCAATCAATCCATAAACCCTTAGAACAGAAATATCGTAAATAATGCTAAATATAAGTATATAATTGATGTGTATGGAAAGATCCAAAACCCCTATTATACTGATATTTTTAATCTTATTAATTCTTATTATAGGGGTTATTCCCAATTTGCCACACCATAATGGTAACTCAAAATCCGTAAGTGTGATGCAGACTTCATCCGGGAAAAACCTTGTTATTATAAATTTTGATTATTCAGTAGATCCAGGAGCAGCTGATATGTTTAACAGTGCTCTTAGCGGTCTTAATAAGACAAACACCGCAGGGGTGGTCATTGAAATGAACACTCAGGGAGGTCTCATATCCAGTATGCTTCAAATCATTCACGATATAAATCATACAGAATCCATCGGAGTTCCTGTCTACACTTATATATTAACAAATGGCTTTGGAGCCTATGCAGGATCATATATAGCCATGGCATCAACCCAGGTATGGATGGCTGGAGGCTCTGTTATCGGGCCTGCAACACCCACACAAGACACCAGTGATTTCCAAATTCTTATGGTAAACCTTGCGCAGGAACACGGGCATAATTCAACCGCTGCCTCCCTCATGGTTACCAATGGTGCAACCTATTCATATTCAGAGGCGGTTTCAAATGGCCTTGTTAATGGATATGCAGGCAGCCTTTCCCATCTCCTTGCGATTCTTAACCTTGCAGGATATCATCAGAATGCAATTGGGGAATCCGTCTTTGACCAGTTTATCAGTTTCATAAGTAATGCTACAGTGGATGGTTTACTCATATCCTTTGGCTCCCTTGCCATACTTCTGGATTTATACCACCGAACAATTTTTATGACATTACTCGGTTTAGGTTTGATAATATTGGGTTTTCTAGGTTCGCAACTCATTGATGCTTCCATCGTAGGACTGGTTTTCCTGGTAATGGGTTCCATCCTTATTTTTCTGGAGTTCAAAACGGGTCATGGAATAGCACTCATGGCAGGTGTTGTAGTCGATATAATAGGGACGCTCTTTTTGATCTCCCCTCAATACGACCTTACAGCACAGCCATATTCCTCCAGTTATTCTCCTTCTCCCATAAATGATTCATTCATAATCACGGCAATCCTCGTTATACTGATAGCTGCCTTTATTGCCTACTATATAAATAGGATCGTTAAATCGCAGGTTAGAAAGCCTGTGACCGGTTGGGAGTCAATGGTTGGAAGCGAGGGAGCTGCAGACACTGATATTGACCCCAATGGCTGGGTCTCCCTTGAAGGAGTAAGATGGAAGGCAAGAACAGAAAAAAATCAGAGGATAGAAAAGGGTGAAAGAGTGATTGTCATTGGAATAAACAATTTAACACTAGTTGTGAAAAAGGTGGATGATTCTGGACGTACTGGGCTTTGATATTGGTGGATCGAAGATTTCCCTATTCCTTTCTGAAAGTAACGGGAAAATACACAAAAGAATGAAAATAAGGACACCAATTTTCAGTTCTCCTGAGGAAATGGTTGAGCTCATCGGTACAATGACTGATAATGTGGAATCAGAAACAGGAAGGGTTCCCGATGCAATCTCCGTGGTCATTGCAGGGGCGGTAGATGCTAGGAAAGGTATCATCAGATCTTCTCCAAATCTTTTTGGAGGTATGGAAATTGAGTTCTCAAGAATGCTTGAAGAGCGAATTGGTAAAATTGTCTATATTGAGAATGACGCAACGGCAACAGCCATTTCAGAAAAAATATTTGGAAACGGAAAGGTAGCAAATAATTTCATATATCTTACTCTGAGTACTGGTATTGGTGGTGGAGTCTTTATAAATAACCGTATATACAGGGGTTCCACTGGAATGGCCGGTGAGTTTGGTCATATGGTCATTGATCCCCTTGGTCCCCAGTGTGGTTGTGGTAGAAGGGGGTGCTTCGAAATAATGGCAGGAGGAAAAGGCACTCTTAGAATAATGGAAGCCATGAATGCCCACAGTAAATCACTCTACCTGAGGAAAATTTCACCGGAAAAGTTGGAAGCAAGGCATATTTTTGATGGTGCCGAAGAGGGGGATAAGGAATGCATTCGTGTAATTAACAAGGTCGTGGATAATATGGCCGTGGGAGTAGCAAATCTTGTCAATATCTTTGATCCTGACGCCATAATGATTGGTGGAGGACTCTCAAATTCAACGGAACTGGTAATCGATGGCATCGCAGAGAGGTTGCCTTCAGAACTAAAGACCATGAAAAGGAATGTTGAAATTTTCAAGACAAACCAGATTACCGTGGAATTATCACCTCTTGCCGTGGTTCTGTACGAGAAAGAGGTACCATCCTTCAATTATGAAAGAATCATCAGGGAAATGAGGGAAAAGATTTCAGAAAAGACCAAGTAACATCTCACCACTTCTTAGAAATTTGAACCTTTCAATTCAACAAATTCGCCCCCTTTATCCGTAGCTTTTCAAGAAGGCATGTGACAGGAATGATATCGCACTGTCGGTGGGTATCTCCATCCACAACGATAAAATCTGCCAATTTTATCGCTTTTCATGGGAAAGGTTCATCATTTTAACAAATGGTTTAAGTGCTTCCAGCAGTCGTTTTCCAAAGGGCGAAAGGACATAGAAGATTCTTCCCTTATCACTTATTTTTTCAATTACGTCTCCTCTTTCAAGATCATGGATCCTCTGGGAAATAATGGTTGAACTGGAAAATGGAATGTGTTCCTTTATGTTGTTGAAATTTGATCTGCTTTCATTTCCGTAAATGCTCAATAAAATAAGCATCGCGTATTTCTTGGATATCAGCTTCAATATGGGCAGAGAAGGATCAATGCATAGTTTCTCGCCATCCACGTCCATCATGCATATTTCCATTTTTTTGATTTTTCTGCCATCTTCATCCATCTCATTACGATCAGTATAATGACGTTTTAAACTTTTAGTAAAGGAAACTTTACTTTTTCCTTTAAGTATGGATGGATAATTCACACATATGGCTGAAAAAAAAGTTGAAATGAGAATATTCGGAATGACCTGCGAAGATTGCGCATTTACCATTAAAACTGAGATGGAAAGGATAGGGGCAAAGGATGTAAGGATAAACTTGGAGAAAGGAGAAGGCTCTCTTACCATGGACGAATCCATACTCTCAAGGGAAAAGATTCTGTCAGATCCAATTTTTTCTGAAAAGTCCCATTATAAGGCCCAGATAAGGAAGGTGGAATAATGGACAAGGAATTTGATATTGCCATAATTGGAAGGGGTACTGCTGCCTTCTCTGCCGCCATTAAGGCATCTGAAATTACAACAGGAGGCGCTAAAATTGCCATGATTGGTTACGGTCCCATGGGAGGAACATGCGTTAATGTGGGATGCATACCCTCAAAATATATACTTGAGGTTGCCAAAGTATATCATAAAATGAAAAATTCTCCCTTTCCCGGTATTGAATCAAAATATTCAAGTCTTGATTTTAAAAAGGTAATGGAAACAATAAAATCACTGACATGGGGTGAGAGACAGAGTAAATACGAGGAAGTGCTGAAATTTTATCCAAATGTTAAGGTTTTTGATGGAAAGGCAACCTTTCTTTCCGAAGATAAAATAGAAATAAACAATGAAGGGCAAATATTCTACATAAAAGCGTTTAACGTGATCATAGCCACGGGGTCATCTCCCGTATCTATTAGTGATAAAGTTTCCAGGGTTAAAGGGGAAGAAATATTGGACAGCAACACCCTATGGGATATACGGGAACTGCCTGAAACCCTTGGGATAATTGGGGGAGGTTATGTTGCTTTGGAATTGGGCCAGGCACTTTCTTTCTTTGGTACCCGTGTTACCATTATAAAGAGCCATGAAACCATAAACCGCATTGGAGATATGGATATGGATACAGAACTGATGAAGTCCATAGGTTCAGAAAATCTAAACATAAAAGTTGGATTCTCAATTAAGGAGGTGAAGAAAGAAAACAATTTTTTTGTTGTAACCGTTCAGAAGAATAAAGAAAATGAGGAGCTTAAGTTCCAAAGTCTCATGGTTGCCAATGGGAGAAAGCCAAACCTAAATGGATTAAACCTGGAAAAAGCTGGTGTAAGGTATACTGATGAAGGAATAATCACGGATGAGTATATGGTGACATCTAATCCAAGGATATACGCAGCCGGGGATGTGGTAAAGCAAAAGCTGAAGCTCGAAACGATTGCAGCAAGGGAAGGTACCATTGCAGTTAACAGTATATTTGGAATCAGGATGGAAAGTGTAAGGGAGGAGTTGGTTCCATGGGGAATATTTACAGAACCGCAGGCTTCTTTTGTGGGAAAGACAGAGGAGGAACTTAAGAGATCTGGAATAGAGTATGAAGTATCCAGAATTGGTCTTGCATCAGTATCAAAGGCAAGAATAATTAATGAAACCCAGGGACTGTTTAAAGTCATATCTAGAAAGAACGATGGAGTCATACTGGGAGTTCAGATCATTTCACCCTTTGCAACGGAGATAATAATGGAGGGTGCCTATCTTATTGCAAATGGTATCCATGTGGATGAAATTGTTGCCATGACTCACATTTTTCCAACCATCGCTGAAGGCATCAAACTGGTCGCCCAGTCCCGATCAAGGGATATATCAAAAATGAGTTGCTGTATGGAGTAACATCTTCTGGAATAATTTCTAAATTTTTTATGCCAGTTTTAAATGGGGTTTAGAATGGTATTGTATGAAAAAATTAAGACTTATGAAATATCCAGGATCAAAATGGGTTTCAATTCCAGATATAAATAACACGTGGAAGGAATCCCAATGCCAGAGATTTGTGGATGTATTTGGGGGATCTGCATCCATCAGTCTTAACATGGGTTCGGGGCAGACAGTTTACAATGAAATAGACACAGACCTGTTCAATCTCTTTCTCTGTTTGAGGGACAATTTCGAGGAATTCATGAAAAATGCAAAGAGGTGGACCTCTGGGGTAAAAGCGTTTAACGATTACAGGCACCATGAAGAACCGGATAATCTTCCAGAGGTGGAAAAAATGGTCTCTGATGCGTTCAGGACGTTCTACAGGTATAACACGACATTTGGTGGAATGGGAGAAACATATTCTACCGGAAGGGAAAAGAGCACCTATACGGGTATTGTGAAAAGCGTGGCACATTTACCTGCCATAAAGGAGAGAACCGGAAACTGGAAGATTGAAAATATGGATTTCAGGGATTTGATAAAAAAATACGATTCGGTAGATACATTTTTCTATATGGACCCACCCTATGCGGGGAAGTCATGGTACAATAAGAATTTTACATCCCAGGACTTCAGGGATCTCTCTATCCTCAGAAAGGAAATGAAAGGAAAATACCTTATCAACTTTGACACTGGAAACGATTCCATGAAGAGAGTGTTCGGTGAGCCACAGTTCACCAAGAAATATGTGAACATGAACGGAAACGCTCAGGATATGGACAATCCATTCAGATACATGGCATTTTATACCAGCGTAATAAGAACAAGAAAATGAAATTCAGATGTATTTCTCATGCCGTTTTTAGCGATTTAAAAAAATATAATAAGGTTTACATGAATAAAAATAAAAATCCTTTAAAGCCATGAACCCATATAGGTAGGATAAGATTGGATCAATACGATGCGTCACAAATTCAGATACTTGAAGGTTTAAAGGCAGTGAGGAAGGTTCCCGGTATGTACATAGGGAACACAGGAGAGGGTGGTTTACACCATTTGGTTTATGAAGTGGTAGATAACTGTGTTGACGAAGCTAATGCTGGTTTTGCAGACAGGGTATTCATAACACTGGGAAAGGATGGAAGCCTTACGGTTGAGGATAACGGAAGGGGCATACCCGTTGATATTCACCCACAATACAAGAGACCAGCCCTTGAAATAGTGCTGACTGAGTTACACAGTGGAGCTAAATTCGACAAGAAGGTATACAAGGTCACAGGAGGTCTCCACGGGGTTGGCGTCCACGTGGTAAATGCACTATCAAAAAAGCTCATTGCCGTTATAAAGAGAAATGGAAATCTATACTATGAAATTTTCAGAAAAGGGATACCTGACGGACACCTCATAACTGTGAATGTTCAGGAAAAGGATTCAGACGAAGTTTTGAGGGATGTGGCCCTCAATCTCCAGAGCGATTCAGGCACAACCATAAAGTTCTATCCGGACGAGGAAATATTTTCGGAGACAACCTTCAGTTTCGAGGTGTTGGAGAGGAGAATGAGGGAGTTGGCCTACCTGAACTCAAATATTACCTTTGACATGAGGGACGAAAGAACAGGAAAGGAGAAAACATTCCATTTTTCAGGTGGCCTTTCCGAGTTTGTTGCCTATCTCTCAGAGGGATCTGATCTACTTCTCAAGGAAACACTGAAAGGAAAAGATGAAAAATCTGATGTTGTGGTGGAATTTGCCATTCAGTATTCATCCAATTCCATGGAGGTCATGAAATCCTTTGTAAACAACATCAGGACAGATGAGGGAGGAACCCATGTGGCAGGATTTCGTACCGGTTTATCCAAGGCCATACTGGATTATGCTAAAAAGAACAATCTCGTAAAAGGCGTGGATAACCTCATTGGAGACGATGTCAGGGATGGTCTTGTAGCCGTATTGCATGTGAAGATGTATAACCCACAGTTTGAAGGCCAGACAAAGGAAAAATTGGGTAACGGTGAAATCAAGGGTATTGTTCAATCCATACTGGAAAGCCAGGTCAAGTTCTATCTAGAAAGTTATCCAAACATTGGCAACCTCATAGTGAGGCGGGCCTTGATGGCTGCAGAGGCAAGAGAAGCCTCCAGGAATGCAAAGGAACTCATAAAGAAAAGATCCAGTCTCGGTACAGGAAGCATGCCTGGAAAACTGGCAGATTGTTCCTCTTCCGATCCAGGGAAAACAGAAATTTACATAGTGGAGGGAGACTCTGCAGGTGGCTCAGCAAAACAGGCGAGAAATAGGGAATATCAGGCAGTTATGCCCCTCAGGGGAAAGATATTGAATGTTGAAAAGGCCAATGATAGCAAAACCTTCTCAAACCAGATCATCAAGGATCTTATCATTGTTCTGGGAACTGGAATAGGTGAAGATCTTAACCTGACCAACCTGAGATATGGGAAAATCATAATAATGACCGATGCGGATGTGGATGGTGCACACATAAGAACCTTACTCCTGACATTCTTCTACAGACATGCGGTAAAACTGGTAAACAACGGAAACATATATTTTGCAGAACCTCCTCTATACAGGGTCCAGAAGGGTGATAAAATACATTATGTTTATTCTGAGGAGGAGAGGGACAAAATTGTTGAGACACTGGGAAAGAATGTTGTGACTCAGAGATTCAAGGGTCTTGGGGAGATGAATCCTGAACAATTGTGGGACACCGCGATGAACCCGGATACAAGGAGGCTTGTGAGAGTAAATGTGGAGGATGCCGTAGAGGCTGATCATACCTTTTCAATCCTGATGGGTGATAAGGTGGAACCAAGAAGAAAGTTTATTGAAGAGAATGCCAAATATGTGGAGGAAATCGATTTTTAAGGTGTTCAAATGGAAATTAGACCTGTAGAAACTGAAATTAAGAAATCCTATTTGGAATATGCAATGAGTGTCATAGTGAGCAGGGCCATACCCGATGTGAGGGATGGGTTGAAACCTGTTCAGAGAAGAATACTTTTCTCCATGTTTGAAAATAATTTCACACACGATAAACCCTATAGAAAATCAGCAAGGATCGTGGGGGAGGCCATGGGTAAATACCATCCACACGGAGATAACGCCATATATGATGCCATGGCAAGGATGGCACAGGATTTCTCGCTGCGTTACACACTAATAGACGGTCAGGGGAATTTTGGTTCCATAGATGGGGATGCCCCTGCAGCCATGAGGTATACGGAGGCGAGAACTGCACCACTGGCAGAGGAGATGCTAAAGGACATAGACAAGAATACGGTACCATTCAGGCTGAACTTTGATGGATCCCTGCAGGAGCCGGATTACCTGCCTTCGGTTGTCCCCAATCTCCTGATAAATGGGAGTTCTGGCATCGCTGTGGGAATGGCTACCAACCTGCTTCCACACAATCTGGGAGAGATTGGTGCCGGAATAATAGACCTTGTGAACAATCCAAATATTACCATCAAGGAACTTCTGAAATCGGTAAAGGGACCAGATTTCCCTGGAGGGGGAAGAATATGGATCACGGATGATCTAATCAGGGCATATGAAACAGGCAGGGGAAAGGTCATATGTAGGGGTGAGGTCCAAAGGGATGACAGGAAGAGGATCATCATAAATAGTCTTCCCTATGGAGTAAACAAGGTTGTGTTCCTTGAGAACGTTGTAAAGCATGTGGATGAGGGAAAGATAGAAGGAATAACGGACGTGAGAGATGAGAGCAACAGGGAAGGAATGCGTATAGTCATAAAGATAAAGGATGAAGATAGAAAGGATCTCATAGTGAACCAGCTCTATTCCAAAACGGAGCTCGAGCAGAGCATAGGGATAAACAATCTGGTACTGTTGAACAATGAACCAAAGCAGATGAATCTCAAGGAATTGATGCAGAGCTACGTTGATCACAGGTTGAAAGTTATTTTGAAGAGAAGTGAGTTCGATTTCCAGAAGTTGAAGGAAAGGGAACACATCCTCTTAGGACTTGATAAAGCACTGGAAAGGCTTGATCTCGTAATCTCTCTCATAAGGGGAAGCAGGGAAACCTCTGAGGCAAGAATGAAGCTCATGGATTCTCTGGAGTTGACCGAATTACAGGCCAACGCTATCCTGGATATGAGGTTGCAGAGACTTACCTCACTGGAAAGGGATAAAATAAGGAAGGAACTGGAAGAAACGGCATCCGAACTTTCCAGGCTGGAGAAGATTATACATGAGGAGGGTGAGAGAAAGAAAATCCTCATTGAGGAATTGCAGGTGATCATGAAGAAATACGGTGATGATAGAAGAACAGCCGTGGAGATTGGAGGATACGAGAATCTTTCAGATGATCAGACAATTCCAGAGGAGGAAAGTGTGATCATCCTCACTGAAAAGGGATTCATAAAAAGGGTGACCCTTGATGAGTACAGGGCTCAGAAGCGCGGAGGCAAGGGCGTTCAAACCAGTGTGAGGGATGAGGATCAGGTCAGGTCCATACTGCACTGCAGTTCACACGATAATATCCTCTTCTTCACCAATACGGGCAGGGTCTTCGTCATGAAGGCTTACAGGATAGAGAGTAAGAGCAGGACCGGAGTTGGCGTCATAGGTTCGGCTTTCCTGAAACTGAATGAAGGAGAAAGGTTAACAGAAATATTGAAGTACTCTTTCAGGGAAAACACATTTCTAATAATGGCCACAAGGATGGGTTATATCAAGAAGACATCCATGGAAAACTTCTCAAACATAAATTCCGCTGGAATAAGGGCCTTACGCCTTGAGGAAGGTGACGAGATGGTATCCGTTTTCATGTTGAATTCAGATCATGATGTTGTGGTGGTATCAAACAATGGAAAGGCAGCAAGATTCATTTCCAGCGAGCTCAGGGCCATGGGGAGAACGGCCAGAGGGGTCAGATCCATGAAGATACAGAAAGGGGAACGCGTTCTCAAGGCCTTTGCCATAGAACCCGGACAAAATATACTTACCGTTTCCTCCAGAGGAATAGGTAAACGAACGGAAGAGGGTGAATTTACCAGTCATCACAGGGGAAGCATGGGAGTAAAGGTCATGAAGATCAACGAAAGGACGGGTAAAATTGTGGATGCCCTGCCCGTGAACGAGAACGATGAACTCATAATAATAACAAAGAATGATCAGACCATAAGAATAAAATCTTCAACCGTTAGAGAGGTCAGCAGGAACTCACAGGGTGTCAAGCTCATAAACGTGGAAGATGATGACGAAGTTATATCCGTTGGAAAGGTTGAGTTGGAGTGAGGACGAGATTATACCTGGCAGGAACAGGAAATGTTTCTCTAAACCTCATCAAACTTCTTTCCACTGAAAATAAAATCTTTTCCATATGTGGAATGGAAAATTCCCGTGGGCAGATATATTCGGAATCTGGAATGAATGGAAAGGACATGGATGAATTTCTGAGGCACCCTGAAGAGTACAAGAAGAATCTGGACGTGAAAAACCTTGACTTTGATCTATATGTTGATATGAGGACAGCTTCCAGGAATGGGGAAAGGGAAAGGGATGATTACCTGAACATGTTCAAAGGGGGAAAACATGTTGTGACCGCTAACAAATCAGGTCTTGCCAATTTCTTTCCAGAGATCATGGATGGTTCCTTGAACAATGAAAAAAAGATTTACTTTGAAGCCACAGTTGCAGGAGGACTTCCCATATTTTCATTGATCAGGGGTAGCTTTCCATCCTTCAATGTTACCAGATTCAGGGGGGTTGTCAATTTAACATCAAATTTTATCATGAAAAAGGTAAGATCTGGAATGAGTCTCAATGAAGCCAGGGATATTGCCTTAAGGGAAGGTGTTGCTGAAACAGATATGACAGATGATCTTGACGGTACCGATTCAGCAAGGAAGGCTGTTATAATATCAAACGCACTCTTTGGACAAAAATTAAGGCTTAAGGAATTCAATTACGATGGTATTGATCAGGAGAACATTGAAAAGGACACCATGCTTCTTGCAGATATCTCCAGTGAGGGAAGTTTTCATGCAGAATCAAAGCTATTCAGACTTGGAATGGAAGATCCATTTTTTTCCCTGGATCCCATGGGAATGGCCTGTGAAATCAGTTTTAAGGAGAGAAAGCCTGTATTCATTTCAGAAAACATGGATGGTCCACTGGAAACAGCGGGTGCGGTTCTCAGTGACCTGATCAATCTCTCCAGGTTTCTTTAAATTCCCTACTTTTTTATGTGTTTTTCCACGCCCTGAAAGAAGTATCTTTCCAGTAAATGGAAATAAAAGATTTCCTAGAATGAAAGCAGGTGAATATATTGGGAGAGTATGAGCACTGCCAGAAAAGAGATTCCTATGAATGAGTTTGAATTCAGGAAAGAAATTTTCACGGTGCTATGATCGTACGGATCTAAAATGTAATGCTGGTAAATTATGAGGAAATAGATCAATGCCAGTTCCGCCACATAGAAATAGCTCCTTATATAGAAGATCATCAATGTGAAAAACAGGAGTGTAAAGGCGTGAGTAATATCTGAAATTATCATACCCTTCCTGATTCCGTATGTTGACATCACCGTTTTAAGATTGTTTTCCCTGTCATAATCCACATCCGGAATTGTATAAACCATATCAAAGCCCCCAATCCATGTGGCAGTTGTAACCACAAGGATATAAATTTCTGGGGAAGATGGGAAATGTGGAATGACAGAAAGATAACCTGCCATTACGCCAACTCCAATTGTCAATCCCATGAATAGATGCCTCCACCTTGTAACCCTCTTGAGCATGGGATCTATTATAAATATAACAAGAACAATGGGTGAAAGAATAAATACGAATGTGTTGAGAAAATAGGTACACAGTTCAAAGAGAGCTGCAACAATAATAGTGAACATTACGGCTTTTTCCGTGGATAGGGAGCCGTTAACGAGTCCCCAATTTTTCTTTCTTGGGTTAATAACATCATATTTCTTTCCAATGATCCTGTTGATGGACATCCCAGTGGCCCTTGCTAGGGTTCCTGCAAATATAACAAGAAGAATAATGCGTAGACCCGGGTAACCATCGGCGGCTATGAAGCTTCCGGCAACGATGAATGGAATATCAAAAACTGTGTGTTCCAGTTTGATATAATCTATGAATCCCCTCACTTTGAAAGATTCATTTTCTTTCTGATCTGCTCCACTCTCTCCTGAATATCCTTTTTCATTGACAGTGTATCCGGCCATGGTCTGTTAAATCCCTCCGATTTCCATTTCTTGGTTGCATCAATACCCATCTTCGATCCATAGTTTAGTAGAGAAGCGGCATGATCCAGTGTGTCCGTATGCGTTCCGGGAATAATAACAACATCCCTTGATGGATCTATTCTGGTACCCATAGCCCATATTACCTGTTTTCTATCATGAACATCAATATCATCATCAACAATTAAAACTATCTTGGAAAACATCAGCTGTCCAGTACCCCATATGGCAAACATAACCTTCTTTGCATGTCCAGGGTAACGCTTCTTTATGGAAACAACAATCATATCGTGAAAGACGGCCTCTTCCAGGGTGTTCATATCCACTATTTCAGGTATTTGCAATCGAACAAGTGGGAGGAAAAGTCGTTCTATGGCCTTACCCATTATGACATCCTCGTGCCATAACTTCCCCACAATCGTGGTGGGATAAATTGGATTCTTTTTTTCCACAATTTTCCGTACATGGAACACTGGAAATTCTTCAGATAGGGAGTAATATCCAGTATGATCTCCAAAGGGACCCTCAATTCTTGTTTCGGATGTATCCACATATCCTTCAAGTACAATTTCAGAATTCATTGGGTAATGCATGTCAACAGTCTGGCCCTTAACCAGGTCAGCTCTTTTCTTGCTTATGAGTCCCCAGAAGGAAAATTCGTCCAGTGGTTCAGGAAGTGGAGCCACCGAGGAGAATATGGTCAGCGGATCAGTTCCCAGTGTTACTGAAACATCCATTATTTTTCCTTTCTCCTTATAATCCTGATAATGCCTTGATCCATCCTTGTGGATCTGCCAGTGCATTCCCATGGTTTCTGAATCATACATCTGCATCCTGTACATGCCGGCATTTTTCATTCCCGTTTCAGGGTCTTTTGTTATTACAACCGGAAGGGTCAAAAAGGGGGCGGCGTCTTCCGGCCATGTTGTACAGAAAGGATATTTTTTCAGATCCACAGTATCCAGTATCCTGTATGAAGAAGGCAGTCTATCGTGAAGTTTTGGTCTCAATCCTCCCAACTCCTTCAGCATCTCGAGACCCCTCCCTATGAGCGATTCACTCTCCTTTGGGGGTCTTATAAGATTTCTCATTCCCATTCCAACATTTTCTGGGGTGTCCCCAAGAATTGCGTTCATTTTTTCATGGGTTGAAAATATATTTCCCACCACAGGAATATCTGATCCCTTTACGTGGTTGAAGAGAATGGTCTTTCCCCTGCCCACTCTTTCTTCTTCGTTAAGGAACCATGTGAGTTCAAGATACGGATCAATTTCATCCTCAATTTCCAGAAGATCATCATTCTTCCTCCTGTTGTTGATGAAATCCGGTAAATCTTCAAAAGTCATAGGTGGTAATGTTAACCATTAATTTATGGTTTTCTTGATGGAGACATTGTCGCATTTGTGTTGATAATTTGAAAATGGAAAAGATTCTGGAACAGTTGCTTGGAGCAAAAACCGCACTATTCCTCAGTTCAACCGAATGCTCATAAAGTTGGTGAGATCTGCAAGGAGAAAAAATCAACTAAGATTTGACAATGTCTTGATGGGAATTAGTTGGGGTACAAATATGAGGGATTTCTTATAGTGAAGAATCCGGATCTTGTAACAAAGCTGAGGGAGCTGGTATAACATTCCATAGAAGGGAATCCTCAATCATCCATCATCTGGGTGAGTAAGAACTGAGTTCCTGTCCAAAGAGATGAACGCATCGGAACATACAAAAAATTATACAATGATTGGCAATATACTTCATGGTGAGGGATTTAATTTGAAGGAGAACAAGAAGACAAGAAAGGGGGTGAATCATCCAGATCCCAACGAACAGTTCCAGCACATAAACGACACTGCAATGGAATTCGCGGAAAGCAATGATCCTGTAATATCTGTGGATGCAAAGAAGAAAGAACTCGTGGGAAACTTCAAGAACAACGGGGAGGAATGGAAGTCTCCAGATAATGTGAATGAGGTCAATGTGTATGATATTCTTTCAAACGCTGAGGGAAATGCAATACCCTATGGTGTATATGACATAAAGAAAAAAGAGGGGTGGGTAGACATAGGCATTGATGGTGACACGGCTGAATTTGCCGTTGAATCCATAAGAAGATGGTGGTATCTCATGGGAATAAAGAGATATCCAGGAGCAACGAGACTGATGATTGCAGCCAGTGGCGGTATATCCGTTAACTTTATCCTACGGCCGTCCGGTCTCAAGGAGCAACGAGACTGATGATTGCAGCCAGTGGCGGTGGTTCCAATGGCTCTCGAGTCAGACTGTGGAAGAATGAGCTACAAAAATTCGCGGATCAGTCAGGTTTGGATATCACGGTATGCCACTTTCCTCAAGGTATGTGCAAGTGGAATAAAATAGAACATCGCATGTTCTCATATATTACCATAAACTGGCGTGGAAAACCACTGAGATCATATGAAACCATAATAGAACTTATTGGCAACCCACGAACAAATAATGAGTCAAAGATATCCGCCGAAATTGGTGCCGGAATATACGAAACAGGGAAGGAGATATCAGATGAGGAACTGGAAAAAATAAACATGATCAGGGATCAATTTCACGGTGACTGGAATTATACCATAGGTCCAAGAACAAGATAAAACGGAGATGTTATTCATCTCCACGTCTTAGTTCAAAAATGTCCTGAAATATGAAAGAGTCCTGAAATTCAACATTTCATTTTCTTATGAAAAATCACTTTCTTAATCCCTTAGCGGAAAATATTATACCGATACTCACAAGTATTAGGCCTGCAACTTCGTATAATGTTGGGATCTCCTTGAGTATTATGAATCCAAAGACCACAGACACTGCCGGTACAAGGAAAAGGAAGGAAGATATGGTGGAAACTTTGTATACCCGGTTCAGGTGAAGAAATGCATAATAGGCCACAGCAGTTCCAGGTATACCTATGATTGCCACTATAAGGAGAAATATGGGGGGAGGAGTGATCAATCCTATTCCTGGATCTGCGGCTGCCGCAATGAGAAAGGAAGGTAACAGGGAAAAGGCAAACTGGTAGAAGTTTGTAGTCTCTCTCTTCTTTCCAGTGAGGTATTTCTTGTAATATATTGTTCCAGCAGACCAGCTGAATGAACCGGCCAGAGCAATCAGAACACCAATTCCCAGCCCAGACAGCAGACCATTGAAGAATATGACTATAACACCAGTGAAACCAAATATTATTCCCATAAACACGAACCTGCTGTAACTTTCCTTAAGAATTATGATGGAAAGAAGGGTAGATGTTACAGGATAAGTATAAATTATAATGGAACTCAGGGACGAAGAAATGGTGGATTCTGCCATAAACCACAATTCCATGAAGATCAGGACATTGAGCATAGATAAAATAAACAGCGGAAGAATTTCATCCCTGGTCAAATGAAGATTTAACTTTTTGTTGAATATGAACAGAATACCCAAAATGGAGAAAAGAACCCTGTAAAAAAGGAGGGAATATGAATTCATATAATTAAGAGCGATTTTTACCAGAGGGTAATTGATGGCCCAAAATACAACCATTACTATGAATAATAGAACGTCAACCCTTCTGTTCATTTATCAACCGCAACCTCATAGAAAGGTGATTTTTAATGATTCCTGAAAATTTCCTCAGTGATACTTTCCTTTTCTTCTTAGGGAAATCACTTTATAAGTCTTTTGAATATTGTAATAATGACTTCAAATTACTTTCAGGACAAGCTGAAAATACTTGAATTCTTCAATTCCAGGGGTATAATACTGGATCCAGAAGCTCTAAAAATCATAATGGATAGGTCCATGGGCACAATGATCACTCATCTAATAGATAATGATACTTTGAGAACTGGAATAATCAAGAAAGACGATGTACTCAGGCTCATAGGAGGTAACCAGAACAAGAATCCTGAGCAAATTAAGGAAATAGATGTTAATGACATAAAAGCAAACAGCTCCGTGGAAGATTTCAGGAAAATGTTTGTAAACAGATATGAAACATTGAAAAGCATTATCATCAATGCCGGTAAACTGAGACAGGTAGATTCCATTACAAATATAAGAAACAGGGATGCAAGGGAAGTAAAGGTTGTGGGGATGATAAACAACGTTTCTGAAACAAGGAACGGGCACAAGAAGTTCAGAATTGAAGACACCGAATCATATATAGATGTCATAATCATGAAAAAGAATCCAATGTCACAGGAACTACTCTTGAATGATGAAGTTGTTGGTGTCATTGGTAGCAAGCCAAGACCAAATAACGACATGGAAAAATCCGAACCCGTTATTTTCGCTAACGAGATCATAAGACCTGACATCCCTGAAAGGCTCATTGATGATAATGGAAAAACACCGGAATTTATCTGCTCAATTTCCGATATTCACGTTGGAAGCAAGACGTTTATCAAGGAAGGATTTACAAATTTCATAAAGTGGGTCAATTCTTCATCGGATGAAGCGGCAAATCTAAAGCATCTAATTCTGAGCGGAGATGTGGTAGATGGCATTGGTGTGTATCCAAATCAGGAAAATGATCTTGAAATTATAAATCCTTTGGAACAGTATGAATATCTGGCAGATTTCGTAAACCAGTTGCCACCAGATTTAAATGTTTATGTCATGCCTGGAAATCATGATACTGTGAGACTTGCAGAACCCCAACCAGAAATGAGCCCTGCAATCAGAAAGATGTTTTCTGGAAACGTTAAATTCCTTCCAAATCCCTACAATTTGAGAATTAATAAAAAACTGGTCACACTTTATCACGGAATGTCACTTAACGACCTCATTGAGATGATTCCCGGGGGGAATTTTGACAGTGTTGGTAAGGCAATTGAGTTGATGTTAAAAAGAAGATACATGGGTCCTGTTTTTGGTGGTAGAACGCCCATCGTACCCAATCAGTTTGACACCCATATATTCAGGGAAGTTCCTGATATATTCATTACAGGACACATTCACGGCCATTATATTGGTAATTATAACGGAGTAAGATATGTGAATTCATCCACATGGCAGTCCCAGACCGATTACCAGAAAATGATGAACTATTCTCCTGACCCTTGTATTGCAACGCTGTTTGATACAAATTCAAAAACCGTTGTCAAAAAAACCTTTCTGCCCTTTTAAAGAGTTCTCAGTATAATCTCCTCAATTTCCTTTCTAAATGTATCCAGAATATCCTTCGTTGCGGTGTCTCTCACAGATTGAGGGGCGCTCATAAATCCTATTTTAGCAGTGATCTTTGCCATCTTTGCCATTGAGTCATACTCGTTGATCTTTGCCTCCAGATACCCCTCTATAACCTTTGCCAGTTCTTTCTTCAATTCAGGATCTTCATTGAGCTTTTTCCTGACATACTCCTTTATAAGATCCTTGACAATATCCCGCACGGCTTCAAGATACATCTCTTCAGAAGGGAGGGTGCTCATCATTTCCTTAATATATTTTTGAATGTCTTCAGGCATATGTTCTGAATGTAATGCCGTAAATAAATGTTCACAAAATAAATATTTATAAGAAGTCTTAATATCCTTATACTTTATGTGGGCAAAATAAGTAAATGCTCACAATTGGGGTGAAATATTGAAACGAAGTTCAAGAGATTGGAAGAAAAAAGGTAATATGAGATGGAAATGGAAAAAGAAAAGAATCAGAAGATTGAAAAGACAGAGGAAGGCAAACAAATCCTGATGATCCCCATTGGAACACATTCCCCAATTTTAATTAAGAAAACATCTAAAAATTATAGTTAATTACTAACATTATTATACTTTTGTGTGCTTTTCTTATACATGGTAAATATAGAGAGGTACCATATTAAAAAAAAGATGGATGAACGTGATTTGGACAGGCTCATCAGTAGCCTTGAGAGAAGCACTAGGATCCTTAAGAGACTGCTCTTCATAAGATACAGATACAATGGGGATTCCGTCGAGGAAGCGTCAGAAAGAATTGGAATCACGAAGATGATGGGTTATGAATGGCAGAATCGTTGGAACAAACTTGGATACAAAGGGCTTATACCAAGATATGCTAGAAGGGGACCGTCAAAGCTGTCATCTGATCAGAAGGAAATCCTCAAAAACATGCTGAAGGATGGAAACTATACAACTGCACAGGTTCGATCCATGATTAAGAAGAAGTTTGACGTTGATTACACCATGAAGCAGATATGGGTAATTCTTAAGGGGTGGGATATGCATCATGCAAAACCATACCTCCATGATAAGAGAAGGCCACCAGATGCCGAAGACATACTAAAAAAAACTTAGGCAGGATCACGCTTCAAAGATCCATAATCGGATTCTTTGATGAAAGCTCCCCACAGACCACTGCCAACACTGTGAGGTTCTGGTCATTCAAGAAGCCGGTCATGGTTAAGGACACATCCAAGTACAGGGCAAAAAACTTTGGCTTTTCTACATTCAACGGTAAGGGAACAGTAAATACCTATGTCATTTCAAAACAGGAAAGTGTAATGGACTTCCTGAACGAGATAAGATACAGCAATCCTTTCAAGCATATTATTGTGATATTGGATAACTTCTCTGCCCACAGAACGGAGAATGTTGTAATAACTGCAGAGATACTGTACATAGAATTTGTATTTCTTCGACCATATTCGCCCCAGTTGAGTCCCATAGAACTTATATGGAAATCAATCAAAAAGATATTGTCACGGACATTCATGAAAGACCAGGAAATGATGATCGATACTGTTAAGACAAATTTCATTAAATTTTCGAAGAGCAAATCGCTCTGCGAAAACTGGGTGGAGATGGTTGTCTATTAGTACATTTTATAACGTCGAGAACTATGATTGTTTTAGATTTCCGTTTGTAGTTTTTAAGATAGGGGGGAGATTTAGATATGATGATATGAAATGTTTCCTATATGGATTGATCTTGTTCCTTTATGATTTTGAAGAATAGATCTTCCAGTTCTTCTCTAGCTGAGTAACATTCATATACGACCAGACCTTCTTTAGTCAAAATTTCTGAGACTTTTTGAATCTCATTATCTTCTATGTTTGGTTCTAAAATAATTATTGTATTTTCCGTTGATTCTACGTCACCAAATTTTTTTAGTGCTTTAAGTGCGCTTTCACTAGTTCTGTTCAGCTTAATCTTTATTATTCTCCTTCTGTTTGAGGTTATATCATTTTTGTTAAGAATTTTCAAAATTTTTCCTGCGTTGATTATGGCAACTCTATCTGCTAGGTTACTCAACTCACTTAGAACGTGTGTAGAGATAAATATAGATTTTCCTTCACTTTTGGACTTTAATAAAATATTTTCTAAAAAACGAAAACCGTTAGGATCCAACCCATTAAAAGGCTCATCAAAGAGTAAAATGTCAGGGTTAGCTATCAGGGAAGAGGCGACCAAGAATCTTTTCCTCATACCGTAGGAATATTTCTTTAAGTTGACTCTCCTTTTTTTCCCTAGACCTACCAAATCCAGCAACTCTTCTGATCTCTGAGTTGCTTCAATTCCGTTCATACCATATAAACCACAATAATACCTCATCAAGTCAATTGCTTTATAATGCAGATCAATATTGTCGGAATCTGGGACAAAACCAATATTTCGAACGGCTTCATTTCTTTTGCTGGCTAGATTAATGTTTTTGATTAACACAGTTCCTGAAGTTTGAACGGTAACTCCGGCTGATATTCTCATCGCTGTAGATTTGCCGGCACCATTTAGTCCTGCAAAACCTAATATTTCTCCCCCTTTGGTGCTAATATTTATGTTATCTAAAGCTGGTTTTGAAGATTTATTATATTTTTTTGTTATATTGATTAGTTCTAACATGGCCATATCTCATCATGCATAGCGCTTTAAGTATTTTTGTAATCCTTCGAACGCCAACCTATATCCAATGACGGCTCTCATTAAGATCCATTCTCCCATATAACTTGAAAACTATCATAAGAAGCATCTGGAACGGGGATGTTAGATGGTTGCAAAGAAGTAGTACTAGCAAGAACTGTTGTGCCTGACACCATATTAATCTTACTATATGATGTTTGTGCGATTGTATATTGTTGACCATTCATTGTTACTAAATTATCTATTCCGCCAGAAGCATAGTATGCTCCAAAGGATGCAGTTCCAAAGTTTGCCAAACCGGAGAAACCGTCGGCCCATTCTTCTATCCATTCGCCACTTGCTCCGGAACAAGCGAAGTTAACTGTCTTTTGGAATGAATGTCCATTAGAAATGTCCGTTATGTTAATGATCCAACTGTTTGTTCCTACATTGTGAATATATGCATCCATGATGTTCCCTGGACTAACTGACATAGAAAGGAATGTCATTGGTGATGGATTTGCTGCATTGCACAACTCATACCAAGCCCTGTAAGTCGTTCCATAAAGGAAATTATCACAAGAAACTGTACCAGTTTGTATTATTTTTGAAGTTGTTTTTCCACCTATACCTACCCATTGAGCGGCACCTTGGCCGCCCCAGAAGGTTCCAGTTACCTGTTGGACGGCCCAGCTTCCTTGAATGCCGGAAACGCTGTATTGACCGAGGTTTCTATTCGGGTTCATAACATATCCTGCCCAATTGGTAGAATTGTTTGTGAAAGATGAAAAAATATGTTTATCTGAACCGAATGAAACATTGGTAGTCGCATTTCCCTTACTTTGTGAACCTACCTGAGCGGGTATCCCGTACAAACCCATGCAAACCATTATCAAAGCAAATAGTAAGACTCCCATTATTTTTATTTTTCTATTCATAATGTTAGTAATTTTATTTGATATATATATATATCGGGTTGATCGGTTTTGGGACAATATTACTCTACGGTACTCCCATGTTCGCATCGCTCTCCGGTACCTGGATAACAGTTCCGACATAATATTCGGCTCCATATCTGGCAAGGTATGAGGTTATTTTCTCTAGATCC
>JAJYRA010000046.1 GCA_021794355.1 Thermoplasmata archaeon | reverse complement strand
ATTGTACATTTTGTTTGGCATTACTGTATAGCGTATTCTCCCGTCCTTAGCGTAAACATGAAGTGTTTTTCTGGATATCTGTAGTAAATTCAAAACCTCTTTGGCTTTCATTGTTAATAACCTATCACATTCTATATTGTAAGATTAACAGTTTTATGAACTATATACCGGTGATAAATTGGAAAATTCAATTTCCACAATATGGCTGAATCTGGTACCATCCCTATTATTAAGCAAATTGAAAGCAGGGTTGAGTCAAAACATGTTTCTTGACTAAATTAAGGTCGTGGCAAAAGTTGGTGTACCAAATATATGATCCATTAAATTATTAATATGGAAAGGGATAAACCATAGTTCTAAATGAAAATTGAATTTCTGATCCTTATAATTCTTACTGTGTTTTCATCGGTTATTTCAGTCATTTACTACATGGTAAATGTTTACCTATCGCGAAAGAGGGAAAAGATCAGGTTTGAAAGTGAAAGGCTAACATCAGGGGATGCAACAGTTGTGATTACGGTTTACAGAGAACCAGTAGATCACCTCAAAAGGGCAATTTCCAGCGTTAGGGATCAGGTTAAGGAAATTATAGTGGTGGGGGACGGAGTGAAAGATCCATACGAATCCCTTTGCAGGGAGGAAAATGTAATATTTGTCTCAAATTCAACGAGATCTGGAAAAAGAAAATCCATGGCTCTCGGTGTTTCGCTGGTAAGAACAAAGATCGTTTTCTTCATGGATGGTGACATGATTCCTGAAGGAGATGCCATATCAAAGATACTGAAGGAATATTCTCCAGAAATAGGCGGAGTTGGTGGAAATATTAATTTTGACACATCCGGTGGTAATTTCACATCCTACGCATCCCAGTTCATAGAACGTTCAAAGGAGATAATTCAGAGGTCAATGAAGCCGTTCGGCAGCGTGATGCTCATAGATGGAGGGTTCGGTTCCTACAGGATGAGTCTTGTGGGAAATTATATACAGTCGCCTGAATTTCACGATTTCAGGATTGAAGGTAAGATACCCTATTATGGAGGGGGAGACGATGCAGACCTCACCTCATACATCATTAAGAGGGGCTACGTGGCTACGAAGGCATTCGATGCCAGAGTAACAACCATACCAAAGGAAAACATCAAGGCATATTTTAAGCAGTCTGTGAGGTGGTCAAGGACAGGCTGGAGGACATTTGTGAATAATATTCGAAATGGCACAATGAAAAAAGCGAATGTTTTTTACAGAATAGAACAGACATTAACCTATGTTCTGCCTGTTGTTTTTTTTGCAGTAATCCTCCTGAGGGGCACAATTTTTCTGGAAATCCTTGCCAGGAGAGGTTTTTTCCCTGCCCTGATCAGTATGATCGGTCTTCATTTCCACTACCACATCGATCTGTATGAGACGCTTTATAGGTTAAGCACAACTTCCTCTGCAATCGCTTCCCTGGTCTTTGCAGGTTCTGTTGCAAGGCGAACAGTCAAGGACAGGTTAAAAACCATAGCTTACGGTTCCATAGGAGCAGCATTGCTTTTCCTTGCGACAATATACGCTATGTTCACCATGAACAGGGCGTGATCATAATTATATAAATAGGGGGCGCATACCAGAAAATACATGATCACTCTTGGATTGGAAGGAACTGCACATACCACAAGTGCATCAGTTCTGGATGAAAAGAAAATATACTCTATGGAGTCAAGAACATTCAGGCCGGCGAAGGGTGGAATAAATCCAAGAGAGGCAGCAAATTTCCATTTTGAAAATGTTGTCGACGTGATCAGGAAAGCAATTTCCCAGTCTGGATTCAGCAGTGGAGATATTCAATTAATAGGGTTTTCAAAGGGCCCAGGGTTGCCACCTTCATTAAAAATTACGGCTGTAGCTGCTAGGGCACTTGCACTTAAACTGAACATACCCATAGTTGGAGTCAACCATCCCCTGGGTCACATTGAAATAGGGAGAAGGGAAACCGGTTCAGTTGATCCTGTAATGCTATATGTATCCGGTGGAAACACCCAGATAATTGCCCATAGAAAGGGGAGATACAGGGTTCTAGGTGAAACACTGGATATTGGCATAGGGAATCTGCTGGATAAGATCGCCAGGGATATGGGTTATGCTTTTCCTGGTGGTCCGGAAATAGAAAAGCTGGCCAAAGGGGGGGAAAAATTGTTGAACCTTCCATATTCCGTCAATGGAATGGACTGTTCTTTTTCCGGCATCTATACAGCAGCAAAGAATCATCTTCAAAAGGGAGAAAGGAAGGAGGATGTGGCTTACAGTGTGCAGGAAATTTCCTTTGCAATGCTTGTGGAAACCCTCGAAAGGGCTCTCTACACATCAGGAAAGGGGGAGATGCTGCTCGCTGGAGGAGTGGCCAGAAATAATAGGCTCAAGGAGATGATAGGCATTATGGCACAGGAGGCTGGTGTGGACGTCTTTGAAACACCGGAAAAATACTGTATGGACAATGGAGCAATGATCGGGCAGGCTGCAATCCTCACATATGAGAAGTTTGGGGGGCAGAAAATAGAGGATACTGCCATAGACCAGATGTACAGGATAGATGAGGTGGATGCCCCGTGGGTGAACGAAGTCCATATAAAATACAGAAATATGGGCGCCGAGTCCACCATCACGGAAGGCAAATTCCATGATTACTTAACCGTAACCAAGGAAAGAACAAGAAAATCATACAGAAATACGGAACTTGACAGTGACATAAGGGAAAAAAGAATGAAGAATGAAATCACATGCCTCTACAGGATGATGAATGCCGGAATTAACGTACCTGCAGTTTTTTCCATGGATAGGGACGCTCTTCGCTTTGAAATGGAAAGAATTGAAGGTATACAGATCTCAAACATGGAATCCCTCAACGGACAGGTGATCGAGGAAATAGCCCAAGCCGTATCAACACTTCACCAGAACAATATTGTCCATGGTGATCTCACGCTGAATAATATCATAATCAGGGATGGAGTCCTATACTTTCTTGATCCCAGCATGGGAAAGGTAACGGTAAACAAAACGGAAATGGCCTATGATCTCAGGCTGCTGAAGGAGAGCATAATCTCCGTATATGGTATTGATCCATACAGGGAAATGGAAGAATTATACATCAGTTATGGGGAGAAATGCAGGGAAGTTGTCATGGAGTTGAATGATATGGAAAAAAGGAGAAGATATGTGTGAATTTAGATTTTATCACAAGCAATGAACATAAGTTCAGGGAGATCTCCAGATATCTGGAAAAAACTGGGATTGAGTGCAAATGGATAAGGACGTCCTATGAGGAGATTCAGGCAGACACAACAGAGGAAATATCCAGGGACAGTGCAGAGAAGATTTCAGGGAAGAGATCCGGAAAATTTTTTCTTGAGGATACTGGATTATACATTGAATCCTTAAGAGGATTTCCGGGGCCATACTCCTCATACGTACTAAGAACCATAAGCAACCGTGGAATCCTGAACCTTTTGAATGGAATGGACAGATCCGCCCATTTCCTCACGGTAATATCCTATTTCGACGGTTCACAGGTAAGAACGTTTACAGGAAAACTTGAAGGGCACATATCAATGGAATCCAGGGGATCAACCGGATTCGGATACGATCCCATATTCATTCCTGAAGGAAATGACAGAACTCTGGGTGAAATGGATGTTGAGGAAAAGAACAGAAATTCTCACAGGATAAACGCACTGAAGAAATTCATTGACTTTCTGGAATAGAGGACTAAGTTTATAATTTATAATCTATATGTGATAGCCAATGGCATCTAAACTTAGAGAATTTTCCCTATATATCTATCTGGTACTGGCTGTAGTTGGTCTTATATTTCTGATCTTTTCAACCAATTATATATTCTTCCACAATGGGACACTGAATGACTACTCTTTTGGAATGGATACTGTCGGCAACTGGAATGACTGGATATTCGTGGTTTCACTCTTTATCAGCGCTACATTTTTATATTACATATATAAATGGGTTCAGGACGACAGGTTTTTCATGAAAATTATAAACTCTGACAGCAAGTCGCATTTTATGAAAAATATGAAAAAATTGGAAAAGATAGCCAGGGAGCATGGAAGTATCTACCAGCAGATGCTTCAGAATAAGAAAAGTTTCTGGAAGATCAAAGCGTGAGTTTTTTTGCAAATTCAGGGAGGGAGAAGGAACCTCTGGCAATCTCCAGATTGAAGTATTTCCCGTTCTGGACATTTTCTGTTCTTAACCTGATCTCCTCCTTTTTAGCCATTGTAAAGCTCCAGAAACCACTGGGATATGTGGGTATGAATGCAACATAGCTCCTTACATAGGGGAAGGATTTTTTCATCCCTTTATTGGCGAGTTCGATGGCTTTTGGCTGGTAAAAGGGTGATCCTGACTGGGTTACAACAACACCACCGTCATTGAGGATTCGTTCTGTATTTTCGTAAAATTCCTCATTAAACAGATCCTCTGCTGGTCCAACTGGGTCCGTGGAATCTACAATGATCAGGTCAAATCTCTCGTCTGTTTCCCTAACATACTTTATTCCATCGTCAATGACAAGCTTCACCCTTGGATCATTGAAGGATGCGGTCAATGAAGGAAAATGCTTTTTACAAACCTCCACAACCTGCCCATCTATCTCCACATTCCTTATGGATTTCAATCCAAGTTTAAGAAGTTCTCCAGCAGCACCCCCGTCACCTCCCCCTATGATAAGGGCCTTTTCAGGAACCCTATCTGCATAATAGAAGGGCATTCTTGTTATCATATCATGATAGACGAACTCATCCTTTTCTGTAAGTTGCACGGTTCCATCTATGGAAAGCAATTTTCCAAAATCATAGGTTTCAAAAACATCTATTCTCTGAAAGTCTGTTTTTACAGAAAGCAATTGATCACTCACTCTAAAGGAAAGTTGAAGATTGTCCGAATACCTTTCTGAAAACCAATTCTCAATTAATTTCATCAGGAGGTATATGCTCAAAGCAATTTAACCATTTTGAACCTTCTAAAAAGGAATCAAGAATCAAAATTATTAAAATAATCCATTTACCCTATGCAATAATTCAGGTAATTTATTGATTTGCGGTGAATTTTGAGTTGCATATGCTGTAATTCATGGTGTCTATGGTGCTTAAGTACATGTGGGAAGATATGCTCAACTTGAATTCTGAGGTATTTACCGGAATATTGAATTTTAGGTACTCATAGAATTTATGGCACGTACCCTGGATCTTTTCCTCATTAAAATACCATGAATAACATTTTAGCTCCAGGTGATCTGGTCCAAAGCTAAAATCAGAGGCATTAAAAATTTTCTCAGGGACGGATACGGGATGGGAAGGAAGAAGAATGCCGCAACATATGGGCCTAGAACTAATGGTCACAGCGCTATTTTCCTCACTGCACAAGAAATTTGCAGGATTGTTCATTAACACTTCATTCTGACTTATATACTTCCAGGCTTTGTTGGGGGAATTGTAAAGTTTAAGGGCTGGATTGGCTGCCGCCATGGTTCCGTTCCATTCCAGAAATGAATTCTTTCCGATCTTTACGCTATAATTGCTGGTCAATTTTTCTTCAATAAAGAAGTTGATAGTGAATTTTTGAGTTAAATTGTATATGAATGGTTCAATCTTTAAATTCATCCGTGATCCTGATTTTGTGTACCCGTTGACAGTTAGTGGATTTAAGTAAGAAAGGTTTGCTCCCACATGCTTGGGGATCTGGAATATAAACGGTGTGTTCACGGAATAGGATGCATCTATTCCGTGGGTAGAATTTATGTGAATCTCATATGTGACCGGTACAATAAACACCATCGAAACAGCCACTGCTATGGAAATAATTTTCAAAAAATCTTTTTCGCTCCTGTCCATCAATTTAACTGGAAATTCAAAACCTTAATTAAGCATTTCTCTTGGGTTGTATATAAAGGAGGTCACGTAGCAAATATTTTTAAATCACAGAGTCTATTAAGAATAATGAACGTTAAGAAGTTAGGAAACACCGGAACATTGGTAAGTGAATTATGTCTTGGGACTATGACGTTTGGGTGGCAGGCAAACGAGTCTCAGAGTCATGAAATTCTTGATTACTTCACCGAAAACGGTGGCAATTTCATAGACACAGCCAACGTATATTCCAACGGCAAAAGTGAGACAATTATAGGCGAGTGGCTAAAGAATCAGGACAGGGAATCTATTGTATTAGCCACAAAGGCGAGGTTCAGGATGAGTGACCATGCTAACGGTGTTGGTCTTTCAAGAAAACATCTTATACACTCCCTAAGGGAAAGCCTGACGAGATTGAATACGGACTATGTGGACCTTTTTCAACTTCATACATGGGATCAACTCACACCCTTGGAGGAAACCTTAAGTACCCTTAACAAAATGGTTAACGATGGGCTTGTGAGGTATATTGGAATAAGCAATTTCAGGGCCTGGCAGTTTGAAAAGGCACTTCAACTGTGCAGATCCAAAGGTTGGGAAGAACCTGTAAGCATTCAGCCCCATTACAATATCTTCGTAAGGGGTACGGAATTTGAAATTCTTCCCATGGCATTAAACGAAAAAATAGCTGTGTTGCCATGGAGTCCTCTTGCAGGGGGTTATCTTTCCGGGAAATACAGAAGTGGTGTAGCCGGTGCACCCAAAGGTACAAGAATAGGGGATTCAAACAATCCTGATTTTTACAGTAAATTCGATGGAAAAAGGGGAAAAAGCATTACATCAACAGTCGAAAAGGTGGCAGAGAAGAATAAGAGAACAATGGCGCAGGTTTCCTTAAACTGGCTGTTACAGAACCCAGCAGTGACATCACCCATAATTGGGGCAAGAAATCTTGATCAACTAAAGGACGATCTCGGTGCCACTGAATTCAATCTCTCCAACTCAGATATAGACAGAATAAACAGGGCCAGTCAGCTTGAGGTGACCTATCCCTATGATGACAGGGCCGAGGACCAACAGATTTCAGGGAGAGAATTGCCTTAAAATTCAAATTTCATAAAATTTAAGATTTTTGGGAAATAAAAACCACACACAAATTTGATTCACAGGAAAGTCTTTCAAATATATGATATGAAAAGACGATTAGATCTTGACGACGCAACCCGTACTTTCAATTCCTTTGGTGGTGGTTCATCATCCACTTCCTGTATTTTCACGAGAACTGCCATTATAGACATCTCTTTCCTATCCTTCAGAATGATCGGAACCTATGGATTTGTCCATGGAGTTTCTTGTTTTATTCATTTTTCCTTTTTGTAATGGTTCTGAATCCTTTCAGGAACTCAATATTAGTGGATCTCTTTCAGACGATTTCTAAAAACATCGGTTTCTTGGAAAATCCTAACTTAATACGTTTCCCACAACACAAACGGATAATCCTTTTTCATCAAGAGGCAATGAATTGAAAGATTCCATCTTTGTGGTTATTAGAAATCCTCCTCAGTGTAATATTTGTTCTCCAGGTTGTGATTTCTGTTAACCATGTTAACACAAACCTTTGGAAGTTATCATCTGTTTGATGCTTAAACTTCGTGGATACAACCCAGTACCCTCTATCCCGTTCACAAACGCTTCAGGGATTGCTTT
>JAJYRA010000027.1 GCA_021794355.1 Thermoplasmata archaeon | reverse complement strand
ACTATGCTTTTCCCTGACTATCTTTAAGGTTTCTGCAATCTCCTTTCGGTTTTCTTTAAGGAATGAATCAGCACCTCGCTTTCGATTGTTCATTATCTTATACTTAATCAGTGGAAGGTCAATTGCATGAACTATAGAGGCAAAACCGGTGTAAAATTCAACAAGTCTTTTTTCCCTATATATAAGATCGAACAATTCATCTATTTTGAAAAGACCAATCCTGCTCCATAATGTAAGGATATGACTCCTTTCAACATACCTTACAGGATCAACCTGAAGGTGACATATATCATAGATAATCTGCTCTATCATATCCCTCGCAGATCTAAAATTATTGTTATTCCATGGAGAAAGATGTTGCCTGTAAATAACAAGCTTTCTAATGTCTTCAAGATGAGAATGCAATTTATCAGTTGACAATTATACAGTATTCAAAGGGTAAATATTATAACATCAGGAGGGACAGGTATATTTTTAGGATTAGCGGATAGAAATTATTTCTCTCTTTTCCTGTAACCAGGAATGTCTTTTGGTTCCCATGTGCCATCATTCTTCCTGAAATATCCCTTCTCATAATTTCTGTCGAAATCATCCGGCCTTAATGCTGTTCCATCTGGAATGATCGAACTCCAGCCATGCCCATGTAGAAGAATTTCACCATGATCTGGATAGTGAACAACTTCCTTTGTCCTGGGGTCTGGATAGGGGTGCACCTCAATATCAAGGATCCTGACTGAATTTCCCTGATCAGCAATTATCTGGCTTGTCAGATCTGGTCCAGTAGGTTTAGATATAAGATCGCCCCTTTTCACTACCCTGGATTTGTCATTCATCCTGAGTGTAGCAGATCCTTCGATTATTAGATAAAACTCATCTATGCTTGAATGCGAGTGAAGCCTTGCTGATACCTGTCCTGGACCGAGGAACTCGACGGTTGCAAATACTCTGCTTGGGCCAAGTAAGGGCATTAGATTTCTGAAGCTGAATCCCTCACCACTCAACTGTGAGGCTTTTTCAGACTCGTCGAGGTTTTCATCATAAACATTTGTCAAGGGAAACATCCAGTGATTTGCATTGGAATTTTTTCCGTCGTCAATCATGACCTCGTCAAACCACATTGAAAGTATCCGTAATATAAATTGCAAGGCCGAATCCTCAAGATCTGGTATCCTGAAAGATGTCTCTGATCTCTTATCGAATTTCATGAAACCTGCTTTGTTACCCAAGGTAACCCACAGCCAGTTTGTGAATGGATAGAGAAGATCACTATAATGCGGATGTTTTCCGTTTCCTCCGGGAAAGAAAAGTTCCCAGGCAAGATCCAGGCGAACCTGTTCGCTTCCTCGATCGCTTTTTGTCAAAATTGCTTTCATTGTAATTCTATCTTTAACCAATTATTAAAGATTCACAGTGGGAACTTTTTTAATGAATGCATGACCTTATAATCAAATCCTCATTGAAAATTTTCTTTTGAATCCTAATGGAATGTAAAGTTAATTAGGCGTGTTTTGATCTTTGAATGTGCGTGAGGACAGTTTCTTTTTCAAAAGCGGAGACCTCAGATTAGAGCGACTCTTTTACGTAATGTTCGGCATTGAAATTCTCATTTTTCTGATAGTTTCTGCGCTTCCAGCGGTCAATCCAACGCTACTGATTGCATTTAAACAGGAACAGTCGACCATTGATACACAGTCTTACTTTCCCATGTTCTTATCAATATTTCCAAGTAACCTGAGAGTTGCAACACTGGAATTCATACCTGCGCTTGGAACATATTTTTATCTTGATTCAATTGTTGTAACATCATATATACTTGCACTTGAAGGAACATCGATAGGGATTTCAGGAATTTTCCTGTTCCTGAGTCTTGCGCTTCTTCCACATACATGGCTGGAGATACCGTCATATGCGGTGGCAGCCAGCACTAGCATATACCTGCTCTATTATCTGATCAAAAGGAGATCAGATCTGAGGCAAAAGGCAAAAAAGATATTTTACATGTATCTATTTGTAGTTTTAGAGCTCGCAGTTGCCGGTGCCGTTGAGTCAGCTGAAATTGTGTTTGAAGAAAATTATCCACCTCCGGCCAACATTGAATATCCGCTTCTCATGTGGCTACCCTCTATACCGGCAATTATATTTCTTATTATATTGTACAAAAAGATCAATCGTGCAGATTATGGCAAATTGAATGATATCATAGAACAGGCGGAGCTTCAGGCTTAATTTTACTCAAATACATAGAGATGAAAATTCCTGTTAATTGGTATTGTTTTGATTCCGATGCCATATAAATAAGAGGTTTTTCTCACTATTCCATTGCTAAGAGAAAATCTGTTTATAAATTGTCGTAATTAGGAAGAACATGACTAAAATGGTTCATATCTGGGAAGTGAAATGCAAATACTGTGGCACCCAATTCGAACACGTATTCCGGGCGAGTGACATGTTGAGACCGCACATCTTCAATGACCTCAGGTTCAAATGCATTAAATGCGGTAAGGTGGGGTATGATCCTGTCAGAAGCATAGGAAAAATGACACTCGAAGAATGGCAGGAAAAGCATCCAGAGCTGAATCTGGAGGATCTCCCGGATTATTCTTATATTGATGATTCGGGCACTGATTCCAGTGTTTCCTGATATGATATATTGTAAAGGAAATAGACCTTAAACGAAAAAACTATTTACAAAAACTTGATCTCATTTTGAAGAAACATGGCGATTTTTAGACGTGAATATGATAAGGAAAAGGGTGTAGCAACTTACCATTGTGATGAGCATGGGTTCAAAGGATCTGATCCCGCCCACGTTGAAGAACACCTGAAGCTACATGGAAAATCTGCTGCAGGCTTCTGGAAGAAAAGACATGATCACGAGAGAAATGTCACTGTTTATCACTGCGATCACCACGATTTTGAATCGTATGATCCAATGGAAATAGAGGAGCACGAGAGATCCCATGCTCTGTTGGCCGGCGGTGGATGGGGCGTTCTCTAATATTCTATTTACTATAAACTATCAATAATTTTTCACCTTTCTTTTGGCATGTTACCAGACTCGTTTCTATAAGCGATTCTATTTCTTTTGAGACTTGCAAAATTGTTTTGATGAATTAGAACTTTTCAAGTAATGAGTCCATTCCCCTGACAAGACCATTTATCTTCATTACTTCCCTAGCTGCGATTAAAGTACCTTTGATATATGGTTCAGCACCGCTTCCGCCCTCAAACCTTATTGTTAATCTCTCGTCTGAGTTTCCAAACATGACCTCCGCTCCGATTATGTACCCGGGCAATCTGATGGAATGTGTCTGTATTCCATTAAGTGAAAGACCCCTGCTTTGTGGATAACCCCTTGTGCTCTCAACAGCTATCTCGATCTCTGGCCCTTTTACCTTATATAGGCGATTTCCCAGTTCGAGAGCTGTGCCACTCGGCGAATCGATCTTGCTATCCGAGGCAAAGTCTAAAATTTCCCAGCTTTTCATATATCTGGCAGCGATCACTGAGAAATGAAGAGCGAGTGCGGCTGAAACTGAATAGTTACCGGCAGCAAATACACCAACCCCTTTCTTTCTGGATAGATTATCTATTTCCTCATAGTCTGAGTCAGACAGACCGGAAGTACCGATGACAACGTTAACACCACGATCAATTGCTTTTTCAACATTTGATTTGACGAGGTCTGGCGATGTATAGTCGATGAGAACATCGGTTTTTTTGTTAAGGGCTTCTGAAACTGATTCAGATATAGTGAGCGAAAAACCTGGTATTTCGAGTATTTTTCCCAGGTCATCGCCGGAATTTTTTCTGGAAACACCACCTACAAGATCAAAGTCAACTGATTTAATGACGGCGCGCGCAAGTGGCTTTCCAATCCATCCGGTGACTCCCGCAATACACAATCTAATTTTTTCCATTGTGATCAATAACGCGAGTGTATTATTACTTATCTGGTTCGTTGTAGGTATATGAAAAAAACAATCATGTCAAGATTAATAATATTATATCAACCTGTAAAATGTTAGCAGTTTGTTGTGAACCGGATCAGCTTTAATTTTTAGCCGAATCTCTATTTTTCGATGTTCTGCTTTCATAAGATATTATTACTTTGATCAGATCCTCTCCTGTTTCTGTTAGGCGATATACATTTAAAGAACCATGAGAATACTGCATTTTAACCAGATTCGACTCCTCTAGAATTCTTATATTCCTATCAACCTCTTTCCAGTCAATGTTTGTAATTCTTGCAATTTCATTTCTTAGTTTTGGTGTTGCAAGCGTCTGCATTATTGCAAATCTCTTGGATCCACCACGGCTGGAAAAAATCCTGTATATGTCACGATCAAAGCCTTCTCTGTCTATTATTTTCCTGAGTGAGCCATTGAATTGAAATTTTTTTGCAGACATGATTTCATAGACAGTTAAAACCCAGCCCAGTATTCCAAGATACATTGAAACGGCAATTAAGGATCGGCAAGAAGTATCTCTTGATTCTTCTGGTGCATTATATATGCCGTATGAACCCAGTACTGCTGGGCTCTTTGTTGTGAGAAATAGAAAGATTGCATATAGAGAGGCTATAGCCGAAAGAGCAGCTAATATCAATATTTTGGCATTATCCCGCTTCACATTATTTTCAGTTCTACCATATATATTAATATTTCCCATATTCTATGGGAAATCCGTTTAAAACTGTTATCAATCCGATACTATGAACATGAAGGTAGTGTATGCCTTGATAATTTCATCAATGATCATTATCTCTGGAATAGCCACTTTGCTGCAGGTATATAATGATCCAGGAATGTTTAAGAATCCTCCCTTTTCTGAATTGAAGGCAGGCACACAGATCATAATTACAAAAAACGACACGAAGATGCTAGGAGGGACTATGATAACAAATTTCAAGAATAACGGATACTATGCAGTCATTTACAATCTGTATCTGCCAACCACCTCTATAATTACAGGAAAATGGATGTCTTCAACTAACTCCGTGGTTTGGATAGAGGGTGTGAATGCTCAATATATGGAAACGCCTTACCCGCATTCTATGCAGGGCAATCTTAATCAGTCACTACTAATGGGAAATTATAAACTAATTATCGGAGGGAGTTCGGAGGACGTGATAACAATTACCAAACAGATACAAGTAAACGCTTACATACCCAGTCTGGTTGGAACTTTTTACTTATCGTCCGGTACTTATATCAATTCAACTGCAAGTTATTCCTTTTATCTCAACAAGCCTGCTGAGCTGGTTGGATCTCTGGTCACGCCCCCTGGTACATATTTAATGACATTATATTCCAAAGGATCTGGATTTGGCATAAGCTCTCTTAATTCATCTGCAAAATCAACAGTTATAAATTTTAAATTAGGGTCAAATTCAGAGGTATTCGACCCAGGGAACTACACACTTACATTGAGCAGTGGATTCTTGATCAAGACTACTTTAGAATTCCTTTATTTTTACTAAGAATGTGAGATACGTTGAAAAGTATACGAACAAACAAAGTCAATTTAGCGGATTCTGCGTAAAATCACAGGTCAATTGTTTTCTCTAATGAGGTCAGAGGGCGATTGAATTGAAAAATACCTGAGTGTAAAATTTCGCATGCAATTATTGATTAGGCGAATAGCATTTAAAATACATAACGTTCTATTTTCGAAGGAGCCACAAAGAGGACCATTTATAAAACATACGACGCTTTTATTCCTGCAGAGCTGTAAATTTCTGATTTGTAAACTTCAAATAGATATGTGTCATTCTAATGGATCTCTCCATTAACTTAAGTTTCTCGATTTTATCAGAAACCTCTGGAAATTTGTTGGTAGCAGTCATCCCAATTGATAAAATATACCTTATTGCATCACTCTTGGTCTTGAAAAAACCTGACCTAATCAATCGATTAACGAACTTAGTGGTCTCTTCATCAATTCCGATCTGAATGGTCTCCTTCGCTATTACAATTACATAATTGAATATATTTAGTAATATCATTTCTACACGCCTTTTTAAGCCCATTCAATCAGTTGTTAAATTATACACCAACAATAGGTATCAGGCCGGACACTTCACTTGGCTATAGCAGGAGATTCTTACTGTTTAGGATTCGTGAGGTGGTAAACAACAATTGGCTGGTCGACTTTCATTTGCCAGAGGAACTAGGTTATTCTCTGTCCTTTTCAGCCATTGCGCATCATCCTGGGTATGGTACAGGGCTTGAGAATTCTATGCCACTGCAGTTGTTACTTGCAAAGCAGGCCAGCTAATTTGTCCTGAGAAAAACTTTCAAGGTTTGACATGGACTAGATCTGACTCGTCCCATTCGATAGTAATCTTAACGTATTCAGGTTGCCCAATTTTGTTAAATGTCCGCCTATTTATAAGAAGTGAAACGTCAAATATAAAGCTGGTCGCTTTTATTGGAATCGTATTATCTTTGTATTCACAGATACCCTCTCCTGCAAACTGGTTTGTAAATCCAAGTCTTCTTTTAGCATGGTCTATAGTTATTTTACCCATATCATGCTGTTATTACGATACTGCTAAATATTTTTACTTCTATGAATTAGTGATCGAATATACTAATGTTTCCAAGGTAAAATATGGATAACCATGGGTGGTAACCTCAAGATACCACAGGCACAAACAGTGAAGCGATGGACAGTGGTTGATGGGCAATAGTCAAATCTGTGGTAGCCAGAAAACGAGTATCGTGAAACCAAAGTTATAAGCATCAAGGATCTTTGCACTAAGTCGTAGCCTTGTATAAAAATGAACCTATTTGAAACCTCGAAAATAGTTGTTCCAGAAATGGATAAGTGGACACTGCATATTCACATCTTTCCAACAAAGAGCCGCTTTAGGGGATTTAACCCCCGACCTGCCTATTACGAATCACAATTCGTTTATTGTTGAAACAAAGGAAAATGGTTCTCAAAAAATCATTTCTTTCCAGTTATTGCTTCCCTGACCCTGCACTTACTTCCTTTTTGGATTCAGCTTTGAAACCTACTATAGCGAGGATTATTCCAATTATTTCAAGTACTCCGCCACCTATAATTCCGCCTATCGCAAGAATGAAATAATTCCTTTCCTGAAGACACACCATACATAAACCTCGTGTATACAGCAAGTAATTGTAGTTCAAATATGCGATGACGCCTGCAGCCAAACCTATAAAACCTAATATGACTAAAAAGATTCCAAGAAATGCTATCCCTTTTCTCATCGTAATTAAAATATCCATTAATATTAAAATTTTACTAAAGGAAAAAGTTAATGTCAATAAAACTTCGCTTTCGGGCTCAGATAGACGAAAATGCATCCTTTGTCATAAATCTCAATTGAATGAATTTCAGAATAAATGATTCATTACGATTTTAAAGACCATTTCTTAAGCGATTCACTATTATGATGACGTCAAAAATCCCAAATACACGTTTTAATTTGTTTCTATATGATGAAAGAAGGTCTAATAATAATTATTTCAGTATCTCTGATTTTACTTTTTATCTTCCTGGCTCCGGTGATCCCTGCATCTAGCCTCTATCCGAGTGTCGCGCATCCTCTTGTTTACCATTACTATAAATCAATAAGGGGCATATTCTCCTCAACCGGAACCAGTTACTACA
>JAJYRA010000024.1 GCA_021794355.1 Thermoplasmata archaeon | reverse complement strand
AGTAGATCAAAGAATTATAGAGCCTACGGAGGAAGATCTAAAAGTACTCCGGGAGGCAGAGAAATAGGTAATGCTGACGCTAGAGATTAATTCCGGGATAAGCCTTTTAATTCATGCGGAAAGTAAGTTGTAAATATATGATAAGGAAAATAATCCTTATTTCATTCTCAAAAGAAGATTTCTATAAACTCCAGTTCTGTTCGAACCTCAAAATTTGTTTAACTCTGAGAAATTGGTAATATGACTGATTCTTCAATCTTATGAACGGTCATCGCAAGTCTGTTTTCGTGGGTTTTTAGAAATTGTCTCTATTTTAAATTAAAAGGAAGAACTGCTAAACTATGTGGCTAATCCAAAAAGGAGAAACATTAACCAGGGAAATAACATCCATGCAAATGCATAAGTATGCATGAATGTTGAAGGATGTACTAATGGCAAAGGGAAGGTTCGTTGTGATAGAAGGGATAGACAGATCTGGGAAAACCACACTCTCCAGAAATCTGGCAAAAGAGTTTCAGAGAGGAGGAAATAAGGTTTACCTTACACACGAACCCACATCTTTCTTTGACACGGGACTGGATGTCTTGAATCGCCTGAAAAAGGATGACTATATGATTCTTCTTGCAATGTTCATCAGGGATAGATTAGAACACAACAAAATCATAAAGGAGAATCTGGAAAGTGGTAAAATTATAATATGCGACCGTTACTCTCTTTCTTCCTTTGCCTATCAGGGTGTATTCATAAGAGATCTGTTTAATGACAATGATTCCTTTTTGAACTGGATGGAAACTGTTCTAACCGTAAGCCATTATAAACCGGATGTCACAGTATTCATTGATTATAACGGAAAGTATTACAGGCAGGGAAATGATGAGAAAAGAGAGCTGGAGATATTTGAGGATAAGGAATATCTGGGTGGAGTTTATGATCTTTACAACATGGCAATTTCCAAAAAAATATTCTTCGATCCGGGTATTGTGGTTGATGGAAATGCATCAAAGGAAAAGATGCTTTTGGACACTATCTCAAAACTGGAAAAATATCTCTGACTTTATTGAGTTGTCACTATAATCTGATCCCCATCAAAAAGGATTGAATGTTCAGCCTGGGATATCATTGATCCTCTGTGCTCTTTTAGCACTGCAAAGTGGCTAATCTGCTTCATGAAAAGGTTCTTTTTCAGATAGTCCTTATAATCCGGTTTTACCCTGGCCAGCCATCTCTCGGCAAAGGGAAGAGTGCTGAAATTTTCTATTACCGGGTCTCTTGGATCGGGCTTGGTTCCACTGAAGATGTATATATTTCCTCCCATTCCATTGTGAATCAATCCAATACCTGTGGATGCAAAGGGTTCAATGGCTATCAGTTGACCATTTTCAATTCTCCTTCCGTTACCATCGTCGTAATTGGGGATGAATATGGTAGAATGGAGATCGTTCTTCCTCATGCCATGACCCCCAAGATTCTTTACAGGCTTGAACCCAAAGGATTCAATCTTTTCTCCTATGGCCTGTCCGATCCTATAGATTTCTATGTTTGGCTTGAGTACCTTAAGGGCTGCATTCAAGGCTTCCCTGGAGCAGTCTATCAGGGAACTGTATTCACCCTTATTTCCAACCTCTACGGTCATTGCATTATCCGAAAGGTATCCATCAATGGATGCTCCAATATCAATCTTTACCAGGTCTCCAGTTTTGAATGTTTTTTTATCGTTTGGTGCAGGAGTATAGTGTGCGGCTTCGTTGTTTATGGAAAGATTCAAGGGAAATGATGGTTTTCCTCCGTTTTCTCTGATAAAATTCTCAGTCTTTTCCGCAACATCAAGAAAAAGTGCACCCGGTTCCACAAGAGATGCGGCCAGTTCAAGAGCTTTTTTTCCCAGCCTTCCTGCTTCAAGTATCTTACTTTTTTCTTCAGGATCCATGCTTTGGTATTTTATCAATGAATTTATAGTCAAGTGTTTTATTGAAAGTGTTAACCACCATCTCCAATGATATCAACGTACAACACACTGCAGCGGTTTATGAAATCTTTACATTTGGTGAAAATATCCATTTTTTCGACATTTTCTGCATAACTGCATAAGCTCTTCGTACAGAGAAGTAGGAAAACGATGAACATAGATGAGGTCTCTCCCGCAAAGACTGTACTGATATATGTGTATGGGGTTGGCGACCTGCCATGAGACACAGGCAAAACAGGTCATGCTTGCTTGGGATCTTCTGAAAAGTGATCGTAGAAGTGAGAAGCGCAATTCCTGAACCAAAAGGGGACGGGATAGCGGCTCTTGGGTTGGAGTCATGAAGTTCAAGATCTGATTGGATAAAGATGATAACTTCTAAAGATTGATGTTAAAACAGTTAACAGAAAGCATAACCCTAGATTGCCTATTCCCTTTCCTTCAGCACAAAACGACAGGCCCTTGTATTTTCAAGAACGGTGGTCATTTTAATGACCTCCATATGGAATATTTCCTGAAAGAATTTCTTCTCATATTCACATGCGTCATGATATTTCTCTGCAATCCTCATCAGAGGACAGTTGAATTCGGCAATTTCTATGGTACCATCATCCCACTGGCTTATTTCAGCCAGATAGCCTTCGGTATTCCTCATTTCTTCAAATCTTTTGAGCATTAATTCCCAGCTGGTATCCTGGAGTTCCAACCTGTATTTGTTCACCAGTCTGATGTTTCTTGTGGCCATAATTTCGTTTATGAGTGTGCATCCGAACTTTTCCTCAACGTATGATAGTGCATCTTCTGCAATACTTCTATATGTGTCCTGTAGCTGGTCATAGGATCTGTTGGTAACGTTCACCTTGCATACGGGACGTCCCTTTCCCGTGGGTACGTAGGTTCTGGAAATCACCCCATCCTTTTCAAGAAGATTAACCTGCTTGAGTATAGCGGTTTTTGATATCCCCATTTCGTTGCTCAATTGCGTAAGTGTTGGAGATTCCATTTTCTTCACCGTCTCAAATAATCTCACTTTTGAGGGCTTTCCCCTTGCCAATTCACTCACCCCACAATATTTTATTATCTTTATTAATGATTTTCATGAAAGGGGTTGCTTCATAGAGATTCACTGTTTGAGCCACCTCAAAACCCCCTTTTCCTCTTTATAGCGACATTTATGTCCTTTTCGTTGAACCCTTCAGGCAATCCCTTCCCGTTATTATAATCAAACAATACACGTTTGAACACATTCACATATTAGTGTTCACTTTCTTCCACTTGCCAAGTCAAGGAGTCTCTCCGCTCACATGAATAAATCATAGGATTTATTTATCTCAAGCTAAGGACAGTGAATGAAAAGAATTCCCAAAAGACACAATAGTAATTTATAGTTTGAATTGATGAAACCCCTATGGCATGGTACAAAGTAGCGAAAGAAGGGGACATGAAAGATGGCGATCTGGCAAAGTTCAAGGTAAATGGTATTGAAGTGTTATTGATTAAGGACGGGAATGACTATTTTGCAACGTCGCATCTGTGCACACACGAAGAATATGACCTCTCGGAGGGATTCATGGACAACCATGAACTCATATGTCCAAACCATTTTGCAACATTCAACCCCAAAAATGGGGAGGTTGTCAGCCCACCAGAGGGGGCAGGGGATATATCTCCTTTAAAATCATACAAGACCAGGATAGAAAATGGAGAAGTAATGGTTGAATTGCAATGAATATCCTGGTCCTTATAAAACAGGTTCCGGATGTCAGCAAGATCACATTCAATCCAGAAACGGGAAGAATAGTAAGAGAAGGCGTTCCTCTTAACATGAATTCCTTCGACAGGAGAGCAGTGGAAGAAGCCCTCAGAATAAAGGAGAAATCGGGTGCTCATGTGATTGTTGCCTCCATGGGTCCACCACAGGCAATTGACGTGCTTGAAGAATCCCTTAAGATGGGGTCAGATGAGGCTTTTCTAATTACTGACAGAAAATTTGGAGGAGCCGACACCTGGGCCACATCCTTTATCCTCTCCCATTTTATAAGGATGAAAAAGCCAGACCTTGTTCTGGCTGGAAAATATTCCCTTGATGGCGAGACTTCTCAGGTGCCCCCACAGACATCCCTCATGAGTGGAATGAATTTTGTTTCCAATGTCAGTAAGATTGATATGGACACTGGGAGTTCCATGGTAACAGTGGAACAGGATTATGAGAGGGGTACAAGGGTTTTGCAGGTATCCCTTCCCCTACTCATATCTGTAAGTGAAAAAATAAACAGGGCAAGAAAGGTTCCTGAGGATGCTCCTCCAATGAAGGACAGGGTCCAGATGGTTGATTCAAAAACGATGAATCTTGACATAAATGCTGTGGAAGCTTCTCTTACGGTGGTTTCCGGAACGGAGGCATTGCACAACCAGAGAAATGTAAAAATGATCTCATCGGATGAAGCATTTTCCATCCTAGAAAGGATAATAAGAGAGGGGAATACTAAAAAGAGGATAGAAAAAACAACTCTCAATAGGGATTTTACCGGTGGAACGGTTCTTGGAGTTGTGCTTGACGATAGGGATTCTGCCATGCAGATAGCCGCAAAATTGAATGATATTTCAGGGGAAATTAAAACCGAAACGGTGATCATGGGAAATGTTGATCCACAATTGCTAAGTGGAATGGCTGCAAACAAGTACATCCATTTTAATTCCTCGGATGTTTATTCCATATCCTTGTATATTGCTGATTATATAAAGAATGAAAAACCAAAATTTGTCATATTGCCCTCCAATTCCACAGGAAAGGATGTGGCAGGAATGATTTCCGCAGGTCTTTCCCTTGGACTGACGGCAGATTGTGTTGATATAAGATATGAAGAACAATCACTCATACAGTTCAAACCGGCCTTTGGTGGCGGAATCGTGGCAAGAATTACATCCAAGACTAAACCTGAAATGGCAACGGTAAGGCCCGGAATTTTCATTGAGAAGATATGTGAGGATAAACTTGAAGTGATTCAAATTGATCTCAGAAATTCTGGAAAATATAAGATTCTGGAAGATAGAGTGATGGAATCCAGGTATCTACCCCTTCAGTCGGCGAATATAGTAATTGGTATAGGGAGGGGAGTAAAGGGAAAACAGAACGTTGATCGTATTGTTAAAATAGGTCAGGAACTGGGCATTGCAGTGGGTGGCTCTCGCCCTGTTGTGGATATGAGACTGTTACCAAGACAGCAGCAGATAGGACTCACAGGACTCGCAATTTCCCCAGAACTGTACGTTGCCCTGGGGGTTTCTGGAATGGATTACCACATCGTGGGACTGAGATATGCAAAGCATATCCTTTCCATTAATAACGACCCCCAGGCACCCATATTCAAATATTCTGACTATGGATGCGTAGATGACGTGCAGAATTTCATAGAAAAACTGGAGGGACTTATCAGTAGTCACTCCTGACCCTTCTATTATTTATTTTATCCTGATTTTCTTCGTATTTCTGCATGGATATTCCTATGATCATGGCTGCTGCTGCAAATACCTGGGCACTAATATCCGGAAGCCCCAGACCATAGAGGGCTATCCATATGGCCAGGGCACCGGCAAAACCCGCTACATATATGACAACTTTATTGAATCGATAATAGGTAAAGGCAAAGGCTATGAGGGCAGCAATGCCTGCCACCACGACACCTGCACCTGTAACATAGGCCAACCCTATGAAAACGGTGAATCCTATGGATGCACATATGGCAATTTCAGCAAGAAACTTGAACAGTACAGCACCAATTACAGCCCCTATGGCAAATATGAGAATCGTTGGCAATCCGGTGAAATGAAACCTCACAAGAATATATGCCGTAATTACAAAACCTCCATAGGCCCCCAGAGCAAGCATGATGACCTTCCATGATTTCTCCCCCCTGAAACTGAGCGCAATTCCTATGAGAAGCAGGATTAGATTAACAGTAAAGGAAGTATATCCAAATAGGTTTGAGGGTAACAGGTGGTGAGTTGTTACAAAATCCATATTATATTATGATATGATCAACTTATATTTTATGACTGTGATATTACCACAATAATAAATTCAGGTAAAGATAAATTTATTTAATGTCAGCATGATGCCATTATCATGGAAAGAGTCATAATAAGGAAGGGGGGGAAAACTTCCCTCGCCATACTGGTGAGAGAGGATGCTCCAGTATTATACAGGATCATAAATGATCCTGAGGTTCATAAATATCTATCTTCACCCTCGAGAATATATTCCCTTGTGGATGAATATGAATGGATAGATAATGCAGCCAATGTATTCGGACAGGCCATTAACTTTGCCATACTGGAGAATGAAACGGGCCAGACCATTGGAGTAATTGGGATAAATCCGCTGGAAAGTGACGGAAAGGGGCACATTGGTTACTTTCTTTCACGGGACTCCTGGGGAAAGGGCTACATGACTGAAGCCCTTTCACTCATGATGGATTTTGCCTTCCATACCATGAATTTGAGAAAGATTTATACCAATGTGTATGAAAGTAATGTGGGGTCCAGAAAAGTGCTTGAAAAGAACGGATTCAGACACTGTGGAACCATGATTAGAAATCACTATATTCCTGGGGAGGGATACGCGGATGAGAGAACCTATGAAATCTTTAATCCCAATTTCCAGTAAGACTTTCATTCGTTGTTGCCTGATATCAAGAATTAACTCATTTTAGATTGATGTGGAAGTGGCAGCCTCATGAAAAACTATTCACTTGCCTCAAAGTTTCTCCGATTTTTGTTGCCGTTTCCTCATTGAGATATGGAAAAGAACGGGCTGCTACCACCTTTCTAACCCTCTGGGCTAATTTCATCCATTCCCTGAGACGTTTATTGTCCGGGTTCGCTTCCTGATTCCTCCTGAGCTGGTACAGGTAACTTCTTACAATTGGTATTCTTACATCAACCTCTTTCAGATCCATATAACCCTTAGGAGGAAAGAAGACTGTAAAGCCCGTGTTCCTACCAAACATGTTCCTCAGGATTAAGGCATTCTCCATATCCTTCAGGGAAATAGACATCAGAATCTTCCCCTTCCTTAAACGGAGAACCTGTGAATTGGTAATCACATACTTCTCCGAGAATTTCCTCCTTAAAGCATAAAGATAAACAAAAACCACCGAGAATGAGATGATGAGGAATACTCCGAGACCAACAACTTCCTGAATTAAAAATTCCCCTGATCCTAGACCTGCGGATATGGTGCTTAAGGTACCAACTACGCCTAAGGTTATTACGGAGATGAATGAACCTTTCAGTTTATCTTTAATTATCTGATTGTAAATCACCTTTGATGGTTCAAATTCACCCATTATTTTTTCTCCTGGGATTAGGTTTTCAAGGCTTCTAGTATCATATTCACCCCTTTCCTGCCCTGAATGAAATCCTGATCCCTTTCTTTCAACCATTGTTCCACAGTTGGGACAGAAATCCAGCTCCTTGCTCATAATTTTTCCACAATGGGGACATTTTCTATTTTTCATTTTGGGACACTTCCTTTGAATATTAATCAAATTATTGCATAAAACTTATTTGATATAAAGAGTTTGTTAGTTATATCTTAATTCTATTTTGTTTTTGCAATAATACGTATAACGTCTGAATCTTTCAACTGGTAGTTCCTGCCCAGAATCATCTTTGTTCTGCCATTGAGGGCTCTTATAAATCCCTCCCCTATATCCGTATGCACCTCAAATGCGAGATCTTCAGCTGTATCACCGTAATTCATAATGAAGGCGTCAGGAAGGATGTTTCCATCCTTATCACACCATTTGGTTTCATCATATACAGGATATGCCACTATTTTGTTCAATTTTTCCTTTATTACCCATGCCATTACATCAAATATCCTGATCATGGTACCCGATGCATAATCTTCCTGTATCTTACTGAGAGCATGCTTCTGCTTTTCGTTTCCCCTTTCCGTGGGCGTTAAATCCTTGATTCCCTTAATTAGCCCGCCATTAAATGCCCTTTCTATGGAAAGTTCATAATCAGAGGATATTATGGTGAATCCTGCATCAACATACTTTTTCCTGTCTTCAATGAGGTCACCCTTATTCAGTATTCTTATGATAGGCCTGATTTCGCTCGTAACTGCTCTTGAGAACTCCTTTTTATCATCTGCTGTCCACTTTGTTATATCTTCCTGGAAATGGTGTTTCTGTAATGTTTCCCTTATGTCCTTCTGCTTCATATTGAAAAAGGAAGCTTTCTGTAAGAGAGCTTCCTCAAGGGGAATGTGTGACTGAGAAAGCTTTCTTGAGAATTTATCCCAGTCGCTGCTGAATCTGGATGTGAACCACTGTACAATTTCGTTTTCAATAGCATCCGCCTCCATGTTTAGTTCTTCTGGATTTAACAATTTCCTGTCCTCTCCAATTGGATTCAGAAGATTGATAATGGCAGTGGTGTCTCTCAGGGCATCCATGAACATGTTACCCATGCCCTTCCCCTCGCTGGACCCTTCTATGAGCCCTGGCACATCAACCATTTCAACGGGTATGAACCTTATACCATTCTCGCATCTTCCCCTCTTTGGATTGCAGAACTTTCCAAGTTCAACGTGAGGACACTGAGTGTCCATGAAGCCAATTCCATCGTTGGGTTCCGTTGTTGTGAATGCGTAGTTTCCTATGGCAACCATAGTCCCCGTTATGGATGAAAAAAGTGTTGATTTTCCGGCATTGGGCTTTCCAGCTATTCCAATTTTAAGTGATGACATCTGGCAGTTTACCTGTTCCCGTTGATAAGACCTGCCTCTATCTTCTTCATGTTGTACCCCTTGGGACAGTCCACCTTTTTTACAATTTTCTTTATATTGAATTTTACCTCATCGCCATAATAGGTGAGGTTGCATTTTTCTATAAACTCACATGTAATATGGTCACAGTTCCTTCCCTTTAATGTTATGGTGGAACCCTCCTGTATCCTGTTCCCATATTCTACAACCAGTTCATCTTCAACTTCCTCCACCCTTACTGTCGCCACTTTGTCATGGTTAAAAACATTACAGGGATTCTGCTGTTTCCTGACCTCTATTATCCGATATGTCTTGCCATGTTCAAGGTTGAAACACACATTCTTTATCTTACATTCAGAACACGTCTGCAGTGGCTGAACAAACTTAAAAACATGCCCTACCTCTGCCTGATCCAGTCCTATTAAGGATATTTTTGCTGCCATTTATATTGACCCCTCCTATTCATTAAATTATATTGGTTATTTTAAGGGCACTTTCAGCAGCGCTGTAACTCAAATCCATATCTCCCAGTATGGTAAATCTCTCTGGCCGTATCCTGTGGGCAGTCCTTACGGCCTGAACCATAATGGAATCACTGATGTCATAGTCACTGGCTCTCGTTTTAATACCTATGTTCCTGTATACTTGCGCCAGAGATCTCCAGTCTCCACCGTGCAGAAACATTGTAATTATGGAACCAAGTGCAACCTGTTCACCATGTATTGCCTTTCCAGGGGCCATCATGTCCAGTGCGTGAGCTATAAGGTGCTCCCCTCCACTGGCAGGCCTGGATGAAGCGGCAATGGCCATTGATGTGCCTGATGCCAGAATCTGCTTGGTAACCAGCCATACAGATTCTTCCACGCCTGGCATTATTAAATGAGATTTTTCTATGAGCTCTCTTGCGGCATATTCCGCTATGGCTGCCGCGCTGCTACTGTAATCTTCCCCCTTTATCCTGTTAGCCAGTTTCCAGTCCAGTATGGCCGTTTCATTGGATATGACATCTGCAGCGCCTGCTGAAAGATACCTGAATGGCACTTTTATCATAACCGACGTGTCGGCTATTATGGAAACGGGCATAACACCCTCTTCCGAAACGGACCAGCCCTTTCTCTTGATGGAAGCCCTAGGAGATGCGATCCCATCATGGCTGGGTGTTGTTGGAACACTGATCAATGGAACATCCAAATAATATGCAGTCTTTTTGGCAAGATCGATCTTGCTGCCTCCTCCCGCACCTATTATCATACCTGCACCGTATTCTTTTGCAAGTTCCGTGACCCTGGTAAGGTTCTCTTCATCTGCATTTCCTGTAATTATTATTTGATTGTCAATGGAATTATCTGACAGCATCTCAGAAATTTCCCTTCCTGCAGCTTCAACCGTATTCTTTCCAGTGACAATGCAAACTACGCCTCCCCTCAAGTTTTTCTTTGTCACCTCACTTATTCGCTGCAAAACACCATGTCCCACGTAAATGTCCCGTGGGAACTGCATAAACTTAAATTTGTCGAACTCCATGATCTCAGATGTCGTATTCATGCATTCTTTCAATATAAATTTTCATAAAAAAAGGAAAATATCTATGCAAGATAAAAATGATTTACCCCTGTTAGTAGAATGTTGTGGCTTCAAAACTGACAACTGTCAACTCCCATGGACCCGTTTGAAAAAAACCCGTTCTCGGATTTGGTAACCGCTATCACTCCTGCAAGTTTACCTTCCATGTTCTCTATTTCTTCCATTAAAATCCTGTTCAGTGGTTCACTTCCTATTCTCTGGTAGATTCTGAAACACAGAAGTCTCTTTGCTATCTCTTCACCAAGACCTGTGGCTACAACTGCTCCTTCTTCACCACAATATATGCCTGCACCAACAAGAGGGACATCCCCAACTCTTCCACGCATCATGGGAGATGCTCCACCTGTGGAGACTGCAGCTGCAAATTTTCCATCCACACAGGATACTGCACCAACTGTATCATGGGGACCGTCAATAATTCCCTGACTTATCATTTGCCTTATAACTGAGAATCTTTCTTCATCATCCTCCTCTTTAAGTGCGGATATCATCCGTTTATAGGCATTCATAGCCTTTTCCGTATTGGGATCGTAATCAGGGTAGCCAAGCCTTCTTGCGAAATTAATTCCTCCTGATCCGGATATGGCTATATGCGGGGTTTTTTCCATCACGTCCCGTGCAACCAGAACGGGATTTTTCACCCTTTCAATATTTATCACTGCCCCAAATTTTCCAGGTACTGAAACTGCAGCATCCATTTGAATTGAACCATCAATCCTCATGACAGATCCTGTTCCTGCGTTGAATCTTGGATCATCTTCCATCAAAACAACTGCGTTTAAGACTGCTTTCAAAGGATCTTCATCTTTGCTTTTGGATGCAATACCACTCATGTCTTCCAGCTGTCTACCCCTTGTTCCAACACCACCATGGCATAGAAGAATACCAGTCATTATGGTAAATCCATATTCCCTATAAAAAGAAATAACTCTATTGCCAAGTGAATTTAATCCCTTAATTTTGGGGGTACATTCTGACTCCCGTTTAGATATTTTCCTTCAAATTCGTTTTCTCAAGAATTTCTTATGAATTATCTGCATTATTCCTTTCTCCTCCATTCCTTTCCTCTCTTCCGGGAAATTATTTCTGAAAAGACCATCTTCAATCCTTTTCTAATCAAATTCCTAATATGAAATGAGGGAGAATGGTAGCTGTGACTTCACTTTGCTTCTTTTAGTCATTGTATATTCATTGAGATTCTATTCATCCCAACTTGCTTCCGGATTATTGCCCAATAAACAATCAGTCTTCTGGGAAATGCACAATGATTCTATGTCTCCTCTTTCTTCGCCGTAAGGAAACAAACATAGGGGGCAATGATGATAACTTTTTTTATAAATTTCTGCTGGAGATTTATTTTTGAAAAAGTCTGGTGATTAAGAACAAACTAATTTAACCAGAGTGATAGTTTATTTGTATTTTATAAGTTCTAATTTGATGAGTCTCCTATGAAAAAACTAATTATCCATAATCCCATTCACCTTTGAGGGCTCGTAGTCTAGCGGTATGATGTCTCCCTGACACGGAGGAGGTCACCGGTTCAAATCCGGTCGGGCCCATTAAAAAATAGGACGTTTGGATAAGAACAGTTATTGATGGTGAACTACAGTGAAAAATTTTAGCTCTCTTCAACTCTTTGTGGTAATTAATAAACCTACAATGAATTATCATTTATCTTTAGACATTTTAATACAGCATACGAACGACCCTTTCCTGGATGTTTTTCAACTTCACTCCACACAGCCTTGAAATGTTAACTTAATTGTTGACATCATATTCAGATAAATTGCACTTTCTATTAGATCCAAAACTACCTGTTCTTTTCCCTTTTTAATTGTAATAAGATTTTCACGCTCACCCAATAGCTGTTTAGGCTCACTAATTGGGAATCATTATTGACTTAATCGACCTCAAGCTTTTTGGTTCTCTACCTCACATGCTTTGTTCATATTATTTGGCGTAAAGTCTTATAGCACTATCCAGCATTTGGCAACTCTCAAAGTTCTCTAACACGAATCTTCTCACAACTTCTCTCTCGATGGTAGAATTGAACAACTCTGAATGACTAAGCGAAGTTGTGGAATTCCCGCAGTTAACTTTGTCTAGAACTGATAAATACATAAACTTTTAATATGATAATGCCAATATATAGATCAGTGTTTTAATATGTCGACATTGAAAGTTAAAGATGGAACTGAAATTTATTACAAAGATTGGGGCCGTGGGCAGCCCATAGTTTTTAGTCATGGTTGGCCTCTTTCTTCTGATGCTTTTGAAGATCAGATGTTTTTTCTCGCATCTAGAGGTTATCGATGCATCGCTCACGATCGCAGGGGTCACGGAAGGTCTAGCCAGCCATGGGATGGAAATGATATGGACACGTACGCTGACGATCTTGCAGAACTTGTTCAACATCTGGAGCTAAAAAATGTCATTCATGTTGGACATTCTGCTGGTGGTGGGGAAGTTGTAAGATATATAGGTAGGCATGGCTCAAAGAATGTCGCCAAAGTCGTGCTAATAGGGGCAGTACCTCCACTAATGTTGAAAACACAGAAAAATCCAGAAGGCATACCGATGGAGGCTTTTGATGAGATGCGTACGAAAGTTGCAGCGAACAGATCTCAGTTTTTTAAGGATCTTACAATTACATTCTATGGCTACAATAGACCTGGCGTAAAGATCTCAGAAGAAGTTCGCGATTCTTTCTGGATGCAGGGAATGATGACCGGATTCCCTGCGGCTTACGTTGGTATAAAAGCATTTTCAGAAACTGATATGACAGAAGACCTCAGGAAGATTGACGTTCCTACTCTAATACTTCATGGAGATGATGATCAGATAGTTCCTATTGCCAATAGCGGAATGCGTTCATCTAAGCTCATTAAAAAATCTATATTAAAAATATACAAAGGTGCACCGCATGGGATGTGCACAACGCATAAGCAGCAGGTTAACATGGATATACTGGAATTCATCAACTCTTAGACAAATATTCTGTAGATTCATTAGACACTGTCAATTTTCAAAACACATTAAAAAGGATCTAATCAACCCGTGATGGGTATATAAATGGATGATTCTTACTTATTATGCTTGGCAGTGAATTATAGCCTAAACACCTTCTCATGAGAAATGTCGTATGTACACGAGGTAAAAGTTGATCTATACTTGAAAGAGCTGGTATATATAGAAAAGATCCTCGAATGGAGAGACACTTCATTGATTTTATCAACATAACAATAGTTCCTGATCTGAACAAGGTACTTGCAGAATGGATAAATAATTGGTCCAAGACTGTGTTCTAGCAGTCCCATGATTTCCAGAATCCAGAATGCAGAGACACAATGATATTCCTCGTTGTATAGAAACTCACACTATCGACTCTCCTACAGAGATGAATAGATTGGATTATTTATATACCCATCTAATGTTGAAGAGATCCATTAAAAATTATTTCTTCATTAACAGACCCACTCAATTTTACCACTGTTTCAATACACTATCAACCAAGTAATTATATAATATTTATTTATTAGATCATTCCATGATTAAATTAAGTCCAAAAAGGAGAAAATATCTCATTGTCATAATACCTGGAGGAATTGTAGGCTTACCTATCTCTCTATACCTTGCCAGTGCTGAAATTAAATATCACCCGTATTGGCATAGTTTTATTGTGTCCTATGTGGGTTTTTGGTTTATAGTATCTGCTGGAATATGGTTTTATTTTTATGCCATATCCCTTAAGAATGCTATAAAATCCCGTAGGAAGGAGCAATCTTAACGTTTTGGCAGGAATCTCAACCCCCTTTGAATATACTTGATTCTATTCCTGTATTTCATAGCCTGAATCCGTATGATCCGTCACATGCAGTACAGATCTGGCTGTTCAACGCTTCCACAACAGTAAAATTTATTCCAGGTATCATGTTTACTTGAACAGGAAAGTTACCATCATGGGTGTAAATCAAATTGATAATTTACACAAAAATTTGCCAAATTTAGATTTTCAATTCCATTCCATATAAGCATTTGAAATGCTTTTAATTGAGTTTATCATATCTATATATGTCAAGAATTGAAAAGGATGTCATAGGTGATGTAAAAATCGAGGACGATGTGTATTATGGAATAAATACGTTCAGGGCAAAAAACAATTTTCAGATATCAGGTATTGTGGAAGACCAGGATCATATAAGGGCTATGACCATAGTGAAGCGATCAGCTGCCATAGCAAATAACAGGTTAAGGGCACTTCCGGATGATAAAAAAAATTACATAGTAAAGGCAAGTGATGAGATTCTTAAGGGAAAATTCGACTCCCAATTTGTCATTGATGTCTATCAAGCAGGAGCTGGAACCTCCTTCAACATGAACACAAACGAGGTCATTGCCAATATTGCACTGGAACTCTGGGGGAAAAAGAAGGGTGAATATGAATATTTACACCCAAATGATCATGTAAACATGAGCCAGTCCACCAACGATTCATATCCAACAATGATGCGGATCTGTGCCATAATGAAGGCACAAAGATGTGTGAATGAACTGAAAGAGCTAATAAAATCAATGGAAAAAAAGGCAGAACAATTCAAGAATGTCAAGAAACCCGGAAGAACACACCTTCAGGATGCAGCCCCTGTAACTCTTGGGTTGGAATTTTCCGCATATGCTTATACCCTGAGGAGGAACCTGAAAGATTTTGAGAATTCCATGGATTTTGTTCTTGAACTTAATATTGGGGGAACTGCAACGGGAACAGGTATAAACACACCTGCTGGGTATAAGGAAGAAATAGTGAAGGAAATATCAAATTTTACTGGATTTAATTTCAGGCCAAGTGATAATTTACCAGGAATAATGGAGTTTCAATCTGATTTTGCAAGAATGATGAATGCAGTGGCCACAAATGCCCTGGACATGAACAAAATGGCCAACGATATAAGGCTCATGTATTCTGGACCTGGTACCGGTATTCATGAAATATTCATACCTGCTGTTCAACAGGGTTCTTCCATTATGCCAGGCAAGATCAACCCGTCAATTGCTGAAGCAATGAACATGATATGTCACTCCACCATTGGAGCACAGCAGGCATTAAATTTTTCAGTTCAGGCTGGCCAGTTTGAACTCAACGTAATGATGCCAAACATAGACTATGAACTCTCAAGATCACTTCAGATAATGACCAACGGCATGAAGATGTTCAGGACTCTTCTTATTGACGGCATAGAGGCAAATGTTGAGGCATGCGATGAACACCTTTCCAAGAGTTTTGGATCGGCAGCTCTTTTGAACCCTATTCTGGGTTACGACAATGTGGCAAAGATCGTAAGGGAAGCACTGGACACACACAGATCCATAAAGGAAGTTGCCTTAAAGACTGGAAAGATTGATGAAGCAACCTACACAAAAGTGATGACAGGGAAAAAGGACTGAATTTTCCAAATATCAATTTCATTAACTTTATGGATCTTCCTGAATAATTCCAAATTTACCAGTTCATTTTCCTCTCAATCTGAAAAGATAATTGAGATAAACGTGGTTTTTTGGTTGGAATCTTTTCACTGATATCAAATCAAATCCGGTTCCTTCCATAAGCCTCATCACTTTCTCATCGTCATACAATTCAAAATATCGTTTGTACCCGGACCCTCCAATATTCTTGATCTCACTATCTTTTCCCCCTATTAACCCGAGAAACAGGATAGCGTTTGATTTTAGCCCGTTGGAGAGATTGAAAATTACCTTCTTTGCCTCTTCAAACGTTATGTGAATCAGGGATGAATAGGCCCAAACACCATCAAAATCCCATAGATCAAAATTAATTTCTCTGATGTCTGCAACTATGGTTTTGAAGCCCCTATCCTCCGTGGTCTTTGCCATATTTTTAGATGCATCAACACAGGTTACTTCCATCCCGAAACTCCTTAGAATTTCTGCATCCCTTCCGGGACCACTTCCAAGATCGAGTATATTTTTTCCTTTAATACACCTCTGGAATTCCAAAATCATGCTTCTTGGAAATTCCTCCCAGAAATCCATGGTTTCAGCGTCATAGACCTCGTAGTAAACGTCATAAGCATCTATTGTTTCCCTTTTCTTCATCCTGAAGGTAATACATAATTAATTTATAAATGAGAATTTTTATACACGCGACGATTTCTAAAAACATCGATTTCTTGGAGAACCCTAGCTTAACAAGTTTCCACAAACACAGATGAATACACCTTTTCCATCAAGAGTCAATCAATTGAAAGATTCCATTTTTGCGGTTATTAGAAATCCTCACACTTTTTTGTTTCAGACTTCCAATTGATTGTCTTCCACACAACACCTGTATTTTAACCATTCCAAACCCTCATTAATATTAAATTATATGAGATCATATTCGGTCTATGAAAGCGGTTAAGGCCAACCGATTATATGATGGAAAGGGAACTAAGAAAGACGTGTTCGTTTGTTTTGATGGAACGAATATAACTGAAGTAACAGACAAGAAACCTGATTGTGATATTGTGGGAGAAGGCATTGTCACACCAGCATTTATTGATCCACACAGTCATATTGGATTGGATCGAGCAGGGGAACCGGGATCGGAAAGCGAAGCAAACGACAAGCTTGATGCAATGATACCCCTTGGAAGGGCAGTAGACGGGGTTTATATGGATGACCATGCATTCAAGGAATCTGTTGAGAGTGGTGTTCTATATTCCGTGGTTCTACCAGGATCCGGCAATATAATGGGTGGAATGGGATCCCTCATAAGGAACTTCTCCCAAAATATAAAGGATGCATTTGTTCAAGATATAGGTGTCAAAATGGCTCTTGGCTATAACCCCAGGAGTACAACAGAGTGGAAAGGAAAGAGGCCAACAACCAGGATGGGAGTTGGAGCCATGATAAGGGAAAAATTTACCATGGCACAGAAAGCATCCAACCTGATGGATAAGGGGAAGAAAACCGTAGATGAGATAGATGCAGAAACAGAATTCCTAATAAAACTCATAAAGGGAGAATACAGGATTATGTGCCATCTACATAAAGAAGATGATGCACTGTTCCTGATGTCTCTTGTGGATAAGTTCGGAGTAAAACCCATTATAAATCATGGGATGGATTTTCACAGTAAGGAGATCTTTGAGGAGATTAAGAGAAGGGATCTTTCCCTTGTTTATGGTCCACTGGACTCTCATCCCTATAAGGTGGAACTCAAGCACGAAACATGGAGAAATGTTAAGCTATTGCAGAATTCAGGGGTAAGATTCTCCCTTATTTCAGATCACCCTGTTATTCTACAAAGAACCTTGTTCCTGACAACCAGACACTTCATGAGGTTTGGAGCAACAAAAGAACAGTGCATATCCTATGTTTCATCCAGATCTGCTGAAATACTTGGACTCAAAGATCTTGGAACCGTTGAAAATGGAAAACTCGCATCTTTTTCGGTGTGGAATAAGGATCCCTTTGAACTGGATGCATTTCCGAAGATGGTTTTTGGGGAGGGCAGGTTGATACATGAGGAGTGAGTGATCCAAAACTCTCCTCAATATATTTTGAAACAAACTCAATTTTTAACCATAGTCTTGAATTAGGGCGCATAAATCATCCAGATGTGTGAAAAATATTTAAGTTGATGGCTGCTTCATTATATTTTTCAGGTTGTGATGAGTTAGTTGATAATGGTCATTTGTGAAACAACGGTAAAGACCTTCTGTACATTCTGCCCCTGGATAAGGCATGTGATTCTTCCATGAAAATAGGTTCCTTATTCTATTATCACTGAAAAAATTGTATTTGTATAGCTAGGCCTTGCTATTAATGAGCAAGCCCTTTTTTCCGGTGTATTTGGAGATTCTTATGAATACCTGGCCACCCCACAAACAGAGGATGGAATTGCAAAAGTTTGTCTTGATAATCAGAGGGAAAAGCCGTATAGAGCTAATTGATTGAACAAAGGCATCTTACTCTGGGCTTTTTATTTAAGCCTAAGGTGTTCAAGTTTGTATGGCTATAAACGCTTAAAAATACTGCTTCCAACGAAGCTATACAAATACAAAAAATTTTATTCCTTCAAGTTTCATGAATTGTAGGGTTTTCTCTTTATTGCATAATAACTTCCAATAACAACTTTTAACTTTTAGGGAAAAATACCATTGGAAAATGTCGAGAAAGATTTATGTGGAGTCCTATGGCTGTACTCAGGAGAAGTCAGAGGCAGGCCTTTACGTCAATAAAATAATGCAGGAAGGGGACACTCTTTCAAGAAATCCTGAGGACGCAGATCTCAGGGTTATTGGCACTTGTGCAGTTATAAAGAAAACGGAAACCAAGATGCTGGAACGTATAAGCTTACTGGCAGACATGGGGAAGACTGAGGTTATCGGCTGCCTACCACCCATATCTTCAGGAACCCTGAAGGAAAAGAATGTTGAAATTATAAGTTCCAGGGAATTCAGGGGTTTCTATGAGGGAGGACTGGATGAAATTGAGATAAGGGAACCATCCATCCTTGATGGTATACCCATAAATCAGGGGTGCACGGGGAATTGTAATTTCTGTATATCAAGGATCTCCAGGGGAAAACTTCTTTCAAGGCCGGTGGAAAAAATATGCAATCAGGTATCAATGATCCTGAGTAGGGGACAGAAAGAGATCAGGATAAGTTCCCTTGATACAGCGGCCTATGGGAAGGATATTAACACAGGACTTCCAGACCTAATCCATAATATAGTTTCCCTCAGGGGCAACTTCAAACTCAGAGTGGGAATGATGGAGCCCAAGAACACGGAGGAGATCCTGGATGATCTGATGGGCGCATACGGTGATGAAAAGGTGTTTAAATTTCTTCATCTCCCTGTACAGGATGGGGACAATAGAATACTTGAACTGATGAATCGTGAGTATATGGTTGATTCATATTATAAAATAAACAGGGTATTCAGGAAAACCTTCAGGGACAGTGTATTTTCAACGGATATTATTGTGGGATACCCTGGAAGCGATGAGGAGTCGTTCCAGAATACCTGCGAGCTGCTTTATATGAGCAGGCCTGACATAGTCAACATAACAACCTTTTCGCCAAGGCAGTATACCAGGGATTTTTCAAAGAAAATGCCCCCTTCAAACCTCATAAAGAGGTGGAGTGGAGAGTACACGAGAATACACAGGGAGATCCTGAGAGAGAATTATGAACCATTGATTGGAAAAGAAAAGGATATCTTCATCACTGAAGTTGGTAAACCCGGCACCATGATAGGGAGGGATAATGCTTATAGACCCGTGGTCGTGAAAGGAGGGATACCACTATTTTCCACGATTAATTGCCGTATTGTTGAGATTGGCCCAACGTATCTTATGGGAACACTTCTCAGGGCATAGGATCAACATTTACAATTTCATCCATGATATACTTTCCATTACCCTTTTTCTTGAAGATCATATTGAATTCCTGAGCAGTAAGAATTGGACTTCTGTATCTGTCAAAATCGTCCGTCGCAACCCTTGGGCAACCGGTAAATATTATGCAGTCTGCCATCATGTTCTCGAATTCCACGGGAGATGACTCGTTGGAGTATGCTATGATGGCTTCCCTTCCCATGGATCTTATCTCAGCAACCATTTTTTCTGCGAGCTTCATCCTGTATTGACCAATTTTTGTATCCACGACCACAACAAATTTCTGTGCATCCAACGCCCTTGCCATATTTGCATATCTTCTTCGAATGTGCCTGTCAGCCTCTTCCTTCATGGACCTCAGTCTAAAGGGTTCGCTCATATCCAGGACAAATACCTCCTTATCCACTGAAAGCTGTGCACCCAGTGAATGGAATACTCCAGTTGAAACAATGATGTGGCAATCAGCCCATCTGTCCTGATCATGAAGTGGACTAAAATTGCAACCAAGAAGCTGACCATCATACTTTAACCGCGTATCATGTTTTCCCACAGACACCTCAAAACCCTTCTTCCTGAGGAGTTCTACCAGTTTGCCCGCACTCTCCCTGTACTGAATGGAATAGGCCATGCTGATCCGATTGTATTTTTTCTCCCTGAGCTCACTTAAATCCAGTTCGTTGAAGCTCCTTTCATCCCTGTATGTGTATTCGTCGAAGATAACTGGTACTTTGTAGTCAATGTTGGGTATTTCTGTATGCCCAAGCTGAACCACTGCATCCACATTCTTCCATTCATCCATAGTTCCGGTGTCACATGCACCATAAAAACCTGAGGAACTGACAATCACGTTGAAATATTTTGAAAGTTCCGCGAAGTAATGGAACACCTGTGGTTTCAGACCATCCGGTAATTGAAGAAGTATCCTCCTTGCACCCATTTCCCTAAGCTTCTCTATGACCCTTCCTGGGTCCACGTATGCCAATGGAAAGGAATTGGATCAAGGCTTAATGCTTTTTCTCATAATTTTTTTCACGTCCAGAACATTTCCCCCAATTACTGTTGTCAGTTGGATGTTTGCCCAATCATAGAACACGTTCCTCAGGGCACCGGTTTCTATTATGAGCAGATCTGCATCGTAACCTGAACCAATGTTACCCTTATTCCTTTCAAGACCTAGTGAGTGGGCGGGTACCGTAGTTAGGCCGTTGAAAAGCTCATCGGTAGTCATCCCACAGTGCCTTATGGCGAGGTTTCCATGAAATTTAATATCTGCAACTGGAGAAAGTGGTGAAATATCCGAGGCAACAGCCACTGGAACATGCCTTTCGATCCATTCCCCTGCCCTTGCATAATTCTCTCCCAGTGAGAAGGCTGTTCCTGGAAGAATGGTTGCCACAACATCCTTATACATGGCATTATCCATTCCTGAGGCAGATGAATGCAGAAGATGATCTATGGAACTTATGGGGAATTCTCTTAGGAGCCCAAGTGCCCCAATATCCCCTATCTCATCGGCATGAAGCCTCAATTTTTTACCTGCCTCCACGGCCTTCGAGAAGAACTTCTCTGTGTCTCTCATGGTGAAAGCACCCTCATCGCAGAAAGAATCAACGAAATCAACCCTTTCCTGCAGTGTTGGAAGAATTTCATTACAACTCTTTCTGACATAACTTTCCCTGTCAGAATCAGGTGGTACGGCATGAAGAGGCAGGAGTGTTTTCACTATTTTTGCAGGGATTATTCCCTGTAAACGATCCATAACATCAAGCATCTTTCCTTCGTTTATAAGATCAAGGCCGTAACCTGATTTAATTTCCATTGTGGTTACACCGTTGATCATATGTTTTATGGCACGTTTGAGGCTCTGAAAGGTAATTTCTCCCTCCGACGCCTTTCTTGTGTCCCTTACGGTCTTCAGGATGCCATTTCCAGATTTTATAAGATCAACGTATTTTATTCCCCTTGATCTCATCTCAAATTCTTCACTCCTATCGCCGGCATACACCATGTGGGTATGACTGTCCACAAACCCCGGTGTTACAATCTTACCTGATGTATCTATGCATGTATAATTATCAGGATTGTTTCTCAAAGTGCCCGTATTTATTATGGAAAGTATCCTGTTATTCCTTATGACTATGGACTTGTCCTGTAAAACATCCACAGAACCCTGATTTCCCTTTCTTATATTTTCTATGGTCTCCGGGATATATATTTTTTCAGGGTTATATATTATTTTTTCCCTCACCATGATCCTATATCAACAGAGACAATTTAAGAGATACTAAAGTTATAAAAAAAGCACCAGTTATGAAAATGGTAAAGGGTATTTTGTAACTGACATACCTCTTATCATGGTGATAAAATATCCTGAACCTGTCAGTGTCCACATGATCCGACTCCCCAACTTCTGCTGAGTAAGAAAAAACACCCGTGACCATGAATGTATAGAAAAGCGAGAAAATTAAAGCGCACACAGAAGTAATACCAAGATTGAGGAAAAAAATGATGGAAGAGGGAATATGAACTGTGGAATATGAAAATGTTTCATACTCTGGGGCCAGGGAAAAAATGACCGCCAGGATAGCCTTTATGTCGCCCACGCCAAAAAGCCTCTCACCTATGACCATACCTGAAAAGATAACTTCCACCATCCATGGAATCAATGAATATGAATTGAAGAAAATAATGAACATGGTACCCACAGAGGCAGTAATCCCATAGGCGGCCACATAGAATCTTGTGCTGGTTGCAGTGAAAAGACACAGGAATAATAGAACACTGAACAGTGTGAATATTATGAAGCCATAGAAATATACATTGATGAACGCCGCGGCAATAAAAACTGGAACGAAAAGAAGATACCAGATGCTTCTCTTTTTATGATCGTAAAATGATGCTATGATCAGAGTTAAGGACAGGAGTAAATAAAGGCCATAGAGAAAGAATTCATTCATCTTTCTTCTTTTTCGTGAAAAACTCAATCACTGCACTCATATCTTCCTCTGAGTGATCCGGCATTACCTGGGAATATATGCTGTCAGCAATGGATGATATGAAGTCTGGAAGGCCGAGTTTTTTCTGTAATTCTATGGCATAGTTCAGATCCTTGAACTGGTGGGCCAGTAGAAATTGGGCCGAAAAATCCCTATTCTTCAATTTCTCCCCCTTCAGATCAAGGATTTTTGATGCAGCTCCACCTGATTGTACCGCTTCAATGAAGGTATCATCCCTTATGCCAATTGCCCTCGATAGTGACATACCTTCACTGAGAGCGACCATATTAACACCCATTATGAGATTATTTACAAGTTTCATTGCGATCCCGTTCCCAGGGCCACCGGCGTAAATCTGCCTTGCGGTAAAAGTTTTGAGGATATCTCTTATTTCATGAAATACCTTTTCTGATCCACCACATGAGGCAGCAAGATTTCCTGCCTGAGCTGCCGGCACACTCCCGATCACCGGACAGTCCATATATTCTACCCCTTCTTTTTCTGCAATTCCATGGTTCTCCATACTCTGTTCGTAAGAAATGGTGGACATATCGACGACTATTTTACCCTGACACTTTCCACCATTTATCAACTGGTTAAGAATTTCCGAAGACGCCTTTGAATCTGTTACGATCATAAATATGATGTCTACTTCCGATGGTACGGAATCCACGCCTTCCCTTGATACTTTCCTGAATTCCTCTGGAATTTTTTCCCTTGTCCTATTAAACACGGCTGTTATGGGAAATGATCTTGATATCCTGATGGAAATTGGGATACCCATCCTTCCCATTCCAATAAACCCAATTCTTTTCATATTACACCTCATAGGTTGATGATCCATATAATTGCCTTGCACTCTCTATGCTCCTGTATTTTATATTCCGGTTGTTCAGATGATCCCGCACGGTCATTGAAGCAATTTCATGTGTATTGTTCTCATCGGATAAATGAAGGAGTACAATGCTTGATTTTGGGCCACTCAACTCCTGAAGGGCCAGTGCGCACTGGTCATTGGAAAGATGCCCATAACTGCTCATTATTCTTTTTTTCAGATTTTCTGGATAAGTCCCTGTTTTGAGCATTTCCGTATCATGATTTGATTCTATGGCAAGAATGTCGGAATCCTTTATAATATCTTTATTCTCCATTGGAAAATATCCAAGATCGGAAAAGATTGAGATTTTTCTTCCCCTATTTTCTATGACGTATCCCACAGGATCAACAGCGTCATGAGATACGGAAACACTCCTTATATAGAAATTTCCAATGGCAAGTTCCTCGTTGATGGTATAAGCATTATCAAGCCTGAGTACCATTCTTGCCTTTGGCCTCAAATATATATCGGCATCCAGTCTCCTTGATGCGGCACCCAGTCCTGAGCTGTGATCGCTGTGCTCGTGTGTTATAATTATGGATGTGGGAATATCAGTAACAGACAGTTCTTCCAGCCTCTGCCTGAAGCGTTTGACAGAAATGCCAAAATCAACAACTATGGCATCGTTTTCATCCCAGATGATTGTTGAATTCCCCTTGCTTCCACTGGATATCACATTCATGAAAAGGTTTGACAATAATACATTATGCTACCCTTACACTTAAATTTTATAGTGAAAAATTATGCACATGAATCCGCAACACTATGCAGGGTTGATGAGTTAGATAGGTAGCATTAAATTGATTTACCTTAACCTAATTATGGTCAGAAGGCTGTGAGAGGGAAAGTTGTAAGAATAGGATTGGTACTTATCGTGGTTGGGATAATAATGGTGGTTGCAGGCATAGGACTAACATCGGATTATCTCACAGTCAGCCACAATTATGTGAGGGACGGCACAATGTATCGTTCTCAGGAGATAAATATCACCAGCGATGGACTTGTTGCCCTTAACGGTAATTCCACTTTTTATCTAATTCACGCTAATAACATCAGCCTTGTGAATAAAACAAACGTTGGGAACTATTCAATTGCTTCCACTGGACCAACACACAACGGCTTTGGAAATGAATTTCTTGTGGGTGCAGGATCCTACTATCTGGTATCATTCCTGGCACCATCCTCGGGAGTAGTATATTCATTCACCAGTAATTTCAGCACCTTTACGGATCTTGGCATAATTCTTCTTCTGGGGCTTTTCCTTATCGTAATTTCCATAATAATTCTCATAGCGGGTTTCCTTTTGAAAAATAAGTCTAAACCTCCCATGGAGAGCATGGACCTGAAGGAGTTGTAATAGAAATCAGGTGTTTTGGATGATTGAAATCAAGGATATAAGAAAGATTTATCACGGGGGTAAGGTGGCTGTAGATGGCATATCGGAGACCATGGATAACAGAATTACAACCCTGATTGGAAGGAACGGTGCTGGAAAGACAACACTTCTAAGAATGCTTTCCACCCAACTATACCCATCATCAGGTACTGCACTCATTAATGGATATGATATTGTGCATGAAGCTAACAAAATAAGGAAGATCGTGGCAAGCATTCCCCAGGAGGCGTCTCCACTTGGAATTCTTTCCCCATATGAACAGGTAAACATGTATCTCCTCGGCAGAAGATTTAGCATTCCTGATGCAAGGAGGGCTGCCAATGAAGCCCTTGAAACCGTGGGTCTCTGGGATGTCAGAAATAAACCCTCGGATACACTCAGTGGTGGGATGAAAAGAAAGATGTTCGTTGCACTGGCCCTGGCATCAAATGCAGAACTCGTATTCCTTGATGAACCAACCACGGGTCTTGATCCACTCTCAAGACTTGAAGTGTGGTCAGCCATAAAGAAACTGTCTGGAAACGTTCTTCTTACAACCCATTACATGGAGGAGGCCGAAAGTCTTTCCGATAAGGTCTTTCTTCAGGATAGGGGGCACATTATTGATAGGGGTACTGTAAAGCAGTTGCTTTCCAGGTTTTCCGGAAGAGTTAGGGTGGAATCCCATGAAGAGTTGTCCCATTCATTCAGGGTTGGTGGCATTTACGTAAAGTATGATGACCTTGAAAATTCAGAGAATTACATCAGGGAGGGAAAAACGGTGAAAAAGATAACCCTGGATGATCTGTTCATCATGAGGGGTGTTGATCTTGAATCTTAAATTTATTTTCTATTTCGCATGGTATTACGGCATAAAGGTCATAGTTCGTGGACCCTCCTATATCATAGCATCCCTTGCAACCCCACTCACACTGCTTTTTGTTGTGTATGTCCTCACCAAGGGGGAACTGGTTCAGTTTGCCATTGTTGGAGGAATGATAACACTCATTGCGTCCATAGGTTTGCAGAGTGCGGGAGATGCAACCTTCATGAGGTTACAATTGAGGATTCAGGAAATGTACGTGGCAAGTGAAGTATCGCCCATTGATTATATGCTCAGCATGACCATGAGTTTCCTGGCATTTTCCATTCCAGGTATAATTGTATATGGATTCCTTGGCTCCTATTATCACCTCTATAATTTCTATACTACATTATATATGATGTTCCTCATTTTCATTCTCATTCTTTCCACATCTGCCATATCTTTCATCATTTCCAGCATGGTGAAACATGTGAGGAATATATGGGGGATAACATCCATACTTTCCATAATAATGACCGTTATACCACCTACATTCTACCCCTATACATACCTTCAGGGAAAACTTGGGACTAACGGGCTCATCTACTTACTATCCCTATCTCCAGCCACTCCCGCCGCCGTTTCTGCACAGATTTTCTTCGGTCTGGAACCGTGGAATTACGCTGAGCTTATGACGATGATAGTTATAATGATCGTGGAAACTGCCGTGTACTTTTCCATTGCAAAATATCTCACCAGATGGAGAGAGAAGTAATTCCATCGCTACCGTTATCAATGATTATTCTTAATAGTTGAAACATAAATTCACATGCATTTCATGGAGCTAAATTTTATATGCTCAAAAATGTACTCCTTTCAATATGACACAACAGGCATATGAAGCAATATTAAAAGCGGTTGAAAACAGGAACGAGGTCCTGATGAAAAAGAAGATAATTGCTCTTGGAAAGCATTATAATGTTATGGACAAGGATGAGAATATTTTATGCTCAGTTCATTTGAGTTTGTGGCAGAATATGGGCGGTGAGGGTATGAGCAGGTACGTGGGGAAGTGGGCAGGAAGAGCCATGAAATATACCTATCTAATAAAGGATGCACAGGAAAATATTGGCATTGAAGTTAGAAAATACAATGGATCATGGAAGACTGCCTTTGAGGTTGTTGAACCTGACAGCAACGTTGTTGTAGGCAAAATCTGGTTAAAAAGGAGTTTCCTCATCGGCGGGATCAAGGCCAGGTGGGTTAACAAGGAAAACGACAACCCTCTTATTACTGTAAAGGGAAACGTGATGAAAAGAAAATACAGAATGCTTTCACCAGACGGCAAAGAAATCGCAAAGGTTCGGCACAAAATCGTTGCGATCAGGGACGTCTGGAAATTGGAAATAAACGATACAAGTAAGGATCTAGAAGCAATAATATTTGCAGCGGTTCTAGACTTTGAAAAGGAGATGTAAAGTCATTTTTTTCATAGCATTACGTTATCCTTTTTTTCTGTTTAAGATTTAATTCGCCAGAGAAATGTGACCTTTGGGTTATTCTAACAACGTATAATCAAGAAAATCCATGAAACGAATTTTCATTAAATAGATCTTTTCAAAGAACTCAGCTAAAGGGGAACTTCTTACTGTTCGCTTACAATCGAATGGGTGAAAAATAGGTAATTTTCATATATAATAAAACAATGAATTTAAATGTCCCTGAAAGTAAGACAATATGCCATAGATCTGGATTTTACTAGTGCTGAATTTTTTGAAGGAAAATGCACCATTTCTATTCAAACTGATGAAACATCCACAATCTTGGATGCAAAAAATATGGATATTATAAGCGTGAGATTGGATGGGAAAGATTGGAAATTCACACAGATTGATCAGAGGAAAAAGCTCGTAATAGATGGAATACCCCACGGTGATCATGAAATTCAAATAGGGTATAAGAGCACATATAACACCGGCCTGACGGGGGTATACATAGCTGGAAGCCCAGACTTGCAAATGATCACCACTCAGTTTGAGGCAACAGGTGCCTCCTATGCTTTCCCCTGCTATGATAATCCGGAGATGAAGTCCGCATTTCTCATAACAATGAGGGTAAGAGATGGAATGGATGGCATAAGCAATATGCCTCAAGCATCAAGAAAGCATGGAGAGGATGGAAATGTGGAAATAACCTTTCAGGAAACACCTATTATGTCCACTTATCTCGTTTATTTTGGAGTGGGGAATTTCACTACCAAAACAAGGAAGCATGGAAATTGCGAAATAATTTTAGCAAGACCGGGAAAGGAGATGAGATCCGATGATTATCCTCTGGACGTTGCAGACAGGTGCATGTCTTTCTATGAGGAATATTTTGGCATACCCTATGTTCTTCCAAAAATGCATCTTATAGCCGTCCCTGATTTTGCGGCTGGAGCAATGGAGAATTGGGGCGCAATCACTTTCAGGGAAGAGCTATTGCTTCATAATGAAAACACAGATCTGGAAACAAAAATATCCATATCAGTTGTTATAGCCCATGAAATAGCCCATCAGTGGTTTGGAGACCTGGTCACCATGAAATGGTGGAATGATCTATGGTTGAATGAAAGTTTTGCAACCTTCATGTCATCTCTTTGCATCAATAGCATATACCCTCAATATGAGGAGGAAAAGACCTATTTTCTCCATGACACAGTATACTCCATGAACAGCGATACACTGAAAAGTTCTCATCCAATAAATGTGGACGTCAATAATCCCGAAGAGATAGATCAGATCTTCGATGAGATCAGTTATGGAAAGGGTGGGAGTATTTTGAGAATGATACACCATTACGTGGGAGATGAAAACTTCAGAAAGGGATTGTCTTCATACCTTAAAAAGTTCCAGTTCTCCAATGCCATGGGTTCTGATCTGTGGAACGAACTGGAAAAGGCCTCCGGAATGAAAGTTTCTTCAATTATGGATAACTGGATCAATCAATCTGGATTTCCCCTGTTGAAGGCGGATTATGATGGTAGAACCCTAAAGGTGGAACAACAACAGTTGTTCTTGAATGGAGGAGAATCCGGGAAAATATGGAAAATACCCCTGTTCATAAAAACACAAAATGAGGAGAAAAAAATACTCATGGAGGAAAAAACCATCCTCGTGGAAATTCAGGATCTTGTTAAGATTAACAGCAAAGGGTATGGATATTACCAGAGTGAATACAGTTCAGAAATCAGGAAGAGGATAGAACAGAATATGGGTTCCCTATCACCCCTTGATAGGGCGGAAATGATCAACGAAACATATTTCCTTTTCATGTCTGGGAATATAACAATGGATCAGTATTTTGAACTTGCCCTGAATGTTTCAAAGAAATTTGACAATCCCGCCTCCCTGTTGTTAACTGAAAACCTTGTAAGTCTCTATAGAGTTCTATATGACAGGGATCAGTTCCTTAAGAAATTCAAAGAGGTATTGAACAATCTCCTGCAATCATCAGAGGAGAAAAAGGAGAAGGGATCACTGGATATAATTGCAGTGCAGAAAATAAAAAATGCCCTATCCACAGTTGACATGAATTTTGCAATAAAGCTGGCAGAACCATTTTCAAAATTTTATGAATTGCCTCCGGATCAGAGGCAGAATTGCGCCCTGGCCAAAGCATTGACCAGCCAGGATATCACGGATATGGAGCAGATGCTCACGAAGGCCGAGGATGATTCTGATAGGGTAACTTTGATCATGGCCATGGGATGGGCAAGGGGAAAGAAGAATCATAAGCAGATTATTAAAATGATTATCAGAGGTAAAATAAAAAGACAGGACTCACCCTATGTTGTGCTGGAACTCATAAGAAACCCTGATGCCCGATCCTATATCACACAAATATTAGGCCCACTGATGAAGGGATTGAATAAATTCATGGGCGATACCGGTTTACTTTCCACTGCAATGTACATGGCCATACCCCTGCTCGGTCTTGAGAATGAGAAAAAGGTGAGGAAAGTGGTGTCTAAATTCGATTATAACAAGATCAGGATGGGTGCTGAGAAGGGATTTGAACTCCTTGAGATCCATAAGACACTGAGAATCAGAACACCCTAGATTTTTCTGATGAGGTATATGAACTCCTGAGCAGTTCCACAGACGTGGTCAGGCATATGTTCCATCAATGTTTTTTTATCCCCCGTTCCCCAAGTGGCCCCTATGCTCCTTATACCGGCAGCCCTTGAGGCCATGATGTCATAGGGCTGATCCCCAACATAGACTGTGCTCCCCTTCTCTGCACCAAGTTTTTCCATACAATATAGCAGGGGGTCAGGATCCGGTTTATGATACTGAGTATCCTCCTGCCCAACCACAAGATTGAAATAATCTATTAAACCTGTCATTGTAAGAAGAGAGAAGGCGCTATCCCTGTGACTCGAAGTAACAACTGCCATAACCATTTTTTTTGATTTGAGATAATCCAGTATATCCCTTATGCCCTCAAAGGGTGAAATGCTATTGAGGTTCTTCTTAAAAAATTCCCTCCCCTTCAGATATGCCGTTTCCCCCTCCTTATCATAATATTCTTTCATCAGGATCTGAACCGGTCTTCCGATGAGTCTTGCATGTTCCTCATCTGATAGTTTTCTTCCGAAAATTTGCTGGAAGCCATAATCGGTTGCAATTCTTGATAGGGTCTCACTATCCAGTAAGGTTCCATCCATATCAAAAATTATAGTTTTTATCATCGTATGCCTCATTATTAAATTAATAATTAACTTATTTCAAGCGCTCTTTTGATTAATTCAAGGACACCCACAGCTCCTTGAACCCATAAACTATGGTACTGTTCTGTGGAACCATGGGTCTGTTCCTGAGAACATCGTATGATCTGAAATTCTCGGTCATATACTCAAGGGCAATCTTCGATTCCAATCTGGCAAGGGGTGCCCCAAGGCAGTAATGAATTCCTTCACCGAAGGCAATATGCCTGTTTTCCTTTCGATCCATGATGAATCTGTCTGCATCGGGGAATATTCCTTCATCCCTGTTGGCTGAACCTATCCATGGAACCAGAACGCTTCCCTCTTTCACTGAGACACCTTGGATCTCAGTATCCTCTCTTGCTACCCTGTAAATGGATTGTACTGGACTGCGATATCTAAGGACTTCCTCCAGGGCAGGAGGTATGAGATTTATATCTCCTCTTAATGACTCGTAGCTCCCTTCATTATCGTCCATTGTCAGCAGGGCATTTGAGATGAGATTGGTTGTCGTCTCGTTTCCTGCCACAAGGAGAAGAATGAAAAACCCAAGGCTTTCCATCATACTCAGCTTTTCTCCGTCCACTTCTGCATTTATCACTGAGTAAATGAGACTATCGTCCGGGTTCTTTTCCTTTTCAACCATCAGGTTCTGAAAATATGAGATCATTTCTTTCATCATCACTGGAAAATTTTCATAATCCTTTTGTGATCCACCCACAATATTATCCGACCATAGCTTGAATTTATCCATATCCTCCAGGGGGATTCCCAGCAATGTTGCTATTACCGTTATGGGGAGTGGTGAAGTGAACGATTTTACAATATCCACTTCTTTCCCCTTCTTTCCTTTCATCAGGGATTCTGCAATTTCCCTTATGTTGGGTTCCATTTTCTCAATTGCTCTGGGTGTAAAAACCCGGGATACAATATTCCGCAATTTGGTATGTCTCGGTGGATCCAGATTGATTATACTTTCTGAAATTGGGCCACCAGCCGGGTTAAATGCCTTTCCAAACTGGGAAGAAAATTCATTAAAGTTGCCGAGAACACGCTTTACATCTGCATATTTGAACACGTTCACGAGTCCATAATCTGGATCATAAAAAACAGGCTTTTCCCTCCTCATCTTTTCATACCATGGAAAAGGATTGATCAGATCTCTGTGCATTTCGTCCATCTCCCTCATAATGTCGTGACATCCTCTCCTCGGTTAAAACCTCGGAGCTTCATGCTTCAACCACTTCACTTGCCTTATCCCTTCCTTTTCAAGAAGGGATAGGGTAGAGGCGATTGTGTCCACAGGCGTTAGTTTCCCACTGTCCGTGGGTACTCTGGCCTTTATCAGACCAAATCTTTTTATGTTTATTGCTGCATTCCATTCCCTGTCATGTGTGATATTACACCGAGGGCATGTCCATGTTCTTTCACTGAGTTTCAGATCATCATAGATGTATCCACAGTGAGAACACATCCTTGATGATGGATCGAACATTCCTATCTCGATTGTGTTCTTTCCTCTTGACAGTGCTTTGGTTTTCAGCATTGTAAAGAAGGAATACCATCCTGCATCTGCTATACTCTTTGCAAGTTTGTGATTCTTCATCATGCCTGATACGTTCAGTCCTTCTGTTATCATTGTATCGTATTGGCGTGTCAGTACATCTGATATCCTGTTGTGGAAATCCATTCTCTGGTTTGCAACATGTTCTTGTAGTGTTGCTACTTTTATCCTTACTCTATTCCAGTTATTTGATCCTTTCTGTTTCTTTGCCATCTGTCTCTGTCTTTTTGCAAGTTTCTTTTCTGATTTCATCAAGTTCTTTGGATTGCTGATCTGTATACCACTGGACAGTGTTAGGAATTCAGTTATACCCACATCCATGCTTACCGTTGTGGATGGTTTTATCTCTCTGGATTCAGGTATTTCATTCTGTGTTTCTGAAAGGATTGAAACGTAGTATTTGCTTGAACTTGTCTTGGATATTGTAAGTGAATGCATTGTACCTTGAATCTCCCTGTGCATGATCAACCGTAATGGTGCTTTGAATTTCGGTATTCTGAGATGGTTGTCATCAATGCTGAAATGTTGAGGCACAGAGAATGATCCGCTGTTCCTCTTCTTCTTAAATCTTGGGTATCCGGTGATTTTCTTGAAGAAACCATGAAAGGCACTGTCCAGATGCATCACAACCTGCTGGATACTTTGGGAATTGATTTCATTAAGCCATGGATATTCCTTCTTCAGTAAAGGGATAAGA
>JAJYRA010000053.1 GCA_021794355.1 Thermoplasmata archaeon | reverse complement strand
CGAAACCATCAGTGCAATATTGATCTGCCTCCTGTTCAGATGACCAGGATTGTAACCGAATTCTGCCAGTGGGCATGATGTTCCAAAGAAGAGTACTGTGGTCAGATCATATGCCACATGATCCTTTTTATTCAGTGGGTGTTTCTTTCTCCATTCACTGAATATTTCCATATCAATGTTCCTGCTCAGATCCTTCAGATCCTGTGTGGTTCGATCATCAAAGCAGATTGCGTCAAGAGAATCAAGAAAAAGATCCTTTGACCACCTCTCCTCTTCGATCCCGGATAATCTCGGAATATCTGTTGTCCTTATCCATGACTCCAGTTGTGTTGCACTCTCCGGATCAATGACTCTGTTAATGGCCCATGCTGTCAGCACTTTACCCGGTGATATGTTAGATCCTATAGGGGTCATTTTATCAATTATATCTGGAATATTGAGATCCTGTGCAAGTGCCCAGAGAAGATCAATGTCGCCTGCCCTTGTGGAACCGCTGGATCTTACCTTGTCAATTGTTTTTACAGGTGGCTTTACAATGTTTCCATCCCCCTCCACCCCAAGGTACCTGATAAACTTGCTTTTAACCTTCCCGTTCACCCTTGTATTCTTGTATTCGGCACGATAGACTCGATTACCCCTTTTGTGTCTCTTTATAGCCATTGTAGGTGTAATAACACCTACACACATAAAAACTTATCTGTCACGAAAAGTAGTAAAATGCGATGTCTCAACCCAAATTCAAAATTGTAGGTGGCAGATCATGGCACTAATCAGGTCGTTACACAGAGCCCCTCATCTACTAAATACATCACATTATCTCTAGAATCCACTATCTAAATAGGAAATAATTGTTAGATGGTCTTAGTATAGTTGTCATTACTGTAACAAATATTTATATCGTCATTTATCATTAACAATATTGTTAAGGTGGACTGACGATAATGAAACGACTATCATTACACAAAATTAGGGATATGGCTTTATCTTCGGGTAGATCTGTGTATAACACAGCTCAATTATCAAATCTTATTGACAGAAATTATTCAACTTCATCAGTGTATTTGACAAGATTATGGAAACAAGAACTCGCTAAACGCTTAACAAGAGGCAAAATCTCCTTTATAGACAATGATTTTGTAATTGCATCACAACTCGTTGAGCCTTCTTACATATCGCTTTCATCAGCATTGTTGTTTCATGATGCTATCCAGCAAATTCCCAGAAATGTTCAGTCAGTTACCCCTACAAATTCCATAACCTATCACGATCTTGCATTAGAGTACCATAAAATTCCCCCGGAACTTATGTTTGGATTTGAAAGGCATGATTTAGGAGGGAGCTATTGTTTCGTTGCAACGATAGAGAAAGCTTTGCTTGATGGATTTTATCTCAATTATTTTTCCTTGAAAGATGTTAAAGAGATTGGAGAAGAAAAAAAATTCAACCGAATGCTACCACAGTTAGAGAAATTTTCAGGAAAGGGAAAATTGAAGCTTCTTGAGGCGATAAAATGATTGATTCACAAAAACTCAAGGAAATATCTAAATTATCAGGCCTTAGACTGTGGCATCAGGAAAAGCACTATTTACAAAGCATTATCCTCAGCATTGTTTCTGATTTTCCGTTAGTATTCAAAGGTGGAACTTATCTCTGGCTTTTTCATGGATTGGACAGGTTTTCAGAAGACCTTGATTTCACGTCGACTGGAGGTATCAAGGAGGAATTCCCTGATTATATATCCAGATCTTTAAGACTGTATGGATTTAGAAATGAAGTCAAAATCTTCAAGAGCGATAATTTTGGTTTATCTACCAGATTTATGATTAATGGCCCCCTAAACACCAATGATAGAGACAGATGCGTAATTTATGTCGAGATTAGCAAAAGAGAAAGTGTCTTGTTGCCAAAGGTACCCTTGAAATTGGACCTGCCTCAATATAATATTCCTGTAAAAAGGATATTGGGAATGAATCTTAATGAAGTATCAGCAGAGAAAACTAGGGCCATATTAACAAGGGAGAAAGGGAGAGATATTTACGACCTTTACTTCCTTGTCCATCGAAAAGGGGTAGTTTTTGATAAAGAATTGATCAACAAGAAACTGGATTTCTATAAAATTGAATTCAATTCCACCATCTTTCAAGAAAAACTCAGGGGAAGGGAGAAGCTGTATTTGCGTGAGCTAAAACCCATAATTTTAGGAGATTTACCAGCCTTTGATATAGTCTGCGATGAATTGGAAAAGTGGATTCAGAGTTAATAACTATCCATGTGCTATTTGACCATTTGCAATAAATTGTTCACTCTCGTGCGATAAGGTACGCAACAGAAAAATATATTTTTATTCAACAATTTTTAATGGAGTTAAAAAGCCAGGACCGGATTTATTAAATTTTTCTATCTCTATTTTAGCTCCCTTTGGGCTAAAACTTAGATCCAGAAGCCTCCAATCCAGTGAATCCTGTGCAAAGGAGCAGTTGTGTATTTTGTAATTTTCCTCCAGGTATTCAGACAATCCCTTAATGGGAATTGAGCGCCCCCTGTGCAGATACAGCAACTCATTATTCTGATCAATCAATTTCATGCTGTCCCTTTCTATTTTATCAATAGTGTAATAACCGGTATCCGATTCGTACCTATCACATACAAAATCCGGTGGAATCCTTAGGACTGGTCCGTTACCTTCTTCCGTCTCCATTAGAAAATTGCCCTGTGCCTTTTGCCCTGCAATGAATTGCCTCTGCATGATCGGTATCCCAACGCCTTCATACCCTTCCAGGGATATTAAGGACGATTTTCTCTTTTCCAGAAAACTGATTTCATCTTCATTCCATGCATAGTTGGAGAGGATTATGGATATCCTGGGTAATGTTTTTCCTTTGATTGATCTCATAAGATCCATTGTGTTTCTGCCTGCCCATATTATGACATTATCTTCAAGACCATTGGAGTTGATATTCTTTTCCAGGTTTTTTTTAATATCCTCGATCATTACCAGTTTCTGTCCGTTCATTATGGGCAAAATCATTTCGCAAATAATCTCCATCAGGGAAGTTGGTTCCTTTGTGACCAGGAATGGCTGATTTTTTCTTGCCTGGAAAATTTTAGCACTCTCCCTGATGGAAGCTGTGAATTTCCTATGAATAAAATTTAGAAACCCAAAGGATGAATCCTTCCTCCACTGGATCTCGGAAAGGGCTATGTCCGTAAAGGGATCTATGTGTTCAGACTCTTTCCATTCAGAATAACACATTTCCTCAAACACGGCTCTCTGTCTTGTTCCTTTTATTTTTAAATTTTCCATATCCGGGTTCTTTCCTGAGAGAATACCCCTGAATTCCTCTGCACCGGTGAGTATGTTGTAAATGTTTGAAGTGTCATTCCTGTTTATGTGACTGAATAATGAATCATAGGTAATTATACCTGAAATTTTACCACTGGATGCAATTTTATCCATGAGGGAAAGGGGTGTTTTAATGTCCAGAGGTATGGCACTAACCCCATTTCTCCATAAAGAAAAATATGATAAAACCATTTGAATGCTTGGAGGAAGGACCAGCAGCACCCTCTGGCCCTTTTTCATTCCAAAGTTTTCCCTCATGGATGTGGAGAGGGAATTCACCATGTCCCATAGCTGTTTATAGCTCCACACGTTGCCGCCATAACTTACAGCGGGATCACTTTCATAGGTTTTAGCAATAAAATCTAGAATATCCTGAGGAGATTTTATACTTTCCGGATCTAATTCTTCCAATTACAGTATATGCCAATGATTCTTAATAACTTTTTTTGGGATGTGACATTGTCAAATCTTCGTTGATAAATGGGAATTCAAAACACTCTGGGACAGTTGTTTTGAGCAAAAACAGCACTGTTCTCCAGTTCAAACGAATGCTCATAAAGTTAGTGAGGTTCGCAAGGAGTGAAAATCAACTAAAAGTGGACAATGTCTACGATGATCACTTCACCTGTGGATGGAAACTATTCCTGGGAAGAAACAAAACTGTAAAACTCTTTCATTGTCTTACCAAGATTGTTTATGAGATCGTAGGTGTTGAACCAATAGGAAGATATTTTTTCTAGATTTTCTCCATTTTTTTTGTTGATGAATAAACCCAGCACACCTGCTCTGAAAGGATCCATTTTTCTTGCCAGGAATCCTGCAATCATCCCAGCCAGTATGTCTCCTGTCCCTCCCATTGCCATTCTGGGGCTTCCACCAGTACAGGTCATGGTCCTCGTTCCGTCCGTAATGATGTCAGTTGGGCCTTTGAGGACTATGGTGCATCCGTGTTCCTTACAGAAGTTTACAGCGTTCTCCCTCGTTGGTTCTTTTCCGGTAAGCACCCTGAATTCTTCGCCGTGTGGTGTAAAGATCATGTTTTTATTTATAATATCCCTATTTCTTGAAATGATGTGAATGGCATCTGCATCAAATACGGCATTCTTTCCACTTTTTACCACCATCATTACAGCCTCCTCAGATTGATCTGAAATCCCCATGCCTGGCCCTGAGAGGACAGCTGTAGATCTCTCGAGCTGATTATTCATATTCTGGATGTTGTAACTTCCAACCATCTGATCATTCAGTTTTGTTGAAAAAATCCACTGTTTGTTTTCAGGAACCAGCACGGTTATGAGATCCACAAGAGATACCTCTGCGGCTTCCGCTGACATACAACCGGCACCTGAATATTCCCATCCGGCCAATATGAGTAAACGACCGTTCTGGCCCTTATGGCCGTGCTTTTCTGGAACAGGAAAATATACCATTTCTCCTGGACCTGCAAGATCGATTTCCTCAGCAGGAATTCCAATGCTTTTGATATGGATCTTTCCAGAATTCTCAACTGTCATTCCTTCCTTTAAGTCCGTAAAGGTAACAGTCGCTGAGGGATGAATTGAGAGATCCGTGTCAAGTCCTGAGGGGACATCTACAGAAATGATCGTGGACTTACTGTCATTTATAAGTTTGAAGATTGACGCATAGGGTTCCCTAATGGAACCGTGTACTCCAGTACCGAATATGGCGTCAACTATAACCTCAGATCTATTCACCTGTTCTTTCAGTTCTTTCATGGATGGATTTTTTAGAACGGTTAAATCGTGGATCTTTTGAAGTGCCATTTCTGAAAGTTTACCCACGGTACCGTCACCTCTTGTATATATGATAACAGATACATTATTTTTAGAACTCAGGTAACTGGCAGCAATCAAACCATCGCCACCGTTATTTCCGCTCCCACATATAACAAGTACCCTTTTTCCATTTCCCAAAGACTCTTCCATGGTTTTTCCTACCTGATATCCTGCATTTTCCATCAGGGGAAATAAATCTCCATGTGCCCATTTATAATTCAAATCGATTCTTTTACCTTCCTTAAGATCCATCATGACATAATGTAACCCTTTCTTTTAGAAAAAACTTTATGTTTCATGATATAGGTACAACATGGAAGATAAGATCCAAACGAGCCTTGAGAGATTGAGGAAGGAGCAGATTGAGTTTTTGCATATGCAATTTACGGATATTCTTGGAAAGGTCAAGACTCTTACCCTGCCAAAGAATAGGTTTGAGGATGCCCTGAATGAAGGTGTTGTTTTCGATGGAAGTTCCGTAGCGGGATATGCTCAGATTGAAGAGTCTGATATGAGAGCAGTTCCAGATCTTGACACCTATGCCGTATATCCATACAGTACACAGGGTAATGCTGCGAGATATCTGTGTAATATTTATAATCCCGATGGGACAAGATTCCCCGGAGATCCAAGATATGTCCTGGAAAGAAACATGAAGAAAGTCTGGGACAAGGGGATGGAGTTTTATGTTGGACCTGAATTTGAATTTTTTATTTTCAAAAGGAACGAAAAGGGTGATCCCATACCCGAACCTAGCGATCACAGCGGGTATTTTGATCATACGCCCAACGATCGTGCGGCACAGGTGAGACAGGAAATATTGACGCAACTCAGGATATTGGGTTATGAACCTGAAGCTGCCCACCACGAAGTTTCCTTTGGACAGCATGAGATTGACCTGAGATACGCAAATGCAATGCTCATGGCTGACCGAATAACCGTTCTTAAGAGCGTCATTAAAAATGCAGCTGAGAATCAGAATCTATATGCTTCGTTTATGCCCAAACCTCTCAATGGACTTAACGGATCTGGAATGCATATACACCAGAGTCTGATGGCAAAGGATCAGAAAAAGAATTATTTCTATGATGAAAATGATAAATACGGCCTTAGCAAGACTGCAAAGCATTACACAGCAGGGATTCTCAAAAATATAAACCAGGGATCATCTATCCTTGCATCCACCGTCAATTCCTACAAAAGATTGATACCAGGATATGAGGCACCTGTCTATATTTCGTGGGCTAACAAAAACAGAACTGCCCTTGTGAGGGTTCCGGCTGGAGTGGACATGAGAAAGAGGATAGAGCTTAGATGCCCAGATCCGGCCGGAAACCCCTATCTTCAATTTGCAACTGTCCTTGGGATGGGGCTTGACGGAATAGAACATGAATATGAACTTCCAGAACCAACCGAAAAGGATATTTTCCACATGGATGCAGAAATGCGTAAAAAGGAGGGTATTGAGGCCATGCCTGAAAGTCTTGGGGAAGCACTTCACCACTTGAAGGGCAGCAAGCTGATGGAGCAGATACTGGGAAAACATGTATATCATAACTATATCACGGTGAAACAGAAAGAGTGGGATTCTTTCAGATCCTATGTGACTGAGTGGGAACTGAATAGGTATATGAATAACCTTTAGTTTTCCAGAACTAACCAATATTTCTGAAATTCTAACATTTTCGATCGGGAGTTCCACTTTCGCAAGATAGAGAAAAAGTGAGTGATAGGTTTGTAGTTAACCATATTATATCTGATCTATAGTGTATAATCTGATTAGTATTCTGAAACCGATCTTACTGTCCATTGACAGTACGCATAAAGTGAAATTGACAATGTAGTTTTTCAGGACAATATCCTTAAGGCTATTCTCAAGAATCTCCGCAAAATTCTCAGCTGTACCAACACTCTCATCCTTTACAATTGTCGGTATCCCGTTGATACATTTCTTATACCTCAGTACAAGATAACGATTCTTTCTGGAAAGCTTGAATGCGTACTATGGCATGTAATAAGAATTGTGCATACACCATGAGATCAGAAACCCTATAAATTCGGTGTTTCTAAGAATGTTGTATCGGAAGTTCCATGAAAATTTTGAGCAGAAATCACACATGAACACTGTGTTTTTCTACTTTTTTCGCTTGAGTTCCAGTTTCTTTCTGGTGGATACTTTTATGCCGCTATTGGGAATTGCCTTTGGCAATGTAATGGAAAGTGCATTCAGGAGTTGTGATCCCAATTCTCTTGGTTCAGGTATCTGATTGTAACTGACTGCACCCATTTCTATGGATATACAATTTATTGATGACAACTCATTGATCCCTTCCTTTACTGTTATGTTAATATCCTTCCATTTCTCTCTGAGTTGTTTCTCTATTATATAAGATAACATGGCAATGATTGCATGAGCCCTTGTGCGTGGTTTCTTCCTCACATTTATCGGTCTCAGGTCAATCTCATCTGATTTCATGGTTCTGAATGCCCATTCCACGTTTGCAAGATCCTTATACCTATCATGGATAGTCTTCATTTCTATATGATCAACGGGAAGATTGGATTTGATCACATAACAACCGTCTAAATATGATTCTTCATTGAGGGCATTCTCATCTATCCTGATTGTGAGGGTTCTCCCTGAGATCTCTATATTGGTGAATCCGGATATCTTCAACTTCTCGATCTTTTT
>JAJYRA010000054.1 GCA_021794355.1 Thermoplasmata archaeon | reverse complement strand
AGTGGATGCAATCTTCGTCTTGACGGGATGTCAAGGCATAAATCAGGAGAGAGCTACCCACCATCTACTCTACATCCACGAAGTTTAAGCATCAAACAGATGATAACTTCCAAAGGTTTATGTTAACATGGTTAACATAAATCACAACCTAGTATACATTAAAGTTCAAGAAAATAGTTTCACAAAAGATACGCCAAAGGTCATAGTGAGAAATTGCAGGAATGTAAAACTGGGATTATAAGTGTCATGAACTAAAGAATGGCCAGTTAAAACTTACATCGATTTCAACTTACCTTTAAAAGGTTTTTAGTTCTTCTCAGATCCAGGAAGATTATCAAACTGCAATTATTTTAATACCTTATAAATAGTATCATATGTGATATCTGTGATAATATGTCAGTACTCCTATAAAATAAAACTTAATTGCGTGTTAGAAATCACCTAAGGATATCGATGATTAAATCCGGAAGTGATACTTTTGAATTCTGAACTTAAGATAATCAGATGGGATTATAAAATGGAGGAAAACATACTGGAAAAGAGATTGCAGGATGATGATAAAGACCTTCAAAAGATACTTTCAGCAAAGGGTGTAGAAAAGAGAATAATTTTAAGAACATGCAACAGACTGGAAATATATTATCATGAAGATGTCCTATTTTCAGATGATGAAATGGAATATGCAGAAGTGTTAAGTGATGAGGATGCAATCAGACATCTTTTAAGAGTAGCTTCCGGTTTAGAGTCAATGTCCGTGGGAGAGCAGGAAATACTCAGACAGATTAAGGAAGCTTTCGATGCTGCCCATAAACAGGGACGTACGGATAAATTTTTATCAATGATTTTTCAGAGGGCCATAAAAGTCGGAAAGGAGGTGAGGGAAACAACTGAGATTTCCCACGGTAAGGTTTCCATCCCCTCAATTATGATAGAACAGATTGAAAGAAAGGGTCTACTCCATAACAGGTCCATAGGTGTTATAGGAACCGGAAAGATGGCAGCCACTGTGGTAAAATATCTCAGAAAGAAGCCATCGGTAAAAATAACCCTATATGGAAGGAATGATGAAGCGGGTTCAGAACTTTCCCAATTATTTGCGGTAAATTTCAAGAAAACACTGGATGTAGGTACTATAGTGGAGGAATGCCATGTGGTTATAACCGCTACCAGTTCAAAGACGCCACTCATTACCAGGGACATAATAGAAAAGATAGACAGAAACCTGTTATTCATTGATATTTCAAATCCCAGAAATATAGAGGAGAGTTACAACAACCCAAAGGTTGAACTGATAAATCTTGAGATGGCAAACCAGATACTTCAGGAAAATAGGAGAAGGAAGGAGAAGGACATAGAAGTTGCGGAATCTATTATCGATAGGGAAATGAAGAAGATTTATGCCAAGATGGCCGAAAGCGAAATAGAAGGTTACATTGCTTCTATTTACAGCAGATCAAAGGATATTCTTAATGATGAAATAGAAAAATATAGACATTCAATGGAAAATGGGTTAGAAACAAGGGATGCTCTAGAAATGCTTGGAAATTCCATTGTAAATAAGGTTTTAGCTCCAGAAACCCTGACGCTCAAAAAAATGATCAGGGAGGGCAAAACAGAAAGCGTCAGAGATTTCCTTGATTCAGCCATGAAATTTACCGATAAGGATATCGGTTCTTTGTCTGAAGATCAAAGAGAAAGCCAAAATCCACCAATCCAAAATCGTCAGTTATGCCAAAAATCCTGAAATTTTTTTCCTTTACATGTTTCAGGACAGGGGTAAAGTGTTCGTCACTCAGTAAGGATTGAGTCACATCGGTTCCGGACGAAAAGAAACTCATTGCCGGAGTTATGGCAATGTGATCCTGACTGTCATATACAAAAGCTGGAATTTTATACACCCCACCAATTTTGTCTCTCAGAACGATGGAAGGGTGTTCATGGCCCAGGATTGTTATTTTTTTAAAGGATAAGTCCCGATCGCCATGATAAATATAGTATCGGTCGTCCTCGAAAAAATCTATCTGCATAATATTTCTTTTACTTAAAATCGACTGCAGATAGTTATCATGATTCCCCCTTATGAAAATCAATTCTGTTTTTTGGGAAAAAAGATCTATAAAGTGAATTACGTCATCCCATTCCTGGGGAAGGTTCCTTTTGAATTCCTGCTTAAAGTCCCCATTTATAATTAATTTCTCCGGGTTGTACCGTTCAATGATCTGGGATACCTTTTCCTCCACGTGATTTCGCTGCAATTTGGGGAGAAATAGACCGTTCAGATTCATTTCTTCCTCGAACCCAAGGTGAAGATCAGATATTACAGCAGCTGAAATATCAGCAAGGTATATGCAATATAGGTCTGATAAATACACATTTTCCTCAATTTCCAGATCTTTCAATACTATGATAATGCAATTCCTCATTACATATCTTTGCGTAGCCCTAATAAAATTTTGATTTTGAGAGGAAACGCAATCTGGATCTTTTGCGGATATATTTTAGCTGACTTACCCTCCTCAGCTAAAGCATCGGAGGTTCTAAGGTCTCCATCGTTCATGGAGTTGCCTCTCTGTGGATATCAGTGTTCCCCTTGCGTGCATCCCTGTCTACACGCAATTGATCCATGCCTTCCACAAATTCGGGACGCAATGCTATGTTGAATGAAGCATTGGCATCGGCACGATTGATGAGCTCCCTTTAAACTTGGACACCCAGTGTGATCTGATCTGTTTTCCGTAATGCCACACTCCAAAAGGCTGTTATACCTACAACTTAGCATTCAATTGTAACCATTAAAATGGTCTGATATGCCTTCCATTATTCTTCAAATTTATGGATCCAATAATCAATTATGACTCCATTCCAATCGTTTAGATGTAGAGTCTGAATGAGGAAATAATAATTTGTTAATTTTAATATATCTCATTGAAATTTGCCAAATATTAAAGGGCTCAAAAAACTCACACTATCCATATTGAAGTCTAAGCACTATTACTTCAATTGCAATTTACTTGTTTTATTATGATGCAACTGAAGCTAAATTGTTGAGTTAGTGTGTTATACTGAATGCCCGGACTGACTATTGTATCATCTCCCAAATCCATACAAGTTCGTAAATTGCCGTGTTATTTTTTTCTGCTGAAGAGCTTCATAGATATTGATACCTAAAGGTACAAAAGGGACAAATGGTACATACTATCTATAAGGTTTATATTGTACTCAATACTGTAGTTTCATATGACGGAGATAATAAAGATTGAACTTGACGAGGAACTCGCCAGAAAATTCAGAAAGAAGGCGTATGAGCAGTTTGGTTACAAGAAAGGATCAATGAAGATGGCAATTGAATCAATGATTCGGGATTACACAGACGAAGGTGTTGCAAACTGGGACAACATTAGAGGCATATTGAAGGGGAGGAAAGAATCATCGGTAGAACTCCAGCACAATGCTTGGTCAGGTATCAGAGATAAATCAGTGAGATAAAGTGTCCTGTAGGAGTGGATAAGACTTGTTGGTAGTTGATACAAATATATTTCTCGAGACAATGCTGGATCAAAATAGAGCGGACGAATGTGAAACGTTTCTGAAAAAGATGGCAAGGGGTGAATTGAGTGGTGTTGTCAGCAGATTTTCCATTCATGCTATCGAAGCTATAGTTGGCAAGGGTGAAATGATAGGAACCTTCCTCCGAGATGTCAATTCTTCAATTGGCCTCCGTGTATACGATACCGATACACAGGACGAGATAACCGTGGCACTATTTCAAGAAACATCAAAATTAGATTTTGATGACGCCCTTCAATATTATGTCGTTAAAAAACTGGGCGCAGAGGGCATAGTCTCTTTTGACCGCGATTTCGACAACCTCGACATAAAGAGGCTTGAGCCGAATCAGATTATCTGAGGCATGTGTTTGAGTAGGTTTTTCAGGTTATAGTGGAACTTCGTTATGCACCAATTGTATGTGAAGTTGAGCCGAACTAAAATGACAGATCTATTAAAGTTGAGACTTTCTTTGAACTCAGAATTGGGATGTTATTTCTGGCACTTAGGCACTATGATTAAGTAACATAATCTTTTAACGTTTCTGAGACCAATAGTTCAATTCCATTCGCCATGGAGTTCATCAAGAATCATATTCAAATTTAGCATCTGTTCTTTCCTTATTTTGATCCTTTTTTCGTACTTGAGACCTTTTGTCTGTTCTCGTATGGGCTATGAGGTTTACAACCACCTCGCATGAGACAAGCGGATTGCCTCTCCAGTTCTTAGTTATGAATGAGAATGCCTGTGCTCAATCTTATTCCATTTGCCTGTTCCAGGCGGGAAGTGATATACAGTTATCTCAAGGTTGCTTTCGCTGGCGAATTCCTGCAGCTCGATCTTCCAGAGCTTCACCCTTGATCCATTGGATCCACCACCGTCTGCTGTGATCATCAGCCTCTTTGCATCGGGATATCTCTTCTTCCCCATGAGATTCCACCATTTCCTTATGGATTGCACTGCAAACTCCGCCGTATCATGATCAATTCCCACGTTTACGTATCCCTCGTTGAGTTTCATGTCATATATACCATAAGGGACAGCCTTTCCTTCTGCCAGCTGCATGAAATCGTATACGTTAACCTCATCGTATTCACCCTTTGGCTTCCATTCCTTTCCTGCATTCCTGAAGTTGCCGATGAGTTCCTTCTTCTTTGTATCGATCGATATGACCGGCTGATTCCCGTTCATGAATTCTATTGCCTTTTAATTGATGTGCTCGAATTGCAGGTTGTGATCGGCATACTCTTCCCCTCGTTCATCTTCCTGTCGCTCTTGAGACTGTAAATCCATCTCACGAAGAAGAATTCTTACAGTCCTATAACTGATATGGTATCCCTCACTCTTCAATTCTTCCGATAATTTCCTCAAGCTCTTGCTGGACCACATAACATGTGACTGGGGGTCACCCCCTGTAACCGGATCAATGATCTTCTGCAGTTTTTCCGTTAATCCCGGTATTGTATCAACGGATTTCTTTCGTCCTGCACCTTTATCCCTGATTCTTCCGTTTGATTTCTTTCCTGCAGTCACTTCATTCCTGCCATTAACCACCGTATTCCTTGCCATGCCGGTTGCAATGGAGACGATACTCACGGTCAATGGAAGTTCCGGTTATGGTTTCCCTTTCACTCTGGAACATTTGAACTTCTATCGTTCCTGTAAGGAAGCGGAGAATAAACTTGATGTTCTTTCAGGCAAAATCAGGATGGATAATTCCATGAAGTTACTTAACAATACCATGAAGGTGATCAGGCGCATTACCAAAGACCATACCATTAAGGAGATTGCAGACAAACTCTCTGACATCAACATGCTTTTCCAGAAGATCAGATCAGCATTCAAGGTTCCTGAAAAGGGAAACCTTTCGGATGATATGAAGGATGATGATCTCATCCATGACCAGTGCAACATCATCATAGGGGAGATGAAAGTATATTTGAATGTGGATATACCCACACACATATTCATCGCTGCTAAACACATAGTCATGAAATATCATGAACGTGAGGTGATGTTATTCGCAAACAATCCTGAACATTCCATACCGAGAACAAACAATGCAATGGAGATATTCTTCCGTAAACTGAACAGAAACATCAGGAAAAGATGTGGGAATATTGCTACAAAGAAGATACTTGCAAGGAGTGGGGTAACACTGGCAACGTTCCAGAACATGGCCAATACAAAATATATTGAGATCATATTTGGAAAACAGGACATTGCATCGGTGTTTTCAAAATACAGAAAACCGTTCAAGAAACCTGGAATGACAAAGAAGAAGATCATGAAACTGGTAGAGAAAGCAACAGAAATGATAGTCAATGATTCATTGTCTGATAATGCATACAATGATGAATTGATGGATAAAGCCTATGCATTGCGAAATTCCATCCCCATGTGATGGTATATGTCAATAAATCTACCGGACAATTTCCGCCGTAGGGATTACAGTAAAATTATTAATGGTTATACTTATTTTGGTCGGTGGAACTTAGCCCTCAGGAAACGTCCCTTCTTCTATTTATTAAAAAAAGGGATGAAGTTAATGAAAAAGATATAAGCCTGGATAATCTCAGCGTGGAAAATGTGAGAGGAGCCATATCATGGCTGGAAAAGAAAGGATTAATAGATGTCAGGACCGTTGAAACAGAGGAGTTTTCTCTCAGTGATGAGGGTAAAACATATTTCAGCGTGGGTCTCCCGGAACTCAGGGTTTATAATTTATTAAAAAAAGAGGGGGCAGCCAGGATTGAACATATAAGGGACCTTTTGGGTGACAAAGAGTTTAAAATTGCCATATCCCAGCTTGCAAAGCTTGGAATGAAACCGGTTAATGGAGAAATAAAGCTCTCGGGAAAAGATATTGCGGGGGAGATTATTCTCAAAGGACAGGAAATACTCATATCCATAGAGAAAGGTCATTCTCTGGTATCTGAGGAAAACAGGGATATTATGGATTCCATATTGAAGAGGAGCGGAATTGTTGAGAGAAAAATAAGAAAATCAAGAATTATTAAAATAAATGAAAAGGGGCTTGAAGTAGTTGGGAATCTCAATGTTTCCACCGATTCCATTGGGGAACTAACCCAGGAAATGCTCAGGGATGGAACATGGGAAGGCAGGAAATTCAGGGCTTATGACCTGAATCTGCCGGGAAAGAATATAAGAAGGCATGGAAAACACCCCCTCACTGAACTCATAGACGAGGTTAGAAAAATCTTTCTGTCCATGGGATTCAATGAATTAAAAGACCCATATATTGAGTTTGCAGGCTGGAACATGGATGCCCTATTTATTCCACAGGACCATCCTGCCAGGGACATGCAGGACACCTTCTTTCTGGAATCTGGAAACAAACTGGAACCCAGTGCCCGGGATGCGGCTCTTTTCAGGAGGGCCGGGAAAATACATGAAAAGGGTTCAAAAAACTATTCTGGATGGGGTTATAAATGGGATCAAAAGGAGGCAGAGAGAATTTTATTGCGTACACACACAACTGGAAGTACCATGAGAGCTCTGTCCAGAACGTCAAGGGAAGAGAAGGCTGTCTTTTCTGTGGACCGGGTTTTCAGACACGAGAGTGTGGACTGGAAGCATCTGGCTGAGTTCCATCAGGTGGAGGGGGCAATTCATGCCAGGGATGCAAATCTGGGTACCCTGAAGTGGTATCTGAAAAAATTCTACTCAGCACTGGGGTTTGATCACATTGAACTTGTACCATCCTATTACCCCTATACAGAACCGAGTCTTGATGTGGTGGTATACGTTAATGGAAAGGAGCTGGAGATGGGAGGATCGGGAGTGGTTAGGCCGGAAGTCACTTCCATACTGGGTCTTAAACATAATGTCATCGCCTGGGGTTTAGGACTGGAAAGACTTGCCCTTCTTTATTATGGACTGGATGACCTCAGGAAACTTTATGAAAGTGACCTTAACTGGCTTCAGAATTATAGAATCAGATTTTGAAATTGCTCTTCAGGAATTTTAGGGAATTCCTGAATTTCTCTTCCGCATCATTGTTCATTTTCCAGTCTTTCTTGATGTATTTACCGCCTATGATCGTATCACGAATGGCTTCAGGATTCATGCTATATACGATCTGGTTCAACACATTATTCGGATTTGAACACTGAATGGAATGGTGATCTCCATCAATTATATTCAGATCAGCCGGTGCTCCCTCCCTTATTTCTCCAAGATATTTTTTACGGGAAGCTTTTCCTCCATTTAGGGTGAGCATATAAAACACTTCTCTGGAAGTGATTAAACTTGCGTCCCATCTTGTATTTTTAATGGAAATAGCACCTGTCTTTGCACTTTCCAGTATATTCAAGGAGTTGTTGCTCCCGTTGCTATCCGTGCCCACGGTTATATTTATGTTTTGTTTGATCATTTCTGGAACAGGGGGTATTCCGCCAGTTCCAAGTTTAAGATTACTTTCTGCGTTCCACGAAACATTAACTTCATTTTTACCAAGGGCCTTTATTTCATGATCGTTTAGCCATACACAGTGTGCTGCATTCATTCTATGACTCAAAAGGGAATTTTCATTCAGGTATTCTACCGGTCTCTTTCCCATCCTTTCCTGAAACTCGTAAACTTCCTTTCTCGTTTCAGAAACATGCATATGGAGAATTGTATTATTTTTCCTTGATACTTCATTTGCAGCTTCCATGGTTTCCAGGGATGCAACGTATACGCCCTGTATTCCCACGGAGGGTTCTATGAGTTCGTTTTTGTGCCTGAATTTTTTGATAAACTCACCAGCATTATGGACCGGATCACCGTTCTGCGTGGTCATTTCCCTATCCAGTGTATTCCAGGAAAGAAAAGCCCTTATGCCCATATCATTGCAAGCCTGCCATATGATATGCTCATCGTAGTAGAGATCAAAAAATGACGTGATTCCATTCCGCAAAAGTTCATATATGCCGCATACGGAAGAGTTATAGATGTCGTCCTCAGATCTGTCCCTGTCCAGGGCAAATGTTTTTTGGAGAAATTTCTCCAGATTCATGTCATCCAGAAGACCCCTGAAGCGGCTCATGGCGATGTGTGCATGTGTATTGATAAACCCGGGAATGACAAAGAGGTTTCCTTCAGATTTTCTCTGGGAATCCTCAATGGATCTTATTATCCCATTTTCTATGGTCAAATTTCCATGCCGGAAGGTTCCCGATTCGCCATGGTAGTATTCAATATCTTCAAGTTCTATCTTCGATGATTGCATTCTCTTCTATAATCCTTAACTGGTAATTTTCTTTTCTGTCACTTCTCTTAACCAGGAACATGAAAAATATAACTGTGAATGAGGTAATGAACAGTGAGTATATACTGAAAGGAATATAGAACAGGAAAAATGTGAGGGCCAGTGAAAATATGGCACCACTGAGTACGGGATAGGCGAGGAATTCCAGAGACTTCCTACTCTTATTTTCTTCAGCTAGGTAAAGGTTCATCACCAGCCCCACTATGGAAATGACAAAGGTTGCGGTTAAAAAGGTGGTTACAAATGAATTTGGTTGTAAGAGCAGAGTGATGAATTCATAGCCTTTGTAAAGCAGAAGATACACATTCAGGTATATGAGAATTCCAGTAATTTCATAGGCATGATAAACTGTAACATCATTCAGTGGAGCATTTTTGAACACCATTAAGGAAAAGGTAATGGTTGCAATCATATACACGGTGGATGCTGTAGATATTACCATATAGGTGATGGTTCTGGAGGTCTTTCTGGATAGAATGCCTTCGAAAAGTAATATAAACACTGCCCCTGTTGTGAGCGTGAAAAGAAAGGGTGTGAAGTTAGTACTATCAATTGGGTATGTGAACAGACCTGAGGAAAAAAAGGTTATGTGATCAACTAAAACCAGATCTGACAGGAGAATATAGAGAAGAATTACGATGGCTGCCAAGAAATAAACCTTGGATCTATAGTCCTTTGGGGAGAAATATTTTATAAAAGGAAGGATGAAAAGAATAATCACCCAGGGTTCCCAGCATAATCTCTCTATGGGAAATATGTAAACGAAAGACGCCATTGCCGGCATCATGATGAGAACGTTGGAAATGTAAAGATATATGTCACTACGATTCATCATGCACCCCTGTTTGTCGCCCTACCATTCACATAATCTGAAAGCAGGGATACAAGAACCCTTTCCCCTGATACGTTTCTTGCCACTATTCCAAATCTGCGATAAAATTTAACGTTTGCGTCCAAAATCTTATTTTCATTGGTGATCAGGGCATTTCCAAAGATACCAATGGTTTCCGTATCATGTATCTCATAGAAACCGTGAGGGTTTAAAATATACAGGTATTCCTGCTTTTCCATCCTCAGGTCCTTGGGAAGGATGCCCTCAATACTTTTTCCTGAAAAAGGCGATATGATCATAAATACGAGGGCATTTTTCTTAACACACTTATTTATGAACCTGTTGGCGTCACCAATGTTGAATGTTCCAGATGGCCTGATATCGGAGACCTTCTTTTGAAGATTTTCTATGGCTTCATTCCTCGAGGATGGTTTAATATAGATATGATAATCGGAAGAAAATATTATGTAACCAACCTTATCCTGGTTTTTAAGCATGGTGTATGAGGCATTTATGGCACTGGTTACCATGAAATCAAACATTCTCAATTTGCTGCTCCCGACGTTGGAACCTAAGCTGTAATCTATAACTATAACGGCATCCACCTGCCTTTCCTCTTCCCATTCCTTGACAAACAGATCATCGTTTCCGTAGATATTATATCTATTCCAGGCCACATGCCTCATATCATCAGACTCATTGTATGCCCTTATTCCAAAGAAATTGTATCCCTGGCCTGCCTTTCTTGAGATATGAAGCCCATTTGTAAATAGAACATTACTTAGCCTTTCACTCCTCTGCATAAAAGTATCCTTGGAGGAAGGCCCAATTCTGGCCATGTCCACCTGATCAGCAACAAACTTTATGAACCCAAGACCTAGGGAATCCGTGCATATGATTTTGATTGGTCCAATGCTGTATTTTCCAATGGCTTCCGGTTTGAGATAATATGTTTTCTTTACCGTCTCCCCCCTTTTAAGATATATATGGCCACTGTAATCCCCACTCAATTCAAAAACATCCGCAAGTGTGTCAAAAAATTGGAATTGTAAGTTTCTTCGTGATCTGTTCTTAATATAAAGATCTGCCCTTACGTGGTCCCCCTTTTTCATCTCCTCCCTTTCCAGAACTCTTCTAACTTCAAGCAATTTCATTGACTTGAATGTACCGTGGTTGAGTGTCCAGAGGTCCGTGCATACTATGAAAATACCCGTAAGAAAAAAGAATGTCAGCATCTGGTATCCGTATAGGTTGTAAATGAATGACTCAAGCAACCCTATGGTAAGTATGGCCAGAATGCTGTAAGCTCTTTTTTTTATCATTAAGGAGCAGGCACCTCAGAAATTATCTCTTCTATCACCTTGAAAGCAACATCCGTACCCACATCAGACTCGTCAAGCATTGCCTCTGGCCTCAAAATGAGCCTATGATTCAAGAGGTTCTTGGAGATATAGAATACGTCTTCAGGAATGACAAAGTTTCTTCCGTGGATCAGGGCACATGCCTTAGATGCAAGCAGAAGTTTTGCGGTCGTTCTCGGGCTGGCACCAACGTAAACCTTCTTGCTCTCCCTGGTTTTCCGCATCAGATCAACCATGTATTCCTTGATTGGCTGTGATACAAACACATCATATACCTCATCCCTGAGTTTCAATATGAGATCCACGTCCATGTAGGTCTGTGTTTGGGCCTTCCTGTAAGACCTATTCAGTATTTGGACCTCTGCATCTCTGGAAGGATATGTGAGAATTAACCTGAAAAGAAACCTGTCCATAAGAGCTTCTGCAATGGGAAACGTTCCCTCCTGCTCTATGGGGTTCTGAGTGGCGATCACGATGAAAGGCATCGGTAGCTGATGAGTTACCCCCCCAACGGAGACTTGTCTTTCTTCCATGGCCTCCAGAAGTGCGGATTGAACCTTTGCTGGAGTTCTATTTATCTCATCAGCCAGTAGAACATTGGTAAATACAGGACCTTCCCTGAATTCAAGTTTTCTTGATTCCAGATTGAAGACCATATTACCTGTTATGTCTGATGGCAACATATCTGGCGTAAACTGAACCCTCCTGAATAGTGCCTTCAAATGAGATGAAAATTCACTGGCCAGCATTGTTTTTGCCAACCCGGGTACTCCTTCCATCAATACGTGATTATTGCTGATTAGGGCAACAAACATGAATTTTACAATTTCCTTAGAACCCACCACCTTAGTGCCTATTTCGTCACTTATTAATTCTATGGTGTTTCTCACCTTTCTTAATTCTGTATCTGTTAATGTTACCATTTTATTCCTCCTCTATTTTCTTTAGGTCAAGATCAATTGTGACTTTCTGTATGCTGGCGTATATTTGCATCACTTCCTTAAATTGCTCCTGCATTGCCTTGGAAAGTTTCTGTTTTTTTCTCTCACTGGCGGTGTAGGTTATCCTGTATTTCATTCTCCTATACTTTCTGGCCTTTCTGTTCAAATCCTTGGAAAGAATAGTAATTTTCTTTGAACTATTCTCCAGATTGGTTTCAAAATGATCATAATCCCTGTTTTGCACAAACAACATCTCCGTATTTATATAATCTTCGGGTATTTTAAAGTCTTCTTTCTCCTGTTTTAATGTGGGCTCACTATCCACTTTCCTCCTGTGAGTATTAATCTTCAATATGATGAAATAAAAAAATATCATCAAGACTGGAACTAGGAAAATGAACACAATGTATGGCTTGACTTCCAGTTGAAGAAAGAATTCTGTAAGGGTGAATTTCGGAACGGAAATTGGAAACGATTGCATGGGCACAGTTACATAGAGCATAAAATTTTACTCGTCCACAAAATAGAGTTTCTTTATATCCAGATAATTGTATATATCAGTTATCTGGGAAATGAGCTTTTCTCCATCTATCTGATTATCCTCTGAATATGCCGCAGGTAAGTAGGTTTCCATAAGAAAGGTGGCGTATTTTTTTAATGCCATTTCCTTAAGTTGCTGATCACCGGTGGATTTTGTTCCTATCATTGCGGTTTCAAGGGCTAGTGAAATTGAATCAACAACCACATCTTCTGTCAAGTCACTGTCACTATCCTTAAGAATTTTGTATATCCTTGCCATGTTCGGAAGATTTCCGCCCAGATTTATGTTGAAATATCTTTCGATGTCTTTCTGTACATCTCTTTTTGCCTCGGTCGCTGCCTTGAACATATCCTTGTTTCCAACATTTCTTCTGGCATTTACAAGAGGGGGGATATCCAACAGTGTTTTTACACGTATCTTTGTTTCCTCGTTGGCCGACCTCTTTCTCTTACTAAAAAATCCCCTTTTTTTCTTCGTTTTCGGATTTCCATTTAACATATCCTGTATCTGTTTTATTGCTTCCTGATCCCCATTTTCATTTTCCATTTTTACTCAACCCCATTTTGATTTGTATAATTAACGTTTAATATCCCAAAATAAACATTGAAGAAAGTGTAAGTTGTTAAAATCTTCCCCCCAAGATAGATACGCATATTGAGATGACCCCCACTGGTGAATGAATAGTTGAGGTAATTAAATTCTTTTCCATTCGCACTCAGGGTTTCTATGTTTTTATTATCAATGACAAGAGTGGAATATTTCGTCAAATTATATATTTGTCCATTGTTGGTTTTAACAGTTATATTCTTAATAATACCTGACTGCGAACCAAGTTCTACAGAATTATTCCATAGATATGTCCCGTTTGCACTGCTGGATCCAGTTTCGTCAAATGTTGCAGTGATCTGTTTACTGGAGACGTTGATATACTGTATATCATATGGTTTATTCTTTGTAATACTGAATGTTGGGGAATTGAAGTAGCTCTTATCCACATTAATCTCATAATACATTCCACCTAAGGAATTGCCATTTACGTTCTCCGGAAATAGATCGAGGACAATTCCACTGGAAGCGGTAACGTAATTATAATTACCCTGAAATATGGTGTTCTGTTTACCATTGGCTAAAATCTTTAGAGTGTATGTGAGAGATACCTTACTCTTAATGGGAATTACAAATCCATATTCTGAAATGTTTAGATTTTCCCTTGTGTTCGTAATATTATTTTTAGTAAATCTCAAATTTCCAGTTACAAAGGAGTTGCCGGTAAAACTGAAGTTGTAATTGCCCTGAGGCAGTTGAAAAATTACAGAGGTGTTTGCATGGTAATTTCCGTGATCTAAGGCTTTCATTGGTATGGCAGATGATGAACTGTTTATGAAAAGGTTTCCCCATGGAACCTGATGATCAAAGTTCACACCATATTGCTTTCCGAATCTCTTATCTACAGTGTAATTTAACATATTTACCATTGTAATATTTACTTCACTTGTCCTCCTGGTGATCAGGGATACAGATTTGATGGGTTTAAATGAAGGTGTAAACTCAATGTTAAAAGACTTCGAGAATTGTCCTATAACGGTGATATTCAGGAATGTTGTAAAGGTTGTATTAAGAGTTATGGAACCATTAACAGGGTTCACCACCCTGGAATATAAAACACCATTTAATTCCGTGTATGCAACAAACTGGTCGCCGTTAGATTTTGTACTTAATTGTAAAATGTTTTCTTGTTTGCCAAAATTATATTTATTTGAGGATACACCGTTTAGCAGTTTATTCTGAATGGTGTGCTTGCTGTATCCAGGTATATTTAGATAAATATTGTTAAAACCATTCCCAATGGTTGACAGTGGAGCCATTTCCGCTTTTATATTGGAGATATTCCTGAATCTATTTATGGTACTGGTACCTATCTGTTTTGAAAGAATATAATTCTTGAACCCGGCCTGAGAGATGTTTAGAGTTAAAGTAATGTTGTATTTTTGCTGGGTGTCAAAAAAGTAGTAAAAACTGAAAAATCCTTTATTTGATTGTTCTATTGATTCATTGACAAGTAATCCATTTTCCCACAGGGTTACATTGGGGTATAGCTGAGGAGCCGAATTGATTAGGTTTAATGCCTGACCGTTAACAGTAAAATATTGACCTGGTAATGGAGTTAAATTTATGTGAGCAAAGGGTCCACTTGAATTATTGGCCTTATAATTAAACTTATAATCGGAGAGGTTAAACCCAGGAACATAAATCAAGAGCGGGTAACTTCCTTGGTAATGCATTGGGATTGATACGAGACCTGTTCCACCCACTATTGATTGAGTATAGTATATGGAACCGTTGAAATCTCCCATTACCATTATTGTGAAAGTTTTCATAAGATTACTGTTCTGTGGTGATGAGGGGTAAAAGATATTCTTAAGTTGAATACCAATGGATCCGGAGCTATAGAATCCTTTCGAGTATCCCGTGGAGGTGAGGTTTCTTGAAAGGAATGCCCTGGCTTTCGGAAGCATGAAAGAGGGAAGGGGTTTAGTACCGTTTTCCACCTTTGTGGAGTGAAATGCCACAAATGGATCAATGGCCTGAAGGGTAATGTCTCTGTTGGTTACCGTTGAATTTACCTTAAACCCTCCGGTCTTTGCCGGCATATAAGCCGATGTGAAGGGTGTTTCCAGGTAATCGTATCCGGGAGGGGCCAGTACAGTATATAAACCGTGGGAATCCGTGACCGAGGAACTGAAAGGTGTACCATTCAAGATGGAATAGGATGTAACTTTTACTCCTCCCACCGGATTTCCCAGCTGATTATGAACATATCCTGAAACGAAGTATGAAGCATTTTTTGTTCTGTTCATCAAAAAGTTCAAGCCAGTTATACCTTTTCCAGTGACGTTAAAAAATTCAGGCTTTGGAGTTTGGTAGTAATTTTGTTTTATTGTGAAAGCAACATACGTCCCATTTTGCAGGGTTACGTTATACTTTGCATTAATGTTTGAAGAGCCGTTGTAAACACCAAAGAATGACGGAAAACTTAGATTTACAAGGGGAACACTGCTGTGTGAGAGATTCAGTGTTTCACCGCTAATTGTGTAGAAAGTTGCTCGAGTCACGGTGACATTGGCCCATTGAGTGGACCCTGATAGGATGGTGAATTTGGAAAAACCGGTGTTATATCCACTTGCCTTATAGCCTATGGTGAATGCACCATATTGAAGAAGAGTTACGGAATAAAATCCGTTGACCAGATTCGTATGCACAACCCATGGAAAATCATATATGGAAATGGGTCCATTCAGTGCTCCGCCGTTTTTGATGGTTACATAACCCTTCAGCGTTATGGAGCTATTCCCGATGGGACTGAAGGAGGAGCCTTTCTGGCTGAAGGAAAACATTCTTTCTTCATTTGAAAAGAGTGGAGGTATCTTGATTTTTTCATAGGGTTTTGCATTATAGGTTTCGTGGAAAAATGACAACCCTGTGCCAATAATTACGGCTGCAACTATTATGACAGCTATGAATTTGGCGTTTATTTCAGGCATTATAGTATGTAAACTGGAAAAGATTATTAATCTTTTGGAACGAAGTGTGAAAACATTGCGCCAGCTAATGAATAAATATAATTTCCACAAATAGGTTAATTCCTAACCTTTACGGCTATACCTTTCTTTGTTTTCAGCATGATCTGGTGACTCATCTTCGATATGCCTGTTCCCCTTATTTCTCCCCCATGGTGAATAACCACTTCATCCTCCTGCCTGATATCCTCCGTGCAATTCAGCACTCCCATGGAGTATATGTTTGCAGTTGGCTTAAAATTGTCAATCTCCACGAGAAAACGGTTCTGCTCAACAAATATATGGGCAGCGTTCCTGTGAATCGTCAATTTCCCAAGTCTTTCGTTGTAGACAAAATACGGCTTATTCCCTTCCACAAGCATGAACTGGTTGAACATCCTATTTATCCTGAGTCCAGATATGAAAGGCTTGATCCAGGGTCCAAACTGGTATTGAGCGATTGAAACGAGCTTTTCCTTCAAGAAATCTCTTTTCTGCCCATCCCGTTCCCTGGACACGATCTCCGATATTGTTTCTCTCAATGTGTCAAATTCCCCAGATTCTCCCTTCTTCCAGATGATGAAATTCTGATCTATGTTCAATTTTTCCTTTATGAAAGACATGTCTTCTGGAAGAAAGAAAATTACGTTTTTATACTGGTTATTTTGGATAAACATTTCTATGGAATTTACAATGTTCTCCTTTTCTTCCAGGAACCAGTTTCCTGTTACGGGAATATCATAGAAGCCTGGAGGATAGGTTTCTTCCAGTTCTCTGGGTACCAGGGTGATGGGTGAAGTTACTATTACTTCATTAATGTGTTTCCTGAGAGAACCCAGTGCTTCAAAAATTGCCTGATGGGATCGGGATTGGGAATAAGGCTTCCTTGCGGCACATGGAAGAAAGAGTACCGTTTCCAGATCGTTTGATTTTTTATAGTCTCCTGTTACATAGGAATTAAATCTTAAAATGTCGGGCCTCTCCAGTGATTCCAGTCCTCCAGCAATAACGGACCCTGTAGTTCTTGGATATACCTCCTCAAAATCCCCTCCCCTTGATTCTTCCAGTATTCGCAATATTTCCCTGCCCTTTGAACTGATATTCCACCTTTCCACCATCTCCATCAGAGTTAGGGAATCAACCCCATTTTTGATGAGAAATATAATGTTGTGGATGAATTCTGCATTCTCCGGGGAATGATCCATTCCATTATTCAATCTTCCCATCATTGTATATAATACTCCGTGGCTCCCCTCCACAGATGCGTTAATTGTGTCAAATGCGTCAACACCCAGAGAGAACAAGTGTGGAATCAGATAGGGATCGCTTACTCCTGGGATATATAACAATTTTTCATATCCAATTTCTTTTTTTAAATCAATGATAAAATTTACCGTCTGTTTGCTTCGTTTCAGAAAGAATGGCGTGGTCATGGGAATAAAAAAATTTTCAGTTTCTAAAATTTTAATTTCCCTATTCCTGACATTTACATTTTTTATCGAACACTCTTCATCCATGAATCTAAGATCATCGTTGTTTCTAATAAACGAACCAACTGGAACAATAAATGGGAAATCGTAAGAACTTTCCCCATGATTATAGGAACCAATTCTTGAATATGCGAAGAAGGACTGTGACTTAATCACCATGGTTAATACCTAATATTTAAAAAAGGGTTCTGATTGATTGTGCGGATGTGATTATAAAAATTGGAAAAGGATCTTTTCTCAGGGCACCGTTATACTGTAGAATAGTTATAAATAATAGGGTATAATGTTAGAATATGGGATATAGCGATATTTTTAATTTTGCCAGAGAGAGCGAAGCCATATTGATAATTAATGGTGGAGAAAATTCTCTGGATAAGACTTTCCAGTATATAACCAAAGCATCAGGTGGTGTATTTGAGGGTTCATTCATTGTTGCTGAACCTGCAGGTGCAACCATCTACACATCAATCCTGGAAGAAGAGACTGCCCGAAGAACGGGGCTTGAAGTAAAAATATTTCACGGCAGGCAGGAATATGAATCCATGATGAGGGATTCCCTCAAGAAATTCAATATGGTGGGATTAAACTATTCTTCCCTTTCTCTTGAGAACTACAAAAATCTTTTAAGAATAATACCCGACAAGGATTTTGTAGACGTTTCCGTTTCCATTAAAGAAGCCAGAATAATCAAGGATAGGGATGAAATAAAGAATTTGAAGGAGGCTGCAAAAATTGCGAGCGATTCCATTTCACCCGTCCATGAATCTCTCAAGGAAGGGGTAACTGAAAAGGAAGTTGCCGCCAGGGTAGTTTATGAAATGATGAAAAACGGGGCCGATGGCCCATCTTTTTCAACAATCGTTGCCTTTGGGGAGAATGCTTCACAGCCACACTATTCTCCAGGGGTAAGGAAACTGAAGAAAAGTGATGGAGTGTTGATCGATTATGGAGCCCTTTACAATGGTTATTGCTCAGATGTTACAAGAACTGTAAACTTTGGAAAGGCCAGTGAGGAAATGAAGGAAGTCTACGAGATAGTTTTTAAGGCACAATCAGAATCAATGAAATTAATTAAAGAAGGGGCCAACGGGAAGGATGTGGACATAAAGGCAAGGAATGTCATTGATTCCACAAAGTACAAGGGAAGGTTTATTCATTCTCTGGGCCACGGCATAGGGCTAGATGTCCACGATCACAGCGCTCTTTCCTACACTCTTGATTTTCCATTGAAGGAGAACATGACCATAACCAACGAACCTGGAATATATCTTCCGGGAAAACTTGGTGTAAGAATAGAGGATGATGTGCTGGTTACTAAAAATGGATGCGAAGTCATATCCCACGGGGCAACAAAGGAACTGATGGAATTATGAATGGCGTGAGAACCAGACCGGATATAACGTCCAGAAAGGGCATAGTTTCGACATCCAGCATTCAGGCTTCAATGACCGGGATTAAGATACTGAACAGCGGTGGAAATATTGCAGATTCCGCCATAGGAACAAGTGCTGTTCTTGCTGTCACGCAGAACAACCTGTGTGGCCTGGGTGGTGATGGCTTTGCACTCCTGAGGAAGAATAATAAAGTTATTTCCATAAATAGTAGCGGAAAGTCGTCCAGAAATATAGGTGCAGAAATTTATGAGAAAAGGGGATTGAAAAGCATTCCCTACCATGGTTCCCTGGCTGCCATAACAGTTCCGGGCCTTGTTGGATTATGGATAGAACTGGAAAAGCATGCATCCTTCGAAATCAGGGATCTTCTCGCTGATGCCATAAAAATATCTAGAGAAGGTTTTCCAGTTACCCATAACTATGCAAAATCAATTGAAGCCACACTCAAGAGAACGGGTGATAAAAACTTTATAGAGACCTTTTCGAACAATGGTATGCCGCCCATGCAGGGTGACATATTCTATCAAGAAGATCTTGCAAACATATTTCAGAATTTAAGCGATGAAGGGCTGGAGTCATTTTATAGGGGGGACCTTGCGGATAAACTGGCGGGGGCCTTTAAAAGCAGTGAGATCGTTATCGATTCACAGGATTTAAGGGATCACCATGCCGTAGTTGGTAGACCCATAAGTTCAAATTATGAAGATAGAACTGTTTATGAGTTACCCCCAAACAGCCAGGGAGCTACCGTGAATTTCAACCTGAATGCCCTGAAATACATGGGAGATGAAAGGATTACAAGGGAAGAAAAACTCATTAAAAGCCAGCTCATTTCTAACAAATTTAGAAGGCAGTATATTGGAGATCCGGATAGGATGCCGTTGCCACAAAATTTTCTTGATGAATCTTTTTTCAGCAAAATTAAGGAGGAGGACCTCAATGGAAAAAGTGCATCTGGGAAGGATGGTGACACGACATATTTTGCCATAGCCACGGAAAATGGTGATTCAATCTCAATGATCCAGAGCAATTATACAGGTTTCGGGTCCGCGTGCGTCCCCACTGAAACAGGAATTTCCATGCAAAACAGAGGTTCCTATTTCTCCCTTGATCCGGATCATCATAACTTTTTGGAGCCCTCCAAAAGAACCTTTCACACATTATGCGCCTGCATGATAGAAAGAGAGGGGCAATTTGAATACGCACTGGGCACCATGGGGGGAGACATACAACCTCAGGTACATGTGAATAAAATCTATGAATTGATAAATTTGGGTCTTTCACCTCAGGAATCAATTGATTTGCCGAGGATGAGTATTCCTGCAAATATATATGAGGACCCAGACTTATTGGTTTACGAAAACGGAAAAACACTCGATTTTGATATCAATAAATACTTTAAGAGATTCCACCAGACCAATTACTTGAACAGCGCACATGGACATTGCCAGATTATTAAGATGGGAGAAAATGGAACTCTTTTTGGAGGAGCTGATCCGAGGGGGGATGGATTTGCAATGCCCCTCTGATATTCCACTTATCTTTAATATCCTCCCAATGTAAATGATCTGCCCTTTACATTTATTTTATCAACGGAATGAGTTTTCTCCATAGGCTTAAATTGTAAAATTGATTTGGTGTCCATGGCCCTATATCTCCAGGATGATGTTATATATAAAAAAATGGACGAGATGGTAAACCAATTTACAGATAAGGGGGATTTTTACTTTGAAATCATTAATAGAATTCTCGATAATCTTCATAAACAGATTACACAAAAGGTCATGAAAATCAGAAACCTACCCTGGGATAGTTTTGATGACTGGGGCATAGCAATTCAGTTTTTATTAAAGTGTATCGATGTGCCGGTTTTTTCAAACCGTTTCATTAATACGTGCAGGGAATCCTTTGAAAATTATCTGGAGTCTGTTGAGGATAGTGAACTTGAGCTGATTGCTGGCAAACATGATATCACGGTTAGCTATGACAGGGAAAACAGGATTTTCAGGGCTCAACTTTTCGAGTTTACGAAATATTGTTCCAGGATATCTGGATCGGAATACAGACTTGTGTTTCAATCCTTTGACAGGGGAGAGATACTTATTGAGAAGAATGCAGTTATAAAACTGTTGAGAGAAACACTGGCCAGTAACCTCAGGGAAATGACCTCCATCATTGATAAATCCAGGGCTGTGGAAATATTTAGAAGCCAGGCTGAAAAAATAGAGGAAATCAGGAATATGGCTGTTGAGATGAGCAAAAGCACGGAACTTGGTTCCGTGGATTCCTCCTGCTTTCCACCATGTATTATTCATTTTATCAGTGATGTGAAAGGGGGAGTAAATTTACCACACCTAGCAAGATTCACAATGGTATCATTTCTAAACAACGTGGGAATGAGTGAACAGGGCATCATAGAAATATTCGGTACCGTACCGGACTTCAGTAAAAAAATAACAGAATATCAGGTAAGGCACATAATAGGAGAAATATCTGGAATAAAATATTCACCCCCAAAGTGTGTTACATTGAGATCAAACCATCTTTGCTATTGGGACGACGATTCCCTGTGTCACGAAGAGAGGATGACCCATCCCCTGACTTACTATAAAATCAAGAAGAAAAACCAGAAAAGAAACTAAAGCTTTCTCTCTATCATCTTTATGATAGTGCCCTTTTTAAGGTTACCGTCCAGGGTGTAAATTTTACACTTTTCATAGGGCGCCCTTGAATAATACCCTTCCCTTATTTCATAATTGATTCTTAAAGCCTTTAAAATATCCTGACACTTCTGATCGTTGAATTTTTTTGCCGCCTCAAGGGGAATTTTTCGACCCAATCTGCGACTAATCTTTGGATTAAAATATTGTGAATATAGGGTAACTTTCATAGAAGAACTGCGTTAATTACTCCATCCTGACCGGGTCTAGATGTGATTCTTGCCTCACCAAGATCCGTAACAATTACAGTCCCCTTATTCATTAAATTTCTCTGAACATAGTGAGGGTTTGCAGGGTTTGCTTTTACAGTTTTTATTTTTGCCTTTTTAGTTACCTTCTCCTTTAGATCGTAAACGTTTGCAAAGTTATCATTTAGCAACACTGCCTTCAAATTGCCTCCCCTAATTCTGAGAACTTTTCTCTGTGTGGCGTTTACTCTTGTAAACGTTGGCTCCCTACCTATCTCTGATCTCCTTTTTGCCCTGAATTGTTTGTATCTACCACCTGTAAATTTTTTAGATGATCTACCCTGAAATCGACCCATTTACTCACCTTTTTTTCCACATAGCGAATAGGTTTTAAAAGGTTTCCCTTTACAACCTATTTTTAACAGAAAATCAGCTACTGAATATTTTTAGAAAACAACCTACCCTTCTCTTTAGGTGAGATCAGTGTTTTCAAATCCCCTGGACATCGCCCACAGTTGAAATACCTGAGATTAATTGCAATTATTTTTTATTATTCAGTTTGAACATGAACTTGCAACAGGAATAACCATTTACCTGCCTGTGTTCGTTCTCCACTTTCATGTCAGTTAACCTGGAAAACATTATTTTCTCAAGGTGGCATGCTATGGGGTATCTTTTCGCTATCTGGAAAATCGGACAGTTATATTCAACCAGTACCTTATCTCCAGAGGGAAAGGTGCTCAACTCGGGTTCATATAATTCTTTTTCTCGCACTGAAGCAAGCTGTTCCAATTTTGAGTTCCTGTTACTCTTTTTCATTTCTTCAAGATATAATTCATAGGTTTTCTCGTATCTATCTTCCAAAAATTCTTCCATATCCCTATCCCTACCTTTCTCGTGAAGAAATTCTCCCAGATTTACAAGTAAATTCAATGCAGCATTATTATTCATGGGAATATTAGAACCTGTAATAGACCGAAAAACAAACGTCGGCCTCCCCATATCTGTCTTTCTAATTCTTCGCTCCACCAGTTCCTTCTGTTCAAGAGATTTTAATTTTTTCAAAATCGTTACCTTGGATGTGCTGAATTTTTCTCCCAATTCTGCCATAGTCATTGGTCCATTTTCCTTCAGAGCTTTCAAGATTTCTGACTCGTTTATTGAAATTTCTCTTTCCATGATCTATACATATTCTCGGACTTAATTAACTTTATTAATTATTAAATTAATAAAGTCAGGAATATAGCATAAATATGGCAGAAATTAAGCATGCTAAACTGAACTGGCAATTACCATTTTTTAAATTCCTGGCCGGTAGTACGATGTTTTCCACGGATTTTTATATTACTTTTTATTTTTCATCCAATAGTCATTTTTATTCATATTTTGGAATATCCATAATGATAGGGATTGCATTATCGATTTTTTCCCAGAAATTAATATCAGGATTAATAGATAGTATCAACAGAAAATACATGGCAATTGGAGTTCAGCTGCTCTTGGGAATGTTTATGATCCTGATGTTTCTATTTTATCGTGGTGTCAACCTGTTCATTCTCCTGGTGGTTTCCGCTATTATTTCGTTGTTTTATGGTTGGTTGTACCAAATATTTAATTCTCTAATTAAGGATATATCCAACTTTTCCAATGTTGGTACCAACAACGGTATTTCTGAAATCAGTAGTCAGGCCTCGGGTTTGTTTTCCGGTTTCGTTTTTGTCCTCGTTTCCAGCATAATTAACTTTAAGTATTCATTTTTAACCTCGGGGGTTCTCTGCATTCTTGTTTCAATTATTATGATGGGATACCCATATGAAAATAATTTAAGTAGTGGAAAGAGAATAAAAAGAGAACAGGTATCGAATTTTGATTATGTAAGAAAAAATTCCCGACTTATCCTCTTTGTGACTGCCTTAAATTTTCCTTATATTTACGTGATGATAGGAAATTTTATTGTTCCAATTTTCCTAATCAAGTTTTTAGGAGGGAATGTTGATGATATTGCCATATATTCTTCCATTTACGCCATGGGTGCCATTCTTTCAGGCCTTTTTACACCAATAACACTTGGAAAGTTTAGGGAAATACCTACTGTCGGGATTTACTCCATAATTTTTTCCATTTCTTCAATATTTACTGTTATTTTTCCCTTTCTTTACTTTTTCTTCATATTCAGACCCTTCATTGGAATTGGAAATGGTGGGACGAGAATAGGTAGAAACACCATAACCATGAATAGGATTGAATCAGAGAACATTGGAAAATTCAACGGTTCCGTTCATCTTATGGTGAATTCAATTATAATGATCATCTTGGGACTTTTCTCTGTGCTGGTAAACTTTGTGCCAATTTATTACGTGCTAATTACAATGACACTTATTCCAATATTTCCCCTCCTTATGGCAAATTTCTATGGTAAAACTATTTTGAAAAGTTGATTTATAGGATTTGCTCTTTTCCTTCTATCATCTTATTTTTGCGAATTATTTTAAAACCTCAATTCTCAGGCCGTGCCATTTAACACGGTACCCGAGTTTTTCCAGTGTTTCTGCAGGCAGAAAGCCCATAAAATCTAGATAATCCACCATTGCCTGTGAGTCGGGAAAAAGATCTGACAGGTGCTTTATTACCACAGGACTTATCTCTTTGCCTGTTAGGTGGTTTTCTTGGACTGGAATTACAATGGTTCTTTTCTCTGACCTTTTCTTTTCGTTGGTATTTTTTTCCCTGAGATAATCCTCTGCATCCCTGAAGTTGAAAGTTCCCTTCATGCAATGGGCTCCTTTTGGACACTTCTCCTGAGGATCTAAAATGCAAAAAATTTCAGCCCTGTGACCTTCCTTCTGCAGATTATGGACAATAGAAAAATCTTCCTCAAAATATGGCGGTCTTGTAATAAAGATATTAATTGTGGTGTCATTAACTTTAATGGAATAATCAGGATAGATAATGTTTTTAGTCATTTCAATCCCTTCCGGATCACTGACGAATGCACCATTTCCACTGAAAGAATCGGAACGATTTCTTGGAGGCATATACTCAATTACGGAATCATCCAGCGAGTACCTGTACTCTGTTTTTTTACCTGAAGATGTCAGAACTACCGTGGAATCCAGCTTCCACTCGCTGAAAGAGAAAAGGTATCTTACGAATAGGGCAAGTCTTGCTCCATATCTCTCACTGTGTTTTTCCATGGATATTGGTCCACTGATTTCAAGTTTGTGAGAGTCCTCCGAACTGACTTCCGTGTATAAAAGTCCAAGACTGCGGATTTTACGTATTAATCTTCCATTAACCTGTTTAATATACAACTCAATTGATTTACTTTTTAACAGAACGGTTTCAACCTGCTCCTGATTGTATTTTTTAATGAGGTAATCTTCGGAAAGGTTTCCAATGGAACTCAGTATCTGCTCCCTTTCGAGATCACCATACATGGATCTGATCACCTCATCCTTATCAGAATGTAACTCCTCTGCCATGGAGACCAGTATTTCGTTTCGTGTCTCCTCCGAGATTGGCGGTATTCTCACCTTACTGAATATGGTATTTCTAACCATAACTGGATCAAGTTCTCCTGGAGTTACCATTCTTGCTTCCCTGAAAATGATTAGTGCCAAACCCTTGATTACCTTTGGGTTTTGGACCTTCAATTCAAGAATTTTTAATTTTCCCTCTATTTCAGACCTGGAGTTGCCAATATTTTCCTTAAATAAATTCAAGGTTTGTGAACAGTAATCGCTATTTTCCGAGGTTAGAAAAATAGTTCTTATGGTTCCGTTCTTGGACCTCCTAATTGTCATCAGTTGAACTGGGAACACCCTTTCGCCTCCTTCTTGATGTACCATACTCTGAGGTACCCTTGCTTACAATTTCATAAAGAACTGATTTTTTTCCTTCTGAGGGCCTTAAAAGCCTACCAAGCCTCTGCCTGAATTGCCTGGTACTTCCAGAACCGCTCAGAACTATTCCTATGGAAGCATCAGGAACATCAATTCCTTCGTCCAGCACCCTGGAGGTGGCAAGGACAGTTATGGAACCTTCCCTGAACATTTCCATATATTTTTTCCTCTCCGGCCCGGGAGTGAGGTATGTTATGCAGGGAATAAGAAATTCTCTTGACATCAAATAGGCAGTTACTGTATCCTCTGCAAAAATGAGTGTCTTCTTTCCTCGATTTTTCACTAATATCTGCCTGACAGTGTCTGTTTTGATTCTTGCGTTGAATGCTATTTCTCTTGCAGTTCTCCATGCAAGAAGTGCTTCTCTTCCTTCAGGGTTCCATGATGATAGGATAAATTTTTCAAAATCCCATGGGCCTCTTAGGGCAATTCTGTGCTTTCTGAGATAAGAAACGAAAATGTTTCTGTTTCGCTCATATTCTTCCTCTTCCTCCTGCTCCAATTCCACAGCAATTCTCACAATTTCGTAATCTGATAGAAATTCGGTTAATTCCTCATAACCCTGCTCAAATACTTTGCCACCCATTAAATCCCCGAGCTGTTCATGCAGCATATCCACCCTTTCCAATGTGGCAGTCAACCCCAATCTATAGGGTGATGCGTACATTCTCGCAATTTCCTGATATCTTTCTGATGCAAGATGATGGACTTCGTCCACCAGAAGAAATTTGAATTTGTTCCCAAGGTCCTCTGCCATCAGATATGCTGAATCATAGGTACATACCGTTATTGCTTGAAGATCCTTTTCACCTCCACCTATTTGACCCACTTTAATATTGAAGGTTTCTTCCAGTTTGGTTCTCCATTGCTGAATAAGTTCAATGGTTGGAGCAATTATGATGGCGGATACAGATAAAATGGAAATTGCTTCGATGCCTATGTGAGTCTTTCCGGCAGCCGTGGGCAAAACTACAACGCCCTGATAATCATTTGAGGCCCACGTTTCGATGGCTTTTTTCTGGTATGACCTCAGTTTCTCATCATGATGCAAATTCAATGATTCTGACTCAGTAAAAACAACATCTTCAAGATTTTTGAAGCTCCTTTTTAGGGATGCATAATGAAAGGCCTGGCAACTATAGGATTGTATTCTTTCATCAAACGTTAAATAGTCAGGTAATCGTTCTTCAGGGTCATTTACAATTAATGTTCCCCTTGAAAAGGACACTTTCATCCATATCAAATTTCTTCATGGATATTAAATTAACCACTGCATGTAACTGGTCAGTCTTGAGTGCATGACACTTATCATCCAGGTTTTGGATTCCCTTTCTTTCTCACTATGACCGTTGGTGTATCCTTTATGAAACTGTTTTTCCTGAGCTTTGATGTGTAATATATGGATGATAATCTTGCGTATATATCGGCACCCCTTTCTGTTCGTGATCCACCTGAAACCTTTCTATATATAACAGAAGGTCTCAATGCTCTTTCTGCCCTGTTGTTTGTGGATTCCACCTCCGGGTTCATGACATATGCGAAGAGCCATTCTTTCTTTCTTCTCAGGAGATTCTTAACAAAATTCCTGCATTTCAGGTGTTCATAATCCGTATCAAGGAGAAATACCAGTTCTTGATACAGTTTATCCACATCTTCCATCGTTCCATGTCCCTTGAATGCCTTTCCTTTATTGTGGATCTTCTTCAATGCCCTCTTGATTCTTCCACCCTCCTCTCCATAGAACTCTTCCAGTTCCTTTCCATCACAGTTGATGTGTGACCAGCAGTACTGCTGATCATTGCCTGTCTTTTCTGCAAAGGTTTCGAATGCACTGTATCTGTCATGGATGTCTGTGCCTTTATGATCTCCCAGTACAGTTAATGGAACAACATGACCGTTGCTTCTTGATATGATGAATATGGATTCTGTCTTTGTGAGGAATGTCCACAGGTTGTATGTTATTCCGTTGATGGGGTATGTGGTGGAATCCATGTTCCTGCTTACTGCTTCACGTATGAGGGAAAGAATCTTTTCATACTCTTCCCCAAGACTGTCAGATAGCTGTGACAGTATGTTCTGAACCTCACCCTCTGACATCACGATTCCGAATACACCATCCATGGTTGTCTGCACATTCTCAATACTCATCCTCATGCCTATGCGGAAGTATGCAACCGTTAGCATGGTTCTCAATGAGAACGTTGCCTTGGGAAGTGCATCTGTTACTTCCGGTTCATACATCTTCCTGCATTTATTGCAGTACATCTTGTCAATGCGGTATTGTGTCACTGGAGATATCTCAGGGATATCTTCAATAACCCTCTTCCTTGTTCCTCTTCTTACAAGTGTTGATGAGCATGAAGGACAGATTGAATCGGTAGAATGGACATTTATTCTATCTGTTATCTTCTTCCTGATTCTATAATGCCCCTTGTGATTCTTCTGTGCTCCCGGTTTTCTTTTTTCCTCTTTGTTTGCAGTATTAGCATCAATATTGTTAACATCTTCATGTGATTTATTTTCCTCTGTCGTTATCACGTAAGGTTTTCCATTCTTAATACCAATATTGGCTGGATGTCTTTTCTTATACTCGTCAAGCTCTTTCTTGAGCTTTTCATTCTCCTCCTGCAGTCTATCAACGATCTTCTTCAAATTGTTATAAGCTCTCTGGAATTTGTCGATCATATCCTGATCTCTAGGTGTTTCTGCACAAAGTTTAATCATTCTATTAATATAATGTATTCATTATATAAGGATCTTTCGGTTCATTACACGCTATTTCTAAACATACTATGCACTTTAGACTGACCAGTTACCACTGCATTTAGCTCCCCATAGGTGATTGTTTCCCCCAATATTATCCATTACATTAATTCAAGTTTTTAAAAAAAGGATTTACGATGATTGAGAACGACACAAGAATCCCATCTTAAAATCATCGTTCCGATTTGTAAAAATTGATCACGTCCCCATCCGTTCTTTCCGTTATAGTTCAGTCAAGTTAGATGATGAGCTCCCTTTAAACTTTGACACCCATTGTGATCTGATCTGTTTTCCGTAATGCCGCACTCCAAAAGGCTGTTATACCTACAACTTAGCATTCAATTGTAACCATTAAAATAGTCGGATATACCTTCCATTATTCTTCAAATTTGTGAATCCGCTAATCAATTATGACTCCTTTTCAATCACTTAGATGTAGAGTCTGAATGAGGAAATAATAATTTGTTAACTTTAATGTATCTCATTAAAATTTGTTCAATACTAAAGGGATTAGATCATTAGCAATAGATCAATGAGACTGTAAAAAGTCAGTTGATGAAATTTTATCTTTAATTCCCTTTGTTTTGCTCTCTCAAGTTGAGGAATAATTATTTATAGATTAGGTGTAATACCTTGTTGATGTCTTCTCATAAAGATTTAAAACGTGAAGAGGTTGGTGTTAAAATTCAAGAATATAATTTAAAAAGACTGTTAGATAGTGAGTTTGTAGGTTTGCTTGAAAAGGAGTTGCCTGAAGTTCAATATGTGGCCCTAATGCTCTACACAAAAACTAAGGATGGAAAACCGAAGGATCATATGCACTTTATTCATGGTTCGTCCGATGATTTTAAGAATAGCATTTTGGGCGTGGAGGGTGATGATCCTAAAGATCTAAGAATAGTACTATCTATTTTGAAAAAACTAAAAGAGAATGAACAACAAGTGGGGTGATTTAGTTGGAAGGATATGTAAACTCTGAAGAACCTAATAAAATTTCTCAAATGAGACACTTTTTACCTGCGATCAGTGAATCAGAGAAAATCAAGGAAATAATGGACACGATAAGTCACGGGTGGGCTCAAACAAGGCTTGACACAGTCATCAAAAATGAATTTAATGATCGCTTAGAGGAATTAGAATCAAAGGTAAGCCGCTTAGAACAATTAGTTGATAACTTAATCGGAGTAGATGTTAGTTATTTAGAAGTCCCAGATTACGATGATATAACCATTCAACGTTATAAGGAAAAGGTACTTAATATTCTTAAAATAGGAAAAGAGATTGATCCTTGGGAGTTTGCAGAATTAGAAAGCATTGATATTGATCTTGCTCTTTTGTGTTTTGATTTATTAATAAAAGAAGGGAGTGCTGAGAAAATCCATGGCTAGAAGAATTGAGAATTACCCAGTTTTGCATTTTAAAAAAGCAATAATAGGTGCAAATCATATAGTAATGCCAGTCAAAAAAGAGAACGTGCCTAGTGATTTCAAGAGATATAAGGATAAAAATGGATCATTCCAGAACGGGGGTTCGTTTATGATCAATGAAAAGATTAGGCAGAGAGAACGGCATTTAGATTGATTCCAAGCATATTAATGAGGCTTTCTGTATCAAAGTCCTCCACTTATCGTTGCCGCCAGTTGAGATTACAGGCGCTTCTGATTGTGTTTTTCCTATAAGAGATTCATTTAGTATAACATAGATACGGTACAATTGATACCATCTCAGGAAGAGGAAATCTTTAGATTTAAGAACTGTGAATACTCGCACAATGTCTCTATATCTCCATCCATTCTTTCCATCTTCTTGAAAAGAGGCTTTCCGAAAACTGGGCAAAAAAGTTCCCGTTTATGCAATAAATTTTGATGACATACTTGTTTAAATTATAACTTACCAAAACTTACATTTTGTCAAGTTATGATTTCGTTTTTGATACAATTCGTATATACCTTCACAACTGATCCCCTAAGTGGTCAGACCACTTTGGTACATAAGCAGCTGTTCACGACACGAGAAAGTGTGTGTTAAGTCCTTGTTCCATGGCACTAAAGTGTTATATTACCTGCCATTTTTTTCAATTCCAATGTTTTCTTTTGGAATATACTCAATGGCATTTTTGTGCTCATTTTAGAGGGGCTTAAGGAATTCTTCCACGGTAAGTCCTGACTGTTTTATAATCGATCTGAGGGTGCCTCTATCAATCTCATTGTGATTTGGTATAACTACCTGTCTTCTCTCACGTTTAATGATAATATGGCTTCCGGTTTGTCTTCTCACGATAAAACCGTTCTTACATAATAACTTGACAATATCGTTTCCTGAAACAACTGGGAGCGCCTTTCAGTCAGGCATCGATTTCCACTTCTGTGCCAACATCTTGTGGGATAGGTTCGTTGTCTTCTCTTAAAACGTCAATGTATAGTTCTATGGCTTCTTTGACGTTTTTCAAGGCCTCTTCCCCAGTTTTCCCTTGTGTTATGCATCCCGGGAGGGCAGGCACATTAGCAACTATATATCCATCCTCACCTCTCTCAAGGATAACAGTGTATCTCATTGAGAAACTATGTTTAACAAGTGTATAAGGTTTTTTCTTGATAGGTCCATTTCAATTTGTGGCTCATAAGACTTTCGCCACGGTTTCTGGCATAAATATTCGGTTATATTCCCGCGTTATAATCTTCACTTACCAAGCCATCAGGAAATCCTTTACTTTACAGTGTTAAAATGAAAATCTTAATCTGGTTTCACAGTTCTCGAGGATGAGATTTCACTTCTCCTGGAAGGAAAAAGTTCTGTGATTGTAAAACTATAATATAAGAGAAAGCCCGTGGACCAGAAGTGCGATGGAGAGGGCGAGCCCTATGAAGCCAACTGCACCAGCTTAAGGATTTCTTTTCTGGGTATACTTAGGCATAAGTAATGATCCTGGTCTTATTCTTAAACCTTACAATGCTCTCGAGTGTGGGAGAGATTCTTGGATATCGAGTGATAATTAGACAGATTTAATACTCTTAATCCTGCTCCTCTTGACTGTCCTCACTGCATTCCTGAGATGGCAGTGCGCGATGATGTATTTTCTCTTTCTTTCCATTATTTTGATGGTTCTTTCAGTTTTCACTGTTGATCTATCGTGGTAATTAATCTTTTATCTCTTTCCAATAATCAGCTTTGTTCTGTGATTCCTTACTGCCCATCGCCCCATGTGCGATGGCTCTGCAGTATTATTATGGCTTTGTCATTCCACTTTTCAAGTATTTTGTGAGCAACGCTCATCTTCATATCCATGAGGAAGATGATCTTATCGGCGTGGATCTGTTCCTCCAGTGTGTTGAAGAATTCATCCATTCCCTCACCGGAATCCTCATTGCCGAGGTTCCCGAATTTCAGGCCGCCGGAAACGCCAAGCATCAATCCTTTGTGGCCCTTGTACATCATGTCTATGGTTACGATTCCATATGTGGTACCGTCATATTCGATGCTATCCGGCTCACCGTTCCTTGAATAATGTATCTCGGGCAGGGACATCCTCATCTCGTTGAAAAGATCCATTCCAAGGCCGTAAAGGGATGCTGATCCTTCCGAAGAGTTACTGTGTATATAGGAGAGGAATGCCGTTAATTCTTTCCTGTACCTGAATGTGACAAGTTCGAATGTGTTGTATAACGACATCTTCCTCTTGCATTTCGTGCAGAGGAATTCCTTTGTACCGGATCCATTCTTCCCGTCCATGACAAGGGGAGAATAGCAGAACCTGCAGCTGAAATTGTCGTACTTCTCCATGATAATTGAGGCAATGCTGTCGTAGTCCAGCATTGGATCCATGCGGAAAATGTATTCTGAACGATCCTGCATCTCCTGATTTGGCACATTGAGGTTCCAGCGAATTCCGGAAGACTTCCCAAGGTTAAGGTCTCTTCCCGGAGGCCTGTAAGTTATCTGATAATCCATCAGTCTTCTTTCTTCTCTTCACTTTCTGGATCAATCCTCACAGCCCTTACCTTCTTCCCTATCCAGTGCTTTGGCACAAGTACCTTGGCTGAAGTGGCATGCTGTGTTGCAACCTTCTCTATAACCTCGTATCCCTCCATCTTGATATTCATCGGTTTTTCGGCAGTCTTCTTTTTCATATTGCAATAATATTGCAATCTATATTATAAAGTTTTGCATGTAAAAGCCGACAAATAAACATAAAATAGAAGGTTAAGAGACTTAACTCATATCTAATAAAAATTTTTCAAAGAAGTATATAAGGGATCACTCGGTATCCAAGAATCTCTCCCACACTCCTAAAGGGGCTAAACTTTAAGTAATTTCATATGATCGTAATAGTGTGAAAGGAAGAATAAAAGTTATGACACTCTTTTTGGTTGTTGGAATAGCGATATTTGCTTTTAGTGTGTATTCGAGCGGAATGTACATTGGCGTGAGTTCTACCAATTCTTCCGAGCATAATGTTTTAAGTGATTCAATTGCTACCGGAAATGGATTCATGGATGTAAAAGTTGGACAAACAAATTTCATCGGTGAATATATAGTTTCTAAGGGTGGCTATCTCAGTAATCCCAATATAGAAGGCAGCGGTAGTAACGGCGTAAATCAAGTCTCTGTATCTAAACCAGTAATTCAAATTTTTGGAGTTAAGGAATACCATAAGTCTGGAGTAAAATTGGCATATAGTTACGGAAAAATAGGAAATTATACCATGAAAACTTTGACATATACTACAAATACCTCACTTTTTGGATTAAAAATGACAGACGTGCTAATTAACCGTGGTTCACAATATGGAAATGAAAGTTTATCAATGATGGCAATTGCTTTTCAGCCCAATCTTGGTAAAGATTTACATCTAGGAGATCTGCTAGTAACTAACTTCAGTTCTAACCTAAAAGGTCAGATTTTGAGTATACAATCCGGAATATACTCATTGGCTACAAAATATATGGAATCCGGAAATAAAACAATGACAACTCTTGGTATCTACTACTTGCTTACAGCACAATCTTTGACATCTTTTATCAAACTTACCCCTGTTCATATTCTTAAGCAAAAGATTGATATAACAGGAGTATACCTTATCGATGGGAATCTCGCCGCTTGCATAGCAGAGCTGGTATCTTTGGGTATTGCAGGTGCAGTATTAGTTTCAGAAGCATCTGCGTGCTTTACAGGGGTTGGTTTTGGCATACCTTGTGCTCTATTCTTCATAACAGTTAATGCTTTACCAATTGTTGAAGTTATTGCGATAAATTACGCGTGCTAGGTGATCATATTTGAAGAACGTTATCAGTTTTACTAAATTTTACACTATTATACAGGCTCTTGGAGTCATTGCAATACTATCTCAGTTTCTTATTTCCTTTAGATATGTGAATCTGCAAGACATGGTCCTATTTCTTGTTTTGATAGCTGTTTTTGTTCTTGGTTTCATTTACAGTCTTGGTTTCTTTGGGGGCAAAAAAAGAGGGTATGGGTTTTCGAGGTTTGTTAATATTATTTCACTATTTACCGTATTCTTTGCAATGTTATCGGAGATAGAAGTGTATCTTTATCTGAGAGGTTTCACAAATATAGTTGTAGTTGCGATACTTCAAGTATTCCTGATTATAGTAGTTTCAGCTGTGCTTAAGTTTACACCCTTAATTTCTCCTTCTCATGGTAGTTAATTTTTTCTTTGATTAAACTTTCTTTTTAAGAAAGGTTATCGCAATGGAAAGCCCGTATTATTACCAATTGAAATTTTAAGAGCTTTCCCGCGAACCCCCTCCCCTGTTCAGGAGGTTGGCGTGCCGTAGAGTGTCCTGTGCTTCGCACTTGTGCGTAGCGAGGCGGGGGTATTACTTGCTCTTGGCAGAGCCTTCTCACGAGAAGGTGAGTTGGACTGTCTACACGGAAACCGCAAGTAAGGGAGCTGTAAGTAATAATGGAAAAACAATTCAAACTGGACGTGGAATAATCGGCTCTGTCTAATCTATTCACCTTCAATTGATATAACTCAAGTTTACAACGGTTTAGAATGCGGGATTTCACATGATCAGTCATTTGCGCATTTTCCATGAGATTTTATTTCAATTTTTTTGTATTACCTACCATTTTATCGAAGAACGGTTTCAGTTTGAGTATGTCCATCAACTGTTCCGCATCCTGATCCATCTCGCTGAGATTCCATTCCATCTTCCTTTTTTCATATAATGATCCGACTGCCTGTACATTCCTGAGGATCTCCAACGCCCTTTCTCCACTCATCTCCATCCCGGATTCCTTTAATTTCTGTCTCAGGATACGCAGTGCGAGCAATGCAATGACACATACAAACATGTGCAGGGATATCTGCTGGTCTGTCCATGTGAACATGGGCGTTACAGATATGTTATCGTCATAGTTCATCTTCCTGAATCCATCCTCTATGATCCACCGATCCTTGTAATGCTCAATGATGGATGATGTTTCCATGTCAAGCCTATTCGTGAAGAGAACATTCTTTCCGAACATGAAATCAACCAGATGAAATGTGCTGTGCTGAACAAATATATAAACCGAATTTAGCTTCTTCTGCTATATCTCTACTGTTTTAGATTCTCCTCCTCTTCCATTGTCAGCTCTACATCCCACCGATAGACATTCTCCTCGTTCTTCCTGAGATATTCCACCACCTGGTTGGTTCTCTTCTTTTCCACTAGAATCACACCATTTGCATACTTTATGTACAATACTCTTGCAAAACGACCTTAAAACACAATGAATTTAAGCCACTTCACTATGTTTGTCAGTTGATTGTATGACATCTGTTGGTTCTGTAGCTTCCATCGGAAGTTCCAGCTCACTTTTCTGATCTGAACCAGTGTTTCAACGGAAATATGAATAATTCACTTCTTTATTTCCCCACTAAGTATTTGTTTGATAGAAAGGCTTTTATTTTTTATATATTATTATTTGTAAGCACTATGTACATTGATGTGAGTAAATCGATACAGA
>JAJYRA010000011.1 GCA_021794355.1 Thermoplasmata archaeon | reverse complement strand
TTCAGTATTTTATAAACATCCTCTTCGTTATAATTGTACATTTTGTTTGGCATTACTGTATAGTGTATTCTCCCGTCCTTAGCGTAAACATGAAGTGTTTTTCTGGATATCTGTAGTAAATTCAAAACCTCTTTGGCTTTCATTATTAATAACCTGTCACATACTATATTGTAAGATTAACAGTTTTATTAACTATATAATCGATGCATCCCATTGAGAATTTATCCCCTGACCTAAAAGGTTGATAAATCCTATCTCAGGGAATATAAAGAAGTTGTTGGCTAAAAGAATTGTTAAATCCCAAAGTGATTTGGATTTACATTTTATCCAAATGCCCTGTGTACTATATCCTCTACAATTTCCACTGGAATGCCGGTTGATCTTGATATCATTTCCATATCCATGGAGTCCAGATACTCAAGAAGCACCTGTTTTACAAAGCTCTCCTTAACATTTTCATTAATTTCTCTCCGGAGGTTTTGCACAATAAAGTTTCTCTCTTCAAGCAATGACTGTCTTTCCATCATCAATTGCTTCATTCTTTCATCCAGTTCCCGGACCTTCTCTATGGAAAATTCAAAGTTTTTACTTTTGATTTCTGACTCCTCAAGATTGAATTTAGATATATGGATAAAAGTTGGGGTATAGTCAATGACGACGGTGGAGAAACCCGTGGGTTTGTAAACTTTTCTGGGTGCCCCTAGGCTGCTAGGTACAATGCCCATGGATAATATCAAATTGGCTTTCTCCAAGATTTCCAGTTGCTTATTAATTGCCTGTTGTGAAATACCAAGGTTCTTGCTCAACTCTAGGCCATAGGAGTCCTCCATAAGGAGTCTCCTCAGTATGGCCCTTCTTGTGGAATTTTCAAGGATAGAGAGGAGTGTGTCTATATCGTCCATATCACTCTATCTTAACAGATTTCTCTCTTTCATTTCCCTTTCTTGCCAGGTCAAGAGTAAGATCCAGTATTCCATTTATAAATTTGGCAACAGCTGTTTCAGGTTTGGCCGGCTGTTCCAGTTCAACGTTCCTGAAATATTTCCTCGGTCCGTTTGGAACATTAATTGTCACTTCATTCTCAGAAACTTTCAGATCTATATCCTCCTTGGCAATTCCCGGGAGTTCGAAGGTGATATATACCTTTTCCTTGTCGTAATTTATATCTGTTAAGGGTTCCCTTGCCTCTGTTTCTGTGCCTCTTGTGCTAAGGGATGGCTTGTTTGGGAGATTTCCGAATTCCTGAAATACGGGTTTCCCATCAGGTCCAACCTTGTAGCTGAATCCATAAACATATGGCCCAACGGTGGTTTCATCTGTATTTCGGAGCATCCTTTCCATCATCTTTCTCATTCTCTCATTTACCCTTTCAAAGTCAAAACCAAAATCTTCGAAGAAATCTCCAAAGAAATCGTCGTCCCAGTCCTCATCTCTTTTTCTTCTTACTACCATGTTTTACACCTCTTGTCAACCTTTAGTTGACAACTATGAATTAATTAAAAGTATTAAAACATTTCTTTTTTAACATTGTCTAGTTTTAGTTGAGACTTTCTCCTTGAGGGTTCAGGTAACCTTATGTGCGCTTGTTTGAAATAGCAAAAACTATTGGTTTTGCTTAAAGCAACTGTTCTAGAGTGTTTTCAATTTCAAATTATCAACGAGGATTCGATAATGTCATTATTATTAACTATACATCACACGGCAGTTCTGCGTTTCAGGTTAGAAAAATATGCCTTGAATAATTGCTTGATCATTGCACTATAACAAGGTCCATTGTAAATGGCAAAATTATCAAATACATGCGGTCCTGGCTTGCTCTCTACCCTTATGGCTGCCTCCTCGACCGTTTTCAACTGGTCAACGGTCATTTCTAGTGGAAGTTCGTCAGGTTGGTATCTTGAAGTCGCTGGATAGCCTTCCCCTGGGGTTTGGGGCATCTCCATATGGCATCCCATAATGTATTTCACTGGATTCTCCCTGCAAAATGACACTAATCTCCGTAGATTCCCTAGAAACGCAGGGAAGTCAGAAATATACAATCTTCCTGGGTAGACTGTATCGCCAGTCAAAAGAATTCCTGTGTATCGATCCTAAATTGAAATAGACCCAGGATCGTGCCTAGGTATTGGCAAGATTATCAGAACCCTTCCCCCTAAGTCGCATTTGCCCGTGCCAAGCGCCCCCTTTTGAATTCCGAAGAAAGAACCAACGGAATCGAGGTCCTTTGCAATTACTTTAGTATTCGCTCTATGAAGAAATTGAGTGTCTCCAGAAGTATGATCATTGTGTTCATGGGTATGGGCAACTATAAGTTCATAGTTCTCTCTCTTATTCTTTGAGAGCCACTTCTCCAAAATTGCATCAACAGTCTTTCTCAGCGGAAATCTTATCATGTCATTTGTGGCACCGGTATCGAAAAGGATTGCTTTATTATTCCCAATGAAAAGGAACATGAACGGAGCTTCAAATGATAAATCCTTGCTCTGCCACGTTATCACTGTGTTCTCATCAAAATAATATACCTGTAAGGGAGGGTCGGTCTCTTAGGATCCATAGATCCGTGAATCCGTTTTACTTTCATCTCCTGTCCATTGAAATTTGAAAAATCAACTTCCGTCATCGACTACCCTGTTCCATTACTATTCTTCTTTTTATACGTATGAACCTAACCGCACTTTCATTGTAGTTCATGTCTTTATATATGTTGCAAATAAATATATCTTGTTGTAGACAAGTTTGTGTATTATATATGTTACACGTATTATCTCAGTAAACCATTCTGTGAATAGTGTAAGATTCTTGGGGATTTTGCGATGGAACCTACCCTCCGTGACCAGATACTCCTCTTCTACACAGTAGTGCACATAAGAAAAAGGGTTCCTACGGATCCAAAGAAAGAAAAAATCGAGAGGAAAGCCAGGCACGCAAATACATTTCGGTGATATCTTTGAAATCCTGAATTTAGCCACTATTTGGGTGATCAAATCGAAGATGTCATTTTATTATTTCATAAGGATTCCACTTTGGTTTGTTTCGAGGTCGAATCACGCCTCCAAGTAAAAGGCCATAATTTGGAAATATCAAAGTTAATAGGAAACTTATGTTAAGGTGAGATGAACCCCAATTCAAAAATAACACACCGACGCCGAATTCGATTAATACTATACATATAAGAGGAATTGCAAATAGGGTGATGGAAATGGCATGAATAGTGCGCGTTTTCTTTTTAAAAAGAAGCATGAGTGATCCAACGGTGGTCAATTCAGAAAATGGGCCTATAAGTATAGGAACAAATTGTGCATTTCCCTGAAACACTGGGTTCTGGAAGTATAAAAAGTATCCATTGTCGTAAACAGGAGTGGCCAATAGACAAGATGTTATAATAACCGCAGACACCAAAAATCCTGATATGGCAGTTATGATCAGAACCCTTTTACTGGTACTGAAATACGCCCAAAATTTTCTCGACTGTTCAATAATGAAATCCAGGGACTGTTTGATCCTTGAGCTTCCAAACATGAAAAACGCAGCAGAGGTAAATATTCCTATGGGGAAAAAGAAAAATCCAACGAAAACTAAGAAGGGAAACACAGGATCGCTTTGCCCCATTTTCTCCTTTGCGAGGATTTCCGTCCCCATTATCACGCCCGCAATTAATCCAAATAACAGAAAGATGGTAATTGTCCAAAGAAATAAAATAGGTATGAGCATGGTTAGCGATCCCGCAGAGCCTGCAGAGGTGTTTGGAGGAGGATTCCCTGAGGCTATTAGGAAACTACTGTAAAGAAATAAGAATTGTTCAACATAGGATATTACCAGAAGAATAAGCCCTATTCTTGAAATCTTTCCATTCTTACTCCGATTTCCCAGCATCTTGAACAGGGAAAGAAAAAAAACGATGGAAAAGATCATCTGGCAACCCAGAATCGGCAATGCTGCATATGCTATAATGGGCCTATTGAGAAAAAGGTAAACTGTGCCACTGTTATTAGATACACCAGTAGATAGATAGAATAGTGCCGGAAGCCCCCCAAAATAAATGCCACTGAGAATCGAAAACACGGTTCCAAGAATTGCACCAACGAAGTAGACCTTCATCGATTTACGAAATGTCCAGAAAGGGCTGCTGGCTGATGTTGGAGAAATTTCATTGCCCGAACTATCGGTAAGAATGCCTTGATCCTTTCTATTTGATTTCATGTACTTTATTTCAGAGATAATAAATGTTGTAATTTATATTTTATTATTTCGCATTTGGTAATTATATGATGGTTGTCCAATAATTATTTTTTACATTATTTCTTACTGAAAACACCTATTTCTAAAGAGTACTTGTTGTATGTAATAATTGACGCTTTATGATGTGGAATCTTATCTGAGAGTTAGAGGTATAAAGGCAGTGAAACAGTTAACCGCCAGAAACTGGAAATTTCACCTTGCTATTCTGTGTCAATCCACCAATGATTACCACAGGTGATTAGTTAAGATTTGAATATTACTATTTTATATTCACCCATGTCGAAAAAAATATTCATCCAACATGAAACCTTTCGCAATACCCGTAATTTTTGGCGTATTGTTGGCGTTGCCTGTGTCGTTTGCCACCCAGTAAAGTAATTTGTCACATTCATCAACCAGTTTTTCCCAGAGCAATGGGCAGCATTCCTCAATCCCACGGATCATACGCAATTTCAAACCCACCAAGATCGGCAATTTTGAACGGCTCAAATGTGAATGTCAATATGAATATTTCAACACAGAAGCTTTATACGGTAATTTTCACTGGAAAGGGAGTGAGTTCCGGAGCTCAATGAGGAGTAGTAATGAATGGTGGATTCGAATATTTACCCAGTGAGATTTATTAATTATCCCATGGTTCTAATCGAGTCAGTATCATATGACATACACAAGCGCCCTGGCTAACGGAACGTATTCATTGGAGGGCCTTTGTACGAACTTCAGGAGGTATAGTATTCACATCACCTCTCTCCATAACGGTCAATGGAAAGAATAGTAATAATACGGTTAATTTTACAAACTCGACATCCTCTTTCCGTTCGAATTCGGGTGCTTTAGTTGACACTGCTGCTGGCATCTGCGCCTTTTACGCCTATACATATTTCAAAAAGAGACCACTTGAAGTGAAGAAAATCAATATTTAATTTGGTTTTTTGTTACTTGATTTAATTAGCCGTGAGTTTCTTATTTTTGGCCCCCTTGCTCAATATCCTGTATACGTATACAAGAATCACTGCAGCAAGCGCCAGAGCTAAATAAGTATAGTCATTGAAGAGACCCAGAATATCCTCCCAGTTCTTTCCCAATAAAAACCCTAAATAAATCAAAACAGAATCCCATATGGCACTACCTACAAAAGTGAGAATCGCAAATTTTTTGAAATTCATTTCGGCCAGTCCAGCTGGTATTGAGATAAAAGTTCTGAATATGGGTATAAGTCTTGTAAAGAAAACTGAAATTGCTCCATACTTGTTGAACCATTTTTCAGTCCTGGCCAGGGAATTCTCATCCAGTTTTATGTATTTTCCAAGTTTCAGTATGGCCGGTCTTCCTCCATAGTATCCTATGGCGTAGGCTGCTGATGCACCTGCTAAGTTACCCACTGTTCCGGCCAGAAGCACTAACAAATATGATGGTATATTAAAAATCGTGGGTAGCTGACCGGAGAGGGCAAGGTATCCCGAAAAAGCCATTATCACTTCAGACGGAACAGGCAACAGGAGTCCTTCAAGAAACATCAAAAAGAAGATACCTGGATAATTGGAAACCCTGATAACATAAATAATCATGTTCACAATATATTCTATTAGGCCGGTAATTATAGAAGTCATTTTCTAATGCCCAATACGTTTTGGTTAAAAAATCATTCTATTTTAAAACGTCGTGTTACGACATCACTTTCCAGGAGCATCAACTCCGAAAGTTCGTCTGGATATCCATCTAAATATATAATTTCCTTGAGTCTGGCATTAATTATCATCTTTGCGCATACAACACATGGGAAAGTCGTGGTATATATTACTCCATCCCTTATGCTGACACCATGGACAGCAGCCTGAATTATGGCGTTCTGTTCTGCGTGCAGGCCCCTGCATAATTCGTGTCTCTCACCTGAGGGAATATCCATGTCTATTCTTATACATCCAACCACATCGCAGTGTTGAGCTCCGGTTGGCGGCCCGTTATACCCTGTGGCAAGTATATTATGATCCTTTATAATCAACGCACCAACCTGCCTCCTCACACAGTTTGCCCTAGAAGATGCAAGTTTTGCCATCTCCATGAAATACCTGTCCCAGGAAGGATGATTAATCATGTTTCGTTTCCCTAATCTGAATCTCTTCCTGAACCGTGTTTGCTTTTCTTCTTTTCTACGGTATCCACATGTTCAAATCTTCCCTTCAGTTTTTCCAGAACCTTTGGAAGTGTTGTGTATTCCATGTCTTCTTCAGGAAGCCTGTGCGGTTCAAAGGGTCCCATCCTCCTGATATAATCTGCAATGTCCACTGCAAGTTTTCTGGCGTTGTCATAGGCAGGATCATCAAACATATCCACAGGTCCGGTGAGCTTTTTGTCCTTATAGACAAATCCAAGGGACACCACTCTGGGTGGTCCATCAAATCTTGTCATTTTTGAATTCTTCATGGCCACTGGCATCAAGGGTCCGTTGAAAGATCCTCTCATCCATCCTGAGACGAGATAGGGGTGTGAAAACGCTTCCATGGCCTCACCCGATGCAGGCAGGCCTGACTGTATCCTCACTATGGCCGCAGGATCATCCTTTCCAACATATTCCCCGGCTATGAATGAAAGTTTATCCGTGGTTATTACTGCAACATTTTCATCCGGTAGTTTTTCATGGCTTTTCTTTGTATACACTCTCTTGATGACATACCTACCCTTCGTCCCAATGAGTGATATAATATCATACATCTCCTCAGGAGCATCCAGCATAATGGCTTTAGCTTCCTGAATGTCCCACACTTCGAATTTAAAACCTGCGTGCATGCTCTGATCAATAACGAGACCAGGCGTATTAAAGGGATCAGCAAACATCTTGAAAATTGGGTAATTAAAAGCACCCGGCTCAGTTTTATCCATCATGTACACAATAAACGGCTCACTTCTCCTTGGTGTTATTTCCATTTCCGCAATGCCAGGACCCATTCCTTTTATATTTCCTGAAAAGGAATCTTTTAAAAGGTCCTGCCCGGCTCCATATAATCCCAGTTTTTTGGCCACTTCAGTTCCAGCCTTGAAAGCGTCCCAAGCCAGTTTATGTACCTCCGATGCATTCACACCATTATCGTGAACCATCGTGATTTGAATATCATCGCCAACATATCCCACAAAGTGATCCCAGATAACGCCTTTCGATTGCTCCTTCATAAATCTCTTAACTTCGTTTAAAACGTCTTCATGTACGGTAGTATGTCCAGGAAGACTTCCTATATCAGCCTTGATATGTGTTAATGTTGTTTTCATCAATTATCTATAACAAAGTTATATTAAAAAGATTCGTTTGTTAATTAGTGCCGTAGGACTTTGTATAAATTGGGATCAGTCAAAAGAATTATTACCATTGGAGGATCAAAAAACTGTATTAATCTGAACCATTCCGTTGGAAAAGTAATATAGAAATGATTGACATCATGGTTCTGGAAGTTCGAAATATGTCTTACCTTGAAATTGGCTTACTCATAGTATTCATCTGGATCTTATTAATGATAGTTCTGCGGCCGGCAATCAATAGGAGTCAACATTTTCAGACAATGGGCGGTATACTGTTGCTCATAAAGGTGAAAAAGAACAGAAAGATTCTTGACAGGATAGCGGGGACATCCAAGTCAAAGTTGTTTTCAAGACTCTCTGTGCCAATAGTCTACGTCCTTTTCATAATGGGCATTTCTCTCCTAGTCCTTGGAACAATTCTTTCCCTTACAGTAAGAGTTAAACAAAATATACCTGTGACAGAATACCTGGCTCTCCCCGGGATCGATCCTGAAATACCCATTGTTTATGGTCTCATTGCCTTTGCAATCTCTCTTGTTATACATGAAATGTTCCATGGAATTGTTGCAAGAAAACATGGAATTAAAGTTAATTCCGTGGGATTAATGTTGTTTGTTGTACCCATAGGTGCATTCGTTGAACCTGATGAAAAGGAAATTACTGAAACAACTCCGGTTATAAGACGCAGAATTGTTGGTGCCGGTATAGCGATCAATTTTGTCATAGCCATAATCTGTTTCCTTTTCCTATCTCTGGCCATGTCACATGCTGCCGTACAAACATACCCGGGAGCATACGTGGACACAGTCTGTCCTGGTTCTCCCCTCCTTCACAAGAATCTTACAGAGACGGAGCTCATATCCATGGGGAACCTCAAGGGAAATGATCTTTCAACCCTCATTACCAATTCCACAATTGTACCCGGAACTCTGGTTACCGCCTCTTTTTATAACGGTCAAAAAATAATTAATTATACAACTCCAGCGGGAATTCAGGTCGTTTCAACCTATAAAGGGTACCCTGCCTATAAAAATATAAGCGCAGGCGATTTTATAATTTCAGTGGATAATACGACCATATACAATGAAACCAGCCTTGGAAACGTACTTGACAGAACTAAACCGGGAACGGATATCCACGTTGGAATCGAGAATTTCTCTGCAGGTTTGAACAATCCTGTCATAAGCACAGTATCATTTACGACAAGATCAACCTATTCCTTCTATGAGAAGGTGGACCCAGCGGCTGTAACCAGTGCCATGAAAAACGAGAGTTTCATAGGTGTGGGAATAACGTACAGTGGGTTGGGTCTAACCACAATGGGATATTTCAAATCTCTGGTTTTTGGATCCAGTGCATACTCGGTTGGTCCGCAGGGAGTTCTTCAAACGATTGCCCTGCCCTTCAACGGGCTTTCTCCAGTACCATCTGGGTTTGCCCATCTTTTCACTGTACCAATGGGGTACACTGTTTTTTGGTTCTCAGTGAACACCATCTACTGGCTCTTCTGGGTAAATATCCTACTGGCCATAACCAACGCCCTTCCTCTGGCCATTTTCGATGGTGCCCAATTTTTAAGGGATACCCTGATGATAGCATCCAGGAGGGAACGATTTAAATACTTCAGGGATGAAAAGAATATAGCCAGTGTACTTTCATTGACGACCACGATCATTCTGGTCCTGTTAATGATTGAAATCGTCGTCCCAAGAATAATATGATAACAACTCCTCTTTTTTATGGAGTTTAGCTAGGATTTCCAAGTCATTATTTACGGGATTAAATCAAATGTTGATCTATTTTGGTACCACCGGTAAAAAGCTATGGAACTAAGGAATTTCCTGCCATCCACATTTCCTGACGATTTCTAAAAACCCCGGTTTTCTGGAGAACACCAACCTGATAGGTTTCTCCCAACACAGACGGATACACCTTTTCCATCAAGAGTCAATGAATTGAAAGATTCCATTTTTGCGGTTATTAGAAATCCTCTCTTGAATCTTCTCATTCCCACTATGGCGGTTATATACAGTTGACTCTATAATTATATTTTGTATCATTTCTTACGGAAAATACTGGATTCAGAAGCAATCAAAATGTATTACGTAATTGCCAGTTACGCTAACAACTGCAAGAAAACATAAGAGTAAAAGTGAGAAAGAATATTCTGAATCTGGTTGATAAAGCAATAGAAACAAAGCTCAGTAATTCATTGGCTGAGAATACGTACAATGACGAAATGATGGATAAAGCCTATGCTTTGCGAAATTTGAGTAATGCCAGTTAGAAAGGTCTGAAAGAATCAACCATCAATTTCCGCCATAGGTCAATGACTGCAATTCCGAAATATGGGGGCAAAATATACTTAGTTTTTTTCAAAGATACATATTACGCCTAAGAGGTGTATAAGGTTCTTTTTCATCGTATATACCCGTTTTCTTGTAGTGAAAAAGAAAAAAGTGTTTCACTACGGCATTAAGATATTGATCAGCTATTCAAATTAATGAAAAATCATAAGAATTACGGGATAAATTGTGATATGACTATTTGAAATGCGGCGGGAATTCTGAGACTATTCTGACGCAATATAACTAAGGAATAACATTTGAGAAAGAGTTTATAAGTTGATATGAATAGGGGGTCTATCAGGTTATTAAAATGCCATTTGCAGAATCAATAGAGAGAAGGTTGAATAAAAAAATATGCATGAGATGCGATGCCAGAAATTCAGTAAAGGCAATCAAATGCAGAAAATGTGGATATACAGGTCTGAGAATGAAGGCAAAGGAAAGAAGGGGAGGTCAGTAATAATTTGGACAGCAATCTTCCTAATGCAGCAGTACTGAGGATGGAAGGAACCAATAACGATTCAGAGGCTTTCAGGTCTTTACGGGAATCTGGACTGAATCCTAAATATGTGCATTTACACGAAATAGAAACAAAAAAAATCGATCTGGAAGATTTTCAGGTACTTTTTATCCCGGGAGGGTTTTCAGCCGGGGACTATGTAAGGGCAGGAGTGATATTTGCCATAAGGTTAAAAACTGCAGCTGGTAGTAAAATCAATAAAATGGTTGAGGATGGCAAGCCGATTTTGGGAACATGCAATGGGTTTCAGGTACTATCAGAGATGGGGTTAACATCCTCAAGGAGAGAATCAAGGGATATAGCCCTGGATGTCAATGAAAGTGGTAAATTTGAATGCAGGACAGTGTTGATAAAGTATACAGGCAAAAACAAGATTTTTGATGGAAAAATATCCGTCGACACCATATACGAAATACCCGTAGCCCACAAAGAGGGTAGAATACGTTTCTTAAACGAAAGGGTAAAATCCGAAGTAATAGGGGATAACAGGACACTTTTCAGGTATGTTGATCCGGAAGGTGCCCTATCTGGATACCCATGGAACCCCAACGGTTCTCCTGAAAATATAGCCGGAATATCAGGGGAATATGAGAATGTTTTAGGCCTTATGCCACACCCGGAAAGAATTGCTTATGAATATCAGCTTTCAAGCGGTGCAAGGAGGATGAAGAAGGTTCCCATAGGAAAATTATTTTTCCAGGCCATATCCGAATATGCAAGGAAGCTATAATCAATCAGGAATATCTCTCCCTTTCAATTCTCTTAAGGAGAGCCTCTGCATTTTTCTTGAAATCTTCGAGGGTTGAATCATTCACGATCATATACTCTGCCAGGGATATGGCATTTCCAATCCCCCAAGACAACTCCCTGTCATCCCTGCTTATGAGTTGATCCAGATACTGGGCATCATCCGGTCTGCCTCTTCTCTTAATACGTTTCATTCTTTCATCCCTGTCTGTATGTATTGCTATGAGCACAAGATCTGGAAACCTGCTCTTGAAATAGTTATACTCTTCCATATTTCTCAGTCCATCTATGATAACCTTTCTACCGTCTTTTATGCTTTCAGTTAATCTTACAGCCCATATATCCTTGCCATAAAGTTCCCTTTCACGATTTGCAAAACTCCCTATTTCCTTATCAGACGTTCCAATATTATTCCTCGCCGCATATTTCCTTACGGTGTCTCCCATGTGATAATCTGCCCATCCCAGCTTTTTGGCAACCTTGATAAATTCATCCTTGCCTGATCCTGGCATACCTGTTACAATAAGCATGAAAGGGTCTATCACATTAAAGGTTAATTATTTTATGAAGCAGACAATTTTTATGAAGCTTCATGAAAAAAAGGAAAAGACTACATTTGAAAACTATTTTAATTAAGAATCAATATCCTATATTGATGACAAAAGTTGACATCAACATTACAGTTGGTGGCCCTCAGGGTGGCGGAATAGACACATCCTCCAATATGATAAGCAGGGCCTTCGCACAGTCAGGTTATTTCGTTTTTGGTGTAAGGGAATATCATTCAAACATCAAGGGAAGGCACAGTTATACACACGTTAGAATTAAAGATGAAAGACCAAGATCCTTAAAATACCCCATTGATTTTCTGGTTGCGCTTGATCCGGACAGCATCTTCGAGCATCTTGAAGATGTGGGCCATGGAACCAAGATTATTTATGACAGCGCCATCGAAAAGGCTGAGTTATCACAGGCAAGGATGATAATGAAGGATACAGCACTGAAGATAAAGGAGACTTTAACCGAGGAAAGCTATCCTAACACCATTTCAGGGGCAATTGCATGGATGAAGTCAAGGGGAGCCATACCAATAGCCGTACCCTTCACTTCCGTTGTTCAACAGGCCATTTCCGGTGGTGTACCCTCAAGATATTTCAACACCCTTGGAGCAGCTCTAACGCTGGCCATATCCGGAGTAAATATTAAGCATATGAACGAAAGCATAAGGCTTGTTTTCTCCGGAAAGGACAAAATTATAGAAGAAAATATTGCGGTAGTGAAGGCTGCCTATGATTATTGCTCCCAGAACAAGCTTGCAAGTGAAACACTGCCTGACATAGACCATCCAAAGAGATATATGCTCACAGGAAACGACGGTGCAGCCATCGGTAAAATGATGGGTGGCCTCAGGTTTCAAACCTACTATCCTATCACGCCTGCCAGCGATGAAAGTACCATAATGGAGGAGCACAATTACATCAGGTGGGTGGACTCAGAAGCTTCCAAGCTTAAGGAGGCAGGGATAGTTGTCGTTCAGACGGAAGATGAGATTTCTGCCATAACAATGGCCATAGGGGCAGCACTCACAGGAACAAGAACGGCAACAGCAACCAGTGGTCCCGGATTTTCCTTAATGGCAGAAGGTTTCTCCTTTGCAGGAACAGATGAAGTGCCCCTAGTCGTTACTCTCTATCAGAGAGGTGGACCCAGTACGGGTCTTCCAACAAGGAACGGTCAATCCGATCTCCTGTTTGCAATGAACACGGGACACGGAGAATTTCCAAGAATTGTTATGTCCTCAGGGGATGTTGAGGAATGCATATATGACTCAATGAAAGCACTCAACTATGCACAGAGATACCAGATGCCTATTATTCATTTGATAGACAAGAACCTGGCAAACACATCGGACTTCATTTCAGGCATTGACGGAAAAAAGGTTCCTGTAAATGCCACGAAGTTTGAAGTCCATGGATTGAACTTCAAGAGGTACGATCTGAACACGAAGAATGGCATATCCAATCTCGGGGCATTTGGAAAGGATATATTCTGGATGACCGGGGATGAACACGATGAACTGGGACATGTAACTGAAGATTCTGATGTAAGGGACAGGATGATGGTGAAGAGATTTACCAAACTTGAAACTGCAGATTCTGAAATTCCTTTGGAGGATAAGGCAATCCTTTACGGTGACAAAAATGCTGAGGTCACATTCGTAACATGGGGAAGTCAGAAGGGTCCCATACTGGATGTCATAGATCTTCTGGCAGAGGAAGGTATCAAGGCAAATCTGTTATATGTGAAAATGTTCATTCCATTCCCGACGAAATTTGTAACGGACATTCTTTCCAAAGCAAAGATCGTCATAGATGTGGAAAGCAATTTCCTTGGACAGCTGGCTGAGGTAATTATGGGAAAGACGGGTATAAAGATTGAAAACAGGATATTGAAATATAATGGAAGACACATGACAGAGGATGAAATTCTGTCTGCTTCCAGAGAGATTATTAATAACAAGGAGAAAAAAGTAGAAAAGGTGTTAAAACATGGCGCATAATTTTAAGACTGACGTGACCGTGGACTGGTGCCCTGGGTGCGGGGATTTCGGAATCCTTACATCCATACAGCAATCCATGGCGGAATTGAATATTGATCCACTTGGTGTGGTTATGGTATCTGGAATAGGATGCTCCGGAAAGACTCCCCATTACATAAATGTGGGGGGAATTCACACACTGCATGGAAGATCCATACCCTTTGCAACGGGAGTAAAGCTATCCAATCCCAATCTGAAGGTTGTTGTTACCGGTGGTGACGGAGACCTGATGGGCATAGGAGTAGGTCATCTGGTTGCCGAGGGGAGAAGAAACAGTGGTTTAACCATAATGATATATGATAATGAGGTGTATGGGTTGACGAAAGGTCAGGCAGCACCCACAATGCCACTGGAGCAGAAGACAAAGAGCCTTTCCAGACCCAATATCTTCACGAGACTGAACCCCATAGCACTGGCCCTGAGTTCTGGATACAGTTTTGTGGCAAGAGGATTTTCATTTGACATGAAGCAGTTGAAGGAAATCATCAAGAAGGCAATGAATCATCCAGGATCGGCTGTAATCGACATCCTGCAACCATGCCCCACATATAACAACATAAACACCATGGAATGGTACAAGGAGAGGGTCTACAAGCTGGAAGACGATAAGAATTGGAATCCGTTGGTTTCAAAGGAGAACATTGCAGATGCAGACAGTATTTTTGCAATGTCCATGGCAAGAGCTCAGGAATGGGGAGATAAAATACCAACAGGAATCTTCTACCGGAACACTGCCCTTGACCCATTCCCTGTGAGAATAAGCAAGAACGTTCCAAACTACTTTGAGACCGTTCCCGCTGAACAGAGAATATCCTCGGCAGATGGTTACACGGTTGTGGATGCAGAGAAAACCTTTGAAGATAGACTCATAGGTTAATTCCCAAAAATTTTAGTCCCAACAAATTTTTTTCCATTTAGGGCATTTTCAAAATTATTCAGATCCTTGCCATGCATCAGGTTTATCTCAATTCCAGATCTCATGGCAATCAGGAGGGAAACTGAGTCCATGAATTGGTTACTCCCGGCTCCGGTATAACTTTTCAATGAGATTGCAAAAGCTTCCTTATAGCCGATTTTTTCCATGGGCCTTGCATGGGGGTTTTTCTTTGGATCCTCATCATATACCCTATCCACTGAAGTAAGATTGTAAACCTTCTTTATCCCGAAAGCCTCTGCAAGGAGTACGGATACAGTATCGGTGGTGTGACCGGGGACAGTTCCACCCATGACTACCCTGTCATCCTCTGAAAGTTGGACGATTGCTTCATTAATATCTTCAGGAATCTTCCTGGCAAGGTTGCCTATGGAAGCTTTCAGTATTTTTGCATTCATCCTGGTAGCCATTATACCGATCTCATCCAGAAAAAAATCATTGGATGTGAAATTCTTCATGGATCCCACATAATTCCTTGCCGTCTGGCCGCCACCCACCACAATGCCAACCTTGGGTGCCTTCACATTCCTGATAATATTTGAAAACTCTCTCACATATTCTATATCCACCGTGGATGGGTTGATCATCGACCCTCCCACGGAAACTACAAATGATTCCATGAAATTCATTCATCAAAGTTATATAGTATTATAAATTTTCTCATATATGCCTGCGGATGAAAAGCAATTAAGAAGATACGAATTCAAGAAAGCCCTGGAAGAACTTGAAGGGCTGAAGGGCAGGGGAACAGAACTTATTTCACTTTATATTCCGCCAGATAAGATGATATACGATGTTGTACAGTACCTGAGGGAAGAATATTCAACATCGGCCAACATAAAGTCCAAGTCCACCAGGAAAAACGTGCTGGGTGCCATAGAGTCCATCATGTCCAAGCTTAAATATTTCAAGCAGCCACCGGAAACTGGCCTGGTTTTCTTTGTAGGACACATTCAAAAGCGGGGTGATCAGACTGAGATGTACAGCCAGATAGTTGAACCTCCCGAACCAATCCAGACCTTCATTTATAAGTGTGACTCACAATTTTACACGGAGCCATTGATGGCACAGTTGAAGGCCAAGGAAATATACGGTTTGATCGTCATAGATAGGAAGGAGGCGACCATAGGTTTTCTCAATGGAACCAACATACAGGTGGTAACCAATGAGCAATCCCTGGTTCCAAGCAAGCATCATCAGGGTGGTCAATCATCACGCCGATATGAGAGGCTAATTGAAATAACGGCGAATGAATACTTTAAAAAGATGGGAGAAATAGCTAACAACACCTTTATGCCCATTATCCGGGATATGAAAGGCATCTTCATTGGAGGTCCCGGATCAACAAAGAATTTCTTCTTCGAAAATGAATACATGTTCAAGGACATAACAAGAAAGGTTGTCGATCTTTTTGACGTTGGTTACACGGACGAATCAGGATTACGGGAACTTGTGGAAAAAGCATCCGAATCCATGAAGGATCTCCAGATCACGAGGGAAAAGGATCTTGTCAATAGGTTTATGCGAGAACTGAAAAAGGGTGACGGTGGGCTTGCGGTGTATGGTGAGGTAGAGATACAGAGTGCACTGGAAAGAAAAGCTCTTGATCTCCTGCTCCTGTCAGATGGAATTCGCAAGACAAAATATTTTTACAAATGTCCATCCTGTGGGTACGAACAGGAATTCTTGCAGAGGCCTGAAGATAATACCTGCCCCAAATGCGGTGCTGCAATGGAAATGGATCACGAGGAGGATTACATAACAAAATTATACAAAATGGCTGAGGAATCTGGCGCGACCGTGGAAATAATAGGAGACGAGAGCGATGAAGGAAGCACGCTCAAAAAGGCATTTGGCGGAGTCGCTGGTATATTGAGATACGCTCCTACGGCATCTTCACTTTAATCTTCTGAGCTTTTCCGTATCAACAACCAGAAAATCCTCTCCTGGTTTTACGATAGAATAGGGTATTATGTATCTTCCGTCAATATCTTTTTTTAGATTCTCAATTTTGCCAGGTGCCGGTACTGCGAGAATTTCCACAATATTTCCGGTACCCTCATCGGTTATGAAATCAACGATCCTGCCGACTATCCTACCATCGCTGGTTGCTATGGATTTTCCTGAAACCTTCTTAAATCTCCTGAACGCCATGGGAATGAAAGACTTTAACCCTTAAAAATTTAATTGTAGAGTCCCGACTCCTCTACCTGTTTTCTTCTTTCCTTCACACTCTTCCCAATATTCTTGGCCATATTTTCATAGAAATTGATCACTTCCTGATCGACCGATGGCTTGATCACCTTCATAGCCCTCGTGAAATCCCCATTTGATACCAGGGATGCCTCCGGATCATTCCTGTATGCCATCATTCCTGCTTCACGGCACAGATTCTCCAGATCTGCTCCCACATATCCGTCGGTTATTTCAGCTATCTTCTGAAGGTTGATGTCCTGGTTGAGAGGCATGTTTCTGGTGTGAACCTTCAAGATTTTAAGTCTTGCTTCCTTGTCCGGTGGTGGAATATATATCATCTTATCAAACCTGCCGGCCCTTATGAGAGCACTGTCAAGAATATCCGGCCTGTTTGTTGCACCTATAACGACAACGCCCTGAAGCACCTCCACACCATCCATGGATGTGAGCAACTGGTTAACAATTCTTTCTGTAACTCCTGAATCGCCTCCGCCTCCCCTTCTGGGTGCAATAGAATCTATCTCATCAAGGAAGACTATGGAAGGGGCAACCTGTTTTGCTTTCTTGAATATTTCCCTTACCGCCTTTTCACTTTCCCCAACCCATTTGCTCAGGACCTCCGGACCCTTCACCGATATGAAGTTTGCATTGCTTTCATTGGCCACAGCCTTGGCAAGAAGTGTTTTTCCCACACCTGGAGGACCGTAGAGAAGGAATCCCTTTGGAGCACGGATACCCAGTTTCTTGAAAACCTCAGGTTTCAGGAGAGGCAGTTCAACACTTTCTCTTAACTCCCTCTTCACATCCTCCATTCCACCTATATCATCCCAGTGAATATCAGGGATTTCAGCCATGACCTCCCTGAGACTGCTTGGTTCTATTAATTTCAGGGCATCCCTGAAATCATCCTCGATGACGGCCATCTTCTCCAGAATATCCGTTGGTATGGGTTTATCCAGATCGATCTCCGGAAGATACCTTCTCAGGGCATTCATTGCAGATTCCCTGGCCAGTGCAGCAAGATCGGCACCCACAAAGCCGTAAGTTACGTCTGCAATTTCATCCAGGAACGCTGATTTTGAATCCTCGTCCATGTTCAGTGGCATTGCTCTTGAGTGTATGGTAAGAATTTCCTTTCTTCCCTTCTTGTCAGGAACGCCGATATTTATCTCCCTGTCGAACCTGCCGGGTCTTCTGAGTGCCGGATCCACTGCATCTATCCTGTTTGTGGCTCCAATGACAATAACATGGCCTCTTTCCTTCAATCCATCCATCAGGGTGAGAAGTTGCGCAACGACTCTCCTTTCAACCTCTCCCTGAACCTCCTCCCTCTTGGGTGCAATGGAATCTATCTCATCAATGAAAATTATGGAAGGTTCCTTCTCTTCAGCATTCGTGAATATTTCCCTGAGTTTCTGCTCGCTCTGGCCATAATATTTGCTCATTATCTCTGGACCATTTATGGAGAAGAAGTTGGCTCCAGATTCATTGGCCACGGCCCTTGCAATTAAAGTTTTGCCAGTACCCGGAGGGCCAAAAAGTAGGACCCCCTTTGGAGGCCTGATACCCAGTCTTTCGAAGAGTTCCGGATGCTTCAGTGGTAGTTCTATAATTTCCCTTACCTTTCCCAGCTGATCCGAAAGACCACCGATATCCTCATAACTTATTCTTGAAACATCCTCAAGGACCTCAGAGGCGGGCTCCTCACGTATTTCTATTTTTGTGGTCTCACCAATTTCTATTGGTACCTTGGGAGGCATTGTCTTAACAACTTTGAAGAGTAAGCCTGAATGGCCGGCCAGTGTGAGACCGGGAACACTTATATTATCCTGTTCAAGCATCGGTCTTCTTATGAGAGCCCTCTGGACAAAATCATCTATTCCTTCTCCAAACTTCAGTCTCTGTTCCTTTCTTATAATGGGTGCAAGAACTACCCTAGCTGCTACCTCTGTTTTTACCTTTCTTACCTTTACCTTATCGCCAATGGAAGCGCCGCAGTTGTTTCGCATAACGCTGTCGATTCTCACGATCGTCTTGTTTTCATCTTCAGGTCTTGACCTGAAAACCCTTCCCACTGTTTTTTTGTTTTTCTCTAATTCTACCACATCCCCGATTTCAACGTTTAACTGAAATCTGGAATCCTCATCCAGCCTCACTCTGGACATGCCCGGATCTGTAGCATTTGCTTCTGCGACCCTTAGTGTAATACCATCATTATTCGAACCTGACATATTACTATAAGCACAAATCACTATATAATTTTAGACTCTAAATGTTAAATTTGTGAAATTAATATTATTTTATGATTGAAAAATTCAACAGTTTCACGGCATCTATTTTTCCAAAGAATGGTGATTGGGAATATTATAGCTTAGAAAAAGATCATCTAAAGACCCAATTAGAATAGGGTTTTCTGCACGGAGTTATTATTTCCGCCCATGGAATTTGGCCATTTGGGTATTTCCAAAGCAAGACTCTCCATTATCTTATTGGCAGTAAGGGGTGAGAACCCTTCGAAATGGTTATTTGCGAATATGTAAGCCTTCTCGAACTCACTTCTTCTCAACAAGTTTGCCCAGTATACTATATTTTCACCTTTATCCAAAGCAACGATTCCAAATTTATCTTCCCCTATACTTCTATCTCCAACCAGCCTGAGGTATATTGAATTTCCCGTAATCCAAGGTGGTGGTTTTACATAAGGGATATCTGCCCACACAGTAATTATATTCCTTTCCCTCAGGATTCTTAATACATCTTCCCTGAACCATGACATGTCTCTGAATTCCATTGCAAATAAATTACCATCATTGAGAATGCTCACAAATTCATTGAGATCATTAAAGTGGTGATCATAGGTCATCCACGGTGGAAGCTGTATTAAGATGGGTCCAAGTTTTTCCTTGAGACCCTGAATTCTTTCTATGAAACCACTTAGGTCAGATTCGCAATGCCTCAGTTTCTTATCATGGGTTATTAAACGTGGCAGTTTCGGGCAACAAACGAATTCTTTTACAGTTGAGGCATACCAATTCTTGACCGTTTCACTGGAGGGAATCCCGTAAAAAGTTGAATCTATTTCCACAGCACTAAAGGTTTCTGAATACAGGTGTAGCATATCTTTCATTTTTGTGCCTATGGGATAAAATGGACCTTTCCACTTTCCATAACTCCATCCTGAACATCCCACAAAAAAGCCTGATTTAGAACCCATATAAGTTAATCTCCTCCTGCTATTTATATGAGGATTTTGAATTTTCCTTTCCTAATCCTTTGCTATATACTCGACCTACAGTCCGTAACTTTTAAGTCTATATTGTATTATATTGATATCATGGATAAGTTCTATTTTAAGAGTTACGGAATAGAAATTGGTTCAGCATCGGATCTTAAAGAATTGAAAAGGGAAATTAAAAGATTATCAGAGATAGATTCTTTATGTGTGGAATACCATTTGAAGGAAGGGCACCTATCCAGCTGGCTTTTGTACATAGGTGAACCGGAAGCTTCGGAAAAGATTAAGGGAGTAAGAACTATAAATGAACTGAAAAAACAATTGGGAATAGAAACTAAACCAGCAGTGAAATCAGTTAAAAACTCCACGGGGTCAGGCGTCAATAAGAGTTCAAAATCCACTGGCGTGAAGAAAAAGACAAAGAAATAGTTTGGATTAATGGTAACCTAACAACTAGGAATGGATTATCGACCCTTATGAAATGATGTTGAGATATATTAGTGGTTGAATAAAAATAATCTAAAACCTCACGTTTTGCAATGATAGGGCAATATCAAATATGGTCTATTTTTTCCTTTAATTTAGAGAAGGCACCTATTCTGAATTTATCCCTGAGAGCGATTTCATGGAATGCGTTTTTTGTGTTCATGGCAACCCCCACCTTGTTTTTCGTTATGGTCATTTGGATACTTTCTGAGATATCTCTATATTTATGGTGCATTTTCAATTTTAGGATCAACTTTGACATTCTCTTGGAATAGTAAGTTACGCTATTCTTACGCTTCTTAGCGGCTCGGGATGACTACATTATAGTGGTAAAACCCAAGGGATCAGGACATAAGATTCAAAACTGAATCAAGGAAAAAAATGATAATGTCGGGTTGGATAAAATGACTGAAAAGTCATATTTATATAGTATATTATAATAAAGATACTGTAATCTCTCCTGACTGATAACTCGGTCGGTATATGTCTTCCATAATTAAAACAAAAGATATGAATACGAGCAAAATGAAAATTGTCCTATTATCGTTTAATTGGTATAGGAGAAAAGACCCTAGGACTCCTTTGGGAATGGGGTACATTTATTCCAAACTTAAAAATGTGGATGAGGCTTTTGCTAAAATAGAAGTGGAACTAGTGGAATATGATGTAAGAGATAACTTAAGCGATGCGATTCATCAAATAATGACAATAATGCCAGACATCCTTGGGATTGGGGTGTATGCTTGGAATAATGAAGCGGTTGGTAAGATCCTCTATTCATTAAAAGAATTTGGATGCAAACCTCTTGTCGTCCTAGGAGGGCCTGAAATAACGTATGGAGGAAATGAACTAAAAGAAGAATTTCCTACTGCAGACTATTTTGTTAAGGGATATGGAGAATCTGCATTTGCTGAAATAGTAAGATCTGTTAAAGAAAAGAGAACTCCTTCATTTCCAGGAATCTATACGAAAAGAGAAAAGCTCGGTCAGACCTTGGCAATTCCTTCTAGCGGAATTGAATCTTCTCCATTTTTCAAACCGCAACTTGAAATGTCCCTGCTCGGACGTAATTTCTTAAGATGGCAGACACAAAGAGGCTGTGTATTCAGATGCACATTTTGCGCTTTTAAATCCCCAAACGGAACCGTAGTTGAAAGTGACATTAAGACTGTGACATTTGAATTGAGGAAAATTAAAGAAATGAATATAAGGAAAGTCGCGGTATTAGATCCAGTATTCTTCCTAAACAGAAACAGGTCGATTGTGATTCTAAGGCTTATGGCTTCAATCACTCCGGATGTTGAATTTAGTATACAGTCCAGATTTGAACACTTGGATTCAACAATTATAACCATCCTCGCTTCAATGGACGTAAAACTGGAATGTGGTGTGCAGACATTAGATACTGAGGTTCAGAGGTCGATCAAGAGAGTTAACAACCATCAGAAGGTTCGAGAATCCATAGAAACATTGGTATCAAAAAAAGTTAGATTTGAAACACATCTCATATATGGTTTGCCAAATCAGTCAATGAAGTCATTCACTGCTGATGTATTTTCACTGAGCAAAATGGGATGCAAGAAATAGCGCATTTTCCCGCTCTCACTTCTTCGCGGCACTGATGTAGCAAGCAGCTTCGAAAACAATGAAGGGGGAATACAGTTTTCCCCAATATTTCCTAGAGAGGTAATTGCAACAAGATGGATGAATAAAAATGAAGTGTTCTTTCTAAAAGGAATTCAGAAGAAGATGGAGGATTCATCCCATTCAATTTCGATCGCTGTTAAACGTCTCAGGAATTATGAAACGGAGGTAAAGAATTATGCTTGAAGTTTACAGAGGTAATGATTTAGAATATTCGCACGAAAAGAGGCAGGCAAAGGAGCTTATAGATCTATTGAACACTTATTTTAATAGGTATGGAAATGAAAGGCAATACATTATAATTGATCCGAGAGTCAAAGATATCCCTCAGATAGATGCTATCCTGTATTTCAGAGGTAATACTATAATATTAGAATTAAAAGATTATAAAAATAGGATTTACCCCAAGCGTAACGGATCTTGGGATGCTGAGGATAAATTTGGAAAAATAAAGTTGATGAAAAAGCAGGGTGAGAACCCATTTAATCAGATACATAGGCAGAGAGAGGAATACGTAAAATGGTTTTCGCAGAATGTTTTCAACCAAGGGGCAACAGAAATAACTAATGAGGTAAATCATAAAATAAGAAAAAATCTTAATTCGTGGATAGTAACATCAAGAAATTCGGAGATAGTCTTAGATAACAAAGACTTGGAATGGTGGGAAATTGTAGTCCCTCTTAATCATGAACTTATTAAGGCATTATCTCTGTTTGGTAAGGAATCAAAGAACTCGATAACAGAAATGGAATTTTCAAAATTCATTAGAGTTATAGGAGCTATTAAACCTCCGTCAGGTTATTGGAATACTGGACCCGTTGTTCCGGAACTTGAGAATTCAAAGTCCTACATTGTTGAAAAATTTCTACAGTCCTTTGTGCCGGATGAGATCGAAAAGGGTTTAAGTTACTCAATGGAATTGAAATTGATAAATAACTTCGAATTGATTGAAGCCTTACTTCCACGTCTGGGTGAAGGTTTAAGGGAAAAAGGTTACAGACTTTTGGTTGATTGGTTAATAGAATATCCTAACAAATATATCACTAAGTCAGAAGACCTCTTAAAAGTGTGTTTAAACGATGAAAGTCATACGATAAGAAAGATTGCATTAGAATATTTAGCGCTAGGAACTAAGCCATATGACACTAAAATGTTGCAGTCTATTCAGGAAAAGCTGAAAACAGAAACGTATTATGAAAATATTGAACTAATAGTGGAATCGATGGAATTCTTCGACAATAGGCCATTGATTTTAGAAATATTAACAGATCTTTACGGCAATAGGATATTCAAAAATTATTCTGATATGATAATTGAGAGTAATAAACTTAAAGCCGAGAGAGATGAGATACTAATAAATACAAGAGGACGGGGGTCCAATGCTTCCCGCAATGGAGTCCTAGAAATAGAAAAAAAATTAGGTGAGCTCTCCAAGCATATCTCACAATGGGATAATGTTTTGAAGATCATGTTCGAAGTTTCTGCAACGCTCGAATTGAAAGATATGGGCTATCATATAATGGAATTCTTTGATTTAATCTACGAAAGGAATAAAGGGAGTTCCGGTGGATTCACATCCGTAACGAATGAATTAAAATTCACCTTAAATGCAATGTCAACTCTCAAACCTGAAGGCGTAACGGACAAACTTATTAGTGTACTTCATGAAAGCCACGATGATTACTTAAAATATCTAATAATTAAAACACTAGGGGATCTCAAGGATTCCTGTATGATTAACGAGATACGACCCTTCCTCAATTATGATGATCAGATGAGTAATATTGATACGGAAGATATGAAAATTCAGGCTTCTGACTCCCTTTCTAAACTTGGCGACCTAAGCTCTTTTGATACAATATTTGAATTGTTCGTTTCCCAAGAGGACAAAGAAGTCAGTTTAGAAGGAGACATGTCTTATCTAAGAAGTCTCAGGCGATTGGATAGAAAAAGGCTAGAAAATAAAATTTGGAGAAAAATGGAAAGCAGCGGGGATCTTGGAAAGAGCCTGGCAACTTACTCTGGAGTAATAAGGTATTGCGGAGGGGAAATTTCTTTCCGGAAGCTGAAGAGAATACTATTTGAAAGCGGTGACATTTTCGATGAATGGTGGTATGCACCATCATCAACAATAATTGCCCTACCGTGGTTGAATCCCTCACTGAAAGCCCTTGGTTTAGAGACTGGACAAGAGTTTCTCCAAAGTGGTAGAGAAGAACTCAAGTACGTTGGTATGGAGCTCTCGGAAGAGTACTTTCTTTCAAACGAATCAGAACTGGAAAAGTACGAAACAAGCAGTAATGAGAATATTTTGAATTTGATCATTTATTTCTACTCAAAAACTGGGAATAAAAAAAATATCCTAAAATTTCTAAAAAATAAAGAAAGAGAGGTAGCAAATTTAGCCTTTCAAAATTTATCAGAATTGACGCCAGAAAACTACTTTGAAAGTTTCCACTTAATTTGTGGAGATCATGTTTACAATTGTGAATTTATAGTGACCGATTCAGGTCTCGCTTTAAGACTTAGAAACGTATCGGGTCTCATTGTGCAGCCAGAAAAATACATACAATTTCTAGCATGGAATAGTATTACAGGCATAAAATCAATATTAAAGGAAAAGTCTTCTATAGGTTTACTCTTCGCGTATAAAGACGGAGGTTCTAGACCATCTGCACTGGTCTTGAGGAATGTAATACAGTGGAATTATTTAGTCGGAGGTTCAATTGAATTTAATAGGAAGATTTCTGAGGTGGTAAACAAAATAAAGGGTTATACATCGAAAAATAAACCTCTGAAAGAAATTGTTTCAACATCTGAATTACTCTTGAGCATCTTAAAGAAGTCATTTATGAAGGAGGAAGAAAATTTAAATTTTGGTAGGGAGGATTCTATTGAGCACATGTCAAAGCTATTCGACGAGCAGTTCAATGCTAATATGATGAGTCTTTTATAATTCTATCGATCAACCAATTCTTATTTTCGTGACTTTACATGAATAATAAGTCTGAAAATTCCTAAATACCAGATCCTCTCCTTTTAGGTACATAGTTCCCCAGAAACCATTTGAAGACATCGGATAATACACGTTTTACCGAAGCGAAACATGTAAATACTATGTACCTATTTAGGTACATATTGAACACATACACCCGAAGAAAAGAGATCAGTGGCAAGGAATATTTCTATGAGATGACCCCTTACTGGGACAAGGAGAAGAAGAAGATCAGGTATCACAGCAAATACCTTGGAGTCCAGAAGGAAAATGGCATAGAAAAGGTGAGGACACATCTTCCAAAGAATATTTTTGTTTATGGTCCATTAATACCGGTTTTGAGGATCATAAAGGAAATGGGGATCGAGAGCACCCTGGATTCTTTCTTCAACAAAGAAGACAGAAACACCATCATTGCATTCACTGCTGCACGTGCAATAAGATCACTTCCCGTGGATCTCGTTCGCACATGGTATGATGGAACATATCTCGCAAAGGAATACCCATGTGATGTTTCTTCACAGCACATCTCACGTTTGCTTAACGACATTGGAGACAGTGCCATCCCGGACAGGTTTTTCTCTGCATTTTCATCACTCATGAAGCCGGAATCTTCACTCTTATATGATATAACGACCATTGCATCATATTCCACCAGCAATATGTTCGAGTATGGCCATGCAAAGGATCATGCAGATCTCCCGGAAATCAACCTTTCACTTGTTATGGAAAGGAAAAGGTCACTGCCAATCCTATTCGAGATATATCCTGGGAGCATTGTGGATGTTTCCACCCTTGAGATAACGCTGAAAAGGATCAGTAACATTGTACCGGAAGTGGCAATCATCCTTGACCGTGGTTTCTTTTCGCTGGACAACCTCAGGCTCCTTCAGGATCATGGATACATAATCTCAGCAACATACTCCAGGAATGAGATCAAGCATGTGTTCTCTGCCAATGGGAAGAGGCTGGATTCTGCAGACAACACAATCGTCTACAATGGCAAACCCATATTTGCCATGCATGTGGATTTCTCCATTGGCGATCTTTCCCTGAATGGATACCTCTATCATGATCTGGATCTGGAAATGAGGGAAAGATCAAACTTCCATCGGCACATCAGGGATGCCATGGATGCAATGGAAAAGACTGTTCCAAAGGAGAAGAGATCCACACAGATTGCCCAGATTCGATCCGTGGAGGGGGAATATTACAAGTACATAAGAACAACGGCAAAGGATGGAACTTATCACACACAGGCAAGAAACAATGCAATATCTCAAAGGGAAAATCGTATGGGGCGTTTCCTGCTTGTATACCGTGGTGAATATACGCCCATTGAATGCCTTGATCTTTACCGTGACAAGGATCGGGTGGAGAAAGCATTTGAAATCATGAAATCAGATCTGGATATCTTCCCCCTGAGGGAGAGAACGCCAACCACCGTAAGGGGACTTATTTTCATTCTCTATCTTTCATTGATAGTGAGATTGTCCATGAGAAGGATGTTGACAGAATCGGGATTGAACAAGAAATATTCCATGGACAAGGTATTTCTTGAACTGGAGAAGCTGCAGATAATGGAGATTGATGGCAAAATGATCGAAAGGGAGAGAACCAAACGGCAGAATGACATCCTGAAGGCTATTCAGTCAATTACATGTACCTAAATCTGCGGAGTTCAGATATACCCGTTTCCATATAATCTGGTAAAATCTTCCATTGGATTGAACCAACTAGTTAGAAAAGTAGCTATGTTGCTAATGGGATATCTTCCACCATTCAATTCAAAAAGAATGCGATTCACTATTATGTAGAAAAAAAAGAATGTTCCGCTTACCCACCAGTTTACGGCAAATGTAGATAATTCCTTTTTCACTTCGCTGATTCCCATCTGAAAGCAAGTACATATAAGCACAATAATATTTAATTATTTCAAAAGCAGTGAATAATCCTGTTTGTTTCTTTTCAAATCAGCCTAATTAACCCACTCATATCCAAGTAGTTTTGCCTGTTCCAGTACGGTCAAGGTGGCTTTCTCCTGCTTGTCCGGCGGATATCCATATTTCCTCAGGATCTTCTTCACCATCAACCGCAGTTTTGCCTGCACATTTTCCCTTTCTGCCCAGTCAATGGTCACATTTCTCTTGACCATTTCAAGAAGTTCCCTTGCAATTATTTTCAGGGTGTCATCGCCAAGCACCTGTTTCGCACTCTCATTATCTGCAAGCGCATCGTAGAATGCAATCTCCTCTTCTTTCATTCCAAGATCCTTTCCCCTGTTCTGTTCTTCCCTGATCCTCTTTGCAAGATCCAGTAATTCCTGAATTACCTGGGCCGTTTCTATGCTTTTGTTTGTATACTGCCTTATGGCATTCTCCAGCATCTCCAGAAATGATCTTGCCTGAACAAGGTTCTTCTTCATCCTGATCCTGATCTGATCGTTGAGTAGTTTCTTCAGCATCTCAAATGCAAGGTTCTTCTGGGGCATGTCCTTCACCTCAGCAAGGAACTCATCGGATAGTATGGATATGTCAGGCTTGTTTAATCCTGCGGCGGCGAATATGTCTATGACACGATCCGATACGAGAGCCTTGGAAAGTATCTGCTGTATTGCTGTCTCAGACGACGAACCACCAACTTTCCTTGATTCCGTGTTCTTTATGAGTGCAGATCTCACGGCCTGGAAGAAACCCACATCATCCCTTATGACCATTGCTGACTGATCAGGGATAACAAGGGCAAAGGCCTTGGTTAGTTCGGTAACATTCTTCATGTATCTCTCCTTTCCATCGTCCAATCCGAGGATATGATCCATGGCGTTTTCCATTATCCTCAGCCTTTCCTTTGTGTCTGATATGAAGAACCTTCTGTATTCAAACGCACCGAACATATCCTGGACAATCTCGAATTTCTCCTCCATGAGGGCGATAGCCTGTTCTAGTGGTATACCAGTTTCTTTTCTATCACCTTCAGTGTACTGGGATAAAGCTTTCTTCAGTTCAAAAGCAAGTCCAAGATAGTCCACGATCAGGCCACCGTCCTTGTCCATGAAGACCCTGTTGACCCTTGCGATTGCTTGCATCAACGTGTGCCCCTGCATGGGCTTATCCAGGTACATGGTGTGAAGACTCGGCGCATCAAACCCCGTTAGCCACATATCTCTCACTATAACTATCTTGAGGGAATCGTTGGGGTCTTTCATCCTTTCTCCGATCCTCCTCCTTCTCTCCCTGTTCCGGATGTGTTCCTGCCATTTTGCTCCGTCGGCTGCAGAACCCGTCATTATGACCTTTATTTTACCACTATCGTCTTCTTTATTATACCATTCAGGTCTTAGTTTTACAATCTCGTCATGGAGTTCTATTGCTATACGCCTGCTCATGGTTACGATCATGGCCTTTCCTTCCAGAACAGAAGAACGCTGTTCCCAGTGCTGCACAATATCGTTGGCAATTGTTTTGATACGGCTCTCGCTTCCCACAACACTTTCAACTCTGGCCCACTTTGTCTTAAGCTTCTCTCTGGTGGATATCTCCTCTCCTTCGGTGATCTCCTCGAATTCCTGATCCAGATGGGGTCTTTCCTCAGGCTTGAGATCAATCTTTGCAAGCCTGCTCTCATAATATATGCGTACTGTTGATCCGTCCTCAACAGCCTGCTGAACGTCATATATGTCAACGTATTCACCAAAGACCTGTGGTGTACTCCTATCCTCCTTCTCTATTGGCGTTCCGGTAAAGCCGATGAATGTGGCATTGGGTATTGCATCCCTGAGGTATTTGGCATAACCGTATTTCAGATTCGCATTTTCCTTTGATATGTCAGCACGGAAACCATATTGACTGCGATGTGCCTCATCTGCTATTACTACAACGTTCTTCCTTTCAGAGAGAAGAGAAAATTCATTTGATCCATCCTCAGGAAGGAATTTCTGTATTGTGGTGAATATTATACCACCTGAGGCCACATTTATCAATGACTTTAGTACATCTCTGGATTCTGCCTGCTTGGGTTCCTGTCTCAACAGTTCCTGACATCTTGTGAATGTCTGGAACAGCTGATCATCCAGATCATTTCTATCGGTGAGAACAATAATTGTGGGATTGCCCATCTTAGGTTCAAGGACAAGTTTACCTGAATAAAATGCCATTGTAAGGCTTTTCCCCGATCCCTGTGTGTGCCACACAATACCTGCCTTGTGATCGGAATCCATTGCAGTCACTGTAGATATTATAGCCTTGTTGGTTGCATTATATTGCTGGTATGCTGCAAGCTTCTTTGCTATCTTTACTGAACCGTTGGAATGTTCAGATTCAAATACGATGAAATTTCTCACTAAGTCGATAAGGACAGGAGGAGATAACATACCATTGATGCTTATCTCAAGATTCGTCATGTCATCTGGTCTCTCATAGTCAACTGTTCTCCATGTTGCGAACCTTTCCTTAGGTGATGTTATTGTGCCTGATCGGGTTTCGAGACCATCACTTATTATGACAATCTCATTGAACCTGAATATTGATTTAATCTCATTTTTGTATGTTTCAATCTGGCTGTATGCTGACCATATGGTTGCATTCTCGTCTGCTGGATTCTTAAGTTCGATAAGCACAAGTGGAATGCCATTTACAAATAGGACGATATCCGGCCTCCTCTCGTGTTTATCCTCCATGATTGTGAACTGGTTCACTGCAAGAAACTCATTGTTATCCATATTGTTGAAATCTACCATGAAAACCTTGTCATGCTTTATGGACCCATCTTTCTTCTTGTACTGAACGTTGATGCCATTCACCAGAAGATTGTGAAAGGAATGGTTGTCGGATATGATATCCTGAGATTCCGATTTAACTATGGTTCTGTATGCATCACCAATGGCTTCTCTTGGGATATCAGGGTTTATTATCTGCAGCCTCTGAATCAGGCGATCACGAAGGACTACCTCAGAATATTCCCTCTCCTTATTGGGACCACCGGGAGAAATGTCCGGACCGAACTTGACAGAATATCCGGTTTTAGATAGAAGATCGAGGAAAAGCTCTTCCAAATCTGATTCTGAAATCCTCTTTGACATTTATTCCTCCAGGGGGACTCTTATTCTTCCTGTCATGAGTTTAGGGAGAAGAAGGTCTCGAATCAAGGAAAGTTCTCTCGAATTTAAACTATTTAAGAATATCTTTCCAATCAACTTAGAAACCACCCCTTCAAAATTGTTTAATACATCTTTATCGGGGACAAAGACTTGAAGTGTTTTGATGGAATCCCTATTCAAACCCGGTTGAGCTGAATTGGAATTGAGATTCTGTATATTTCTTGTCACTTCGTCTTGATTCAGCCATAAAAATAAGAAAAACTGATTTATTTTTTCATTAGTTCTCAAAATGAAAACATGCTCATTAACGCAGCATTTATCGAAAGGAAAACCACATCCAAACATTGTTTTTCTACCTATTTGTGCGCCGTCCTTGTAGAGTAAGACATCTTTATCTTTAACTATTCCTTGTTTCATCCCTTCAAAATATTCAAATGAAACGAATTTTGTCTTGGAGTAATCATAATATCCAAGTCCACTGATATTTTCTGCTCCAATACTTGGTATTCCAAATTTCAAGTCTGGGTCAATGCCACCCTTTGGTCTTTTGCCCGATTCAATGGAACTTAGTAAATTTCCAAGAGTTAAAACTTCCCACCCCTTTGGTATCTCCCCAAGTTCAGAATCAACCATTTCTCCCCCACTTGACTTATAAGGCTGACCATTTTCATCCGGAAATTCAAAATTTATGAACCAGTGCTTGAATATGGCCTGGGCAATGGATTCGAGGGTCTTGTTCATCTGCTGGTTGAGTTCTATTTTGGAGTCGAGGTCTGCGAGGATTTTTGATACTCTTCGTTGTTGTTCTAAGGATGGCGCACGGATTTCTAACTCGTCGAATGTTTTCATTGTTATGGTTTGGAATACGGTTCCATAAGACAATTCGTCAATTTTTGAGATTCCATTTTTTAATGCATAAAAGACATACATTTTGTCTATTGCTGGAATGGGAATCAGTCCATAGCACGTTTGATTGAAAGACATTGGTTCTCCCAAGATCGCTAATTTGCCGACGGTCCCACGGGCCGTTATTACGATAGTCCCTTCAGGGAATACTTTGGCATTGCTTCCGTTTACACCTTTTTCTGTAATTCTCCTCTCAGTTTCTGTCAGACACCTTCCTTGGAGATTGGCTACATCTTTTGCTGTTGCCCACTTTATGTCACCACCCCAAAACTCCTTTTTACCTGTCTTAGGAGTACCACCTAAATGAATTCTGCATAATTCAGATATCTTCTTACGGTCTCCAGTATTCTTGGTGTCTTCAGAATAGGCCAAATCCAATCTTCTCCAGACTCTTCCTTATCTCTGTATCAAGCCTCTGCCCTTCTTCCATCTGCTTTGCAAGCTCTGAGGTTAGTTTTTCCATCTTCTCCTCAAATTCCTCCATGTCATCTTCCTTTTCTTCAGAACCGACATATCTACCAGGTGTGAGAACCCAGTTCTGTTGCCTTACCTCCTCCAGATCAACGGATCTGCAGAATCCTTTGATGTCTTCATAACCTTCCTTTTCTCCCCTCCACATATGGTAAGTATCGGATATCTTCCTTGTGTCCTCATCCGTTAGGATTCTATGTCTCCTGTCTATCATGGTTCCTGTGTTCCTTGAGTCTATGAAAAGTATTTCACCTCTCCTGTCTCTGAACTTATTGTTTTTCTTATCCCTTGTAACAAACCATAAACATGCGGGAATGCCTGTATTGAAGAAGAGTTGTGGAGGAAGTGCAACCATGCAGTCCACCAGATCAGCTTCGATTATGTTCTTCCTTATGACACCCTCATTGGACGTGTTGGAACTCATTGATCCATTGGCAAGAACAAAGCCTGTTATTCCTGTGGGTGAAAGATGATGAATGAAATGCTGAACCCATGCGAAGTTTGCGTTTCCTGTGGGCGGTACTCCGTATTTCCATCTCACATCCTCCCTGATTAGATCCCCCTTCCAGTCAGAATCATTGAAAGGGGGATTGGCAAGGATAAAGTCTGCCTTGAGATCCCTATGGAGATCATGGAGGAAACTCCCTTCGTTATTCCATTTAACCTCATCCGAATCTATGTTTCGGATTGCAAGGTTCATCTTGCACAGTTTCCATGTTGTCTGGTTTGATTCCTGGCCGAATATGTGTATATCATCCAGCTTTCCCTGGTGTGCTTCAATGAATTTTTCACTCTGCACAAACATGCCACCGGAACCGCAGCACGGATCAAACACCCTCCCCTTGTACGGTTCTATCATCTCAACAAGCAGTTGAACTATAGATTTTGGCGTATAGAACTGCCCACCCTTCTTGCCTTCTGCATCTGCGAACTGCCCGAGGAAATATTCGTACACCTTTCCAAGGAGGTCCCTCCCCTTCTGTTCATTTCCAAATGTTATACCCCCTATGAGGTCGATAAGTTCTCCAAGCCTCTGTACATCCAGGGATGGCCTTGAATAGTTTGTGAGCAAGACACCTTTCAATGACGAGTTGTCCCTTTCGATCACCTCCATTGCATCGTCAATCATCCTGCCTATCTTAGGCTGCTTTGCATTTCTCTGCAGATAATCCCATCTTGCATCAGGAGGAACCCAGAATACATTTCTTGATATGTATTCATCCCTATCCTCAGAATCCGAAAAGTCCTCCTTCTGATTCTCCAGTATTGTGTGTATTTCGTTGAATGAGTCTGATATGTATTTCAGGAAAATAAGTCCAAGGACGACGTGCTTGTATTCTGCAGCATCCATGTTGCTTCGCATCTTGTCAGCTGATTTCCATAATTTCTTCTCAAAGTTATTGTCTGAATTCCCATTGTCCATTTTAAATAGAAAAGATAGGAGTAATTAAATTTTTGCAGATTATACTTTACATTCATACCAAAGGCATAAAAGGATCTTATCTGAACATCAGAAAAATAACCGCTGACTCGGCAAAATTTAACTCATTTCACTAATTGTCCAGTGAAAGGCGGAAAGATTAATTGCAGTTACCAGAACTTCCTCAAATGGATCGTTCTTAGCAATCACGTTTCCCCGTGGAGAATGCTGAAAGTTGGTGAAAAGGATCATAATGGGTTTTGTTTCTATGGGAAAAAGGTCATGGAAAGCAAACTGGATTGACGACATTCCGCATTTGCTCAAGAAAACTGATTAGTCGCGGTGGTAGCTTGAAAAATTCTTTGTCATTTCCCTCTCTAACTATTGGTTAAGAGTTAACACTGGCGTTAATATCTCAATGGGAATTGCATCTACACGGTAAATTGGGTAGGGTTAGGATGTTATTAGAGAGGTAGGAATGGTTGATATGTTTTCAAAAGCAACTGGTAGTGTACATAAAATGCTATAATTTGAAAATGATCATGAACACTCCCTAACTCGCCTTCATCTCGTTCTAAGTATTGTATGCAAAACAAGTAATAAAGCAGGAGCTGTCCATAGTTGATAGAATATTAGAAAATCATCAGCGATTCCTGATATGAAATAAGTTGCTAAATTGAAAATAACCAATATTCCAATCGAAACCCCCAGTAAAAGTATCCTGTTGATTAAGAACTTGAAATCTGTCGTCTCTCGATCCTTTTCCTTCCATGCCGTATACGCTATGGGAATCAAAGCGAAGACCAAAGCGAGCAATATCCCATCTGCCGTGAGAAGTGCATTTCTGAAATTGTAGTTCGTTTCATATGTTGTCAATATTAAATGTGAGTAGATTAGACTAATAATCCACCATATTAAGTTCAGAATAGCTATGACTGATGCGATTTTCAAGTAATTCCTTAACTCTTTCTCTAGCTCTGGGTTCCAATTTTTAAAAATCTCATTTATATTTTTCAATGTAGGACAGGTAACCCTTTTTGCATTTTAAGTATTTGTTGTCAGGAGAAATCTTCTTGCAAGTCTATTGAGGATATTGATCCTCTTCTCTTTAAGTGATGTAACATTTTTTGTGAACTTTACTTTCGATTTCGTCTTTCCCAAGGACTTTTTCACTTCCTTCTGATCCTATATCTCGGACACCTTCTTCCTTGCGATGTCAATTTTGTAATTCAGACCCTTGAAATCAAATTCTTCCCTCTTTTTGTTGTATACGACGATGTATTTCCCCTTTTCAGCGAGTTTTCTCTGATCTTCTGTGAAATCTGTCTGCACGAAAATGATAAGGACTGATCCTACTTGTACGTAACTGTGAAATATAAGTTCTGATAAAGGATCTAGGGATTTACCTCCTCTAAATGCCCTTTCCGCAATGGATATCATGTTATTTATCTTGAACCGATCCCCCATCTCTTATATGGCGGGTTTGAGTGCTTTTAGTTCTACCTTGTTACTAGGTAATACTTCATGATACATGGGTATGCCATCTGCCATCACAAGGTACATGAAAATCTGCGCCTTTTTCCCATTTTTCTCACTGTAATAACCTCACCTTTATTCATCGTTTTCATATACTCTTTTCCCTTGGGCTATCTTATTCAGTTATACAGAAAGGCTCGAGAATCCCGATAAATTCGGACTTGACTTTCTGTATGTAAATTTGTGAAATCGGTTGTTATGGCGGATAAATGCGTGAATATGTTGGTACGGAATACCGTACATATATTTATATACTTTTATGTAATATAGTTGTATGAGGCTCAGAGTCAACAATGTCAAGCGAGGAAAATCCGTTCTGCAGTATGCCCAGATTGTTGAGGACTATGTGGAAGATGGAAAAAAGAAGACAAAGATAGTGAAGCATCTTGGACGAGTCCGCACAGAAGAAGACATAGATGAATATAGAAAACTCTTTGCACTCGAGAACACAAGGATACACATAGAAAAAGCAGACCTGAGAACACTTGATATTATGCCTCCCAAAGAATATGGAATGATATATGCAGCAGAAGTACTGTGCCATGATCTTGGCTTAGACGGAATCTTTGACATGCTTGGAAATCATTCCAGGGTCATATTCCTATCGGTGATCTCAAGACTCATGAATCCAACATCGGATTTCGGTCTTCTGAGGTTTGCTGAAAAGGCACATTATCCCATGGAAAAGGGGATCAAGAAGGATCAGGTATATTCTGCTCTGGATAAATTGATCTCAATGAAGGATGAGATTGAAACATCCATAGTGAATATCCTGAAACCTGATCTGAAGAGGGTATATTACGATCTAACATCAACATACTTCGAGGGAAAGGAGAAGAATGATCTTGTATTGTTTGGATATTCCCGGGACAAGAAGAGGGGAAAAAAGCAGATTAACATCGGCCTCATGATGGCAGATGGCATACCCATACATCATGAAGTATTCCCTGGGAATACAGTAGATCCAAAAACACTGGAACCCATGAACAATGATCTCAGGGAGAAATTTCATGTGAAAAGGATCATATTCTTTGGTGATCGTGCCTTTGGAAGAAGACCATCACTGAGGTATCTTGATAAGAATGAATATGTAACGGCAGTATACAGGTGGGATCAAC
>JAJYRA010000032.1 GCA_021794355.1 Thermoplasmata archaeon | reverse complement strand
TGATCACATAACAACCGTCTAAATATGATTCTTCATTGAGGGCATTCTCATCTATCCTGATTGTGAGGGTTCTCCCTGAGATCTCTATATTGGTGAATCCGGATATCTTCAACTTCTCGATCTTTTTGTTGACAAGGAAAACTGCAGTGGAAACACCTGCCCTTGGATGTTCTGACAGGTATTTGTTCCTTTCCTCAATGATCTTCCTGATCTTCTCCACCTTTTTGTTCCTGCTTGTTTCAATCTCCTTTGCACGGACAGGATTCCTTCGTAATATGTATCTTATGCCATTGTGATCCTGTGGACATGTGTATGTATCGTCTTCTTTGTTGTACCTGAATCTTGATTCATGGAATTCAGGTGCGGGAACACCGGTCTTCTTATGGGGCATTCCATGCTTGGGTTCAGGAATGAAAGCTTTTATTCCCTTATCATGAAGTTCTTTTATATTCTCTGCAGAGAAATATCCCTTATCTGCAAGTGCTTCAAGATCATCCGTTTCCAGCATTTTCATTGATTTCTCCGACATGGGAACCATGGATGCACAATCAGTAGGATCATTATGCACCTCATATTCCACAATAAGGTGGTGTTTATCATCCACGGATATCTGTGCGTTGTAACAGACATCTATTCCTGTGCGTGTTTTCATCAGCTTTGATTCAGGATCAGTGAGTGAGATTTCCTTCAATTCCTTTTCATCCATCCTCTTCTGGATTTCCTTCAACTCTTCCGTTCTCTTCTTCAGTGTCTCAATCTTCTCCTTCATGTTGACTATCTCGGGTTCATCCTCCTTACTGTCGTTTTCATCCATCTCCTTGAGATATTTATCTGCCTTTTCTTCCATCTCTTTGATCCTTTTATCCACGTTATCCTTTGTATACGTCTTATCCCTTCCATTATTTGCCTTCACCTTCGTTCCATCTATTCCTATGGTCTTTCTTCCAAAGAGTTCCTGTTCCATGCACATCTCGTTGAATGCTATGAATACCTTCTTCATGCAATCTATGTTATCCTTCCTGAAATCGGATATGGATTTGAAGTCAGGTGTTAATCTGTGGAGCAACCACATGACTTCCATGTTCACAAGGCATTGCTTCTTCAGTTTTCTTGAGGATCTTATCCCGTTGAAATACCCCCAGAGATAGAGTTTGAGCATATCCTTTGGATTGTAAGATGGTCTTCCTGCACCATATGCAAGGGTTGAGAATTTGAAGCCAAGTTCATGCATATCAAGGGTTTCAACAAAGGTATCCATAAATCTGGCGGGATTGTCTTCCTCAATATAGTTTTCAATCATGTCAGGAAGCAATAAGAGCTGTCTTCTGCCTGTTTTCGAAATGTATGATCCACTCATTACACAGTGTGTTGCGGCTTCATGAATAAACCTATCGATTCCAGAAGCCGTGAAACACTGTGTTCAATAATTTTTACACAGTCTCGATCACACTTACACTTCCATAATTAAACAACTGGGTTTTTACACATGATAACCAGAAGGGGATAATTGGAGAATCTGGGAACCTCTGGAGGCAGTTCTTTTTGAAACCACGCCTCCTATTAGTTAATTCATCCACGAAGAAGTAAGATGGAATCTCTTTGCAAGTTGCTTCTGAATTTCCTAAAAATCAATCAATCTATCTATTCTGGTTTTTTTCAAGTTAGCGCTGAAAAGTTTATAAACTTTTTTTGCATGATATCCTGTGATATCAGGTATTGACCTTGTCAAATATCTTCTGAAGGAATATGGCCCATTGCCTCAGAAGAAACTCCAAAAATTAGCCTATTTAGCTGAAATTGGATATATAAAAAAACATGGAGAGAGGCTTACCGATCTCTCATTCAAAAGATACTACTTCGGGCCATATTCCGATGATATACGAAACATTGAAGATCTTGATGAAAACATAATTGTCAGTGAAAGACAGAACGTCGGTTATATCATTAAAGAATCAAAGCTTAGCAATCCAAGAAATATTGAACCGATAAAATCAAAAGCCCTTCGAGAGGAGATACATTCTCTTATAGGGAATCATTCAAGAAGTAGTGGAAATATCCTTGAAAAAGTTGCAGACAATACTGAACCATTCCTTGAAACGGACAAACTTAATGATCCAATAGACCTTGATGGTTATGCATGGTATTGCAGTAAAATTAATTCTCCAGAATTTTGGAAGGACGCCGAAGAGGCAGACAAGAAAAATGAGGAAAATCACGTTTATGGTAAGCATGTCATACATGACTCCTCGGAACTCGATTCTCTTTTCCAGTAGGTTTTAACCTGTCTTGTAAAGAATATTCTCTGGACGTTTCTGCTATAGAGGGATATATACTGGGATCAGATAAATCAATTAGAGAACAAATCGCCAAGAAAATTAAGAAGGTCAAAGAGAATCCATATATTGGCGAGACAAAAAGCCATGGATTGAGGGGGACCCGAGCTGTAAAGGTAAACAATCAAAAAATAGTCATACTTTACAGAATGGACAGTAAGGATCCATGTAACGTTGTGTTTATAAGCATTGGTTCACACGATGAGGTTTACAAGAATACTTACTAAATGTTGACTTCCTATACCCTTCAGAGCCGATTAGGTTACAAAGTTTCTGGAATGCCACTCAAACAACGCATTATCTTAACATGATTTTCTATATTCTTTGGAAATGTATACTAATCAAAACCTGAAACGTATATAGAATAACTGTACCATTCCAAATCATTTTAAGGCGATTTAAGGAGGCTGGAGTCTTAAGATGGAAATCTACCATGAAAGGATGAACATTCAACCTGAGGCATTTTATGGCAATCTGGAGCCATGCATCGGAAGTTCCATGAAAATTTTGAGCAAAAATCATAAAGGAACACTGTGATTTTCTATTTTTTTCGCTTGATTTCCAATTTCTTTCTGGTGGATACTTTTATGCCGCTATTGGGAATTGCCTTTGGCAATGTAAAGGAAAGTGCATTCAGGAGTTGTGATCTTAATTCTCTTGGTTCAGGTATCTGGTTGTAACTCACTGCATCTGTTTCTATGGTTAGGCAGTTTATTGATCTGGTCTTGTGTTTCAGTACAAACCTTAACGCTTCCATCTGCTCTTGAGAGCAACGGGATATGTTTCCAACTGTTCTGTGTTTCATCTTACCGTTCTCACGTTAGGATTCCCTGAGAAGGCATCGATAGTATGTCTTCCCGTTCTGTATCGATTTACTCAAATCAATATACATAGTGCTTACAAATAATAATACATAAAAAATAAAAACCTTTCTATTAAACAATTACTTAGTGGGGAATTAAAGAGGTTGATTATCCATATTTCCGTTAAAACACTAGTTCAGATCAGAAAAGTGAGCTGGAACTTCCGCTATAACATGAGAACTTATAAGAACGTTGGTGCAGGAATCCAGTGTATTCACGGATCATTAAGGAGTTAGTTCAAAGAATAAGTAGATGGCAGGTTAAATAATTGAATGAATGTAATATGTATGAACCCTTCTAACCTTGCCTTTTAGCCAATAAAAATGCACTATATTTCCCCCTAAATCACTCATATCGAGATAAAATCTTATTAAGGCATGAATATATCTAGGGTTTGTGAAGAGAGAAGTAGAAGTTCTTTCCGTACAGAGATTTATCGATCTTTCTGATGGAAAGGCAATTTACCAGGTTACTATGGCAAAGCCCCATAAAATCACTGAAGAAATTAAGGAGAGACTCTCTGACGAACAAAGTGGTTCGACTGAGATCTATAGCAATATCATTCAGTTCACAGTTCCTATTGAGAATGGTCATATGTATCCGGTTGGTTCAGCTTGGACCGTAGAAACGAATAAAGATGGAAGCATCAGCATTAAACATACAGAGAAAAAATGATAATATGATTAGCATGTTTGGATTTTCAAAAAGAAGACACTGGATTCAGTGGGATGATTAACCATGAACTTACCCGTAGAAGCTTCAATAAAGGAAATACCTGGGCAGTTTTCGAAATACCTTATAATTACAGATCGAGAAAGCCTGCCCTTTCTAAGAAAGGAGCGTAGTCTTGCCTTCAAGTTTCCGAAAAATAGCAAAGTTTTAATCTCCATTGGGGAAGGTATCAGTCCAGTGTCACCCATATCACAATATCTCATGTCGGCAAAAAGGGGGATTAACTATAGGTTTATGGAGAAAAGAGACGAGAAAACCATACGGAACAATTTAATATGGAGATTTTTGAAACTTAAGGGCGAACTAAAGAAAAAATTCACAGATGTCAGGGATTTAGATTATATTCTGGATATGGTACTTGTGGATATAAAGTCGGACGCCGTCTTGCATGACGAATTCTTTAATCTCAATACGAAGCAATCCTTGGTTGCTTTGAGTAGGTTGATATCCTTGAAAGTTCTACAAGAAACTTTTAAGGATTTAAACGAAACAGACAAGCTAAATTTTAAAAAGGAAATGCTGAGGGAAACCAAGTTTGATTAAGTTTATACTTGATACAAATGCACTAATTTCACTGATAGAGAATAGAAACAAAAATATCTTGCGTAATTTTATGAAAGCATCGTTTGAAAAAAATGGAGAAATATCCATCACCATTCTCAACTACTATGAGTACTTGAGAGACACTGATGCCGTTACTAATGTAGAATATAGAAAAATTCTGGAAAAATACCTAAAAAGAACTATCTCAGTAATTCAGTCCATTTCCTTAGATGATGCCAGGAAAGCGTCAAAAATCTACCAAGAAACTAGGGGAAATAAACTGGGTAAACAAAAGAAGGGAAAAGTACCCAGTGATGTAGACATCTTGATGGCTACAATAGCCCTAAACAAAAGTGCCACAATCGTGTCACATGATGACGATTTCAGAAAAATAAAAGGGCTTAAGACAGAAAATTGGGAATCATAGTCGTTATTTATTCTCGCGTTGAAAGTTACTTTTTCGCTGATTTAACTCATGAGAGCGAGAAGTTTCCACTTGCAAGATGGGATGAACGCAACCAAAAATATAATGTGGTTGTCAGGATATTGTTCAGTTCTCAGACAGTCAGAAGTGAAATAGGTCGGATAGCATATTGCCTAATGAGTGTCTGCCTCTATAAAGTTAGATAGCTAAGCTTGAATGATAGAATACCTTCGGCCGAGGGGAATTGAATCCCCTTGAGATTAAGCCAGTAACCGTTGAAGCTGGGAGTTCCATGCTAGAGCTGGGAAATGAGGTCGTTACAGTTTCCGTAAAGATACAGTGCATATCAACTTAAATTTTATAAGATATGTATTCACACTAAGGATAAAAAGTAGGTATTGATTGATTAAGTGGATATCAAATGGTGTTCTTCGGGTAGTCTATCCCATAAGAAACAGCAGGTTTTATGAACATTAAAGAAAAACTCATATACGTACATAGTATATGTATGCAATATGACAAAACCCGTTACCCTGTCAAATGCTGCATATGAAGCCTTGTTAAAACTTAAGGACAAGCAAACATCTTTCTCTGAAGTTGTACTAAAATTAGTGGATAAATATAACCGGAAAAATGACTTCAAGAAATTTGCCGGCTCGCTCAAGGCAAAATCGGAAGATTATGGAAGTCTTAAAAAGGAAATAGAAAGGGATAGGGAACAAAACACTGAAAAGCTGTGATCGAATGGTTGTTCTTGACACAAACGTAATCATAGATTACCTATTAGGAAAAAGCGAAATAGTCCAGATCATCGACACATTTCCTGCGAATGAATTGTGCATGACCTTTGTCAATGAATTTGAATTATTGAAACATAAGAACAGGAAGGAGCTTGAAGAGCCAATTGAAAATCTGGTTATCTATCAGTCAAGTGAAGTTGCCGTGAGAGAGGCCGCAAATGCTTACATTCGATTGATATCCATTGGAAAAGTTATGAGCGATAATGATTTGATGATTTATGGAGTGTGTATTGCTCACAACGAAATGCTGCTAACTCAGGACAAGGCCTTTGAGAATCTGCATAGTGAATTTGTAAAAGTTTTCAAATAATGTACTGATTATCATCTATATTGGTATTACGATTTCAGATAAGTCCACAAGCTATCCAGTTTCTCGGAAACCTGATTTTTGCAGAACTATAGTATAGGACCAATTCAACCTCATGAAAAACATCATGTTCAGTAATGTCTTAATCGCGTAAGTAGGGTTTCGGTATTTGAACTTGAGTTTCGCAAGCGTTTTTTGACCTAAGGCAGCACAATAGGCTTTTTCTTGTTGAATTTTAATCATGCACCCTCAAACTCATGGAGAAGAAGTTGACAGAATCCCATTTTACAGTAGAACGAACGGCAGAGATATCTGGTGGGGTAAAGACAATTCCCGTTAAATCACCCTTGAATATAATATATAACTCTAAATCAGTGGAAGCGGAAAGAATGCTCAATGAGATGGGAAAAAAGCAACAGGATCAAATACTGGTTGGTGCACTACCAAAATCTGATTAAGAATAGACATAAAACACGGATCTGTCGGCTTCAGCATGAATTTTGTTCCTGTAATTTTTGCGAAACTCAAGTTTGAATTCCACAGAAAGGTTTCGTCTTAATATCAACCGTCGCTATTTCCAGAAACTTCTAGAGTTAGGGGTTGTCAGTCTTCACCTTGAAGTATGCTCGCTGGATATCCTCATCTGCAAACGTCACAGTGATCTTCTTATCGATCACTACTTAAGCACCAGCCTGCTATCACTGTACTTCCTTACTAGACCGGGATTCCACACCCAGATTATCTTACCTTTATTTTGGACAATCTTCCCTGAATCTTCCAGGTATGAAATGATTAGGTTGAATGTTTGATACATTACTTTCTTCTCCAATGAAAGCCAAAGCTGCCTTTTTGATGGATATTCTTTTGCTTTTCTTAGAGCATCTTCTACCATGAGAACGGTATCTAACCTCGGATAGTGGATAATTGGCTTGTTTTCCATTGTGGTATATATTCATATATAATATATAAAGTTATATCATTAACACATAATCAGAAATGAGTTCGCTACTATACATGCGAAATTTATCTTTTTTGGGGTGTTCATCCCTTTGTTGAATGACTTATCGCAAATTTTTAAGGAGATGTGCCAATATAGAAGCATGGGGAGCAAGGCTCAAAAGTTCACAAGAGAGGAGGCATTATTGGAAATATCCCAACTCCTTAAGATATTAACAGAGGCACATCCGGACCCTTTTATGAGGTTTGGTTCACAAGTTAAGTTTTACATTAGGGTTAATGACATTATAAGTAATTTACCGGAAACTCTGGACATAACACAGATGCACATCGTGACAAGCAAAGTTTCGGCACTCGTAGGGGACGGCCATACATTTATGGATCAGTTAATTTGCCCTAATGGTCGAGTCTGGCTTGAGTTGGAGCCAATAGGAGAGAAGATTATCATAATGGGCGTGTACGAAAGCAAACACACTGATCTTATTGGACAAAGTATTCTATCAGTGAATGGGATTCCAACGGAAGATTTGTTATCAAGTATGCTTGAGATTAGAGGTGCCAATGGAGCGCCAAATAATCTTATCAACCTTGCATATGCACTTAAAGATCCATGCATGATTTCATTACTTACTGGAAATGGCTCTGGCAACTTGAAACGGATAACATACACTCTGATGTCTCAAGAGGACAGTTCAATCAGAAAGATTACTGTTCCTTGCAGTCTAGGAGCTCCAGGTAAGCTAATAGAACACCACCCACTGGATTTCCCAGCATCTCCAGAATCGGACATTTCGTATGGAATACTTGAAGATAGGATCGGATACCTTAGGATAGATTCCATGATAAGATACAGGGAAAACTATGAATCACAGCTGAAATTTGGGGCAAGTGAATCTTTTATAAGAGAACTTCTTGAAATATCGGGGATAGAAACAAATGGGCGGGTTGAGGAAATTATATCTGGAATACCCTCAGCTTCTGAGGCTATTATTGATCTTCTTAAGGTAATGGACAAGAAAGGCATAAAGGACATAGTCGTGGACCTGCGGAAGAACAGCGGAGGAAATTCTTATCTAGCGCACATTTTAGCCTATTTTCTTTATGGAAGCAGAGCCTGGGATGTGGATGAAGGATACGATATAGAGAGACACTCACCGTGGTATAAAAGTCAATTCAATGTTAAGAATGACGCAGAAACCCCTGGTGGGTATACTTTTCAGGAAATGGATAAATGGCTCTCGGGAAAAAGGGGGTTGAACCGTGAAGAATGGGAAGAGATAGTGGGGTTATCGTCCACCTTCACGGAATACGAGAAGCGTTACAATCCTGTCACCGGAATAAAAGCATATGTTCTTTGCTCAACACGGACATTCAGTGCAGGCTTTGATCTCTTATCAATGCTTAAAAAATGTGGTGCAACTGTGATTGGTATTACACCTTCTCAAGCTGCCAATGCATTTACCAACATCATTCGGTTTTCCTTGACCATATCAGGGCTCAAAGGTTGTGTATCGTCAAAATTGATGCTAAAATTCCCTGAAAAACCCATATTCTACAACATCAATCCTGACATTTCTATAGGTATAGAAAATTTCAAAAAGTGTGGATGGTCTTCAGATACAATCCTCTTAGAAACCATAAGTCACATACTTTCAAGGACAGGCAAGCAATAGTCCTTAAAATTAGTATTTTATATACAACGTTTTCATCATGAAATCTGCCAGAAATTGGCATTTTAAAGAGATTATTAATTTCATAGGTGTTGTGTTTCTTCAAGTGAATAAGCATACACTATTAATTCGACATAATGCATAAAACTTACTTTCCGCATGAATTCAGATCGTTATCCTCGAATTTATCAACCGCCCGGAACGGCATTCCAATCCTGCTGG